>JAXMHQ010000013.1:0-115606 GCA_046346665.1 Verrucomicrobiota bacterium
TTCGCGGTTGAGAACGGGAATCGCGCCTGGGAAAAGCCCGTGGAAGACGCCGTCCGAAGAGTGTCGACCCCGTTCACACTGTCCCGGTCCGGGTATCACACGCTCAAGTTCTGGATGGTGGATCCGGGCCTGGTGCTGGAGCGGTTGGTGATCGACCTGGGCGGGCTTCAGCCGAGCTACCTTGGGCCGCCGGAGAGTTTCAGCCCCCATTCGCAGCCCTGATCTTGCGTTGTCCCTGCACGGGTTCTGTTGCGCACGAAAAATGCTCTAAAGCCGCGCCGGGTCGCCGCCGATAGCGGTGTGGGCAGGAGGGGAATCCGGGACCGAACGCATTGAAACACATGGACTCTGTCAAAACGGACGCATCTGCCGCCAATGTCTGCCAAGTGGAACCCGCCACGCTGCTGGAGGCGCTCCTGGCAAACAGCCTCGACCTGATTTATTTCAAGGACAAACAATCCCGCCTGATCCGCTACAGCCTTTCGTTCTCCATGCATTTCGGCCTGTCGAAACCGGATGCGCTGGTGGGGAAAACCGATTTTGACTGCTACCCGGCGGACATCGCCCAGCCGCTGTTCGACGAGGAACAGAAAATCATTCGCACGGGCCAACCCCTGATCGGCAAGCTGGAACAGGGCGTCCGCTGCGACGGGCGCAAGACCTGGTTCCTGACAACGAAAATGCCGTGGCGCGACGCCCAGGGCGAAATCATCGGCACCTACGGCGTGTCGAAGGATGTGACCGCGATGAAGAAGGTCGAGGCCGACCTGGCGGAGACCAGCAGCCTTCTGGAGGCGCTGCTGGAGAACAGCCCGGATTACATTTATTTCAAGGATCGCGAGTCCAGGTTTGTCCGCTACAGCAACTCGCTGGCGAAGCTGTTCGATGCCGATTCGAAGCAGCTCAAGGGCAAGAGTGATTTTGATTTTTTCACGGAGGAACACGCCCGGCCCGCGTTCGAGGACGAGCAGGCCATCATCCGGACCGGCCAGCCGATGATCGGGAAGCCGGAGCGGGAAACGTATTCGGATGGGCGCATCACCTGGGCGCTCACGACCAAGATGCCCTGGCGCAACGCGCGCGGCGAAATCATCGGCACATTCGGCATTTCGAAGGATGTGACCGCGTTGAAGCGGATCGAAGCCGAATTGGCCGAGGCCAGCTCGCTGCTCGACACGCTGCTGGAGAACAGCCCGGATTGCATTTACTTCAAGGACCGCGATTCCAAATTCGTCCGTTACAGCAAGTCGATGGCTCAGTTGTTCAAGGTGGATTACCCCGATTTGAAGGGGAAAAGCGATTTCGATTTCTTCACCGAGGAGCATGCGCGGCCCGCCTACGAGGACGAACAGGAAATCATGCGTTCGGGCAAGCCGATGATCGGCAAGCCGGAGCGGGAAACCCACCCGGACGGCCGCACCACCTGGGCGCTTACCACCAAGATGCCGTGGCGCGACACGCAGGGAAACATCATCGGCACCTTCGGCATTTCCAAGGACGTCACGGTCATCAAGGAAGCGGAGGCGAAGGTCGAGCAGCTCCACAAGGAACTGCTTTCCGCCTCGCGCCAGGCCGGCATGGCCGAGGTCGCCACCAGCGTGCTGCACAACGTCGGCAACGTGCTCAATAGCGTCAACGTCGGCGCCAACCTCGTCGCCGACCGCCTCCGCAATTCGCGCATCCACCAGTTCACCCGCGTGGCCGGCCTCTTGCGCGAACACCAGGCCGACCTGGTCAATTACCTGTCCTCCGATCCCAAGGGACGCCAGATCCCGGAATTCCTGTTCGAACTCTCGAAGGCGCTGCTCAAGGAAAACGAGGGCATGGTCGAGGAACTCGGCCGTCTCAACGGCAACATCGATCACATCAAGGAAATCGTGGCCATGCAGCAGAATTACGCCATGGTCTCCGGCGTCACGGAAAAAGTCCGCATCGTGGACCTCGTCGAAGACGCGCTGCGCATGAACGCCGGCGCCCTCTCACGCCACGACGTCCAGCTCGTCCGCGAATACCAGGATTCACTGCCCGAAATCGTCGTCGACAAACACAAGGTCCTCCAGATCCTCGTCAATCTCATCCGCAACGCCAAATACGCCTGCGACGATTCCGGCCGCGAGGAAAAACGCCTCACCATGCGCATCGGCCGCGCCGGAGAACGCGTCGCCATCGAAGTGCTGGACAACGGCGTGGGCATCCCCGCCGAAAACCTGAATCGCATCTTCAACCACGGATTCACCACCCGCAAGGAAGGCCACGGCTTCGGCCTCCACAGCGGCGCCAACGCCGCGAAGGAAATCGGCGGATCCCTCTCCGCCCACAGCGACGGCCCCGGCTCCGGCGCCCGATTCACCCTCACCCTGCCCCTCCAGCCGCCCGTGGATCATTAGGAACGGATTGTTGGATTGTTGGATTTGTGGATAGCTGGCGGTATCCGCGCGAGCGAATCCATGAATCCAGAAATCCTTTGCCCCTCCCCGCTAAGGTCCCGCCTGGATGCTGTAAAACCGTGCTGCGTCCGACGAGTTCGTGTCCACCAGGATCACCGGCATCGCCGGCGGATTGGTCGTGAACAGCACCTGCCAGGACACCAGGTCCGTCGAACTTAACAGGGTGTAGTCGGGCCCCGTCAATCCATCGAAGCCGATCAGCACCCCGCCGGGCCCGGCGGAAATCGACTGGAACGACGGCGCCACCATGGGGTTCACGAAAATCGAGAACAGGTTGGTTGCGCTCATCGGCGGAGCGCCGTCGTCCGTCACCACCACGGCAACCCGGTTCGAGCTCGAGGACGGCGACACCAGGGGGCGCCAGGTGAAAACGCCGCTGTCGGAATCCACGACCGCATTGAACGGCCCGGCTGCAAGGCTGAAGGTGAGAGTCTGCAGCGGCGATTCGGCATCGGTCGCCGTGTTGGTGAGGGTCAACACGAAACCTGGATTGATCATCTGGTCGGCGACCGGCTGCAGGACCGGTGCTGAATTCGAGTTCACCGACATAAAAGGAGTTGGTATCGCCCAGCGGGAACGCCGTCGTCGGTCACGGCCACAGTCACGAGGTTGGTGCTGCCGGCCTGGTCCAGCACGGGAGTCCAGCACGCCGGTCGCCGGATCCAGCACCGCCCGGCCCCGCCACCAGTGTAAAGTGAGGTTGCGGCGGAACATCAGGGTCGGTCACCGTGTTGGTCACGCTCCAGGCGACGGTGGCGTCGAGTCGCATCCGCCACGGGATCGAGGACGGGCGCGGTGTTGGTCCAGTATTGGCCGACGAACGTCACGATGCCGGGCGCAGGGTGTGTAATTGAACGCGCCGTTGGTGACGGGCTGACGGGGGCCTGGGCGGATAGCGAAAGGCTGCTCGACGTCACCCACGGTGACCCGGTCTTCGCGGTGAACCCGGAAAGGCGGATCGTCTGGCTGACGGGGTTGGTGGGGTTCGGGTTGATGGCCACGATGACGAAGCGGCTGGTGTTGGTGTCGCGAAACGCGCTGACATAGGCGGTGCCCGAATTGGTCACCACGCCGAGCCGGAAATAATCGGGGCGCACAAACCGGCTGAACTGGCCGAAGGCATAAAGGCGTTTGGCCGGGTTGCCAGCGCTGTCGAACAAACCCTGGTTGGCGGTGCTGTTGCCGGAGATCAGCCACCAGTACTGATAGGCATTCGCGCCGGCAACGGTCAGGAAAGCGTGGATCCGGGAAGCCCAGTAAACGCCGTTGTAAATGCTGCTGGCGCTGCCCTGGAGGGCGGACACCTCCGTTTCCCAGGTGGGCTTGCCATAATTGGCGATGGCGGCCGGCGCGGACGTCGCGGTGTTTGCCGAGTTGATCCCGTCGTAATTGTGATTGGCGATGATGGAGACCTGGGCGGCGACGGCGGAATCGTTCAGGGCGGGCGTGTAAAGGCCGGGGTTGCTCGACCAATGCTGGCTTTCCGGCAGCAGGATGCGGGTGGCGCCGGACCCGTTCGCCGCCAGCGCGGAGGACAAGTACGGAACGAAATCGTGGATCTGCTGGCCGGTCCAGACGCACGATTCATAGCCGGTCGTGTTGACGTCGGGTTCGTTCTGCACGGAGAGCGCGTAGATGTTCACGCCGTAGCTGTTTTTCATGGACAGAACGTATGCGGCGAGCTGGTTCGCGTAGGCCTGGTTGGTGGCCGCGCCGCCGTAGAAATTGCCGCCGTTCACGCTGCCGGAATCCTTGAACGCGGCCGCCGGGCTCCAGGGCGTGCTCCACACCCGCGCCCCGCGCGCCTGCGCCATCTGCATGATGCCGATCTCCACCGTCGTCCCGCCGGGCGCGATGCGCGACCGGAGCAGCGACAGTCCCGCGCCGGTGTTGGTCGAGAACAACAGGTCGGCCTGGCTGGTGGTCCAGGTGCTGCGCCAGGCGGACGAGGCGCCAAATCCGTCGATCTTCTGCCGCAGGTCCGACCAGGTGACGGTGCTCGTGGCGGACAAGGTGGACGGAGCGGGCGGGGCGGATTCGGACACCGCGCCGTAGACGGCCATGGCGAATTCGCAGGAGCTGCTGCCGCTGTTCATCCAGTATTTGTTCGTGTAGGCCGCGCCGCCGGAATACGGGTTCCCGCTCGTGACACACTGCCAGTTCAACGCCTTGCTCGCCACCGTGCTCACCAGCTCGAACACATACATGTGCCCCGCGCGCAGCAACACCTGGTCGGTCCCGTCAAAATCAAACTGCAGAATCCCGTTCGGCTGCGGCGTGTAGGACGCCAGGAGGCCCGCCCCGGACCCGAGCATGTTTCCGCCCAGCGTCTCGTTCGGAACCACGCCGCCGTACGGCGACGGCTCGGGCGCCTTCTGGAAACCCAGATCGTAAAGCTTCAACAACAGGTTGGTCCCCGACCCCGTCCCGCTGCCGCCCCCCGCGTAAAGATCGATCCGCTGCAGGATGTAATTGGTGGTGGTGATGGTGAAGGTCTGGGAAAGGTTGGTGCACGCGACGCCGGTGGTGAAGGTCTGGGCCACGGAGGCCGAAGACGGGTTGGACATCGTGCTGAGAACGGGTGTGCCCGGCCAGGCGGTGGCGCCGGGGGCGACATTCTGGACCACGGTGACGCCCGCGCGGGCGCCGGCGGCGGCGAGGAGCACGGGAAACAGCCAAAGCGCGCGATTCATATACATTGTTTCGGATCAAAAAAACGGCACCGGGAAAAGCTGACCCGGTGCCGTTGTGAACCTTTTCGCTGGTCCGGCGCCTTCGCGCCCGTCAAGGCGCGGGATTGCGCAAGCCGAAGAACGCCTTCGGTCCCGGAGCAATTTCCTGCTGCGGCAGCAGCGACCACTTCTTGAACCCAAGCGTGGCCGTCGTGTTCGTCACCGTGTAACCGCTGAAGTAACTCGGCGTGACCCAGGCCGTCAAGTTCGTGCTCTCGCCCAGTCCAAACCCGACGTCCGGCAGCGTCCAGTTCAGCCAGTAAGCCGAATCCGGCGCAATCTGCCAGATGCTCGCCGGGACGGAAGCCACGATGTTCCACGTGCCCGTGTCGAGCGTGTACCATTCCGTGAAGTTTTCGTCGATCCCCGCGAGGTCCACGGAGATGCGGCTCAGGTCCACGTACTGGCCTTCGCCGGCGGTGGTATTGGGCTGCACGCCGAAGTAGGCGACAACCGGATCGGCGAATTTCGAGGCGTCCGCGTCCGGCATGGTGAAGTTGATGAACGTGCCCTGCGGCGTTGTCAGGGTCATGCTGGTGTTGTTGTTGAATCTCAACGTCCAGGTGCCAACCGCCTGCGCGCTGGTGATGGTCGCCAGCGTGGTGTTCACGACCGCGCTCGGCAGGTTGACCTTGTAGGCGAACCGCGCCAGGTAATTGCTGCCGTTCGCCGTGATGGTCAGCGACGCCAGGTTCGTGGTGTCGTAATCCGCAAAGGAATTCGAATACGGATCATACCGCAACGACACTGTCGGGATCAGGAACACATGGAACTCATAGCCCTGGACCGAGGCGTCCGGGAAGTTCGTGATGGTGATGAGATAGGTCAGCGGAGCGCCCGCACCATACCAGCCAAGGCCGCTGGTCGGAATCGTGGCGATGTTTTCACGCATGTAGGACTGAGACGTGTCCCCGGCGAAAATCCGCAGGGCCGGCTTCGCCTTCTCCATCGCCACTGTCGGCGGCGCCGGCGTGGTGTAGTTCGTCGGACCCACAAATTTCACGTTGTCGATCCACAGCGTCGAGGTGCCCGACAGCGACCCGCCGCCATACGGTCCGTAAATGTGGAACAACACATCGTAAATGTTGCCCAGGTTGCTGTCCGTCGCCGCGTCGTAAGTCGTCGACACGTGCACCCAGTTCGTGTTGCCCACCGAAACCTGCACCGACCCGAACGCGTAATCCTGCGACTGGCTGTCGGCCGTCCTGGTGCCGAATTGCAGATAGCCATAGCTGGTTGTGGAACCGATCGTGGTCGAGGCGGAGCTAGGATCGAACCGCACATCGCATTCAAACCGGTTGAACTGGAGCCCGTTCACGGGCGGAATGATGCCCGCAAACCCGTTGAACACCAGGAACTGGTCGCCGGCCGACCAGTCCAGCACCAGCTTCATCGAGCCGGAAGACGCGCTGCCCTGGGCGTCGCTGTTGGGATCCCAGGTGAGCGTCGACAGCGCCGCGCCGAACCAGCTGCGCCAGACGTTGCTGATCGCGCCGCCCGAGTAACTGTTGGTGCCGGTGCCGGCCGGATCGAATTTATCCACGAAATAGTTCGTCAGGCCACCGGCGGCCACCGGCGGGGCGACGGTCGGCGGAGCCGAAGTGGGCGTGCCGTAAAGGGCCAGGGCCGCCGTGCGCGGCGCACCCCCGGCCAGGCCCAGGCTCGTGATCGTCAAACGCGCCACCGACAGGTCCGAGTCATGGCTCCCCATCATCTGGCCGCCCGGATCCGCAGGGGTTGCGCTGGGCAGACGGAACCAGACCTCGCCGGTGCCGGTCGTCGCCGGACACCAGACTTCGAGCGCATAGGTGTGGCCCAAACCCAGCACCACCTGGTCCTGGGAACCCGGGCCCGCCGTGAGACCGAAGTAAACCTGGCGCGCCGCGGGCAGGGAATTGCTGTACGCCAGACCCGCCCCGTTGCCCAGCAGGTCGCCCAGCCGGTTGTAGGTCGCCCCCGATCCGTTCAGCTTGGTGCCGTTGTTCGACGTGAGGTTCGTCGTGATGTCGTAGAGATGGACCGAGGCCTGCACGGTGCCGCCGCCGGCGATCATCGCGAAGCCGGTGAGCTGGAAATTGGTGTTGACCGCCAGGCCGCCCGCGCCGTTCGTGATCGTGAAGGTCTCGCTCAACAGCGTGTAAACCGCCCCCGACCCGGCGCTCGGCTGGCCCTGCGTCGTGGTGGCGGACGCCAGGTTGGCCGAACTGACGGATGTGTAAAACGGAGCCGCTGAATTGACGGCGTTCCAGCTCGTGACGTTCGGATCGGAGATGTAGCCGCCGCCATCAAGGTCGGCCCGCGCGGTGCCGCAACTGGCGGCCAGAGCCATCGCGGCAACGCCGCTCATGGCCCGAAGTGTCTTTCGTTGGTTCATGTGTGGAGGGGTTCTGTTTTGGAGTTGGATTCGGGAGAGCAGGAGGAAATCGATGGGGCCGCGCACGCCTGACGCTGGCGGCGGAAATCCGACGGCGCCACGCGATGCACGGACTTGAAAGTCCGGGAGAAATAAAACGGATCGTCGTAACCCAGGGCCGAGGCCACTTCCTTCACGTTCAACCCGGTCCGCTCCAGGAGCCGGCTCGCATGCTCCATCCGCAGACGAATAAAATAATCGATCGGCGTGCAACCCGTCCGCCGCTTGAACAACGCGAAGAAATGCGAAGGAGACACGTTCGCCACCGCCGCAAGCTTCGCCACCGGCAGCGGCTCGTTCAAATGCCGCCGCATGTAATCGATGCTCTGCTCAATCCGCCCCACCCCATCCTGCCACGGACGATCCACCTCACCCGCCGACGCCTGAATTTGATTCAAATCCATCTCAACGCGTTTTGTTCGTGTCGCGAATTATATCCATGCTGAGGCGGGAGTCAATGGGGGAAAAGTACGGATAATGGAATAAAGCCCAGTTTTAGCTACCGAAAAAGTACGTAATCCAAATAGATGGTCGGCGGCGGGGCAGGTGACAATTCAATCGGACTTGGACTTTGTTTCAGGATTAAACAATTGCCAACCAAGACGGTCCGCAGGACCTGAACCGCCGGGATTCCGCACTCGCTCAAAGCCCCTGCGGAACTCCGAAGTGCTGCTGCAAAAACAGCGCGATGGATCCGCGCAAGCGGGGTTGCGTGGCCGGATCCGTGGGCTGAATGCGCGGCATGCTCAGCACCGGACAGCGGTTCCGGACAACCTCGATCAAAATCGGCTCCACCCGGTCCCACGCCTCGGTCACGTCGCCCGTGATCACAATGGCGTCCGGTGAAAACCCGCTGATCAACATCGCCAGCCCCAGCCCCAGGTAATGCGCCATCCGGTCCAGCGCCGCGCCCGCCCGCGCGTCCCCCTGCCGCGCCAGCCGCAGCAGGTCCGCAAACAACGGCGCCGCCGTCCGCTCCCCGCCGTTGCCATCCGCGGGAGGGCCCGACTCGCAGTAATACCGGATGGCGGCCTGGTCGGAGGCATAGGCCTCCCAGCAGCCGCGGTTGCCGCAATTGCAGATCGGGCCGTCCTCGTTCAACGAGACGTGTCCGAACTCGCCCGCCATTCCTGTCGTGCCCCGCACGAGCTGCCCGTTCAGGATCATGCCCACGCCGATTCCCTCGGCCACGGTGACGGCGATGAGGTTGCGGATGCTTTCCGAGTGCCGGCCGCACCAGAGTTCGGCCAGGGCACAGGCGTTCGCCGCGTTTTCCACCGCCACCGGCAAGCCGGTCGCCTGCTCCAGCGGGCCTTTCAAATCCAGGTTCCTCCATTTCAGGTTGGGAGCAAACACCAGCCGGTGCGTCCGCTCGTCGATGCGCCCCGGCACGCTGATCCCAATGCCCTCGAAGGAAATCTCCGGGTGCGACTTCACCAGCTCGCTCACCCGGCGCGTCAGCCGGTTCACAAACTCCTCTGCGTTCCCATCCGTCGCCATGCTGCTTTGCGCCAGGAAACTCGTGTCCAGCCGCGCCAGCACAATCGTCGTGCCCATCGGACGGATGGTCACGCCCACGATCCCCGCCCGTTCCGCATTGAGGTGCAGAAAGGTCGGACGCCGCCCGCGCGGCAGGTGCCCGGCCGCGCCTTCCATCACCCAGCGTTCCGCGATGAGCTGTTCCGTGATCGCCGAAACCGTGCTGCGCTGCAGCCCCGAATGCCGCGCCAGGTCCGCCCGAGAAACCGGCTGGTGCTTCCGAATCAGGTTCAACACGATCCGGCGATTGATGTCGCGAGCGGTCTCGCTCGTCGCCACCCGGAAATTATTCAGATCGATCTTGCGCATTCAGGGTCGTTCCCGCCGCGCGGGCCCGTCCCAACGTACTAGCAGCAAATGAACCGCCGGGCAAAATCAAAACTGGCCCGGGGCGGGCCCGCGCGCGATGGCGGGAACGGGGATTGACCCGGTCGCGGCCGGATGTTTTTCTTATCCCATGAGTTTGATCGCCGCCTTCCGCTGTTCCTGCCTTCTCACGGCCGCGCTGCTGCTCCCCGAAATTGCGCCGGCCGCTCCCGACTTCGCCGTTTCCACCAACACCCTCCCCGGCTTGCAGTCGGTCTCCGCCGACAACCCGGCGTTCCGATACGAGGGGCGCTTCGACATGAAAGATCCCGCCGCGCCGGTCGTCGTGTGGCAGGCCAGCCGCATCGCGGTCGATTTCACCGGGCCGCGACTGGTCCTGCTGTTCGACCGGCTCGACGGGGAATGCCACTTCAACGCGGCGATCGACGGCACCAATCATCTGCTTTCGCTGCGCGACCCGGCGGTCCGCGCCTATGAGCTCCAGCCTCCGCCCGGGCCCGGCGCGCACCGCCTTGTGCTGTTCAAACGCAGTGAGGCAGCCGCAGGCTATGCCGCGTTTCTCGGAATCGAAATCGCCCCGGACGCCAGGGTGTCGCCGCCCGCGCAGGCTGTTCCCCCGTTCCGAATGATGTTTTTCGGCGATTCCATCACCGCGGGCGCCTGCAATGAGGATGGTGCGCAGGACCAGTGGAAGGACCGCTCGACGCACAACAACGCGCTGAGCTACGGCGCGATGACCGCCGAGGCGTTTCACGCGGATTACCGGAACATCGCCGTCAGCGGCATGGGCGTCTCCACCGGCTGGGTCGGGGTGCGCGCCATCGAAATGTGGAACAAACTCTACCCGAAAGCCGATTCCGCCCCCGCCAACCTTGAATCCTGGAAACCGCAGGTGCTGTTCATCAACCTGGGTGAAAACGACAACTCCTTCACCAGCGCCAAACACCAGCCGTTCCCCCCGACGTTCACGGAAAATTACGTTGCTCTCGTCCGCGCGTTCCGCGCCGCCTGGCCCGACAGCCAAGTCGTCCTGCTCCGCGGCGGAATGTTCGGCGGATCCCAGAGCGCCGCGCTTCGCGAAGCGTGGCAGAAAGTGATCGACAAACTCGAGCCCGGCGACCCGCGGATCCATCATTTCGCTTTCCAACATTGGTCCGGCAATCACCCGCGCGTCGCCGACGATCGCGCGATGGCGGATGAGCTGATCGCGTGGCTTCGCACACAGCCATTCATGCCGCGCGACTGATCCGGCAACTTCGAATCGCGGGAACTTGTCCAGTTGCTGGGCAAGATACCAGGTGATCTTTCTGTCGATGCTGCCGCCGTAAAACGTCACAATCGGCGCCATTGCGAATATTAACCACTGGATTTCAGATAGTTACCAGAATATCACCCAGGATCGGCAGGCAACGGAGGTTTGGACGCGGTTTTTTGTTCCCTGTTGGGTGTGCAAGTTGCTGTAGCACCCTCGCCTAAACGACCTTTATGAACAAGAACCGACGCATCCTGGTCATTGACGACAATCCGTCCATTCACAAGGATTTTCGGAATATCCTGGCGCCCAAACACGAGGAGGACGGGCACCTGGAAAACATGGAAGCCGCGTTGTTCGGGGAGAAGACGGATAAAGCTCCGGTGGTTGAATTTGAAGTGGACTGCGCCTCCCAGGGCCAGGAGGGCTACGCCAAGGTCATCGAAGCCGCCAAAGCCGGTCGGCCTTACGCGACCGCGTTCGTCGACGTCCGCATGCCGCCGGGCTGGGACGGCATCGAAACCGTCGAACGGATCTGGGCCGAATACCGCGATCTCCAGGTCGTCATCTGCACCGCCTACTCGGATTATTCCTGGGATAAAATCATGAAGCGGCTGGGGCACTCGGACCAGTTGCTGATTTTGAAAAAGCCCTTCGACAACATCGAAGTCATGCAGGTCGCCCTCGCGCTCACGGAAAAATGGCACCTCACCGCCCAGGCCCGCGCGCACATCGAAGAGGTTGAGAAGAAAGTCGTCGAACGCACCCGCGAGCTTCAGGAATTCGCCTACGGCGTCTCCCACGATCTCCAGGAACCGCTCCGCAAAGTCATGGCGTTCGGCGATCGCCTCCGCGAAAAATGCCAGGGCCAGCTCGACGAGGACGGACTCGATTACCTCAAGCGCATGCAGGACGCCGCCGGACGGATGCGCAATCTCATCAACGACCTGCTCGCCCTCTCCCGCGTCACCACCCAGGCCAAACCGTCCGTCCAGGTCAACCTCAATACGCTGGCCGCCGAGGTTCTTTCCGACCTCGAAATCCTCGTCGAAAAAGTCGGCGGCAAGGTGAACGTCGGACCGCTCCCGACCATCATGGCCGATCCCACCCAGATGCGGCAGCTCTTCCAGAATCTTATCGGCAACGCGCTGAAATTCCGGAAAAAAGACGTCGCGCCGGTCATCCGGATCGAGGCGGAAGCCCAGCCGGAGACCGCGTCGGCCGAGAAAACCGGCCGGATCTGGCAGTTTAAATTCCAGGACAACGGCATCGGGTTCGACGCAAAATATCGCGAGAAAATTTTCGAAGTCTTCCAGCGCCTGCACAGCCGCAGCGAATACGAAGGCTCCGGCATCGGGCTGTCGCTCTGCCGCAAGATCGTCTCGCGCCACGGCGGCAGCATCGCCGCCGAAAGTGTCCAGGGCGAAGGCGCCACGTTCATCATCTGCCTCCCCGAACGCCACGGCGAAGCCCCGTCGGATGCCGCCAAGGCCGACGCCGCCACCCCCAAAGCCCAGCCCGCCACCACCGAAACCAGCACCACCCCGGCCCCGGAAAAATCCGCCATCATCGAAAAGCCGGTCCCGGCGGAATTGGTGTAATCGCGATAAGGTGGGGCGAGACTCCGTCGAGCCCCGGCAAATCAAGGAAGAATGCGGAACCGCAATCTCACGATTGCGGCTACGGCCATCCAATAATCCAACAATCCATCAATCCATTTATCCCTCTGCCTCTACCCCCTGCGCCATTCCTTCCGCGGCGGTTCCGGCAACCCCTGCGCCCGCAGCGCCGTCCGGAAATGCATCTTCGCCACCTTGGACAGGTTCTCCACGCCGTGCTTCGCGATGAATTCCTTCGCGGCCAAATCCACGGCCGCTGAGGCGCCCTTCGGAAATTTCATCCCGAATTCCTTTTCCATCTTGCCCAGCCGCGTCACGAATTCGTGCCGCGCCAGGATCGACGCCGCCGCCACCGCGATGTCCTCTTCGGCCTTGTGCCGCTGAACGAGCTCGATCTCGCGGCCCAGCGACATCAGCGCCTTGGCCACGGTTTCCTTCTTCGACGCAAACTGGTCGCTGATGGCGCGGACCGGCGGCGGCTGCATCCGGTGCCGCTGGCCCATGAGATTTTCAATCACGCGCGCGTGGCCCCACGCCAGCAGCGTGTTCACGCTCCGCATTTTGCCGTAAAGCCGGTTGTAAGCTTCGTTCCCCACCGGCACAACCGACGTCACACAACCCGGCGTGTCCCGGATCAACTCCGCCAGCTCGGCGATTTTTTTGTCGCTGGAAATGTTCTTTGAATCCCGGATCCCGGCGTCCTTCCAGGCGGCGATCACGGATTCGTTCACATAGGCGCCAGCGATGCAGAGCGGGCCGAAGAAGTCGCCCTTGCCGCTTTCGTCCACGCCGAAGCGAGGCAGCAGCAGGTCCGGATTCAGGACCGCTTCGTAGCCGAGGCGCGCTTCCTTGAGGATCTGCGGTTCCAGCAGGAACTCGATGAATTCCTGCGTGCCCTTGCCCTGCACGACCAGCTTGCCGCTTTCGTAGAAGACGATGTTGACCTTGTCCTTCTCAGCCGCGAACCGCGCGTACGGCACCTCGCGGAACCTCCAGCCCTGGTCCACCGCCAGCTTCCGAAGCTCCGCCGCCTGGTCGTCGGTCAGTTTGCACGTATGAGATGTCCGCGGATTCACGCGCCTTATTTAGCCGCAAAAAGGTGCAAAAGACACAAAAAGTTGATGGCGCCAATCCTTTCAAGGCCTGAAAGGGCGATACACGATAACCCCGGACAAAGCGAGCCCTTGCGAGCGCCACGGGTGCGATTCGAAATGAGGGGCAATTCCCGGAGCGCGGCTGTATCCGAAGGATCAGCAGCAGGGACGTGGCAGATGCGAAGGCGTTTGAGAAGACAGGGAGCGTTGGAATATCGAACATTTCTGCGGCTGGTCCTGGCGGACACAGCCGCGCTCCTGACCCTCGCCGTAAATCGCACCCGAGCGCCACCCGGGGGTTGAATTTTGACCCGCGTGAGACCATATTCAGCCGATCAATCCCTGCCGCCCGCGGGGCATTTAAGACATTTCAGCCCATTTCCGAAATCCTGCGCGATGACTGTGAAGCATCTCCTCTTAAGTTTTGTCGTCTTTGCAGCCGCCGCGGTCGCCCAGGCCACCAATGTCCCGCCGGGCCTCACCGGATTGTGGCTGTTCCAAACCGACGCGACCAAATTCAATGGGACCGTCGGCGGAAACCTCTATTCCTACGAGGGCGATTCCGGCAACAGCGCCTGGTACGCGGGGCCATGGACCGCCATCGGCACGGACGCAAATCCCAGCCTCTATTCCGACAACGGCGTCATCCAGGATCGCAGTTGGGATTATCTCCAGGTTCCTCACGGCATTTCCCCTAACGGCGGCGGCGCTTACGTCAATAATTACACCGTAATGATTGACTATCAGCAGAACCAGGCCGGCGCCTTCAACAGCCTGTTCCAGACCGCGAGCGATCCGCATGGCAATGACGGCGATCTGTTTATCATCGGCGGCGGCGCAGGAAGCACCATCGGCTGCGGCGCCCTCGGCTATTCAAGCCTCACCTTCGACGCGTCCCAATGGCATCGCATCGTCTGGTCCGTCAACAACAGCAGCTCCTTCAAAGTGTACGTCGACGGCACCCTGTTCCTCAGCGCCCCGGGCCAGGGCGTCGATGGACGCTACTCGCTCAACCCGACTTTCTATCTTTCCGCGGACAATAACTGGGAGGACATGTGGGGCCTGTTCGGAACGGTCGCGGTCTGGGATCATGCCCTGTCCGCTTCCGAAGTGGCGGGACTGGGAGGCGTGGGCACGGCGCTGACGTTGGCAATTCCCACATCGTCTCTCACCAACAACCTCATTTTTTACGCCCCGTTTTCGAATTCATTGAACGACGTTCAAGGCGGCGGCATCGGGGTCGGGGCGGGCGGCGCGGCGGTGCAGCCGTCCGGCGGCGTCAGCGGCGGCTACCTGAAACTCACCAACAACGCCACCCGCGCCGAGCAATACGTCTCCTACACGGATCCGACGCCGAGTGTCGGCGATTTTTCGTTCCAGGTCTGGGTGCGTTCCCTCGATCCCAGGAATGGCCAGGCACTCGGCGACAACCCGATCGCCGCCAACAAGGATTGGAATTCCGGAGCCAATGTCGGCTGGATCCTGGCCCAGGAAATCGATCCCGCCAGCGCCAGTGAATTCCAATGGAACATGAATACCGCCGGCGGCACGCGCAAAGACTTCGATCCGCAGCCAAGCGCCAATGCCGTCGTCTTTGACGGCAACTGGCACCAGATCGTGATGACCCTGCAACGAAGCGGCACCGCGGTCTTTTACCGGGACGGAATCCTGGTCGCCTCTGTTGCCATCGCCGCCAACATCGGCCAAAGCCTTCGCCCATCGCTCGACGCGTGGGTGACCAATCACATTCTCGCGCTTGGACAGGACGCGACGTTGCGCTGCGACCACGCGAGTGGCACGGCGATTTCAAGTTTCAACGGCGACCTGGACGAAGTCGCCATGTGGAGCCGTGTGCTGAGTGCGTCGGATGTGTTGAACGCCTACATGAAAGGCGCCGGCGGCCTGGGCCTGGGCGCGCCGCTGCCGGTTTCGTTCGTCCAGCAACCGCAAGGCGGCACCCGCGTTGCCGGAGACGGATTCCTGCTCTCCTGCGCCGTCGCCGGCGACCCTGCCCCCGCGCTGCAATGGTTCCACCAGGGCGCCCCTCTCGCCGGGGCCACCAGCAGCCAGTTCCTGCTCACCAACCTCGACCCCACCAACAGCGGCGAATACACCGTGGTCGCTACCGGCGGCGGCCTGAGCCTCACCAGCAACCCGGCCCAACTCATCGTTCAACCCGACACCAACGTCACCCACACCATCGCCGACGTGCGGCATGTCGTGATCTTCATGCAGGAAAACCGGTCGTTCGACCAATACTTCGGATCCTTCCCGGGCGTGTGCGGATTCAATGACCGCAATGCGCTGCGGTTCCAGAACGGGAAAACCGATTTCTACCAGCCGCAAGGCGGCGGTTACGTCCTGCCATTTCCCGTTTCCTACCAGTGCCTGGAAGACCTGGACCACGGCTGGGGAACGGGGCATGCCGCGTGGAATTCGGGCAGGTGGGACAGCTGGATCGCCGCCAAGGGCACGACCACCATGAGTTATTACACGCGATCCAGCCTGCCGTTTCACTACGCCCTGGCCGAAGCCTTTACCCTTTGCGACCATTACCATTGCTCCGTGATGGGGCCGTCCGATCCCAACCGGCTCTATCTCTGGACGGCGACAATCGATCCGAACGGCACGGGCGGCGGGCCGGCGATCGACAACAGCGAACCGGGTTTCACCTGGACGACCTACCCCGAGCGACTGCAGAACGCCGGCATCAACTGGAAGGTGTACCAGGAAACCGACAATTATGACGACAACGCCCTCGCGTGGTTCGTCCAGTATCGAAACGCCGCCCCGGGAAATCCGCTCTACGACAATGGCATGGCGACCGTGCCGGACCTGGTCGCCGCGTTCAAAAAGGATGTGACCAACGGAACCTTGCCGCGCGTGTCCTGGATTATCGCAAAAACCGCCGACTCCGAACACCCTCCTTACTCGCCGGCAAATGGCGCCGTGTTAACCCGGCAACTCCTCGATGCGCTCCACTCGAATCCCGCGATTTACAATTCCACCGTCTTCATGCTGACCTGGGACGAAAACGACGGATTCTTCGACCATGTCCCCCCGCCGGTCCCGCCGCCGGGCACTCCCGATGAATTCGTCGGCGGCCTGCCCGTCGGGCTGGGCGCCCGCGTGCCGATGCTTTTGATCTCGCCATGGAGCCGCGGCGGCTACGTTTGCTCGCAGGTGTTCGATCATTCCTCGACCATCCGGTTCCTCGAAACATGGACCGGCGTTCAGGAACCGAACATCAGCGCCTGGCGGCGGCAGGTGTGCGGCGACCTCACCGCGGCATTCGACTTCAAGAATCCGAACACGAATTATCCCAGCCTGCCGGCCGTCACGGGCGTGACATGTTCGAGCGGCACCACCCCGGCCGTGCCGTCCCCGCAATCGTTCCCGGCGCAGGAAACCGGGTGGACCATCCCGCGCCCGCTGCCCTACCAGCCCAACGCTGCGTCCTCCGCCGACTGCGGTTCGGGCCGATTGTTCATCACCCTCACCAACAGCGGCGACGCCTCCGTGCATTTCGCCATTTACGCCAACGCGTATCGATCCGACGGCCCGTGGCCCTACGACGTGGCCCCAAACACTGCGGCGTGGGATTCCTTCGATGTCACCGCCGCCGGCGGCTCCTACGACCTGGCCTGCTACGGTCCGAATGGATTTCAGCGGCGCTTCGCGGGGAACATCAACGCGGATTGCGGCGCGGTTGAAGTGACCTCGAGTTTCGACGATCGCGGTCTGACGCTGGCCCTGCGGAATTCGACCGCATCGGCAGTCGGATTTATCCTAACCAACAGCTATGTCAACGGCGCCTCCTGGACCGAGAACGTCGCCGCCGGCAGCACCGGGACGGTGACGGTTCCGGCGCTCGTGGATAACAACGGCTGGTATGATGTCACGGTGACCTTGACCGGCAACGCGGCGTTCCTGCGCCGGCTGGCGGGCCACATTGAAACCGTGACCCCGAGCATGGCGGCGGCGGTTTCCGGAGGCAACACGGTCCTGACCTATCCCGACTGGGCAAATGGTTATATGCTCGAAGGCACCACAAACCTCGCGTCAGGTTCATGGTCGGCCGTCAATGCCGCGCCCATTATCTTCAGCAACAAAACCGTCGTCACGCTGCCTGCCCCCACAAACGATTCGATGTACTTCCGCCTGCGGCATTGAACACGGTGGGGCGAGACTCCGTCGAGCCCTGTCGGTCTGGTGTCGCCAAAGCATGCTTCTGGGATCCAAGGTGTTATGCGAAATAAAGGGTCAAAAAACGGGCTATGGAGCGATTTTGGCGGCCATTTTCGCGTCCATAGGTGCCCTTTTCAAGGTTCCGCGGCTTGCTCCGGAAGGTTTTCTGCCGGAGTCTGGCGGTCATGAAGCCCGGTCCTGGAAAAGCCAGAAGCATCGTCGTCGCTCTGCTCGACTGGTTCCAGTCCAGCGCCCGGGAGCTGCCGTGGCGGCGCACGCGTGATCCCTACGGGATCTGGGTTTCGGAAATCATGCTCCAGCAAACCCAGGTGGCCACGGTGGTGCCCTACTGGGAACGCTGGATGCGGGAGTTGCCGACAATCCAGGCCCTGGCCAAGGCTTCGCCTGCACGCGTGCACAAGCTGTGGGAGGGACTCGGCTACTATTCGCGCGTCCGCAATCTTCAAAAAGCCGCCCAAACCGTTGTTGCCAGCCACGACGCCAAGTTCCCGTCCGAATTCCAGCAGGTGCTGGCCCTCCCAGGCATCGGCCGCTACACCGCGGGGGCCATTTGCAGCATCGCTTTCAATCAGCCCACGCCGATTCTCGACGGCAATGTGATTCGCGTGCTGACCCGGCTGTTTGCAATTCCGGGAAATCCTCGCGCTCCTGAAATCAATTCCCAACTCTGGAGCCTGGCGGAGAAACTCGTCCGGCTGGCCGCAACCGCAGGCAAGCCGCGGTCCAGCGGCAAGCTCAACGAATCCCTGATGGAACTCGGCGCACTGATCTGCACGCCGCGCGATCCCGACTGCGTTCATTGCCCCGTCCGAATCCACTGCTCCGCGCGGCGCCAGGACCGTGCGGCTGCATTTCCCCAGCTGCCCAGGCGCCGAAAATCCGTGCAGCGCCGCGTCGCCGCATTCATCGTTCGCGACGGAAGCCGGGTCCTGGTGCGGCAGCGCCCGGCCGGCGGAGTGAACGCTCAACTCTGGGAATTTCCAAACGCAGAACTGGGCGCCGGGCCGGAATCGGCTGCACGCGCGGCAGGAACCCTGGGGTTCACTCTCGCCGAGTCCGACCCGGTCTGCACCATCCGTCATTCCATCACGCATCACCGGATCACGCTGCAGGTTTACCACGCGCGCGCACTGGGCCGGCCAAAAACCAACGATGGCCAATGGCTGACCGCCCCCGAATTGCAGAAGCTCGCCTTCCCAAGCGCCCACCGCCGCCTCCTCGAATTCCTGACCTCTTAACCTCCCGGAAGGGGTCAGTCCTATAATTGTGAATTTTGGGTTCGGTTGCGCCATTTTGCCCCAAAGATTCACAATTATAGGACTGACCCCTTCGGGCTGGCAGGAAAAGCTCGCGCAAATCAGGCTGGGGCGCTACATCATCGTCTGCATGAACCGCGAGATTTCGCGACGCTCGGCTCTGCGGACGATCGCCGGCGGCACGGCTGCGCTGGCCGCTGCAGCGCTTCCGTCGCCGGCCGCTGCCGCGGAAAAACCGGCTGTTCCCGCGCTCCGCGGCTATATCCATCCTTCTGTCTGCCGCTGGTGTTACGAAAAAATCCCGCTGCCGGATTTTTGCGCGGCCATACGTGGCATGGGCCTGGAAGCGATAGATCTCGTCGAAGTCAAGGATCTGCCCGTGGTTCACGAGCACGGGCTGCGCTGCGCCATGCTCACGGGGGTTCCCGGAGGAATTCCCGACGGGCTCAATCAGCCGTCGAACCACGACCGCATCGCGGCATGGATGGAGCAATCGATCCCGGCCGCGGCCCGGTCGGGAACACCCAACATCATTTGTTTTTCCGGCAATCGCTGGGGCATGGCGGACGACGCGGGGCTGGATCACTGCGCGGAGGGCTTAAAGCGGTTCCTTCCGCTGGCGGAAAAGCAGCGCGTCACGATCTGCCTGGAACTGCTGAACAGCCGGGTGAATCATCCGGATTACATGGCGGATCATTCCGCCTGGGGCGTGGAACTGGTGAAGCGGGTCGGGTCCGACCGGTTCAAGCTGCTTTACGACATTTACCACATGCAGATCATGGAGGGTGACCTGATTGCCACGATCCGTACGCATGCTGATTGCATTGCGCACTATCATACCGGCGGGGTTCCGGGCCGGGGCGAGATCGATGCCACGCAGGAGATTAATTATCCTGCGGTGATGCAGGCGATCCTGGCGGCGGGATTCCGGGGTTTCGTGGCGCAGGAGTTTGTGCCGAAGAAGCCGGATGCGCTCGCCTCGTTGCGGGAAGGCGTCCTGATTTGCGACGTGGAACCAATTCACGGCTGATTTTATGAACCCGTTTCCTCAACCGTTCGACCTGTCGCGGCTCAAGGTGCAGCCGCTGTCGGCCCGCGAGAGCTTGAGTTCGATCGAAAAAATCCTCGTGGATCCGGCCCGACCGCTGCCGCCGGTAGCGGCCGGGCTGGCTTCGCTGCTTCAAGACTGTGCGGATCGCATCCGCCAGGCGCGCCGGGCGGGGGCCTCGGTGATCCTGATGTATGGGGCGCACCTGGTGAAAAACGGCGGGCACCGGCTGGTCAATGCCCTGATGGACCAGGGCTGGATCACGCACCTCGCCACCAACGGGGCGGGAACAATTCACGACTGGGAACTTTCGTTTCTGGGCCGCACCGAGGAGAGCGTGCGGAAGAACGTTGCGACGGGCACGTTCGGCACGTGGGACGAAACCGGCCGCTGCCTGCATGTTGCGTTGCTGGCCGGGGCGCTGCGGGACGAGGGTTACGGCCGCAGCCTCGGTCGATTCATCGCGGAAGACGGCGTCACATTGCCGACAGCTGCGGAACTCGAGAAGGCGCTGCGCGATGCCCCCGCGCACCCGCTTGCGCCCGCCCGCGCCGAATTGCTCCAGGTTCTGAAATCCCAGTCCACACCCGCCGGCCGCATCCAGGTGCCGCACCCCTGGAAATCCACGGCGATTCTCGCCCGCGCCTTTCAATTGAACGTGCCGATGACGGTGCATCCCGGCATCGGCTACGACATCATTGCCTGCCACCCGATGTTCAACGGCGCCGCCATTGGGCGCGCGGCGGCGATCGATTTCCGCCTGTTCTGCGCGTCGGTCGAACAACTCGATCGCGGCGTGGTGTTGTCCGTCGGATCCGCGATTATGGCGCCGCAGGTATTTGAGAAGAGCCTGAGCTGCGTGAACAACCTGCGGCTGCAATCGGGCCGGTCGATCGTGAAGGACCACTCGATGTTTGTTGTCGATCTGCAGGAAGGCGGCGGCTGGGACTGGTCGAAGGGCGAACCGCCGAAGGACAACCCGGCGTATTATCTGCGGTTCTGCAAGAGTTTTTCCCGCATGGGCGGCCGGATGGAATATCTGCCGTGCGACAACGTCGTGTTTCTGCAACACCTGCTTTCCCTGCTCCAGCCATGATTGTGAGCATGTGGATGACGCGGACGGTGGCGGTGATCGACGCCGCGGCGCCGATTGCCGAAGCGGCCTCGGTGATGGCGCTGAGACGCATCCGCCGGCTGCCGGTGGTGGAACAGCGCGCCGACGGACCGCACCTGGTCGGGATCGTGTCGGCCAAGGACATCCTTCACGCGGTGCCGCCGGACGTCAACCCGTTCGCCGTGCTCGGATTGGAAAACCGGCAGGCGCCGGAAATCGTGGGCCACATCATGTCGCAGCGCCTGGTCCTCGCCACGCCGGAGACCCCGATTGAAACCGCCGCGACATTGATGACCGAGAACAAGATTGGCGCGCTGCCGGTCGTCCGCACCGGCACATCCACGCTGGTCGGGCTGATCACCGAATCGGACATCTTCCGGGCGTTCGTGAGTTTTTTTGCATCCGATCAACCGGGCGCTCGCATCACGTTTGACATCTCGGGCGGCGAAGATGTGTTCCGCCTGGTGCAGCAGGCGGCCCACCGCCATCACGTGCGCGTCGTCAGCCTCATCACCTCCCGACAGGAAGATCGCCCGGTCTGCGTCGTTCGCATCGCCGGCCAGGATGTGGACGGGATGCTGGATGAAATCTGGGGCTCCGGCCACCGCGTGCTCAACGTGCTGAGGTTTGGGGAGAAGGGTTGAATCCGCGATCTCACGATCGCTGCTACGGGGAACCCCGGTACACACACCGCGCCGTGCACGTTTCCGCCACGACCACTTCTGACAGCAGCGGCAGCTTCGGTTTCAAGCGGCGCCAGATCCAGACCGCAATGTTTTCGCTCGTGGGATTTTCCAGGCCGTCCACCTCGTTGAGGTAGCGGTGATCGAGTTTTTCCCAGAGCGGCCGGAAGGCCGCGCTGATGTCGGCGTAATCCATCACCCATCCGAGGCGCGGGTCGCAGTCGCCGCGCACGACGATTTCCACCTGGAAACTGTGCCCGTGCAGCCGGCGGCACTTGTGATTTTTCGGCAGTCGCGGCAGCAGGTGCGCCGCTTCAAATTGAAATGTTTTTCTTAGTTCCATGTTCACTCAAAGGTGGGGCGAGACTCCGTCGAGCCCTCTCTGGGATTTCAAATTTGAAATTTGAGATTTCAAATCCAGAAGCGGGGCTCGCCGGAGTCCCGCCCCACCCTTCTGTATTCTGTCTTCTTCATTCGTTTTCGACATCCGTCCAGATCACGAGGTCTCCCAGCGCCGGCCTTCCATCATGCCGCCAGGTGAGCGGCGGTTGTTGCATCCGGCCCAGCGGACAAACGCGCGTTGCACCCCAGCGCGCCAGGCGCCGGGCCATTTCCTCGCGCTGTTCCGCCGGCGCGGCCAACCCGACAGTGGAGACCTTTCCGCGGATTGCGTCGGCCCCGCGGAGGGCTTCGTCGAGATCGACGACGCCTTTCACGTAAATGAAGCGGTTCAGGCAGGACGCCTGGAACCGGGCGTCGGCCTCGTAAACCACGGTCCAGGCGGTGGAACCCGGGCTTTGCCAGGACCGGGTATCGGGCGAGTGGGCGGCGCGCACTTCGTAGAACGAGCGGCGGGACGCGATGGCGGCGGCTTCCTCCGGGCTGAGGGTCCCGCGCGGCTGCAGGGCTTCGCGCCGGTCGAGCTCGGCCGCGAGCATTTCGGCGAACAACTCCGCCGTGACGCTGCCGCCGTGTTCCACATAAATCACGTGAGGCGACAGGCAGCCCTGCTGGTCCCAGGCGGCCACGTCCGCCGCGGCATGGGCCACGGTCTTCTTGGCCTGGAAGCCCGAGAGCGATCCGGCGGCCGCGTAGCCGAAGCTCACCTTGTGCCCGTAGCCCAGGAACCGCACCCGCGTCGGCAGAACACGGCGCACCGCCGCCAGGGTTTCATCGGAACCGGTCGCGGTCACCAGGTCCGCCTCGTCGAACAGCGCCTGTTCAAGCCCGGTTTCCTGGCCGCCCCGCCACTCCGCGATTTCCAGGCACGCGCCCAGTTTGGGTTCGGCGTCGTAAATCGAATGCGCGAACAATCGCGGCAGCAGCGACGTCCCGGAGGCGCACTTCACAAACTGCGCGGACCGCGTCAGCAATCCCGTCGCGAGGCTCATCCAGGCGGGGTCCGGCAAATTGCCGGCCGCGATGTGCACGGCCAGTTCGGGGCCGGTGGCGATGGAACCGCGCCCCTGCCGCTGCTCCGCGGGATCCGAGGCCACTTCATCCAGGCGTTTGGAATGACCGAGTTCCTGTGTCAGCAGCGCGTTGACATTCTCGGGCGTCCAGCGCCGGAAAAAGGAATCGATCCCGGCCTCCAAAGTGGCTCGCGAAAACCGGGTGGCGGCCGGCCCGAGCTCCAGGGCGAGGTTCCGGAACGGCGACGCCGCATCGAGCCACGACTCCGCCACGCCGCACAGAATGTCCGCCATCTCGCGCGTGGAGCGGTGGGCCACGTACTTCTCACGGTTCCGTTTCAGTGTCTGGCAGGCTTCCGAGACCATGGCGGCCGTGAGCGAGGCCCCGGGCGGCAGGTCGGCGATGAAATAGTTCGGCAGGTTCATGGCGTTTCAGGATTTCCCGGGCGCGGCGGCCGGCATGAGGGAACACCCGCGCGCCTCGGCGCCGGTGGCGCGGCCGAGCAGCTCAAAACCCGCGCCGCGCCGGACGGCGAGGTCCTCGGTTTGCAGCGCCATTGCCGAAAACACGTTGGCCAGGTCGAAAATTTGAAGCAAACCCGTTTCGCCGTCCGCGGCCTCGCGCCCCGTTTCAGGCGACACCACGCGTGCGCGGGCCCAGGGTGGAAAGTGGAACACGGCGCCGGCAGTTTCCGTGCGGGCATAAGCCTGTGAACTTAATTCGCTCATGCCGTATTCCGAAAGGATCGCGCCGTCCGTCAGGCCCAGCGATCCGGAAATCCAGCGGTGCAATTCCGCGCGGGGGATCGCGCGCGACCGGCCCTTGTAGCCGCCTGTTTCCATCACCCACGACCCCGCCGGCAATGGCCATCGCTTCTGGCCCAGTTCATCGAGTAATTCAACGAAGGAAAAAGCCGTGCCAAGGATCGCGAGCGGTTTGTCCTGGTCCACCGACTGGTCGAGGGCGCGGATGGCGGAATCCAGGTTCAACCGCCAGCCTCCCGCGGAATCCAAACGGCCCGCAAAACAATCCGGTCCGGATCCGAGCTGGCGCCGGACGACCTCGAACATGTGACCGAGCGAGGAGTTCGGAATCGCGTCCGGCGGCGGAGTCAATGCCAGGAGTTTGCATCTCCCGGGGATCTGGTTTTGAAACCAGGTCCAAAGCGATGCTTCATAAAGGGCCAGTGATTCCTCGGAATGGAGATGCCTGCTGGGCGTATGGCCGGTGGTTCCGCTGGAGTGAAAAACGCGTGAACGCTCCCCCGCCGGCAGGCATGTCACGTCGAAGTCCTTGAATGCCCGCGTCGGGAGCGCGGGAATTTCCGACCAATGCACGAGGGCCTGGGGCCGGATTCCGCGTGCGTCGCAGAGTTTTTGGAAAACCGGGTTGTGACGGTATTGAATCGCGGCCAGAACCAGGGCCATGCCATTGAACTCGGAATCCTGGTGCCGGGCCCAGTCTGCCGGGTCGACGTCGGAAGGCGCGGATTCGCCCGCGGCAATGGCCATGTAATCGCGCACTCGCGCGGCGAAGATCGACAGGTCGGAACTCATGCGGTTTTTTTGTCCGGCTGGTTTTCCGCAACAGCCAGGGCACAAAGTCTAGCCCCGATCCGGCGCCTCGCAAGAACGAATCCGGCGGAAACGGGGACCACCGGGCGCAAACTTTCTGCTTCCCATAAACCGGGCCTCGGCTACTCTCGAATTCGGAGTTTGGAAATTTGGACGGATCGGTTCCCGGGACAACGCCGGCGAACCGGGCGTGATCGCAAGTTCCAGTTCATGACACAAGGAGAAGCATGAAAATCACATTCATTCGGAATCATTCGAGCCGGCCGGCCTGCTGGTGGCGTGCGGTTGGACGGCAATCCCATTCCGGTCGGAGGCCGCCCCGTTCGCCAAACAGATCCCGTTCACCCAGCCGGACGGGACGAAAATCCAGCTCTGGGGCCAGGGCGACGAGTTTCATGCCGATTTCGAAACGCTGGACGGCTACACGGTGGTGTTCGACCCCGAACGCAGGGCGTATTGCTTTGCGTCGGCCTCGGCCGGGGGCGCGCTGGTCTCCAGCGGAATCCCGGTCGGGTCCATGCAGACGAAATCGCTGGCGGCGCCGAAGCATCTCCGGGCGAGTGCGGCGGCGGTTCAGAAGGATGCCGCGGCGCGCCGCGCGCGGTGGGACCTCGGCATGGACATTTCGCATCGGTGGCCGGCGCTGAAAGCCGCCGGACTCGCCACGATGTCGAAGCAAAGCCCCGCGCCGCCGGACTCCGCCACGATCGGGACCAAGGTGGGATTGTGTTTGCTGGTGGATTTCGATGATGATCCGGCCACGATTCCGCAGGCGGAGATTGTGAATTTCTGCAACGGGGACAATTACTCGAATTACGGCAACCACGGGTCGGTGAAGAATTTCTACCTGGACAACTCCAACGGTCTCCTGCTGTACACCAACGTGGTGACGGTCTACATCCGCATCCCCAATTCGCTCCATCCGAAATCGTACTATAACGATGTCCTCGAGGACGCCGGCTATAATGCCAACCTGCTGATCCAGGATGCGATCGGCATTCTCAAATCGCTGCCGAACTACGAAACGGAAATTCTTCCGACATTCAACGCGCTGACGGTGGATGCGAACAACGAGGTGGTGGCGTGCAACGTGTTTTATGCCGGAGACAATGGCGGCGTGTGGACGATGGGCCTGTGGCCGCATTCGTTCTCGCTCTATTACGTCGGCGCACAGGAATTGTCGCCCGGCGGAAAATCCATCTGGCGCTACCAGGTCAGCAACATCGGCGACAGCCTGGAGATCGGGACTTTCTGCCACGAAAACGGCCACATGCTGTGCGGGTACCCGGATCTCTACGATTACGATTACGATTCCAGCGGCGGCGCCGGCAATTACTGCATCATGGCAGCCGGGAGCTGGAACGGAGTCCCCTCGGGATCGAATCCGTCCCAGGTTTGCGCCTATCTCAAGCGAGCGTCCGGCTGGGCGACCACGACGGATCTCACCGCGGGTTCCTCCGGGGTTTTGACGCTTACCGCCACGGCAGGGACCAATTTCAATCACTTCTACCGGTTCCAGAAACCGGCGACGCCGACGGAATATTATCTGTTGGAATGCCGTTACCGGACGGGGCACGATCTGAACATTCCCGGCTCCGGCGTTGCGATCTGGCATGTCGACGAGCTTGGCGATCGGGACAATCAAAGCCTGTTGCCAAACACCACGCATGCGAACTACGAACTGACCCTGGTGCAGGCGGACAACCTCTGGCAGCTCGAGCATAACATCAATGACGGGGATGCGATGGATGTCTACTACAAGTCCAATCCGAGTTCCGGTTACGCCAACCAGTTCACGGACAACTCGGCGCCCGCGGCGCATTGGTGGGACGGCACCGCTTCCGGGATCAACCTGCACGATTTCACTGCCGCCTCGACCAACATGTTCATTCTCATGGGATCGGCCATTTACGCGCCGGTGATCGATACCCAGCCCGTGAATCAATCCGTCCTGCTGGGCGGCTCCGCCTCGTTCCAGGTGGGCGTGTCCGGCATTCCCCCGTTCCGCTACCAGTGGCGGTTCAACAACACCAACATCAACGGCGCCACCGGTTCCACGCTCACTCTCAGCCCGGTCGGGTTCAACCATGCCGGCCTGTATTCCTTGGTCGTCTCCAACGACTACGCCGGCGTCACCAGCACCAACGCGCGCCTCACCGTCACGACCGCGTTCTCCAACTATTACACACCCGGCTCGATCACCATCCCCAATTTCGGCCCGGCCACCACCTACCCGCTCACCAACTTCGTCACACTCACCGGCGAAATCCTCAAGGCCACCGTCACGCTCAGCAACCTGTCCCACACCTACCCGTCCGACCTCCAGGTCCTCCTCGTGTCGCCCCAGGGCCAGACCGTCCTCCTCATGTCCGGCGCCGGATCCTACGACGCCATCGCGAACTACACCCTGACGTTTGACGATGACGCCGCCGGGCCGGTGCCGCCGTATTCCTGGTTCGGATCCGGCTCGTACCAGCCGTCCCAATACGGCGCCATCACTTCCCTGCCCGGCGCCCCGCCGATGCCCTACGGAACCACCCTCTCCGTCCTGCAAGGCGCGAACCCAACCGGGACCTGGCTGCTCTACATCAACGACGATTCCTACCTGGACGGCGGGACTCTCACGGGCGGGTGGCAGTTGAACATCGCCCTCTGGCCGCCCGTGCAATTCGCCTCATGGAATGTCACGGGTAACCAGATGCAGCTCCTGTTCGGCACCCGGCCGGGCCTCCAATACCTCGTGGAATACAAGGATTCCCTGGGCGACGCCGCGTGGCAGACGCTCCAGACCGTCACGGGGAACGGCTCCGTCATGACCGTGCAGGACGCGCTCCAGCCGGTGCAGCGATACTACCGGCTGTCGCACCTGTAGAAAGCCGATCCCGCTACGCGGCGCGCGGTTGAAAGCGGGAGACGAATTCCGCAAAACCCCGCGCCTGCTGCTCCAGCCGGCCGGTCAGCTCGGGATCCTTGAGCTTACCGGACTCGTCCAGGAGATTGTGAATCTGCGGCAGGAAGACGCGCTCCGGATAAATGTGCGCGTTGCGGTATCCGAAAATTGCCTGCAACTGCTCCACCGGCCGCAGTGCGCCCCACATTCCCGCCGCCAGGCCGGTGAAACAAACCGGGCGCCGCTCGAAGCTCTCTGGAAATTTCAGCATGTCGATGAAGTACTTCAACACGCCCGGCAGGCTGCCGTTGTATTCCGGCGTCACCACGTGCAGGCCGGAAGATTTCAAAACCGCGTCTGCGAACGGGGCAAACGACTTCGGTTTCTCGCCGTAGGAAGACGACAGGAAGATCTCCTGGGGCAACTCCGCCAGGTCCAGCACCGTCAGCTGAACATTCAGCGCTTTGTAAAATCCTTCAATTTGCCGGCAGACTTTTCGCGTGTTGCTGGCAGGCCGGTTCGTTCCGGCAATCAGGGTGATCATGGCCGCGAAGATCCCACGATACCTCCCGGCTGGCAAGCCGGAGTCTTCAGGCCGGCCGGCGCGCCCTCGGACGGCGCCGCAACCCGTTCTGCAGCCACAGCCACCACACCATCCACGATGCCTCGCGAATAATGTGCCCCGTGATCTTCGAGGAACCCGCAATGCGGTCCGTGAAAATGATCGGCACCTCCGCGATCCGGTAACCCTCGCGCCACAACCGGTGCGTCATCTCAATCTGGAAGCTGTAACCGTCCGACCGCACGGAATCCAGCGGGATCGCCTCCAGCGCCCTGCGCCGGAAACATTTGTATCCGCCCGTCGGGTCGGTCACCCCCATGCCTGTGATCAGCCACACGTAAATCCCCGCGCACCGGCTCAACAACAGCCGCTTCAGCGGCCAGTTCAACACCCGCACGCCCCCCGTGTAGCGCGATCCCAACACCAAATCCGCATTCTCCGCCGCCTTCAAAAAATTGGGAATCTCCGCCGGGTCATGCGAGAAATCGGAATCCATCTCGAAAACGAATTCATAATTTCTCGCCAGCGCCCACCGGAATCCCGCCAGGTAAGCCCGCCCCAGCCCGCTCTTCTTCGGCTCGTGCAACACGTGCACCCCCGGCCGCGCCGCGGCCAGTTCGTCCGCCAGCTTCCCCGTCCCGTCCGGAGAGTTCCCGTCCACCACCAGAATGTCGACCCGCGTCGGCAGCGCCAGCACCCGGCCCACGAGCTGTGGAAGATTCTCCCGCTCGTTGTACGTGGGGATGACGACCAGGGTCTGATTCATGCAAAAGCCCGCAAACAGTAGTGGAATCGCACCCCAAAAACAAGAAGGGAGTTCCTGACAAAGCACGTCGAGGGTCGAAAGTCGAGGGCCGGGGGCCTGGAAGGCGCCGCCTCCCTTTCGACTCTCCGCCCTCGGCGCTCGACCGCCGCCGCCGCCTTCATTGCTTGCCCCGGCGCGGCGCGCCCCGTAGGCTGGCCCCCCATGGACCCGGTCCTGATCGCCATGCTTTCGGATCTTCCGTTCTATTGGTTCAGCAGCCCCGTCTGGCTCATCGTCGGCGCGTTCCAGCTCTGGATGTTCATCGACGCCGTCCGGCAGGGCGAATGGGTCTGGGCCATTTTCATCTGGGTGTTCCCGGGCCTCAACGCGATGCTGTATTATTTCCTCGTCTACCGGTCCTCGGCCGCCGCCGCGCGCGGATTTCAACTGCCGGGCGCAGCCGACCGGCGGCGGATCCGCGAACTCCAGGCCCAGATCCATCACCTCGACAAGGCCCACCACCATTACCAGCTCGGAGATATCTATTTCCAGCAAGGTAAATTTCCGAAGGCCGAGGCCTGTTACCGCGCGTCGCTGGAACGGGAGCCCGACGACATCGATGCGCGGGCGCACCTCGGGCAATGCCTGCTCCGGCAAAACCGCGCGGCCGAAGCCCGCCCGCTGCTGGAGGGCGTCGTCGCCCAAAACCCGAAACACGATTACGGCTATACCCTCATGGCGCTGGCCGAATGCCTCGCCGCCCTGGGCGACAAACCCGGCGCGCTGAAACTCTGGCAGGAAGTCACCGCCTCCCATTCCTATCCCCGCGCCAAGGTCCAGCTCGCCGAACTCTACATCGATTCCGGCCAACCCCGGCTTGCCCGCGCCGAACTGCAGGAAGTCGTCGCCGACGACGTCCACGCCCCCGCCTTCCAGCGCCGCCGCGACCGCGTCTGGATCCGGCGCGCCCGCAGCTTGCTCCGCAAGCTCGGAACGGGTTGACGAAGAAACGGATTATTGGATAAGTGGATTGTTGGATTCACACGCGCGAATCCAGAAATCCATTTATCCAATAATCCGAAAAACCCCTTGCCCCTCCGGTTCCGGCTTTAATTCCAGCCCGCCCTGCGGCATTCTGTCCAGGTGCCTGAACTCATCGCCATCGTGGGACGCCCGAACGTCGGCAAATCCGCCCTGTTCAACCGGCTCATCAAGCGCCGCATTGCCATCGTGCACGACCAGCCGGGCGTGACGCGCGACCGCGTCAGCGCGGAGGCCGAATGGCGCGGCCGCCCCTTCACCCTCGTCGACACTGGCGGCATCGGCCTGCTCCGGCGCGAAAAATCCTCCGACGTCATCGTCCGCGCCGCCATCGACCAGGTCCACATCGCCATCGAATCCGCCCAGGTCATCCTGTTCGTCGTCAACGTCCAGGAAGGCATCCTGCCGCTGGACCGCGAAGTCGCCGACCAGCTCCGGCGCGCCGGCAAACCCGTCCTGCTGGTTGTGAACAAGGTCGACACCAGCCGCGCCGAGGCCGGCGTCGCCGAGTTCGCCGAACTTGGGTTCGACAAAATCCTGCCCGTCAGCGCGATTCACGGCGAGGGAATCGAACCCCTGATGGACGCCGCCTGCGCCTGGCTTTCCGCGCCGCAAACCGCGCCGGAGCCCGCGGACGAAGACGCGGCGGGAGACGCGGCGGAAACGCCGGCCGAAGGCGGCCCCGACCCCGCCCCGACCCCTGCCGGCCCGCTCAAGCTCGCCATCGTCGGACGCCCCAACGTGGGGAAATCTTCCATCATCAATTCCCTCACCCGCTCCGACCGGGTCATCGTCTCCCCCATCGCCGGCACCACGCGCGATGCCGTCGACGTGCCGTTCGAGGTCGAAACCGACGGGGTGCGCCAGCAGTATGTGCTGATCGACACCGCCGGCATGCGCAAGACCCGCAGTGTCAGCGATTCCATCGAGTTCTTCAGCGTGAAGCGCGCGGAGGAATCCATCGCGCGCTGCGACATCGCGGTGCTGGTGCTCGACGCCGGGGCGGGCATCACGGAACAGGACAAGAAGGTCGCCGACCGCATCGTCGAGGAGCGCCGCGCGTGCATCGTGGTGGTGAACAAGTGGGACCTCGTGGACGAAGCGGTGCGCAAGGCGCGCGAGGAGGAGATCGAGCGCCGCCGCCTGAAAGCCGGGCGCAATGCGCCGCGCGCCATGACCACGCTGTCGGAGTTCGGACAATGGGTGCAGGAGCGGCTGTTCTTCCTCGATTACGCGCCGGTCATCTTCACCTCAGCGCAAACCGGGTTTCACCTCGACCGCCTGCTCGAAGCCGTCCGCTACGTCGCCGCCCAGCTCCAGCAGAAGATCCCGACCTCGATTCTCAACCGCACGCTGCAGGACGCCGTCGAGCGGCGGCAGCCGGTCAGCAGCAGCGGGCACCGGCTGAAATTCTTCTACGCAACACAAGTTAGGCAGGCGCCCCCGACCTTCCTCCTGTTCGTCAACCGCGACGAATTGTTCTCCGAGCCTTACAAGAAATACCTCGCCGACCAGATGCGCGCCGCGTTCGGCTACGAAGGCTGCCCCATCGTGCTGGTCCCCAAGGCCCGCCCCCAGACCATCGAACCCGTGCGCCGGTTCAAAACCAAGCGGCCGCCGGAACCGGATGCCCGGCGTCGAAAAAAGCGCCGGCCTTGAAGGTTTGGCGCGAATGGGCGCGAAACCACAACCCGGGAGGGACGGCGTCCTCGCCGTCCCATACATCCTGCTAAACAAAGGACCCGGATCGGGACGGCGGGGACGCCGTCCCTCCCATGTTCGCCTTGTTCACACCGGGGTTATTCACCGCTGGGAATAACCTGGTTTTTTGGGTGAAAAAGGCCTCAAAACACCCGATTTTTCGGGGCGAATAACCCTGCCACAACTTTTTTTAAAAAACTTCTTGTTACCCCAATCCGTAGTGATAGGCTGCGTGTGTTCCCCAACTAATTGGGGTAGTCACTTTGTCAGAAGTGGCCCGTTTTGCGTGAAATTCGGTTAAATTTGGTCTAAAAACGCTGCCGGACGTCCATACACGGGGCGAGTGATGGAAAACCGGTGGGACTTGAGAGAAACTACCATGATAGACGCACGAGAAGAAGTTATGTCGTCGGCACCCCAGCAGCATCGTCGCCGTTCCTCGCCGGTGGCCGCGAGTCGCACCCCCCGGAACGGGTCCGCGAACGCGCACAAGCCGCTGCGCGTCCAACGCGTGTTCAGCAACCCCCGCGTGAACCCCTTCGACCAGCTCGAATGGGAACGGCGCATCGCCGAAATCACCGACGACGCCGGGAAGGTCATCTTCAAACAGGAAAATGTCGAAGTGCCGAAGTCCTGGTCGCTGCTCGCCACGAAGGTCGTCGTCTCCAAATACTTTTACGGCGAACAAAACACGCCCGAGCGCGAAACGTCCGTCCGGCAGCTCATCCACCGCATCTGCCGCACCATTGCCGACTGGGGCGTTGCGGACGGCTACTTCAGCAAGGCCGACGGCGAAGTTTTTTACCAGGAACTGACCTGGCTGTGCGTGAACCAATACGGCGCCTTCAATTCCCCGGTCTGGTTCAACGTGGGCCTCTACCACGAATACGGCATCGGCAAGAATTCCGGCAAAGGCAACTGGTTCTACAATCGCAAGACCGGCCAGGCCGAACGCGCGTCCACCCAGTACGAATACCCCCAGTGCAGCGCCTGCTTCATCCAGTCGGTCGATGACAACATGGAATCGATCATGAAGCTCGCCCATGCCGAGGCCATGCTGTTCAAGTTCGGCTCCGGCACCGGCACCGACCTTTCCCCGATCCGTTCCAGCAAGGAAAAGCTGAGCGGCGGCGGGCGCCCCAGCGGCCCGATGTCGTTCCTCAAGGTCTACGACCAGGTGGCCAACGTCGTCAAAAGCGGCGGCAAGACCCGGCGCGCCGCCAAGATGAACACGCTCCGCGACTGGCACGGCGACATCGAGGAATTCATCGACGCCAAGCAGAAGGAGGAGAAGAAGGCCTGGGCGCTGATCGAGCAGGGTTACGACGGCTCCTACAACGGCGACGCTTACGGCAGCGTGATGTACCAGAACGAAAACCTGTCCGTGCGCGCGAGCGACGAGTTCATGCAGGCCGCCCTCGACGGCCGCGAATGGTGGACCCGCTCCATCACCACCGGCAAGCCGCTCGAGAAGAAGGACGCCCGCCAGTTGCTCAACAAAATCGCGGAAGGCACCTGGATCTGCGGCGATCCCGGCGTGCAATACGACGGCGCCATCCAGAAGTGGCACACCTGCAAAGGCACCGAGCCCATCCATTCCACCAACCCGTGCTCGGAATACGTTTTCATCAACAATACCGCCTGCAACCTCGCCTCGCTGAACCTCATGAAGTTCAAACGCGAGGACGGCAAATTCGACGTCGACCGCTTCAAGGCCGCCGTCCGCATCTTCATCACCGCCCAGGAAATCCTCGTCGACAACGCGTCCTACCCGACCCAGCAGATCGCCGAGAATTCGCACATCTACCGCACGCTCGGCCTCGGCTACGCCAACCTCGGTTCGCTGGTGATGAGCTACGGGTTGTCCTACGATTCCGATGAAGGCCGGGCCCTCGCCGGCGCCATCACGGCCATCATGACCGGCCATTCCTACGAGCAGAGCGCCGAAATCTCCGGCGCCATGGGCGCCTTCCCCGGTTACCGCGACGCCCGCTGCGCCCATGTCTCCCGCCCGCTCACCAGGGACAACGTCGCGTCCATGCTCGGCGTCATCCAGCAGCATCGCGACGCCGTCGAAAACATCCAGCCGAGCGCCGAATTCAACTACCTCAAATCCGAGGCCCGGAGCTGCTGGGATCGCGCCCTCGAGCGCGGCCGCAAACTCGGCTACCGCAACGCCCAGGTCACCGTGCTCGCGCCGACCGGCACGATCGCGTTCCTGATGGATTGCGACACCACGGGCGTGGAACCCGACATCGCGCTGGTGAAATACAAGCTCCTGGCCGGCGGCGGCATGCTCAAGATCGTCAACCGCACCGTCCCCCAGGCCCTCGCCCGACTCGGCTACACGGCCGCACAATCGGAACAGATCATTGCCCACATTGAAAAATTCGACACGATCGAGGACGTGGAGGAAGGCGGCGAAACCGTCCGGAGCGGCCTGAAACCCGAGCACCTGCCGGTGTTCGACTGCGCGTTCAAGCCTTACCGCGGCAAACGCAGCATCCAATACATGGCGCACCTCAAGATGATGGGCGCCGCCCAGCCGTTCATCAGCGGGGCGATTTCCAAGACCGTCAACATGCCCAACGAAAGCACCGTGGACGACATCCGCGACGCTTACGTTCAGGCCTGGAAAATGGGGCTCAAATGCGTCGCCATCTATCGCGACGGATCCAAGCGGTCCCAGCCCCTGAACACCCGCAAGACCAGCGAGGGCGGGGACAGGTCGGCCGACGGCACCGCCCTGGGCGGCAAGCTCCAGGAACTCGAGGCCGAAGTTGCGCGCCTGCGCATCGAAGCCGGCAAACCGCTGCGACGCCGCCTGAGCGACACCCGCACGGCCATCACCCACAAATTCGACATCGCCGGCCACGAAGGTTACCTCACTGTCGGCCTCTTCGAAGACGGCCAGCCCGGTGAATTGTTCATCACCATGGCCAAGGAAGGCTCAACCATCGGCGGCCTGATGGACGGCATCGGCACCCTCACCAGCATGGCGCTGCAATACGGCGTCCCGCTGGAGGCGCTCGCCAAGAAATTCGCCCACCAGCGGTTCGAACCCTCGGGCTTCACCAAGAACCCCGAAATCCGCAACGCATCGTCCATCACCGACTACGTGTTCCGCTGGCTCGCCCTGCAGTTCGTCCCAGGCTACCGCGAAGCCAACGCGATCGGCCGCAACCAGCCCGAACTCGCCATGCCGGGCCTGATCGATGAGCTAAAAAAAAAGGTGAACCGGCCGGTGCCTGAACTGCCGATCGCCGAGGACAACGACGTCGTGGAAGTCGCGGGCCAGAAGGGCGCAGCCGCCCGGGGCACGCCCGGCTTCTCGCTTACCGCGATGATCACCAACCAGCAGGACGCACCCACCTGCCCCAATTGCGGCCACGTCGCCGTGCGCAACGGCGCCTGCTACAAATGCCTCAATTGCGGCGAAAGCCTCGGCTGCTCCTGACCCCTCTTAAGTGCGGAATGCGGAGCGCGGAGTGCGGAATCCCACGGTGGGGCGAGACTCCGTCGAGCCCTGCTCCATTGGGGTCGCCTGGATAAATGGATTGCTGGGTTTTTGGATTCATGGATTTCCCACGAAGGTCTTTCCATTTATCCAAAAATCCAGCAATCCAGCAATCCAACCATCCCCTTCATGTCGTCAACTTGAGAGAAGAAATCTTCTTCCATTGACGCGCCCCATTTGTTAAGGAAATTGGCTTGTGCGAAGCATCAAGCTGATTTGTGGGATCCTGGCCGTCTGCAGCCTCTCCCTGCTGGCGGGCCGGGCGGATACGTTTCAATTGACCGACGGACAAACCCTGACCGGGGACGTGGTGTCGTTCAACGAGAGCGGTCTCATCCTGCGGCTGCCCGAGGGGAAATACGCGGACCGCACCCCGTGGACCAAGTTTTCCCAGGATGACCTGAAGAAGTTTTCGAAGAACGCGAAGATGGCCCCGCTGGTCGAGCCGTTCATCGAGGTTTCGCCGGAGGAAAAAGTCAAGAAAACCGAGGTTGAAATCCGCGAAATTCCCCGCCTGGACCGGCCGCCCCGCACCTCGCTGATCAGCGCCCTGCTCTCGTCCAGCGTCGGGCTGGTCTGCCTGCTCCTGGTTTACGCCGCCAATATTTACGCCGCGTTCGAAGTTGCCGTGTTCCGCGCCCGGCCCAAGGTCATGATCTGCTCCCTCGCCGCCATTCCCGTGCTCGGATTCCTGGCGCCCATTGTCTTTCTCGCGATGCCGACGCACATTGAAAAAACAGAGGAGGAAAGCCCCGAGGTCCAGGCCGCCACCGCACAGTCCTTCTCCGTGCCCCCGCCCTCCGGCGCAGAAGCCCCCGCCTCCGCCGCCGAAGCGCAGTCCTCCCTCCGCCTCAGCGCCGCCAAGGCCGGCGGTTCCACCGGCTCCCTCCCCACCACCCAGGTGTTCCAGCGCGGCGCGTTCACCTTCAACCGCCGCTTTTTCGAAACCAAGTTCCCCGGCTTCTTCGGCGTCATCCGCCGCGACGCCGAAAAAGACATGGTCCTGCTCTTCAAAGCAGCCCGCGGACAGCACGTCGCCCAGCGCATCACCCGCATCGCCGCCAACGACATCCACATCCAGGTCCAAAAAGGCGCCGCGTCCGAGGAGGTGATGATCCCGTTCGTCGAAATCCAGGAAATCCACCTGAAACACAAGGATGCTTAAGAACTGTCGAGAGTCGAAGGTCGAGCGTCGAGGGCCGGAGGCTCCGGGTGCGCCAGGCCGGCTCTCGACCCTGGACCCTCGACCCTCGACAATTCCGTTTCGACTCTCGACCGCCTTATGAAGTACCGCACCATCCTCCTCTTCGGCGCACCCGGCGCGGGCAAGGGCACCCAGGGCAAAATCCTCGGCACCATCCCCCGGTTCTTTCACTGCGCCTGCGGCGATGTGTTCCGCACCCTCACCCCGGAAACACCCATCGGCAAAATTTTCGTCGACTACTCCAGCCGCGGTGAACTCGTTCCCGACGAACCCACCATCGAACTCTGGCGCCAGTCCATCGAAGCCAACACCCGGGCCGGACGCTTCCACCCGGAACAGGACATCCTTGTGCTCGACGGCATCCCGCGCAACCCGCACCAGGCCGAGATGCTCAAGGAAACCCTGGACGTCATCGCCATTTTCTATCTCCGCTGCACCAACCTCGAAAGCCTCGTCCACCGCATGCAGCGGCGGGCGCTCAAGGAAAACCGGCTCGATGACGCCCACCTCGACGTGATCCGCCAGCGGTTGAAAACCTACGAGAAGGAAACCAAGCCGCTGCTGAATTTCTACGGCAAGAAACTGGTGCACCGGATCAACGCCGACCAGTCGCCCGCCAAGGTGTTGACCGACATCCTGCACCACATCAACAAGGTGCTCCCGGCCTGACCCGGCCACCGGCATGGCGCCGCTCCGCGTCATTTTCATGGGCACGCCGGACCTCGCCGGCACCTGCCTGCGTGCCCTCCTCCGCGCCCCGAATCTCACTGTCGCCGGCGTCGTCACCCAGCCCGACCAGCCCAAGGGCCGCGGACTCAAACTCCAGCCGTCCCCTGTCAAGACCATCGCCCTCGAAGCCGGACTGCCGGTGCTCCAGCCCGAACGCGCCCGCACACCCGGTTTCCTGGAAAATCTCCGGGACTGGAAACCCGGCCTCATTGCCGTCGCCGCTTTCGGCCAGATTCTGCCGCCTGAAATCCTCGACCTCCCTCCGCACGGCTGTCTCAACGTTCATACTTCGCTCCTGCCGAAATACCGCGGCGCCGCCCCGATCCAATACGCCATTCTGAACGGCGACCCCGAAACCGGCGTGACGATCATGAAAATGGACCCCGGCCTCGACACCGGCCCGATCCTGTCCGCCGAATCCACCCCGATCCGCCCCGAGGACAACGCCGCCTCGTTGCACGATCGACTGGCCGAAATCGGCGGCGCCCTGCTGGTGCGAACCATCCCCGAGTTTGTGGCCGGCCGGATCCAGCCGTGCCCGCAACCTTCGGAAGGAGTCAGTCACGCGCGGAAGATCCGGAAGGAAGACGGCCGGATCGACTGGCATCGTCCGGCGGTTGCGATCTGGAACCAGGTCCGCGCCCTGACTCCCTGGCCCGGGGCGTTCACGTATTTTCCAGCCACCCCTCACCCGCTGCTGCTGAAATTCTGGGAAGCGCGCCCCGAGCAGGCCGCGGGCGAGCCCGGGCGCATCCTGGAATCCGGCAGGAACGGCCTCCGGGTCGGCTGCGGTGAAGGTTCGCTAAGAATCCTGAGCCTGCAGCGCGAAGGCGGCCGCCGCATGTCCGCCGCGGATTTCCTCGCCGGCCACCCGCTGCAGGGAACCTTCCAGCCCGACACGAGTCACCGCGGATAGAAAACTGGGAAAGGCTTTTGACCGCGGAGGACACGGATGACGCGGATGGGGGAAGATCAAAGATCGTTTTTCCCGCAGATCACCCAGACCACGCAGAATCTAGAACCGAATTCTGCTTTTTTCTGGCAAGGGGTCAGTCCCGGTATTCGGGCAAACGTGCCTTGGAAGGGGCCAATTCCAGCAGCCGACTGAAGTGGAAACTGCCAAAACCCGTTTGCCGGGACTGACCCCTCTGCTGACCCCTCTGCCCCTCTGACGGGTCATCCGCGGTTTATGTACCTTTCCGCTCCGCGGTTTCAGGGGCCGAGCAGGACGCGGTAGAAGCGTTGGGGGGCGGGGTCGGAATTGGTGTCCGTCCAGTGGAACGGCAGCGCGGGTGAATTCACAAGTTCCGCGGTCGGCCAGTCCAGGAGGTTCGTGGAGGTTTGAATGATGTAGTCCGGGCCGTAATCGCCCGAGATTTGGAATCCAAACCCGGATTCGCCGGGCGCGGGGGAAGTCATGCTCGGCCGCCCGGGGGTGGCGATCGCGACGCTGAAGGTCTGGGTGGCGCTAAGGCTCGGGATGCCGCTGTCGGAAACCACCACGGCCACGGAGTGTGCGCCGGGCGATTGCGCGATGGCGGGGCGCCAGGAAAAGAGGCCGGTGTTGCCGTCGATCGAAGCGCCCGCCGGAGCGAGCGCGAGGCTGTAAGTCAATGTCTGGGCCGGGACATCCGCGTCGGTGGCCGAATTGGTGACGGACAACGTCAGGCCGGCAAGGGTGCTTTGATTCGGAATGCCGCTCAGCACCGGCGGATGGTTGAGCGACACATTGTCCATCCGCCCCGAGCAGAGCGTGCCGTCCGCATGGCTCGTCACCGCGAGACCCGCCGTCGCGGCGGACGGCATGCTGATGGTCTGGCTGGTTCCAACTTGTGTCCAGACCACGCCGTCGTGCGACCAGTAACCCGAAAAACTGTTCCCGGCCCGCTTGAGTTTCAGCCACAACGGCGCAGCCAATCCGGCGACGACCGTGACGGTTGTCGCGGCGCCCTTGCTGGTCCGGCGCTGAAATGTGACGCCGTTGCCGGGAGTCACGAGCACGGCCGCGTTCCGGGAATCGGCATCCGTCGTTTCCCGCATCATGATGCCCGCTTTGGCCCAGGGATTGGAATTATCCTGCGCGGTGACGCGGGCGATGAGTGAGCCGTCGCCGGTGGAATTCTGGTAAACGTAGCGGAATTCATCCGCGGTGGATTCGATATCCGCTCCCGACCCGGTGACTTCGAACATGCCCGAATTACCACTGGCGCTGCCGGTCGCTCCGACGGGGCCGATGTCCGCGGTCGACCATGGGGCGGGCAGCCCGGTGCCGAAGAGGAACGAGAGCAGGTTGCCGACGCCGGAGCTGCCGCGAACCACGAGGTAGAGATCGTGCACGCCGCTCGCGCCCGCGACGGGGGCGTTGACGTTGGTGAATGTCTGCCAGTCGCCCGTATTCGGCATCGGGACGGAACCAAGAAGCGTTCCGGCGGGGCTGTCGAGGCGGAATTCCACGGACCCGGCGCCGAACGACGCGGCGCGCAGGCTGACGTTGGTGGCGCCCGAGAAGCTCACATTCCGGTAAACGGCATAGTCCCCGTTGTCGCAGTAGCCGAGGTCGAATCCGCCCGTCGGATCCGATGTCCATTCCGTCTGGATGCCGGACTGGCTGTGGAAGCTGGCCGCCTGGATCGGGTTGGCGGCGCTGGTGGTGTTGGTGCCGGGCTGGGCGCCGGACCAGGTGAACGTGGCGCCGGCGTAGGAGGGCAGCGTGTAGCTGAAGGACACCGTTCCCCACCAAACCTGGAACGTCTTGCTGGCGCTGGTGTCGTTGAAGGCCACGAGCGCTTTCGATCCGTCCAGGTTCCGGAACGCGGCCGTGACGATGCCATTGGCGTTGCCGGAGTAGACGCGGTAAGCGCCGGGCAGGATGAACTTGCTGAAGTGACCCAGTGTGTAGAATTCGGTGCCATAAGTGATCGACCCGCCGGGATTCTGGACGCGCACGATGCCGGTGCACGTGCCGCAGCCGCCGAGGTTCGGGCCGTCGTTCTGATCCTGGGCCAGGCTCCATTTCACGTAGGCTTTGCCGCCGCAACGCAGGACGTGAATGATCTCCGTGAAATCCTGCCGGACCTGGTCGCCGACCCAGCCTCCGCCGGAATGTTCGGTCATGTATTGCCCTTTGCCCGGGTATTGGTTTCCGAGGGTCAACATCACGCCGGGCGTGCCGCCGTAACCGTGCCACGCGATCCCGGCGACCTGGCTCGAAGCAGCGAGAGTCGCGTCGCCGAGGACAGTTTGAGGATAATCCGGCCGATCAAAGTTGTGATCGTAGACGAGCACCCGGGTCGACAGGCTGTTGCTTCGCAGCGCGGGCAGGACGAAGTCCCGCAGAATAGTCGTTTGGGTGGCGGCGTCCATGGACATCCCCGGATAATCGCCGGGAACGTAAAGCGGTTCATTTTCCAGCGAGATATAATGGACGGGAATGCCGGCGGCGGCGCAGGCCTGGATGTATTTCACGAAATAACGGGCGAACGGCGAATACATGGACGGCAGGAGCGAACCGCCGATCATCGAGCCGCTCGATTTCATCCAGCCGGGCGGGCTCCAGGGATTCGCCATGACCTTGAGCTGCGGATTCAACTGCAGCGCGGTCAACATCAGCGGGATGATGTCGGCCTGGTCATGGGCGATTGAAAAATTGGTGAGGTTCACGTCGGTCTGGCCGGCGGGAAGATCGTCGTAGGAATAATGCGTCCGGGCGAGGTCGGAAGCGCCCATGGGATTGCGCACGAACCCGAGGCCGATGCCGGCGCCGTTGCGCGTGAACAGGTCGTTCATGGCGTTGGTGCGTGCCGCCGGGGTGGCGACTTCGTTGAGCAGCCACGCTGCGGAATCGGTGAACGACGCGCCGAATCCCTCGATTTCCTGGTAACTCCGCGCCTCATCCACCACCACGGGGTTGCCGCCGCTGTTGCCGGGACTGAACGTCGCCGGCGCCTGCGGTTCCAGTTCCTTGCTCAGGTCGTGCAGCGTGAGCCACACGTTCACCGTCTGCGCTTGGGAGCAGACGGTGGTGAGCGCCAACCCGAACAGCGCCAGGACGACGCCGAGTGCCGTGTTATGAAAATGCCGGATCGCGGGGTGCGACGGCGACGGAGGATGTTGCATGAAAAAAACCCTCGGCCGCCTATGGCTGAATCGTGGTGCTGCGTTCCTGCAGCCAGGCCAGGTCGCCGGAACCCGAGGCGGGATTGAACCAGGCGCCGTCGTGTTTCTTGGCTTTGCTGGCGTTGATCAGGTTGACGTCCCTCCAATGCCTGATTTCCGCATGCCCGTCGGCGAAAGAGATCCCACCCGAACTCCCGTGGTAACTGGCCGGGCAATTGATCCACTGATTCTTGTTGGGCGTGCAGACGAAGAATCCGTCGTCAAGGCTGTAAGCCGCCTCGTCGATGAAGACGAACGTGTCCACCGGCCGCTTCAGCTCGGCGTAGGTCCGGCAGACCTTTTCCGGTCCCGGCGCGTTCCAGACCGAGATTGGGTTCAGCCAGCAATTCATGGACATGCTGCGGAGTGTCGGGGCGCTGTTGTATAGGTTGGGATCGGACGGGCATTTGTACACCTTGGTGGTGCGGAGGTAGGGATACATCAGGCCGTTGACGATGAACCATTCGTTCGTCGCGCTGGAGCCGGTGTCGACGCGGCCGAAGGTCCATTGCGGTTTCTGCGCGGCGAACACGGGGTTGACGGTCACGACGAGGTCCGGAAGACCGCCCACGGGCATAAGGCGGTTGTTGTTGTCCTCCGAGTACATCGTCCAGCCGGTCTGGAGCTGCTTCAGATTATTCATGCACTGGATGGAGCCGGCCCGCTGCTTCGCCTTGCTCAGGACCGGCAGGAGCAGCCCGGCCAGGATGGCGATAATGGCAATGACCACCAGCAGCTCGATCAAGGTGAATGCGCTGTTCGACGATGCCTTTTCAGCGCGGGAACCGATGCGATTCATACGATGCACAAATATCCGGAGGTGGATTTGCGGCGCGCAGGGCATGCGCGGCAGGCGCAGCCCCGAGGGACCGCGCCTGCCCGACCCGAAGGCCCTTAGTTCGACAGCCGGAAGAACACCGCGCTCTTCGTGTTGTCGATCGTGACAATCACCGGGCTCGAACCGCCGCCGGGATAATCGGCCCAGGCCGCCCCGGCGAGCGTATTGGTTTTCGCCTGCAGGTGGAACGAGGCGTCGCTCCAGGACAGCGTGAGCGTACCGGCCGAGTAATTGAACTGCAGCGGCGCGGGAGTCACGACGGCGGGCACCAGCAGGAAGCTGTTCGGATTCACATCGCCGCTCACGCAGGTGGCGCGAAGCTTGGCCAATCCGCCCAGGGTCAGCGTGGCCGGCAGCCCGTTGTTCGTGTTCACCAGCGGCACCCAGTCGTAGAGATTGTAGCCGCGGCCGATGGAGGTGAAGGTCCCGAGGTAATTCGTCGTTCCGCCCGAGAGCTTGTCCAGTTGAACCACGCCGGTGAGGCCGGGGCCGGTGGACATGCGGGCGTAGACGGTGAATTTGCCGGACGGATAGTTGTGCGTGTAGTTCAACCAGCCGTTCGTGGACCAGTAGGACACGTTGTAATTGAACGCGAGCGGGTTCGACAACTGGGCCGCCACCAGCGCCCGCGTGCGCGTGTCGCTGCACAGGTCGGTCGAAATCGTGTCGGTCGACCGCATCCGGAACGGCGCCGTGAGGGGCGTGAGGACATCGCCGTACCAGCTATCCACACCGCTGCTGCTGGTGGTGTCGAAATAGCTGTTGGGCGCGGCGGCGGAGGTGATGGCCGGGTTGTCGACGTACTGGCCGCCGTCGAAGTCGAAGTCTTCCGCCTCGATCATGTAATCCGCCGGGTCGAAGGTGTCGAAGTAATTGGTGATCGCGTGCGAATTCCCGGCGTTGTCGGTGACGCGGATGACGGCGGTGTAGTTCGTCACGTTGAGCGACAGCGGCGCGCTCACGTTCCAACTGCTCGACGATCCGGTGAACGCGAGGCTGGTGTTGGTCACTCCGTTCAGGACCAGGACGACGTTGGATTGGTCGATGGAATGCGACGCGCTGGCGACGGTGAACACCATTTTGTTGGTTCCCTGCTGCAGGGTCGCGCCGTCGGGGTAGACGCCGGTGATGGTCGGGTCCTCGGCGTTGACCGGGACCAGCATGAAGAAGTTGAGGTTGCCGCCCGAACCCGCGGTGACGCGGAGCGTGGTGACGCCCGAGAGGGTGACGGCGACGCGGTTGCCGTTGGCATCGGTCAGCGGCACGTAGAAGTAGCTGCCCCAGCCGGACGCCGGGAACCGGAACGCGCCGAGCGGCGAGAGGGTCTGGGAAGTCGTGCCCCAGCCGCCGGTGACGAGGGACATCGGGATGCTGGCCGTGGCGCCGTTGCCGTAGGAAACGCGCCCGACGATGTTATAAGTGCCGGCGGGGAAGTTCCGGGTGTAATTCACCCATTCGCTCTGCTGGTAACTGCTGAGCCCGACGTTGTCGCCGCCGAAGAACGAGGCGCCGTCGAACCAGCCCACCTGGTAATCGGGCACGCCCGCGTCCACGTATTTCTTGCGCGATTTGTCGCCGGTCACCTGCGTGGCCATGGTATCCGCGCTGCGATATTCGAACACGGCGCCGTTGGCGATGCCGGTGTAGTCGTGGTAATCCACGTCGTAGGTCCCGGTCACCCCGAAGTAACTGCCGCTGACGGGGGTGTTGGACAGGACGGGCGTGTTGGTGTATTGCCGGGAATTATAATCGTAATCCTCGCCTTCCCACGAGAACAGCGGGTTGTAGGTGTCGAAGGTGACCGAGGCGACGGCGTTGAGGTTCGCGGAGTCGGTCACCGTGATTGCGGCGGTATGGGCCGCGTTCTGGGTGAGTCCGGAATAGCTGACGCTCACGCTGGGAGTCCCGGCGCCGGTAATCGCCAGGCTGCCCGAAATGTCCACGCCGTCCAGGATCACCTTGATGCCCGAGGCGTTGATCGCGACGGCCGACGTGGCGGTGAACGAGAATTTATTCGTGGCCTGCCAGAGCAGGTCGCCGTTCGGATAAATGTTGGAAATCACCGGCGGATTGATCGGCGCGGACAGGCTGGCGTTTTCGAACCAGACACTGCCGCCGACGCCGTCGGGCATCGCCGAGGCAAACTCGACTTTCACCTTCACCGTGCCGGCGGGAGACGTGGCCACGAGGGTGTAATTGGACCAGGGATGTGCGATGTCGTAGAGCCCGCCGTATTCCGCCGGGTCGACCGTGTTGCGCGTGGCGCTGCTGATCGTGGCGTCGGAAGCGTCGAGGAAGAACAGGGTCATCCGGCCCGTCGGCAGCCACCAGGCGTCGGCGCCGCTCAGGACGTTCAGCGTGTAGGTGATGCCCTCCGCCCCGCCGATCGTCTGGTAAAATCCGCCCGCGCCGTTATACCAGTTGTTTCCGCAAACGAGATAATACGAACTGTCGTAGGTGACGGTCCCGTTGTTCTCGTGGTTGGCCCAGCCGGTGTTCCAGCTCCAGGCGGTCCAAGCGGTCGGATTCGCGCCGGACGCCGGGTCGTTGAAGTTCCCGTTGACCAGGAGTTCCGTGGCCGTGGCGTTCGCCCCTGCCGCAAGGAGAGAAGCAAGCGCGAGTTGTTTGAGGGATTTGAGCATGTTCATAGCACGTCTAGAATTACTGTTGTCGAAACGACGATGATCACCCGTTGACTCGCCTGCTCCCGCCCGACCGCACATTCTGGCCCGGCTCGTCGGTGATACAGCATTACCGTAACAGCCCGGCCCGCGCGCCACATCCCTCTTTGGAGGGAGAAAGGGGAAAGCCTTTTGACATGCCCGGCGATTTGAGTTCTCCTGATTGCATTCGAGTCAGCGGAATTTCCGTTGAACCGGGATGGATTGATGAAGATGACGGTCAACCGGAGTGGCGGATGCTGGCGGAGGAGGCTCCGCCCGGTTCGCGCAGGCCTGGTTTATTGCGCGGTCCTGCTGGCCGGCCGCGCCGCCACGCTGCACGCCGACCTGCTCACGAACGTCTCCGATATTCTTTCCCTGTCCGAAAAGCAGGCCAACGAAATGCACCCGGTGCAAATCACCGGCGTCGTCACCGCCGCCGATCCGAACTGGACCGGACAGTTCATCGTCCAGGATGCCACCGGCGGAATCTTCGCCGATCTGCGGTCGACGGAACATCCCGTGCCCGGCGACATCGTCGAAGTCTCCGGGCTCACCCTGCCGGGCGCATACGCCCCGATCATCGGCTGGCCCAAATGGCGCAAGCTCGGCACCGGCCCGCTCCCAAAAGCGCTGCCCGTCCCGATCGAACAACTCATGTCCGGCATCCGCGACGGCCAGCGCGTTGTGGTCAGCGGCATCGTCCGAAACATCATTCCGTTCGGAAAAAACGAGTATCACCTGTTCCTGTCGGCGGACGCCTACCGGCTGCGGGTGCTGTCGGCGATTCCCGCGGGGCAGGATCCGCTGAAGCTGGTGGGCGCGCGGGTGCGGGTCGAGGGCACCGCGACCGCGTCGTACAACGCGGCGCTGCGGCACCTGCTCTCGATCAACATTTTTGTCCCGGACGTTTCGGGCCTGGTCATCGAGGACCTCGAGGCGGTCAATCCGTTTCAACAGGCTGTGCTCCCCTTGAACAGCATCGCCCAGTATCGCCGGGACATTCTGCCCGGCAAACGCGTTCATGTCCGGGGCGTGGTGACGTTGAAACGCGACGGGCAGGATTTCTTCATCCAGGACGAGACCGGGGGCATGCACGTGGAAAGCCTGCAGGTGCAGCCGATGCACCCGGGCGACGAGGTCGACGTGGTCGGCTTTCCCGAGTTCGACAATTTTCTGCCGGTGCTGAGGGACTCGGTTTACTCCGTCACGGGCACGAACCAGGCCAGGCGCGTCGAGGCGATCCCGGCGGAGATCCGGGATATCCGGGCGGGGTTTCATCATGCCGACCTGGTGACAATGAAAGCGAAGCTGCTGGATCACAGCCTGCGGCACATTCCCGCCCGCACGAAGGGGCCGGGCACGTTCCGAACGACGCTCGTGCTGCAGCAGGATGACCAGTTGTTCACCGCCGAAGCCGAGGGCCCCCAGAGCGACACTTCCCTCGTGGACATCCCCGTCGGCAGCATCCTGTCCATCACCGGCGTCTGCTTCACCTATCTCGACGACGATTACCACCTCAAATCGTTCCAGCTCCTCATGCCGGACACCGGGCGGTTCCAGTTGATCCAGAAGCCGAGCTGGCTGACGGCGAAGCGGTTGTTGATCGGGCTGGGCAGCCTCACCGCGGTGCTGCTGGTCGCCGTAACTTGGATCGTCATGGTGCTCAAGAGAAACAGCATGCTGCGGGAATCGATCCGCCAAAAGGAAGCCGCCCAGAACGCGCTGCAGGAGGCGAACGACCGGCTCGACGAACGCGTGCGGGAACGCACGGAACAGCTCAAGTTTCAAATCACCGCGCGCAAGGAATCGGAACTCCAGTTCAAGGCCGTGCTGGGCGAACGCACCCGGCTCGCGCAGGAGCTCCACGACACCCTGGAACAATCCCTCACCGGCATCGCCCTGCAACTGGACGCCTCCGCCAAGCTGTTCGAACCCAAACCCGGCACTGCCAAACATCATTTGGGCCTCGCCCGAAACCTTGTCTCCCAAAGCCAGGTCGACGTCCGCCGCTCGATCTGGGACCTCCGCTCCCGCGCCCTGCAGCAGTTCGATCTCTCCAGCGCCCTCGGATCCAGCGGCAAACAAATCACCAGCGGCACCGGGATCCGGTTTGAAATCCGGACCAAAGGCCAGACCGCGCCGCTCCCGGAGATCGTGGAGGAAAACCTGCTGCGCATTGCGCAGGAGGCGATGACGAACGTCATCAAGCATTCCGGCGCCACGCTGGCGGAGATTGAACTGGATTTCGGCCCCAAGAGCGTGTCGCTGGAGATCCGGGACAACGGCCGCGGATTCACTCAACAGGACCGGCCCGGCCCCGCCGAGGGCCACTTCGGACTGCAAGGCATGGTGGAACGCGCCAACCGCCTCAACGCCCGGCTGACCATCGAGAGCCACCACGGCACCACCATCCGCATCCAGGTCAACCTCGACCAGGAATGGCAGCCCGGCGAATCGAACGGAACCCCCCTTTCAACGTGAAAGCAAAAAAAATCAGGATCCTGATCGCGGACGACCACTTCGTCGTGCGCATGGGATTGATGGCCATCATCAACACCGAACCGGACATGGAAGTGGTCGGAGAAGCCGCCGACGGATTCCAGGTTGTCGAACTGTGCGAGAAGCTGAAGCCGGACCTGGTCCTGATGGACCTGAGCATGCCCCGGAAGGACGGCATCGCCGCGGCGATCGACATTTTCAAGGCGCAAAGCGCCGTCCGGGTTCTCATGCTGACCACGTTCGACGGGGACACGGACATTCACCGCGCCCTGGAAGCCGGCATCCAGGGTTACATTCTGAAGAGCACATCGGGCGACCAGCTCATCCCGGCGTTGCGGGCCGTTGCGGCGGGCCAGAAATGGATTCCCAGCGACGTCGCGAAGCGGCTGGAATCGCGGAATCTTTACGACGAACTGACGCCGCGCGAATTGCAGGTGCTGCAGCAAATGGCCCGCGGCCTGGCCAACAAGGAAATCGCCGACGTGCTCAAGATCACCGGCTACACCGCGAAGGACCATACCAAGAGCATCCTCAGCAAACTCGGCGTCGCGGACCGGACCGAGGCCGTCACCGTCGCCCTTCGCCGCGGCATCATCCGGCTCGAACAGGAACAGGCGGGCTGACCCGGGCAGCCGCGATTCTCAAATCGCGGAGGTTTGGAAAATGCCGCCGACCGCGATCTGACGATCGCTGCTACGGAACCTCATGGCCCAAGCTGTTTGACCCTATAAAACCGCAGGTTCGCTCCCGGCCCGAGCGGGGGCGGATTGGCGACGCTCCCCGTGTCCTGCCAGCTTGCCAGGCTGGCGTTGTTCGTGATCGTCCCCGCCGTCTGCCAGGCGGAGGCCCACAGGTTCGAGGAAATTTGGACTTCGTAGCGGTTGCCCGCCACCGCCAGCCATTGCAGGGTGGCGGCTTGCTGGGCCGGGTTCACCGAAATGCCCGTGATCCGCAATTCGTCCGCCGGCGAAATCTGGACCTGGTCGAAATAGGCGTTCCGATCCTCCGGCGGCGCGTAGGCATCGTTCAGAAAAGCCAGGCCGACCGCGTGCGTTCCGGCCGGGACGCTGATCGACACGAGGTAATGCGCCATCCCGGTGGTGGTGAGAAACCAATTCGTTTTCAACACGCCGTCAATCGTGATCCCGATCTGCGGCAGCACGCCCAGCGCCCCCGTGCCCCCCGCCACCACGTCGAACACGTAATTGCCCGCGGTGGAGAAATTCACCGCGGTTTGGATGCGCCCGTCGCTGTAGGCCTGGAAAAGCCCGCCGGAAATATTCCACGCGCTGATGTTCACGTTGGTCATCGTCTCCGCCTGCACCGTGACCGCCAGCCGGGACCGGAAGCTCGCGCCGAGTCCCGTCAGCAGGCTGCTGATGTAACGCGACGCCTTCACGGAATTCTGAGTTTCGACGTCCCAGGCGATCTCGTCCAGGAGGAGGACGCCGGCGCCGGATTTCAATTGCGCGAGGCATCCCGGGCGCGACAGCAGAATCGCCGGGCCGCTGCCGGTGTCCTGCCCCCATTGCACCTGTTCGAGGTAGAGATTGCGGTCTTCCGGCGGCGCGTAGGCGTCGTTGTCGTAGGACAACTCGAGTTCGTGCGTGCCGGCGGTGAGATCGGCGCTCAACGAATACCAGGCCAGTTGCGGCGACGGCACCGTGACGGTGTCCATCGCCCGCCCGTCAATCTTCAGCGACAATTGCGGCCATCCGCCCAGCGCGGGCGTGCCGCTGGCGGAGACGTTGAAGAGGTAGGTGCCCGCGTGCGGCACCATGATGTTCTGCGCGGCGTAGCCGTCCGACCACAGCAGCCACCCCGCCCCGCTCACCCCGCCGCTGGTATGGATCGGCATGGCTTTCACCTGGATCGTGCTGTAGCTGGACAGATTGAAATGGTTGCGGTAATAGCGGGCCGCCAGGTTGGTGGACAACACCTCCGCCGTGTCCCCGTTCGCCGGCGTCGCAATCCAGTGCAAATCGTGATTCAAAATCTTCACCACCGCGTTCGTCGCCTCGCGCTTCCACACCTGGGCCACCACACCGTCCGACGCCTCCAGGCCGGGAAAAAGATTCGATTGAATCGCGGCGAGGAAGTTTGAATCGGGATGGTGCGCGAGGATTTTTCCGCCGCCCGCGAGGTAATTGGAGATGGAACCGATCTGCGCCGCCGCTTCCTGCCAGGTGGAGGAGCCGCCCGCGAGAACCAGGACGGGGTTGACGGCGGGATCCAGAGCCGACAGCCGGCCCGAGACGTTTTCCGCGACCAGTCCGAGCTGCAACAACCGGGCTGCGGCCGCGGAATTGGTGTCCGCCGCGATCGCCGTGCCCGTGGCGAGCGCCAGGTGCGCCGCGCCCGGCGCGCAGTAATTCAACAGCCGCTGCAACAGCACGCCCGCCATCGGCTCGATGTCAAATCGATCCGCCAGCAGCCACTGCGAACACAGCACCCCGCCGCGACCGAGCGGCACTTCCACCGCGGCGGCCGATTCGAGCCCCTGCACGGAACCGATCCAGGACACGACGCGGAAATTGCCCTGGGAAGGCGCGGCGATGGAATTGCTGACGATGCGATGGTCGGGCGCCCACCAGCGCAGGTCGGCGCTGTCGAGCCCCTGGCAGACCGGGTGATCCGGATTCGGAAACGCAAAGCTGGCGTCCTGGTTCTGGAGTTGCAGTCCGCCGGGCATCCAGGCCGGGTAACTGGCCTGGTCCAGCACCAGCACCCAACCGCCCTGCCCCGCAAACGCCTGCCACTTCCCCGCCACCGTGTCCACGCCAACCTTCGGGATGGCGTCCGGGGCCAGCGCATTTTTCCCCACCACGAGCAGGTTGAACCGGGAATAATCCGCCGTCTGAAGATCTGTTATATTCGTGTAAGGAATTCCAAACCTGGAAAACAACGCGGCCGTCGAGCCCTGCGGATCGTACAGCGCCGGCTTCACGCCCGCGGGCAACACAAGCGTCGTCCGGGGCAACGCCCGGTAATCCAGCGAATTCGTGAACCGAACGGCTCCCGGATCGCTGACCTCGAGTTGCAGCGAGAACGGGCCGGGATACGGAGGCGCCGTGAAGGCGATCGTGTTTTCCTCCCGGCCCGCCGCGGGCACGGTAAACAACGCCGACTGCCAGCCGCCGCCCGCGCTCCAGCGGAGGGTCAACTGCTCCGGTTGAAATCGGTCGTTGTAAACCCGCACGGTGCGCGAAATGTTGTCCCCGATGAAAAAGTGCGCGTTGTTTTCGTCCACGAATGCCGCGTTCGGCGCGTAAGCCGCCTTTTGCGACTGGTAAAGCAGGTTGGAATCGGGATGCAGATCGAACAGGCCCGGCGTGACGGACGGATCCTCGAACTCGGTCCACGGCCCCATCGCGCTGACGCCATAGGCGCGGAACGCCTCGATTTGCGTCCGCCAGGTCTGCGCCTTCGCCAGCGTGCGATAATAGGTCGGGTCCGAATAGGCCTCGTCGCCGAACAGGATCGTGAACACACCGTCCGCCGTTCCCGGCACCCAAAGAAATTCACCGATGTAAAGCGGCTTGGCCCGGTCCCAGGTCCATTGCCCGCCCGGCACCCAGTTTCTCGGAATCGGCTGGTTCATCCACCACGCCGCATTAGGCCAGACGGGAAAATCCGGGAACTCATGCGGATAATGCAATCCCACCGCGTCCGCAACGCCGCCCGGGTCAAGATCCGCCTCGTAGGTGATTGGGCGGGTGGGATCGATCGCTTTGACCTGGCGCCCGAGTTCGGCCAGCTCGGCTTCGGTGCCCGAATAGAGCGACGCTCCGCCGCAGTGCAGGATTTCGTTTTCGAGGCTCCAGAGGACGATGGACGGGTGATTGCGATCGCGCCGGACGGCAGCGGCGAGGTGCCGGGAGTAATTCGTCCAGAACACGGTGTTTTCAAGCTGGTACGCGGCCGGGTCGCACCACACCGCCGCCTCCTCGACCACCAGCAAGCCCAGTTCATCGGCGATGGCGTACCAGGGTTCGTCCCACGGCTGCGTGTGGAACCGGATGGCCACGTTGTTGCCATCCTTCACCTGCTGCAGCACCGTGCGAATCTGATTCGTGTCCTGCAACGTCTCCGGCGGCCATGTCGCGGTCGCCAGAAGGTGAATCTTCGTGCCGTTCAAATAGAAATCGGGCCCCTGGCACCAGAGCTCGCGGAATCCAAAACGGTTGGTCAACTGATCTCCACTTGTCGCCGCGGCAAGGGTTGTTTGGAGCTGGTAAAGATGCGGATCCAGGTGGCTCCAGAGATGCGCGTTCGTCCATGCCGCCGAAATGTCCACCTGCAGATTGGTCCCGGCGGGCACGACGACCTGCAGCGGCGGCAGTTCCAGCGCGACCGCGGCGCCGTCCAGGACGCGGTTCGTCAGCGTGACGGATTGCGCGGTCCCGGTGTCGTTGTCGACCGTGATCCGGGCCGTGACCCGGTTGGACCGGACGGAGGGCATCACGAACACATCGCTGATCGACACGGGCGGCAGGCTGCGGAGGGTGACGGGCTGCCAGATGCCGTATTGATCGTAGCGACCGCCGATGGGCGCCAGGATTTTGTCGTGGACGAACCGGCGGGGCTCCTGTCCGGAAGGCATTGCGCTGAAATCGACCGCCGACGCAAATGTGGCCGTCCAATCCGTGACGCCCACGATGAGTTCATTGGTCTGGCCGGGCATGGCCGCGGAGGTGGCGTCGATCTCGAACGGCTCGTAGCCGTTGAGGTAGCTGCCGAGAAAGACGCCGTTGAGCCAGATTTGCGAATTGTATTTCACCCCGCCGAAACGCAACCGGAGCTGGGTGCCGGCCATGGCGGAGGGAACCGTGAAAGTGCGCCGGAACCAGGCGTGCTCGTATTGCCAGCCGGTCAGGAAGCCCGGAACGGTCGTGGTCTGCCACTGGTTCGTGGGCGGATAGATCAACTGGCTCACTTTCTGAAACTGCCACGCGCCTCCAAGGTCCAGTTCGGACCGCGCGGCATGGGCGCGAACGGGAATAAAGAGGGAGAAAAGAAGCGAAATGAGCAGGGCCTGAATACAGCGTTTGGCGCTCATGCCGCCATCCTGAAATGGCCGCCCTGAAAGTCAAGGAGGGTTTAAACCGGGTAATGTCTAAATTGCAGTTTGGAAGGGGCCTGCCGTGGTAGGGCTGCGCTCCGCGCGGCCGGCGCCGCGGAGCGGCGCCCTACCAAACCGCCTGATCGCTCGAAGACGCGATTTCAAATTAGGACATTACCTTAAACCGGGTGGACCTGGCAACGTGGCCCGCAGATCGCAGATCACGCAGATCAATCGATCCCAGCTCATTTTCCGCGTGATCTGCGTGATCCGCGAAGGCCCAATTCATGCCCGAAATTGCTGTTGCGCAAATCCGGTTTCAGCTAAACAGTGACCGGACCGGATCCGATCGAACCCGTTGAATTTATGCCCGTGAAAACCATCATCCGCCCCGCCCGCTCGCCCGCCGCGGTCGGCCCCTACAACCATGCCGTGCGCGTCGGCGACCCACCAACAATGCCCGCCGGCCAAATCCCCAGCCCGGCCGACGGCAGCCTCGTCATGGGCGATATCAAGGCCCAGACCGACCGCGTGCTGCAGAATATTCAAGCCATTCTCGAAGACCAGAAACTCACGTTCGATCACGTGGTCAAAAGCACCGTGTTCCTCGTCAACCTGGCGGACTTCACCGCCATGAACGAGGTCTACGCGAAATATTTCACGCGTTACCCGGCCCGATCGACCGTCCGGGTGCTCGCGCCTGCCCAAAGGCGCCCATGTGGAAATTGAAGTCATCGCTCATTTCTAAATTCGCAGCCGCGATCGCGAGATGGCGGTCCCGGGCCGGTTTGTAAATGCATCCGCGATTTGCAATCGCGGCTACTCCAGCCGCCCTGCTGCTTGCCTCGATCATCGCCGGGGTAGCCGCCGCAGCCGCCGCCGGCCACAAAATCCGGATCGTGCTGGTGGGGGATTCCACCGTGACCGACACGAACGGCTGGGGCGCGGGATTCAAAAGCCTGCTGAGCGACCGCGCGGAATGCCTGAACGTCGCCGCCAATGGCCGCAGTTCGCGCAGTTACATCCGGGAAGGTCGCTGGACCAATGCGCTGGCGCTCAAAGGCGATTATTACCTGATCCAGTTCGGTCACAATGACGAACCCGGCAAGGGCGATCGTTCCACGGATCCGCAGACGACCTACCGCGAATTCATGATGCGTTATGTCGACGACTGCCGCGCCATCGGCGCCACGCCCGTCCTCGTCACCTCGCTTGTCCGTCGCCAGTTCGGTCCCGACGGAAAAATCCACTCCAGCCTGGTGCCTTACGTGGAGGTGGTAAAATCGATCGCCGCGGAGAAACAGGTGCCGCTGGTGGATCTTCACGCGCGCAGCCTGGAGCTGTGCGAGAAGCTGGGGAAGGAACAGTGCCTGGTGTTCAGCCCGATGAAGCTGACGAACCAGGTGGACAACACGCATTTGAACGCGGCGGGTTCGCCGGTGTTTGCGCGGCTCGTGGCGGAGGAACTGGTCAGCGCCGTGCCCGCTCTCGCGCCCTGCTTCAAACCCGGCGCGATCCCGGTTGCCGCAACCACGCATTAATCACCCGGCATGGATAAAACATTGCTCATCGGCCTGGCCATCGGCCTCGCGCTCGGCGCCGTCATCGGCTGGCTGCTCGGCCGCAGCCGGCCCGCCCGCGCCGACAGCCCGCTGGAATCCGAACTGCGCCAGCAGCTCGGCCTCCGGGAATCGGAACTGAAGGAAGCCCGCGGCGAAGCGGCCCGGAACGCCGAGGCGCGCGCCCGGGCGGAGGAGGCGCGCTCGGCTGCCGGACGCCTGCTGGAGGAACAGCGCGCCGCGAACGAAAAAGCGCTGCAGGAAGCGCGCGACCTCCAAACCCGCGCGCTGGCGGATCTCCGCGACGCGTTCAAGGCGCTGAGTTCCGACGCGCTCAAACAAACCGCGCCGGAATTTCTCCGGCTTGCGGAACAGAGTTTCGGCAAGCTGCAGGAAGCCGCCAAGGGCGACCTGTCCCAGCGGCAGGAGGCCATCAAGGGGCTGGTGGAACCCCTGCGGCAACAGCTCGAAACCTACCAGCAACGCCTCCAGCAAAGCGAACAGAACCAGTCGTCCACGCTCGGCGAAGTCAAAAAGCAGCTCGAACTGCTCTCCCAACAAAGCCAGAATCTCGCCGCCGAAACCCAGCAGTTCCGCATGGTGCTCAAGAGCAGCCCCGCCCGCGGCCGATGGGGCGAGGAAACCCTCCGCCGCGTCGTCGAAGCGGCCGGCATGACCGCCCATTGCGATTTCGAACTCCAAATCGCCGAGGGCGACGGCCGCCCCGATCTCGTCGTCAAACTGCCCGGCGACCGGTTCATCATCGTCGACGCCAAAGTGCCCGATTTCGATTTCCTCAACGCCCTGGAGTCGGCCGACGCGGAAAAACGCGCCGCCTCGCTGGCCACGCACGCGGCGAAGCTGAAAAACACGATCAAGGAACTCGCCGCCCGGGATTACCCCGGCAAATTTCCCAAGGCGCTGGATCACGTCGTGCTTTTCATGCCCGCGGAATCCCTCTTCAGTGCGGCGCTCGAAGGCGATCGCGACCTGATCGTCTGGGCAGCCGAGAAAAAGATCCTGCTCGCCACGCCCGCCTCGCTGATCGCCCTGCTTCGGTCCGTCAGCGTGAGCTGGGCGCAGCATGATCAGACCGAAAACGCCGCCGCGATCGCCGAGGCCGCCCGGGAACTCTACCGGCGCCTCACCGTTTTTGCGCAGCACTTCGAAGGCATCCGCTCCGGGCTCGAATCCGCCGGGCGCGCCTTCAACCAGGCCGTCGGCAGCTACGAACTCCGCATCAAACCCGCCGGGGAAAATCTCCAGAAACTTGGCGGCGCACCCGCCGGCAAATCCGTCGAATCCATCCCACCCCTCGAAGTCGCCCTGCGGGAAAAGTAACGACGGTAGGGACGCCGCGCTGCTGCGGCGTCCCCGCCCGCGCATCAGCGGGCGGAAAGCGGAACGGCGCCCGGCATGCCCTCTGCAAGCTTGCGCCGCTGGACGCGGCGCGGACGGCGCAGCAGCGCGCCGTCCCTACCCGCGATTCAGATGCGTCGGCCCTGCTTTTTCCCTCGGCGCTCTTTACATCCGGCGCGCCTGTCATTAGAATGAGGCAGAGTTTCACGCACATGAATGTCCGCGTCCTAATTTCCTTTATGAACTCCCCCATTCAATGGTTCCGCGCCACGCGCCTCCTGGCCGCGGCGGCCTGCATCGTCGTGGCCGGCTGCGCCACCGAATCGCACGAGGCGTTGCCGGTCGAAAAAGTCGCCTCCGCCGGCACGGCCTACACCGGGCCCAAAAGCACGCTGGTGGTCGGCAAGTTCGACAACCGATCCAGCTACCTGCGCGGGGTGTTCTCGGACGGCGTGGACCGGCTGGGCGGACAGGCCAAGACGGTGCTGATCGCCGACCTCCAGCAGACGGGCCGGTTTGTCGTGGTGGACCGCGACAACATGGACGAGATCGCGCGCGAAGCGAAGTTGCGGGGGCAGGAACAGTCGTTGAAAGGCGCGGAATTCGCCGTGACGGGCGACGTGGTGGAGTTCGGACGCAAGGAAGTGGGCGACGTGGAATTGTTCGGAATCCTGGGCAGCGGCAAGAAGCAGGTGGCGTATTCCAAGGTGACGTTGAACGTCGTGAACGTGCTGACCAGCGAAGTGGTTTACTCGGTGCAGGGCGCGGGCCAATACGCGTTGAGCAACCGCGAGGTCCTGGGCTTCGGCGGCGCCGCCGGATATGACTCCACACTGAATGGAAAAGTGCTCGACCTCGCGATTCGCGAAGCCGTGAACCGCCTCGTCGAAGGCCTGGAACAGGGCAAATGGAAACCGTCGCTCGACGCCAAATGAAATCCCTGGCGGGCATTGGTTTGTTGTTGCTGCTGAGCGGCTGCAGCACCCCGACGATTTATTACTGGGGACACTACGAGCCGATGCTTTACGCGTCGTTCACGACGCCGGGCAAGATGCCGCCGGAACGCGAGGTGGAGCTGATGGAGCAGGACCTGCAAAAGGCGCTTTCGGCGAACAAGCCGATGCCGCCGGGCTGGCACGCGCAACTCGGTTATTGCTACCTCCAGCTCGGCAAAGGCGACCAGGCGAAAAAGGAGTTTGAAACCGAAAAGGCGAACTTCCCCGAATCCAAGGTGATGATGGACCGGTTGATCAACAATCTCCAGAAACCATGAAGATCGCCCGACATCTCCAGAGCATCCTGCTGGCTGCCGCCGCGCTTTGCCTCGCCGGGTGCGAGGCGCCGAAGCCCTACGATTACACCAATTACCGCGCCCACCCGCCCCGATCCATCCTCGTCCTGCCGCCCCTCAACGAGACCACGTCGGTCGACGCCCCCTACAGCTACCTGTCCACCGTCACCGCCCCCGTCGCGGAACTGGGTTATTACGTGTTCCCGGTCCAGGTGGTGGATCATTACATGAAGGAAAACGGCCTGCCCGGCCCGGCCGAAATGCACGAAGTGCCGCTGAGCAAGTTCGTCGAAATCCTCGGCGCCGACGCAGTGATGTATCCAACCCTGACCGCCTACGGGACGAAATACCAGGTGGTCAACAGCGCTTCACTCGTGAGCGTGAAGGCGCGCCTGGTGGATTGCCGGACAGGGATTCTGCTGTGGGAAGGCGCGGCCACCGTCCAGGCCAACTCCGGCGGTTCGGGAAATATCATCGCCGATGCGATCGCCGCTTTGATCACCCAGGCCGTCAATTCCAGCACCGACGCCGCGCACGACCTGTGCTCACAGGCGAATTTCAACCTGTTCTACCAGAAAAATTACGGCCTCCTCTACGGCCCCTACAGCCCGCTTTACGGGAAGGATGGACAACAATAAACGGACCCCGGGGCCACCCGCCCCGGGATCCGCGTGGTCCTCAACAAACACTCACTCCACAGAGATTTTGCGCGGCTTCACGCGCTCCGATTTCGGCAGCGTCAGGGTCAGGATGCCCTGGTCCATCTTCGCCGAAATGCGGGAGGTGTCGATCGCCGGATCCAGCTCGAACACCCGGCGGTAATCCGCCTGCTGGCGTTCGCGGAACAGCACCTCACCCGCCGCCGTGTCGCGATTGCGCCGGCCGGTGATCGTGATTTCATTGCCCTCGAGCGTGATGTTCAGACCGTCCTTGCCCACCCCGGGCATCTCGGCCTGGACGACGTAGCCGTCGCGCGTTTCAAAAATGTTCACCTCCGGCACCACAAACTGATCGTGGTTTTTCATTTGCACCGGACGATTTTCAACGGTTGTGTTCATAGTAAATTTTTTGTTCGGTTAAAGTTTTAGGTTCAGCGGGCCGGGCGGCGCCTTGCCGCCCGGCTGTGTCAGGATCAGTTCACCTGGACGGAGATTTGTTTCGGCTTCGCTTCCTCGGTCTTGGGCAGCGTCACAGTGAGAACGCCGTCCTGGTAGTGCGCCTTCACCCCGTCCGCAGCCACCGGCGCCGGCAACAGCACCGTGCGCTGGAAGCGACCGACGAACCGCTCGGCGCGATACACCTCGGATTCCTTGTGCTCCGCCTCTTCCTTCCGTTCGCCCGTGATGCTCAGGCTGCCCTCGTGCAGGGAGATCTCAATCTCCTCTTTCTTCATCCCGGGCAACTCCGCCTTCACCACGAACTGTTCCTTGTCCTCATACAGATCCAACGCCGGCGTCCACCCGCTCAACAACCGCGACGTCCGCGTCAACTCCGCCAAAGGCGCTTCAAATAACCGGTCAATCTCCTCCCGCAAATCCGTCAGCCGTCCGTAACCAGGCCAGGTCGGCAATTGCGGCGTCTGCCATCGTATCACTTTCATAGTCATGTATCCTTTCAAATTGATTTGTTGTTACACCTCCCTTTTAGCTTTCCACATGCCACAAAAATCCCCCACCATATCGAAGCACGCAAACTACACGAAATAAATTGTTTAGAACAAATAAATCCTAAAGACACCCGAACTCAATAAGTGTCATTGTGACACATGCGAAATCCGTTTTGCACTGGGCGCATGTGACACGATGGCTCATTCTTTTGAACTGGGTATGGACACGGATTGCAGGCGGGGAGCTTTGACGCGAATTTTCGCGAATTTCCGCTGATCGGGTGGGGCGAGACTCCGTCGAGCCCTGGACAAAATTCCGGCGCCCCTTCCATTAGCGAAAATTCGCGTCAATTCGCGTCAGCCCTCCCCCTCAGAAATCCTTCGGCAGATTCAGAATTTGCTCCAGGGATCCTGCGTCCGAGCTGTCGGTGTAGAAACCAGGCGTCGCGCCTGCCGCCGCCTGAAGCGCGTCGAGCTTTCGTTTGGTCTCGGCGGCGAGCGGCTGCCACTCGTAGTAGTTTTCAGAGATCAGTTGTGCGGGAGGGATCGGCATGCAGCGGCTCTGAAGCTGAAGCACGTTGCCTTGCGGGTCCTGGCAAATCATGGGTCCCATCGGCATCGGGGCGTCGGCAACCAAATCCGCCACCTCCACCTCGCGGTTTGCGGTTTCCACTGCAAACCTCCTGCCGTCCGTCGGAGCCGGATATTCCCGCGCCGCCGCCATCTCCAGTCCGCTCGACATATAAAACGACGCCGCCTCGCCGGATGTCGCCGGAAGGAGTTCCCAAATCACCGGCAATCCCGCCGAATCCAGAACAACCCTCACGCCCGCGACCCGGACCGGTCCGGCGGAACACCACTCATACGTGTAACGCGCGTGGAGCCTGCCCCGGATATTGAGGAAATCCTTCGACCAGTAAACGACACTGCGTGACAGATCCGCCTCGGGGTTCTGTCCGACCGGGGAAATCTGCCCGAGGATTCGAATCGGTCCGCCTGCCGCCGCCTGCTGGAAGATGAACGGAGCCATGCCCGCGCCAGGCGCGTCGGGATCGATGGGCTTCGCGAGCGTCACCAGCCCCCACGAGGCCGGGGCCGCCCGATGATGCGACGAAGGCGCCGGGGTCCGCGCCGCGCAACCGCACAGCAGCAATAGAAACAGGGCGATTCGATTCATTCGCGACACAGAGATTAGTCCTTCAACCACGGATAGACACGGATAAACACGGATAAAAATCCTGCAGCAGCGCAGTCCCGGCAGTCCTTCGCGTCCATTCGCGGTTACCCCTTGGAATTGCCTTTTGCACACTCTTTATTGCTTTTTGCATTTCAAAATCGGTCTTCCACTTGACTTGGCCGGAATGGTCCCGGAGAATTCAGTCGCCGTATGCCGCAAAAGAGCAGTGCCAGAAAAAAGTTGAGTCGGAAGGAAATCAAGGACCTGGACATCCGCATTGAATTCCTGGAGGGACTGGTTCGCCGGGACGAGGGGTATGTGGACGCATTGCAACTGCTGGGGGATCACTACACCGAGCGCGGGAAATTCGAGGATGGCCTGCGGGTGGACGAGCGGTTGTCGGCGCTGGAGCCGGGCAACGGGCTGGTATTTTACAACCTGGCGTGCAGTTATTCGCTCACGGGCCGGATGGATCGCGCCGCCTGGGCGCTGGAACGGGCTCTGTCGCTGGGTTACCAGGATTTCAAATGGCTGGCGAAGGATCCCGACCTCCAGGGCCTGCGCGAAGACCCCCTCTACCAGACCATCGAAGCTGCCATCCGCCGCCTGAAAACCAAGGCGGTGTGAGGTCAAGCGGGACGACCGAGTGGTTTGGCGCAATCGTCCTCGTCGTCGGAATTCAAGTTGAATCGTTAGAACGTTAAATGGTTGAACGGTAGAATCGCGGACCGATTCGAGGATGAGGACAAGGGCCGCCAGGATTCCACACTCCGCATTCCGCGCTCCGCACTCCACCACTCCCATCCTCATAATGTTTGCTTCACATTGCCACCCCGTACGGTTAGAACTACTGGCGTTCGGCCTTGTATCGGGCTTGCATCGGAACTGATTAGACCATTTTTATGGACCAAAAAATTACTCTTGGTGTTATTGTTGGAAATCGCGGCTTTTTCCCGGCTCACCTCTGCGACTCCGGGCGCAAACAAATCCTCGCCACCCTCGAAAAGGCCGGCATCCGCACCGTCATCCTCGGCGTCAAAGCCACCCGCTTCGGCGCGGTGGAATCCATGACCGACGCCCAGCTCTGCGCGGATTTGTTCCGTGAAAAGGCGGACAAGATCGACGGCATCCTGGTCACCCTGCCGAATTTCGGCGATGAACGCGGCGTCGCCAACGCCATCCGCTGGTCCGGCCTGCGCGTTCCCGTCCTCGTCCACGCGTTCAACGACGATCCGCAGACCATGACGATCAAGGATCGCCGCGACAGTTTCTGCGGCAAAATGTCGGTCTGCAACAATCTCAAGCAATACAACATTCCCTTCACGCTCACCCGCCTGCACACGGTGAACCCGGACAACGCCTCGTTCGTCGAGGACCTGAAGGATTTCGCGGTCACCTGCCGCGTGGTGAAGGCGCTGAAGAACCTGCGCATCGGCGCGCTGGGCGCCCGCCCGACCGCGTTCAACACCGTCCGTTACAGCGAAAAACTCCTCGAAAAATCCGGCATCAGCATCGAAACGCTCGACCTCTACGAATTGTTCGGCTGGGTTTCCAAGCTCCCCGACAACGACCGCGCCGTGAACGCCAAGCTCCGCGAAATCCAGGCCTATGTCGCCTCGAAATCCGTTCCGCCGATCGCCCTGCTCAAGATGGCGAAGTTCGGCGTGGCGGTGGATCGCTGGATGAAGCAGACCCGGCTGAACGCGACCGCGATCCAGTGCTGGACGGCGATGGAGGAATTCTTCGGCGTCGTGCCTTGCACGTTGATGAGCATGATGAGCAACGTCCTCAAGAGCAGCGCGTGCGAAGTGGACATCATGGGCACCGTGGCGATGTATGCGATGGCGCAAGCCTCCGGCACGCCGAGCGCGCTGGTGGATTGGAACAACAATTACGGCGAAGACCCCGACAAGGGCGTCGTGTTCCATTGCAGCAACCTGCCCAAGGACATTTTCGTCCAGCAAGGCGAGGGCAAGCCGGTGATGGATTACCAGGAAATCATCGCGGGCACCGTGGGCCGCGAGAACACCTACGGCACCGTCGTGGGCCGCGTGAAGGCCGCCGGGTTCACCTACCTGCGCGCCAGCACGGACGATGCCTCGGGCAAAATCCGGGCCTACATCGGCGAAGGCGAACTCACCGACGACCCGCTCAGCACCTTCGGCGGCTACGGCGTCGTCCGCATCCCGAACTTCCAGAAACTGCTCCGCTACATCTGCGAAAACAGCTTTGAACATCACGTCGCCATCAACCCGACGTCCATCGCCGCCGGCGTGAAGGAAGCGCTCGGCACTTACCTCGGCTGGGAGGTTTACCAGCACTCGTGATGGCGGGCGCCTTCACCCGGTGAAACGCTACGCCCTCGCACTGCTCTGTTTGACCGCGCTGTCCGCCGGCGCCGGGGCCGATGAAGCCCCGGCGGCGGCCGCGCCCGCCGCCTGGCACCCCGGCTCGGCCCCGCTGCGCACCCGCTGGACCTCCGACGCCGTCGAACAACCCCTGCCCGAATATCCCCGGCCCCAAATGGCCCGCGGCACCTGGGAAAATCTCAACGGCCGCTGGGATTACGCCATCACCCCGCGCGACATCGCGCCCACCAATTGGCAGGGCCAAATCCTCGTACCCTTCCCCGTCGAATCCGCCTTGTCCGGCGTCATGGCCCACCCGGACAACAACCAGTGCCTCTGGTACCACCGCACCTTCACCATCCCCGACGATTGGCTCGCCCAGCGCGTCCAGCTCAACTTCGGCGCCGTCGACTGGGAAACCCGCGTGTTCGTCAACGGCCGCGAAGCCGGACAACACCGCGGCGGCTACGACGCCTTCAGCTTCGACATCTCCGACGCCCTTCACCCCGGCACCAATGAACTCACCGTCGCCGTATGGGACCCGACCGACGGCGGCACGCAGCCCCGCGGCAAGCAGGTCGGCCAACCCCGCAGCATTTGGTACACACCCACCAGCGGCATCTGGCAAACCGTGTGGCTCGAACCCGTCGCCGACCAGCACATCCGCAACCTGCGCCTCATTCCGAACCTCGACGATTCCTGCGTCGTCATTCACGCCTCGGTCAAAACCACCACCAACATCGCCCGGCTCAAAATGCGCGTCGATGTGCTGGACGGAAACCGGATCGTGAAATCCGAAGACCTGCCCCTGTTCAGCCCCAGCGACACCTCCGCCGCGGGAGCCGATTCCGCCTTTGTCTTTCAAATTCCAATTCCCAACAAGCACGCCTGGTCGCCCGAGGATCCGTTTCTCTACAATCTCCGGCTGGAACTCCGCGAAAGCGACCGCCTCGTCGACGAGGTCTCCAGCTATTTCGGATTTAGGAAAATTTCCATCGGCCCCGACGAACGCGGCTTCACCCGGATCCAGCTGAATCATCGCCCCGTGTTCATGCTCGGGCCGCTCGACCAGGGATTCTGGCCGGACGGAATTTACACCGCGCCGACCGACGAGGCGTTGAAGTGGGACATCGAGACCATGCGCCAGCTGGGGTTCAACATGGTTCGCAAACATGTGAAGGTGGAGCCGGACCGCTGGTATTACTGGTGCGACAAGCTGGGGCTGCTGGTCTGGCAGGACATGCCGAGCGGCGACCGCAGCATCACGGAAGTTCAACCGGATCTGCAGCGCTCGCCCGAATCCGCGAAGCAATACGAAACCGAGTTGCAGGCCTTGATCCGGGGCCGCGGCAACCATCCCAGCATCGTCGTCTGGGTGCCGTTCAACGAAGGCTGGGGCCAGTTCGACACCGCCCGGATCGTCGACCTCGTGCGCAAGCTGGATTCCACCCGGCTCGTCGACGCGGCGTCCGGGTGGTCGGACCGGGGCGTGGGCGATCTGAACGACATTCACCGCTATCCCGGTCCGGGCGCGCCGGCGCCGGAGAAAAAGCGGGCGTCAGTGCTCGGCGAATTCGGCGGGCTTGGATTGCCGGTGGCGGGCCACACGTGGCAGGCGGAAAAAAACTGGGGTTACCAGGCCTACACGAACGCCGAGGACCTGACGGCGGCTTACGTGAAGCTGCTCGACCAGATCCCCGCCCTCGTGCGCACCCAGGGCCTCAGCGCGGCCGTTTACACCCAGCTTTCGGACGTCGAAACCGAAGTGAACGGGCTGCTGACCTACGACCGCGCGGTGCTGAAAATGAACGAGACCGTCCTGGCAGCCGCCAACACCCGGCTCGACGGCGTGGTGCTCCCCAAACCGGCCGCCAACAACGATCGTTCCGGATTCCTTCCGCCGCCGCCCGCCGTCTCCACACCGGCCCAGGACGCCGCCCTCGCAACCGCCATGGAGCAGGCCTACATGGTCCGCACCAATCCCGGTTTCATCGAACCCGCCTTCACCCTCCGTGTCGAAGCCAATAAACCCGGCGCCGCCATCAACCCCGCCATGTGGGGCGTGTTTTTCGAGGACATCAATTTCGGCGCGGACGGCGGGCTCTACGCACAGCTCGTCAAGAACGGCGGATTCGAGTTTCCGGATTCCCTGATGGGCTGGACCCGGCTCGAAATCACCAATAAAGCCGCCTCCGTCCAGGTCCTTTCCGACGATCCTTTCACCACCGCCAATCCCCATTACGTCCGCATCAAAAAATCGGGCGGACTTTCCAACGAAGGTTTCCGCGGCATCGCCGCCCGGCGCGGAGCGACTTACCGCTTCTCCGTGCGCGCCCGGGCGATCTCCGGGAAGCCGGTGCTGCGCGTGCAATTGACCGGACAGGATGGGCGCGTGCTCGACACGGCCGAAATCCGGAAGTTCACCGGGCGCTGGAAGGAATACACCGCGTCGCTCAGCTCGCCCGCCACCGACGGCGGCGCGCAACTGGACCTCGTGCTCGAAAACGGCGGCACGCTCGATCTCGATTTCGTCTCGCTCTTCCCCACCGACACCTGGCAGCGCCGCACCAACGGGCTCCGCGCCGATCTCGTCCAGATGATCGCCGACCTCAAGCCCGGCTTCATCCGGTTCCCCGGCGGCTGCATCGTCGAAGGCCGCTACCTCACGAACCGTTACGACTGGAAAAACACCATCCTCCCACTGACCGATCGCCAGTTAAAAATCAACCGCTGGAACACCGAATTCAAAAGCCGCTCGACCCCGGATTATTTCCAATCGTTCGGACTCGGCTTCTTCGAGTTCTTCCAGTTGTGCGAGGATCTCAAGTCGGAGCCGCTGCCGATCCTCAATTGCGGCATGGCCTGCCAGTTCAACTCCGGCGAACTCGTGCCGCTCAATCAGCTCGATCCCTACATCCAGGACGCGCTCGATCTCATCGAATTCGCCAACGGCGAAGTCACCACCGAATGGGGACGCCGCCGCGCCACGCTCGGCCATCCCGCGCCGTTTCATCTCAAAATGATCGGGATCGGCAACGAACAATGGGGCGCCCCTTACGTCGAACGCTACGCGCGGTTCTCCGAAGCCATCCACCAGAAATATCCCGAGATCCAACTCATCGCCGCCGCCGGGCCCGACCCCGACGGCCCGCGCTTCGACTTTCTCTGGGCCTGCTTCCGCAAATTGAAGGCCGATTTCGTGGATGAACATTTCTACCGGCCGCCGGAATGGTTCTATCAAAACACCGGCCGCTACGATCACTACGACCGAACCGGTCCGAAGGTTTTCGCCGGCGAATACGCGGTCCAGTTGCCCGGTCACGACAACAACCTCGAAGGCGCGCTGGCCGAGGCGGCGATGATGACCGGGTTCGAGCGGAACGCGGACGTGGTCCGGATGGCGTCCTACGCCCCGCTGCTGGCGAGCGCGAACGCCTGGCAATGGCAGCCCGACCTGATCTGGTTCGACAGCCTGCGCGTTCTCGCGACGCCGAATTATTACGTCCAGAAAATGTTCAGCCGCAACCGCGGCGACACCGTGCTCCCCATCCAGGTCACCCCCGGCTCCACCAATCACTCCGGCCGCCTCTTCGCCTCCGCCACCCGCGACGAGGACGCCGGCGAAATCATCGTCAAAGTCGTCAACCCCGGCCCCGACAGCATCGACGCCAATCTCTGGATCGACGGCGCCCGGTCGCTCGGGTCCATCGCCTCGGTCACCGTGCTCACTTCCACGCTCGGCACGGACGAAAACACTTTCGAAGAACCCCGCAAAGTCGTCCCGGCCGCGGAACGACTCCGCATGACCGACATTGGGGCTTCGTACCCGTTTCCGGCGCGCTCGTTTTCGGTGTTGCGGTTGCCTGCAAAATGGTAACACTGCGACCGCCCGGGCTTGTGGCAGAACACTGATGACACTCCTATGACCCACCGATACACCATCGGCCTCGATTACGGCACCAATTCCGTCCGCGCACTCGTCGTGGATGTTGCCAACGGAAACGAACTCGCCTCCGCCGTCTGGAATTACCAGCACGGCACCCACGGGGTTATTCTCGGACGCGACCCGCAGCTCGCGCGGCAGCACCCGGCCGATTACCTCAAGGGCGCCGAGATCACCCTTCGCGCCGCCCTCGCCGCCGCGCGCAAAGCCGACCGCCGCTTCCGGCCGGAACAGGTCGTGGGCATGGGCGTCGACACCACGGGCAGCACCCCGCTGCCGGTGGATGCCCAGGGCCAGCCGCTCGCGTTCGACCGCCGCTTCAGCCGCAATCCCGCGGCCATGGCGTGGCTGTGGAAAGACCACACCAGCGTCGCCGAGGCCGCCGAAATCACCGCGCTCGCGGCTAAAATCCGCCCGCAATACCTCGCCAAATGCGGCGGCACCTATTCCAGCGAGTGGTTCTTCAGCAAGATTCTCCATTGCCTCCGCACCGAACCCGCCGTGTTCAAGGCCGCCCATTCCTGGATGGAACTGGCCGATTATGTCCCGGCCGCGCTCACCGGCACCGAGCCGCTCGACCGCCGCACCGCCGGCATCTGCGCCGCGGGCCACAAGGCCATGTACCACGAATCGTGGGGCGGATTCCCGGATAAAAGGTTCCTCGCCAAACTTGACCCGCGCCTCGCGGCGCTCCGCGACCGGCTCTGCTCCCGCGTCCGCGCCGTGGACCAGTCCGTCGGCGGACTCACCCCCGCCTGGGCCCGCCGCACCGGCCTCACCGTCGGCATCCCCGTCGCCGTCGGCGCCTTCGACGCCCACCTCGGCGCCGTCGGCAGCGGCATCACCCCCGGCACCCTCGTCAAAATCATCGGCACCAGCACCTGCGACATCGCCCTCTGGCCGCTCACGAAAAAACTGGCCGACGTTCCCGGCCTCTGCGGCATCGTGCCCGGCAGCGTCGTTCCCGGATTCTACGGGCTCGAAGCCGGACAATCCGCCGTCGGCGACATCTTCAATTGGTTCGTCAATTACCTCCAGCCCGGCGGCGCCGCCGGCACCCACGAATCCCTCACGCGCGACGCCGCAAAACTGCGCCCGGGCGAATCCGGCCTGCTCGCGCTCGATTGAATAACGGCAATCGCACCGTCCTCGTCGACCAGCGCCTCACCGGCCTGCTCGTCGGCCAGACGCTCTACACCACCCCGGCAGAAATCTACCGCACCCTCGTCGAAGCCACCGCCTTCGGCGCACTCACCATCATCAACCGGTTCGAGGAATACGGCGTCCGCATCCGCGACGTCGTCAATTGCGGCGGCATCGCCGAGAAAAATCCGGTGGTCATGCAAATCTACGCCGACGTCACCGGCCGCCCGATGAAAGTGTCGCGTTCCGCCCAGACCTGCGCGCTCGGATCCGCCATCGCCGGCGCCGTGGTGTCGGGCGCTTACAAAAATATCAGCGCCGCGCAAAAGGCGATGACCGGCCTGAAACCGCACGTCTACCGCCCCAACCCCGCCGCCCACGCCGTCTACCGCCGGCTCTATGCCCTCTACCGCCAGCTCCACGACGCCTTCGGCACCCGCGGCTGGAAGGGCAACCTCCACGGTGTGATGAAGGAACTCATCGAGATCCGGACCAAGGCGAGACATTAAAGGCATTTTTTAACCACGGAACACACGGAATGACACGGAAATGGAACTCATACTAAAACTGAGTTAACCACCATAAAAAGGAGAAAAGGGTTATGGAACTGCTCTATGGGAAGGAAACCTACGCTATTATCGGGGCGTGCTTTGAAGTGTATAAAGAAAAAGGGAATGGATTCGTTGAGCCGGTTTACCAGGAGTGCCTCGGCCTTGAATTTGGATTACGCACAGTCCCATCCTCGGCACAATCCGCCCTGCGATTGGAATACAAGGGTGTGGAATTGAAACAGCGCTATATCCCGGACTACATTTGTTTCGAAAAGATCATTGTGGAGCTGAAAGCGGTCAAGGAACTGACGGACGAGCACAGAGCGCAGGTCCTCAATTATCTGAAGGCGACCGGGCTGAAGCTTGGATTGCTCGTAAACTTTGGGCACTACCCAAAGTTGGAATACGAACGCATCATTCTGTGATGAGTTCCGTGTGTTCCGTGGTTAAAGACTGTGGATGGAACCAAGGAACTGCTATTAACCACGGAACACACGGAATGACACGGAAGGGAATTGATCACAGAGAACTGATGTGAGTCGTGGAGTTTAGCGAGAGAAGGGAAATGAAACTGCCAGTATTTGGAATACAATAAATGCCTTTGTTTCGTGATTCATTTCGTGTGTTCCGTGTGTTCCGTGGTTAAATATCTGTATGCTGGAAAAATTAAAAACCGATGTCTGCCAGGCCAACCTGGAACTGGTCCGGGAAGGCCTGGTCATTCAAACCTGGGGCAATGCCAGCGGCATCGACCGCAAACGCGGCCTCGTCGTCATCAAACCGTCGGGGGTCGATTACGACGGCATGAAGCCCAAACACATGGTCGTGGTGTCGCTTCGGACGGGCAAGGTCGTGGAAGGTGATTTGAAACCCAGCTCCGACACGCCCACGCACCTGGTGCTCTACCGCGCATTCGCATCAATCGGCGGCGTGGTCCACACCCACAGCCTGCACGCCACCGCCTGGGCCCAGGCCCAACGCGGCATTCCCTCCTACGGCACCACCCAGGCGGATTACTGGTACGGCGACGTCCCCTGCACCCGGTTGCTCACCCCGGCCGAGATCCGGTCCGACTACGAAGCCAACACGGGCCACGTAATCGTGGAGCGCTATCGCAAACTGGATCCGCTGCATCATCCCGCGGTGCTGGTGGCGAGCCACGGGCCGTTCACCTGGGGCGCCGACGTGAAGGCCGCCGTGCACAACGCGGTCGTGCTGGAATTCGTGGCGCAACTCGCCTCCGAAACGCTCCGCCTCAACCCCCGCCTGCGCCCGATGCAACCCGCCCTGCTCGACAAACATTTCCTCCGCAAACACGGCCCCAAAGCCTACTACGGGCAGCGGTGAAGGGCGAACTTCGTCAGGGCTGGGCAGGTGTAACAAGACGATAATACCGGGGAGAAGAAGGCGAGGTGTCGTAAACGGTCACGACGCCGCTCACTGCCCCGGCAGCCGCGTCCTGCAGCTTTTGCCATATCCCCGACCCGAGATCAGGGCAATACTGGACGGTATAGGTGTGGTTCGATGCCGCCTGGAAGATGATGGCCACCTGTGCGCCGGGCGTGATGCTGTCGATCTGAAGCCGGCTCTGCGCGTCCATCGGGTTTGTGCCCGCGATGTACTCCTGCAGGTTGTTCAGGCCGTCCCCATCCGGATCGCCTTGCGGTCCATTCACCCCGCTGCCATCGAGCGGGTCGAGTCCATGGGCCCATTCCCATTCATCCGGCAAACCGTCGTGGTCTGTATCGACTGTCGCTCCACCGGCGTTCAGTGATCCGGCGGTGGGGAGCGCAGCCTGCCAGTTGGCCGGGTCGTCGCCGAAGCTCAATGCCGAGATGCGTTGGAGCGACAGGCCCGTGCCAGCCGCCGCTGAAGGCCATGGCGCAACAGGAACGTAACGAATCTCGTCCACGAGAACGCTCGGAACAAAACCAGCATCCGAAGCGGGCGGCAATTCGGGATGATCCGGCCGGTACAAACTCACGGTGTCCCCCGCATTGTCGAGGTTCCCGCTGAACGGACCAAAAATCGGAGTTCCAGACGGGAAGTTGTAGAGAGACATGAACCAGTTGAGCCGAACCGGGTCTTCATCCGGATTGAAAGCGACGATTAGCGCGTGAGCGAGCGGGGCCAAGGTCACATTGGTCGGGAACTGGAAGTTAATTCCTCCACTGATGCGCCAACTATTCGTCGGGTAAGCCGTGTCAAACAAGGGGGTTGCTGTGGTGGTCACATTCCGGATCTCGATGAATTCATCAAACGTGTTGTTGTTGATGCCGTATGGCAGCGGGTGATACATAATTTCAGTAATCACGACCGGCCCGACTTTGGGTCCGGCATTGAGCGCGCCCAGCGTGGGCCGGGTTTGCGCCACGAATCGCTCTTCACCCGTGCTGGCAAGGTGGCGCCCGAATGTCACACCGTTCAATTGGGCACCGAACTGGAATCCATGCCGGTAACCCGTCAGGTTGGTTCCGTCCCCGGAATAAAGGTAAACTTCCTCGCCGAGTGAACTCAGCGCAAACGCGTTTGATCCCGTGTTGAATTGCGATTCGTTGAAGACAAGAAATCCCCCGGCCGGAATCATCGTGTTCGCGGGAATCACATACTTGAACGGTTTGTCGTGATTGTCCGTCAGAAACCATCCGCCGATATTGGCGGGGGTCGAAGTCGGGTTGAACAGTTCGATCGAATCCGACTGCGGCGGGTCGGTGTGGCTTAACACCTCGTTCACCAGGATGCCGGGAATCGACGCAGGCACCGGGTCGGAGAGCCCCGGAGATCCGCCGGACGCCGTGCTGGCGCGCCAACTCGCGGGATTCGACCAGTCCTGGGATGCCGAACTCTCGTTCCTGGCCACCAGCGAAAAACTGCTGCCGTCCGTCGCACCGTACCACCCGTCCTGGTATGTGAAATCGAGGATGGGTTCGCGCAGGGCTCCCTCCATCCAGAGATGTTCCCCGCCGTTGTCGAGTGTCCCGGCGTACTCACCGCCGATATTGGAAACGCCCGGGTAACGGGTGATGAACGCGGCTCGGTTTCGCACCAGCACAACATAGCCTCCCGGGTTCAGGCTGGTGACCGGATTGGTTGCAGTGAAGGTAAAACTGATCCCGTTCGTGAACCGGCAACCGATGAGGTTCACGGGTTGCGCCCCGGCGTTCCGCAATTCGATGAACTCAAAATTGTCCGCATCGTTTGTGTTACCCGCGGGGGCAGCGCCCGGATGATACATGATCTCGGTCACAATCAGCGGGGAACCACCCAGGACTCCGGTCGCGCTGCTGACGCCCGACCAGGAACTGGATATCGGTGGATTGTTCGCGCCGGTCAAGTTGTGGTGATTGGGGTTCCAGGCCCGCGCCATGACTCGCACCGTATTGGTCAGCATCACCGGCCCCGAATAGAGGCTCGCCCCGGGTGAAATTCCCCCGCCCGCACTCCGTGGATCTGTTCCGTCCAGCGTGAAATAGACCACGGAACCCGGCTCCGACGGCGGCGTTAATGTCAGCAACGTGCCGTTCGTGATCGGGCCGTCCTGCAGACTGATTCCCGGACGCGCCAGGAAATTGGTGTCCATGAAATTCAACCGGTCCCCGAGCCAATGCTTGAGGAAATCGATCTCCCCCTGGTAACTGCCCGTTGAACCAAAATCATAGGCGTAATCGTAAGACGTGACGAGGCCGGTCCGGGGCGAGGTATCGGAGGATCCGCTGCCCAGCCAGCGGACCGATTCACGCGGTTGGGCGTTCCGGACCTGGCCGGCGAGTTCATCCACCAGGCCGAACAGGTGATTCGTGCTCCAAACGCCCGACCGCAACTCCTGGTATCGATCGATGTATCGCTGCCAGAAATCCGGGTCGGTGAACATCCTCCCGTACCAGGCATTGTTGTAATACTGCGACCACCCGAAGAAATGGGTGCTGAAATCGTAATCGATCCCGCGCCATGACCTCGCGTCGAAAGGCCGGGTGTCTCCGCTCTTGCTCGCCCCCTGCGTGATGTCGAGGTCCCATAACGGCCCCATCGTTATCTTGCCGTTGCGCGGCTTGGACACATAACCACTCAGCCGGAGGGCGTCCACATTGCAAGCAAGCACGTTCAACATATGATGATCAATGCCCGCATCGATGTCGAAATACTGCGCGTAACCCGTCGCCGGATTAGTCCACGAAGCGCTGTTCAGAGCGGTGTAAAATGCGTTGATGTAGTTTAGAAGATAGGCGTTCTGGACCGTGCGTGTCGCGGAAACCATCTCGGGCCCCTTTGGGTAAACATAAATCTCCGTCGCCCCACCGTCGGGCCCCGGACTGATCCCTCCCGCCAGAAAAGTGCGCTCGTCCGCATCCGCGCTGTCAAACTTGAACATGTAGCCGCCTGTAATATCCGGGAGGCTGGTCATCGAAGCATCCAGCGATTCCACATCGACGCGGTCCTTGCCGCGTTTGACTTTCTCCTCGATGACATAGATCCCGTTGTAATTGCCGCCCGCCGGAGGATAGAAGGAAATGGACCCGCCGCCGGTATTCAGGAAAACCTCGGCGAACCGGGTGCGTGAGGAATATCGGCCCATGTCCCGCGCCAACCGGTGCATGAGGGCGTTGTGCATCAGAGGCACATCATGGGAATTCGGCGCGTACAAGACCCAGTCGGATTCCTCCGGCATGCCGCAGAATTCAACCTTTCGATCCTGGTTGTATTCGTCCCAGACCTCGACCGCGAGGCTCGATTTCGGGAAACCCGCCGTGCCGCGGCCGCGAATATTGATCCCGGCACGAGCCGTCAGCGTGGGGGGATTTGTCAGCGATGTCACCCCGCCAACCGGCTCGAATACCATGACAATGGAGCTCTGGTCGGTGGTGTAAGGAATGCCGCCTCCGTTCAGATTGTGAATCAGGATGACGGGCAGATCCGAAGTGTAGCCGGCGGCTGCGGCGCTCAATTGGATGTAGCTCTCCGTCCGAGGCGGACCGGGCAGGCGATTGTTCCGCGGAAATGCCCGGGCGCGAACCTCCGCAGTCTGGCTGACCGTGATCGGCCCGGTGTACAAAGGCGAACTCGCCGTGGGTATGTTGGTCACTGCCGTGGAACCGGAGGGAACATTGTTGGCAACCACCACATATCGAATGTCGCAGTTGGTGTCGGTCGTCGACAGCGAGAGATTGAAGGCATCCACAAAAGTGCCGCCCACCCGGGAAAAACCAACCGGCCCGCCGAATCCCGTCCCCTCGGCCGCGTTCGCGGCCCCTGGGGTGGCGGTGTAGAAATAACCCACCGCGTTCCGATCCAGCGAATCCCGCCCGTAGGAAACGTCGGTCGCCTGGGCCGGATACGCCGGAGAAAATTCTGAAATCACATTGGTGGAAGGATTGAACAACCCGAGATAACTGCCGCCCGCGCCGAGTTTGAAGTTCGTGTGCAGCCATCCCGCCGCGACAGTGTTCCGACCGGAGGCAAAAACGACAAGATAACTCCGCCCGCCGAGGACGGTCGCCGGGAATTTCCACTTTGTCGGTTTCTGGACGTCATCGGTCAGGAACCACCCCGTCAAATCGACCGATGTCGACGACGCATTGTACAGCTCGATCCAATCGGGACTGTTGCCGAGTTCATCGTGAAGCGAATTGGATTGTCCGCCGCCGTTCGACGCCATGAACTCGGAGATATACACGTCGGCCAGCGGCGCATTCGGATCGAGCGTGCAGCTCCAGGAGCCACCCCCGAACGCATTGCTGTTGCTGCTCAGATCATGGATTCCGCTGCCTCCGGACCAGGCGAATTGAACGGACCCGTTCGCGGGCTGGGGGAAGCCAAACACGTACTGCGAAGCGGACACCACCGTCAACCCCGTGCACGGCTGGCCATTTACCAGCAGGTCTGATGCGTCCACGCCTCCGACCGGCTCGCTGAAGGTCACTTCCACCTGCACCAGCGACCGCACCGTGGAGCCCGAATCCGGAATCAGCGTCACGACGCCGGGCGGCGTCACGTCTTGCGGCGACAAGCCCAGCCGGAATTCGTTTCCCCCGATGTTTCCGCCGCCGCCGGAGGTTTGCTCCACCTTGATCAGGAAATAGCGTCCGGTCACCTGGCTCGGCAATGGATACTCGCACCAGATCCCCGAGGTCTTGTTGGTGACAGTTACGACCGTCAAGGGAAGCGTGCCCGGATCCCCAGCCGCAAACGGGCCCGTGCTGCTCGCCCAAAGGCTGATCTTGTCAATCTTGTCCGCCGACGCACCCGCCCCGATCCGCTGTGCATAAAAAACCGAGCCAATCAAATACGCCTGGTCGACCTGGAACCGGACATACCCCGGCCCCGTTCCCACCATTGCCCAGTCCACCCCAGGTCCGCCCTCCACCTGCGACCCAACGGCAAGCCCCGTCACATTATGACTGAAAAGATTAATTGCTGCGTACTGGGAACTGAACTCGCTGTTCGCCGCGACGCCGGTGTAGATCGACCCCGTCGGGTCCAGCACCGTAGCGGCGCTCGCGCAGCATAGCGAGAGAACACAGGAGATGCCGAAGGCGGAAATAAGCCGGGATTTCATGATGAACTCCTCGAAAGCGATAGATTGAGCAGGCTTGTGGCAGGGTGATCCCCGCGGTCCCGCAGGTCAAGCCTGTAAACCCGTCGATGACTCTTGCCCGGGCCGGGTTCCCGCCCTAGCATGAGCACGAATGAATTGGAAAACGCCGATCGCCCTCCTGACCCATTCGGGTCCGTGCGTGGGAGGACTGCTCCGCCGCTACGACCCCGGCCTGGCCAAAGCCCGCTACCAATTGCTTTTCAAAGGGCATTTCACCCCGTTCCTGACCAAAGAGGGTTACCGGATCGAAAACAAACAACAGCTTTACTGCTATTTCGACTTTGCCTGGGAAGCCATCGTGTTCCGGGGCGGCTGGACCGAAACGCTGCCCGAAAACGCAACCATCCTGGATGTCGGGGCCAATTACGGCACGTTTGGCTGGCTCTGCCGGAAGCGCTGGCCTAAGGCCACCATCATCGGCTTCGAACCCATGCCGGAACTCGCAAAGTATTGCGAGAAACTTGGCTGTTACAACCAGGTTCACCCCGTGGCCCTGTCCCTCGAACCCGGCACTGCCACGCTTCATATCGATACTTCCCTCGGTCTCACCGCCAGCCTCGGCGGGAATAAATTGCTGGATTACAAATCCAGCGAAATGCAGGTGGAAGTGAAACGGCTGGATGATTTCGGATTGAAACCCGATTTCATGAAAGTGGACGTCGACGGGGGTGAGCTTCAGCTCATCCTGGGCGGCTACAAGACGTTCAAGCACTGCCCGAAATCCGTCATCGAATGCACCGGCAGCCAGCGCCACAAGACCGTCGCCGATTTGCTGCAGAAAAAATCCCGCATGCTCTACTTCTTCTGCGGCGATTACCTGTTCGAAGACTGACAGCTTTCGTACGCAAAAAAGAGAGCGGCATCCGTTGCAACGCCGCTCTCCTTGAAAAGTTCAGTTCGCTTTACTTGCGCGCCTTCCGGTAGAACCCGGCGCCAACCAGCAGCCCACCCACCAATAGCGATCCCGTCGCGGGTTCCGGCACCTGCACAAGCCGCACGTTGTCCAGCGCCATGCCCCAGTCGCTCAGCGCGGAGAGACTGTTGAATCCCAGCCGATACGAGGTCGCCGTGCTCGGGATGTTAAACGTAGGCGTAGTCACGTCGAACCATTGCATGTTCGAATACGTCCGGGTTCCCGCTGAAAGACTATAGGTCCCCAGCACGCTGGATGCGCCGCCGGTCGTCCCAAAAGTGACGTTCATTGAACGGGGGTCGCTTCCTGTATCCGGATTCACCGACAGGGAGAAAACCACCTCCCAGGTGCCCGCCGAGGCAAAAGTGAAGTCCTGATAAATCGATCCCTGTGCATTCGGCGTGTTGCTGCCGTTCAGATCGATGGATTGACTTCCGTGGGCATTCTGCCACAGCCCTGCCAGAATATCGATACTGCCGCCTGCAACCTGCCAACCGAAACCCGGAATGACCGGTGTCCCCGAATACGACGTCGCACCTCCGGTCGGGACTTCAAAATCGCCGTTCACCAACCCGGCACCCTGCGATGAACTGATCATCAGTCCCAGGACGCCCGCACCAAAGATCACACCTCTCCTTGTAATTGCTTTCATAATAGTAGTCGCTTTACATCCAAGTTGTTGCTCAATCCTTAAGGTTTGTGGCCGGATGCCCCTCCACAGACTCCGTGCATATCACCGGATGCCCTATTCTGGCAAGGATTAACAGCCCCAGAATCGTCCGGACTGCTACGGACGGTGCTGCGACTTCGACCGGCGATCTTCCTCAATGGCCTCAGCCAGCAGCCGGTTCCAATCAACCCCTGGCGGCAAATAGGAATGCACCAGGTGCAGTGCGAGCGAAGGAATGGGCGCCCAAAGCTTGCGAGGCTTCTTGAACAGAATATCCAACCCGCACAACGTCCATGCTGTAAACCAGCTCCAGGCGACGTATTTGGCGGATCCCAACCAGCGCATCGCCCGAAAGGGGTCGTACACCCGGTGCTTTGTGATCGCCAGCCACATCGTCCCGTCCGTCCCGTAGTTGAACCAGAACGGTTTTCCATAGGAACGAAATGCGTGGAGATTGTCCCGGAAAGCCTCCGGCCTGGCAACGAATGAGCAGGTCGTCGACGGCACCGTCCGCCACACCGGCATTTTCGGGTCGGCCAGCACCTCGTGCGACATCTCCTGGTGCCGGGAAACGTAATATTCCAGGTGATCGTAAGGGGTCAGGTAATCAACCTCCGGATGCGCCTTCAGCAGTTCGTGCATGCAACGAAACGCCTCAGGAAGAAAAAAATAATCATCCTCCGCTACACACAAAAACTCCGCCTCCCGCTCCGCGTCCAACTGCGTCATCTGATCCTGAAACGTCCCGTAATTGCCCTTCTTGGTGTAATGCACGATCTCGAGAGACGGCTGGCTCCAGGCGGACCGAAAGAACTCCTCGTAAGCCGCCGGACATCCGTCCAGCAACACCGTCAGCTTCACCTTGAAACCCTCCACAGCGCGGACAAAAGACTGAAAGGCCACCCGCGTCAGAAGGAACTTATCCCCTTCAAACAAAGGAATCGCCTCGCGCCCGATCCCGGGATAAACCCGGTAGGAGACGGCAAAATCGTATTTGAAACTCATCGTCGCACCCGAATGCGCTCAGTGCGGGCGCAGACTATGCCAGGCGCCGCCCGCTGTCAGTTCAATTCCCGCGGTTCCGCGGCCCCCCGTAGCCGTAATCGTGAGATTGCGGATTTCCAATCCCCCCCTCTCCGCAATTCCGCGATCTGACGATCGCGGCTACCCTCCGATCGCATTCACCCTGTCGCCAGGTTCCGCTCCACCATCGTCGCCGGGCGGTCCTGGGAGGCGTTGTCCACCCCCGGACCGGCGTGGACCCGGATCGGCTCGTAAAAGGTGTTCCGCTGGACCGGCTCCAGGCCGGTCTCACGGATCGCCTTCACCATCTCCGCCTCGGTCTGCAACTGCGGCGTCGCCGCTCCTGCCATGTGAAAAATGTGCTCCTCGATGATCGTCCCGTGCAAATCGTCCGCCCCGTAACTCAATGCCACCTGCGCCAGCTTCATCCCAAGCCCCACCCAGTAAGCCGTGATATGATCAAAATTGTCCAAGTACAACCGGCTCACCGCAATCGTCCGCAACGCGTCAAATCCCGTCGGCGGATGTTCCACCGGGATGTCATTGTCCTCCGGCTGATACGGCAGCGGCACAAATCCCACAAATCCCCGCGTCTCGTCCTGCAAGGCCCTCAATTGCCTCAGGTGATCCACCCGGTCCGCGAGCGATTCCACATGCCCGAACAGCATCGTGCACGTGCTGCGCCCGCCCATCCGGTGCCAGGCCCGGTGCACGTCCAGGTATTCCTCGGCCGATTCCTTCCCGCGGGCGATCGCGCTGCGCACTTCCTTCCGGAAAATTTCCGCCCCGCCGCCCGTCAATGAATCCAGCCCCGCCGATTTCAGTTCCGCCAGCACCTCCGGCACCGGCTTCCGCGCCAGCCACGCCAGGTGCAGAATTTCAATCGCCGTGAAACATTTCAACTGCAGCCGCGGCCCGGGCCTGGGTGGAGCGGGCAACTTGCCCGCCCCGGTCGGCAACCTGCCGACCGGACTGTCCGGCAGGTTGCCGGACATAACGGGCTGGTAGCCCGTTCCACCCGCTCCTGAGACAGCCGCTTCCGCATCCAATGCCCGCAGCGCCTTCAACATGTCAGTGTAATAACTGAAAGGCAGCGACGGATGCAGCCCGCCGACGATGTGCAGCTCCGTGATCCCCAGCTTCAAAGCCTCGCGCGCCTTGTCCACCATCTGCTCCACCGTCAGCTCAAAACCGTCCGCATCCCGCTTCTTCCGCGCGAACGAACAGAACTGGCAGCTCAGGATGCAATAATTGGAGTAATTGATGTAGCGATTGACAATGTAACTCGCCCTCGGACCCACCTTGCGCCGGCACGCCAGGTCCGCCATCGCCCCCAGCGCGTTCAAATCCCGGCTCTCCAGCAACCGCAACGCATCCGCCTCCGACAATCGCTCCCCCGCCGCGACCTTGTCGTGCAAATCCCGCAAACGGCTGCGCTGGATCAGGAAATTCATTCCCGGCAAATTACCAGATCCCGGCCGATTCGCAAAGGGAACGAAGAAAGGGAAGAGTGCCCGCAGATCACGCAGATCACGCAGAAAACCCGAAGCTTAAAGTCTCCTGATCCGCGTGATCCGAGTGATCTGCAGCCACCCCGTGAACTCTCTTGCCTTGCCGCCGCATCTTGATCATTTTGAATGCAGCGGTTGAACCTCTCTCTACCAAACATGAAACGTATTCTCGCGCTGATCGTTCTCGGGCTCGCCTCCACGGGTTATTGCCAGAAATTCGAACAACTCGCCCTGACCCCGCCGATGGGCTGGAACAGCTGGAACAAGTTCGCCTGCGACGTGAACGAGGAACTCATCCGGCAAACCGCCGATGCCATGGTCTCCAGCGGCATGAAAGACGCCGGTTACCAGTACATCAACATCGACGATTGCTGGCACGGCGAACGCGACGCCCAGGGATTCATCCACCCCGACCCGCAACGCTTTCCGTCCGGCATGAAGGCGCTGGCCGATTACGTTCATTCCAAGGGATTGAAAATCGGGATTTACTCCGACGCCGGCTGGAAAACCTGCGGCGGCCGGCCCGGCGGGCGCGGCCATGAATTCCAGGACGCCCTGACCTACGCGGACTGGGGCATCGATTATCTCAAATACGACTGGTGCAACGCCGAGGCGCTGAACGCCGAGGGCGCCTACCTGACCATGCGCAACGCGCTCTACGCCGCCGGACGGCCGATCGTGTTCAGCATCTGCGAATGGGGCGACAACAAACCCTGGAACTGGGCGCCCCGCATCGGCCACCTCTGGCGCACCACCGGCGACATCTTCTGCTGCTTCGATTGCGTCAAGAGCAACGGCACCTGGAACGCCTGGGGCATCACCCATATCCTCGACATGCAGGATGGCCTTCGCATCTTCGCCGGGCCCGGACACTGGAACGATCCCGACATGCTCGAAGTTGGCAACGGCATGAGCCCGAGCGAAGACCGCGCCCATTTCTCGATGTGGTGCATGCTCGCCGCCCCGCTCATCGCGGGGAATGATCTCCGCAAAATGAGCCCCGCCGTCCACGACACCCTCTGCAACAAAGACGCCATCGCCGTCGACCAGGACGCCCTCGGCATCCAGGGATTCCGCTACTCCGCCAAAGACGGCGTCGAAGTCTGGTTCAAACCGCTCTCCAACGACGACTGGGCCATGTGCATCCTGAATCGCACCAACACACCCGCCAAAGTCACGTTCGACTGGAAGAAGGAAAAGGTGAACGACACCTTCGCCAAACGCGCCGGCAACTTCGACACCACCGCCTACACGATCAAGGATCTCTGGACCAAGAAAGATCTCGGCACCACCCGCACGCCGCTCACAGCGGAAGTCCCCGGCCACGACGTCCTCATGGTCCGCCTGAGCAAACCTTAGCGGGTCACGGACGGGCTTCGAATGAATACTTGTCTTCATGGGAGGGACGGCGTCCCCGCCGTCCCAAACTGCGCACCGGATGTTAGGGCCGGCGAGGACGCCGGCCCTCCCGAACGCATCCATCCGCCGCGCCTGTCCGTGGCGAAGCCGGCCCGGGTCGTTGCGGTGGCTTCAGCCCTGCTCTCCGCGGGAATTCTTGCCGCCGCAGCCCAACCCTCGCCGCCGGTGCTCCACCTCTGGACCAACGGCGCGCCCGGGTTCGAAAACCGCCGCGACGAACCCGAGCTCGCCCGCGATTACTGGGTCCGCAACATCCACAACCCGTCCATCACCGTCTTCCTGCCGCCGAAGGAAAAGGCCAACGGCGCCGCCGTCCTCATCTGCCCCGGCGGCGGCCATCGCGAACTCGTGTTCAACGCTGAAGGTGTCGAACCCGCCCGCTTCTTCAACGACCTCGGCGTCGCCGCCTTCGTGCTCAAGTACCGCCTCGCCCGCGAGGAGGGATCCCCCTACTCCATCGACCGGGAAGCGCTCCAGGACGCTCAACGCGCCCTGCGCCTCATCCGCAGCCGCGCCCCCGAATGGAACCTCGACCCGCATCGCATCGGCATCATGGGCTGGTCCGCCGGCGGCGAATTGGTGGATCTCCTCGTCTATCATCCCGCGGAAGGACGCGCAGACGCGCCGGACCCCGTGGATCGTGTGAGTTGCCGTCCGGATTTTCAGATCCTCATTTATCCGGGCCCGCTGGGCGCGCCAGACTCGGTCCCCACCAACACGCCGCCCGCATTCATGCTCGCCGCCAATGACGACACGGTTCCTTCGCAGACGATCGTGAAGCTCCTGGAGGAATTCCGGAAATCAAACGTGCCGGTGGAAGTTCACCTTTACGCCCAGGGCAGCCACGCCTTCAACATGGGCAACCGGTCGAAATTGAAATCCATCCACGACTGGCCCAACCGCCTGGCGAATTGGATGGCCGACAACCGGATCCTCAACCCGGCTCCGTAAGGACTGGAGTCTTGGAGTCCTGGAGTTGTGGAGTGCTGCAGGGACCGCCACTCCTTCACTCCGTTACTCCACTACTCCATTACTCCAATCCCCCGCTCTTAACAGGCGCAGCCTTCCCTTGCACCAGCGCTCCCAGCCAGTCGCCGTAGCAGCGCGTGTTGTAGGCGGCCTGGGTGCCGTGTTCGTCCTGGTGGCCCGAGTGCGGCATCAGGATCACTTCCTTCGGCCCGCGAATCTGGTTGGCCGCAGCCATGATCCCGGCCGCGGGACAGACATCGTCGATCAAGCCCGCCCCGATCAGCACCGGGCATCGAATGGACGGGGTGAAATTGGCCACATCATAATAGCGGCTCGCTTCCCGGACCTTTTCAGGATCCTTTCCGGCCGTGTTGGAATACCATTGCGGCCACCCGCCCTTCCGGCCGGACTTGGGCCCCAGCATGTCGCACCCTGCGGGCACGCAAGCCAGCGCGGCGGTGAACTTCGGGTAAATCGCAGCCGTCACCAGCGTCTGCATCCCCCCCTGGCTGCCACCCATCACGACCAGCGTCTTGCCATCCCAATCGTCCCGGTGCGCCAGGTAATCCGCCGCGCGATAGCAGGACAGGTACATCCGCAGATAGTAACTGGTCTCGCGGTCGTCATTGCCGATGTTCCAGTAGTTCTTCAAAGGTCCCGCCGCCTGTTCCTTGTAAAATGATTCCGGCTTGTCGAACGGCAGGTCGTGCGGCTCGATGTTCAGGACCAGCCACCCGTCCGCCGCGCGATCGGTCACCCAGCTTTGCTGCAGCCCGTACACCCCGGCCCATTGAACAATCAGCAACGCCGGGAATTTGGAACCGGTTCGCGGACGCGCGAGCTGGCCGTAAATGTGCGAGCCCCGGATGTTGTCCATCGTGATTTTCCAATACGACAGGTTGGTTTTCGCAGTCGCCGCTTCCTCCAGTTGCGCATTCACCGGGATCTGTGCCAGGTCGTTGATTTTCCCCGCCCAAAACGCGTCAAAATCGGCCGGTCTCGATGCGGACAGCGAAATCTCTCCAGGGGACACAATCAATCCGGCGAGCGCGCGGCAAGGGGAGCCGTTGGTCCATTTAAATTCCCCCAGCACGGTTCCGGCTTCCGGCAGCGGCGTCGTCAGGGTCGCCATCCCGTTGCTGAATTGCAGTTCACCCCTGGACAGTTCCATCCACTGCCCTTTCATCAGCCGGTAATGAACCGGCGCCGTGTTGGTCTCGCCGTCCCATTTCACGGTCCAGTGCGCCGTCTCGCCGACCCGGTAGACGCCATTGGTGTGGTCCAGTTCAACCACCAGCGGCGCGCCCACAAGCGGCATCCGCAGCGCCACCGCCACCGCCAGCAACATTCCTCCGGTTTTCAAGTTCATCCAGGAATCCTAGAGCAGCCGCGAAGATTTCAAAATAGGAATCCGTCGAGCCAGCCCCCCGTAGCCGCAATCGTCAGATTGCGGTTCCCCCTTGAGGAATCCACTTCTCCGCCGGCGAGTTCCGGATACACTGCCCCGGCAACATTGATGAACCCGCTCAACCTGCTCTGCCTCGGCACCACGCCCGCCGCCCAGCGGGTCATGGTCTTCCGCAAACTCTCCCTCGACGCCGTCAACCGCGCCGCGTCCACCCTCGACGGAGCCGCCGGAAAATCCATCAACGTCGCCAAAGTCCTCCAATCCCTCGGCGAACACCCGGTCGCCATCGGCTTTCTCGGCGGCGACCGAGGCGATTTCATCCGCGCCCGCCTCGCCGAAGCCGGCATCGAACACGAATTCGTGACCGTCTCCACCCGCACCCGGCAATGCGTCACCGTCATCGACGAGTCCGCCGGCACGCAAACCGAATTGGTCGAGGAAAGCGCGGCCGTCCGCGCGCCGGACGTCACCGCGTTGCTTGACGTCCTTCGACGCCGATTGCCTGCGGCCCGGGCGCTCATTCTCTCCGGCACCGTCGCGCCCGGCTGCCCGCCGGATTTCTATCATCAATGCGCCGTTCTTGCGTGCGAAGCGGGCGTACCCGCAATCCTCGACGCCCAGGGCCCGGCCCTGTTCGGCGCCTTGCCGGCCAAGCCGTGGCTTGTCAAACCCAACCGTGCCGAGCTCGCCGCCTCATTCCAACGGCCGTTGCCCGATGACGCATCGGTTCGACGGGCCATGCGGGAACTGCACGAAGGCGGGGCGGCACAGGTGGTGATCACGGACGGGAAAAAACCGGCGCTGGCCACGGACGGCCGCCGCTCCTGGAAAATCTTCGCGCCCGAAATTCAGGCGGTGAACCCGATCGGCTCCGGCGACGCCTTCACCGCCGCGCTGTCGAGCCGACTGTTGCACGGGGACGACCTCGGCGCAGCCTGCCGCTGGGCCTGTGCCGCCGGCGCCGCCAACGCGCTCACCCTCATGGCCGGTGAAATCGACCCCGCCGAGGTGCCCCGCCTCGCCGGCGCTGTGCGAGTGGAATTGCAGAAACCGTAGGAGTCGAGGTCACGAGACTCCATTCTTGGCCCGCGCGACTTTCCCTCCGCGTCCCCGAATAGCCAGAGACTCTTTACGTCATCTACTACCAGGAGATTTTATCGCGGCTCCGCGGCCGGGGCCGCAAAACTCATCAGGTTCAACCGCACAAACACCGGCCGCAACAGGTCCGCCCACTCCGCGTAACCGGCCGCGTTCGGGTGCAGCAAATCGGGAAACTCCGACACCTTCGCGTCCCCGTTCTCATCCGCAAACGGCGTCCAGGTGTCCACCATCGTCACCTGCGGATCCGATTTCGCCAGGTCCATGTAAAGCGCGTTGAGTTGGGTGATTTTCCCCTTCGGCCGATGCTTGCTCGCGGAACTCGGAAACACACGGCACAGGATGATCGGCATGTTCGGATCCGCCGCCTTCAGTTGCGCCAGGATCAATTTCATGTTGTCCGCGATCGTCTCCGGGTCGGCCTCCTCCTCGATGTCGTTGGTCCCGATCAGGATCACCACCGCGCGCGGGTGCAGATCGATCACGTCCTCTTTCAGCCGGATCAGCACGCCGCGGGACGTGTCGCCACTGATGCCGCGATTCGCCACTTTCAATCCCGGAAAACTGTTGCCCATCGTGTCGCCCCAGCCTTGCGTGATGGAATCGCCAACGAACACCACCGCGCCCTGGTCCTGCCCCACGCGGCCAGCCCACGCCACCCGCCGCGTGCGCCACAAATTCTTGAACCAATCGTAGCGCCGGATCGGCCCCGCCCCCGGAAGGCCCGCGTCCGTCTCGGGCAACTTGCCGACCGCCGGAACGTCGGCATCGGCAGGCTTCGGCACGACCGGCGCCGGCGTTGCCACTGCCACAGGCCGCGATGCGGGTGCCGTCACGGCTTTGGATGCCGGTGGAGTTTGCGTGGAACACGAAACCGCCAGCAACATGCAGACCGCTCCAAAAAGATGACCAAGGGATCGTTTCATATGAACCGCCGCATCATGAACTCCCACCCGCCCGGAATCAACCCCCGCCGTCACCGCACCCGTCCACCCCTGTATCGATTGACTGCCCCTGCGAACTTTGTGTCGTACGTACGACATAAAGGTTGCAGCCTGAAAACTGCGGAAAACGATTCGCACGCTTGGAATACGGCAGACGCGGTGCGACGGTCTTAGCGGGCGGAGCGGGACGGGGAGATGTCCTGGGACGGCAATCGCACCGTGAATATTGCGCCGTTTCCAGGCTCGCTGGCGGCGGAGATCTCACCGCGGTGCGCCAGGACGATCGCCCGGGCAATCGCCAGTCCCAGCCCGGCATTTCCGCCGCCGGTGCTGCGAGAAGCGTCCGCGCGGTAAAATCGCTCGAACAAATGCGGCAGATGTTCCGCGGCAATTCCGGGGCCGTCGTCGGCAACTTCCAATATCACAAACGGCGCTTCGGTCCGGGTGGAAATCCGCACGTGGCCGCCTTCCCGGCTGAATTGAATGGCGTTTCCCACCAGGTTTGTGGCCACCTGCATCAGCCGATCGGAATCCCCGGCGCACACCGCCGCCCCGGCATTCAATTCCAGCGAAACACCGCGCTCGGCGGCCAGCGGACGCAAGTGCTCGGCCACATCGGCTGCCACGCGCGCGAGGTCGCATGGGTCCGATCGCAGCCGTTCCTGGCCGGCATCGAGGCGGGCGAGTTCGAGCAGCGATTCGATCAGCCGGCGCATGCGTTGCGCGGCGTTCTGGCAGGATTCGAGAGCTTCGCGGTATTCGGCGGCGCTGCGATCGCGGGTGAGCGTCGATTGTGTCCGGGTGAGCATCACGGAGACCGGGGTTCGCAATTCATGGGCGGCGTCGGAGGTGAATTGCCGCTGTTGATCGAACGCGGCTTCGAGACGCGCGAAGGTGGAGTTCAGAACAGCGGCCAGCCGGCCCAGTTCGGTGTCGGTTTCGGAAAGATCGATGCGTTGCGAAAGGTCGCCTTCGGCGATCCGGAGGGCGGTTGCGCCAATGGCGTCGATGGGCCGGATGGCGCGCGCCGCGAGCCAACCGCCGCCTGCGAGTCCGATCACCAGCACGACCAGGCCGGCCGCGGAAAGCTTGAGCGAAACCAATCGAAGATCGCGCAATTCCGGGGCGATGGACCTGCCCGCGAGCAAGGTGTCGCCGCGCGGCAGGCGCAGGATGACCTCGCGAAAATCCCCGCGCTGCCGCGGTGCGGGCCGGTCCTGAATTTCCGGGCCGGCCGGCATTTCCAGCCCGGCCGGCGCGTTCGTGGAGGATGCCAGGAGCCTCCCGTCCGGGGCCCACGCGAGGAAATAGATCCCGTTCGGATCGGATTCCTCGAACCACGAGGCCGGCGGCGGCGGGCCGCCTTCCATCCGGCCGGGGCGATCCTCCAGGCGCGGCGGCCCGCCGGAACGCATCGGCTCACCCGGGGCCTCCGGGGGCGGGCCGCGGAACGGGCCGAAATTCGGGCGGCCGGGGCCGGGGCCGTGCGGGGGCGGACGCAGCCAGGCGCCGACCCGGCTGACGCGGCGGAGCAGTTCATCGTCGATCCGGCCCATCTGGCGTCCGCGTTGCAGTTGATAGGCCGTGACGCCGAACCCGGCAAGCACCAGCAGGAGGATCAGCCCGTACCAGGCCTGCAACCGCCATCGGATGGATTTGAAAACCATGGCTCAGGATTCCACGGAGTAGCCGTGGCCTCGGCGTGTGGTGATGAAATCGTGCCCGAGTTTTTTCCGGATGTTGGAAACGTGCACATCGAGCAGGTTGGAAAGCGTGTTGTCATCCTCGTCGAACAGGTGTTCGTAGAGGGCGGTGCGGGAGACCACCTCGCCGCGGTGCAGGACGAGGAATTCCAGCAGCGCGTATTCGCGCGCGGTCAGTTCGACGGGTGTTCCCGCGCGTTCGACCCGCCGCGCGGCGGTGTCCAGGACCACGTCGCGGACCTGGATGCGGTTGGTCGGGGTGTCCGCGCTGCGCCGGATGAGCGCGCGCAGCCGGGCGAACAGTTCCGGGAGATCGAACGGTTTGACGACGTAATCGTCCGCGCCGCCGTCCAGCCCCCGCACCCGGTCGCGGGCGGCGTCGCGCGCGGTCAGCATGAGCACGGGCGTCTTGCGGGTCTTGCGGAGTTTGGACAGCAACTCCCAGCCGTCCATTTTCGGAAGCATCACGTCGAGCACGACGGCGTCGTATTCCGTTCCCTCCGCCTTGAACAGGCCGTCCGCGCCGTCGGCGGCGGTGTCGACCGCGTAGCCTTCCTCGCGCAGCGCCTGCGACAGGCCGCGCAACAGGTCCGGTTCGTCTTCAACCACCAGGATTCTCATGGGCACACACCGTCGCTTGCGACACCTTAAGAGATCATGAAGACGCGGCCGTTTTCGAGAAAAATCGGGAAGGCACGAAAATGGAGTGGGTGTTATTGGATGATTTCCGCGCGGCAGTCTTCGCATTTATCCAACAATCCAACAATCCAATAATCCAACAATCCAACAATTTAAGGAATCGAGGACGAGGACGAGGACGAGAACGAAATATTCTCGCCGCTTCACGGGCTCTTAAGGTTGCCCGGCGTAAAGTGTGCGCATGAAGAACGGAACAACTTCGGACAACAAGAAAACGTTGAAAGGAATACATGCCATGAAACTGACAAAACTGATCGGACTCACCGCGCTGCTTCTCGGCGCTTCCGCGGGCCTGGCGGCCGCGCAATCGGATTCGGGACCCGGACCGGGACCGGGCGGGCCTCCGGGCGGACGCGGGCATCGGCCGCCGCCGCTGCCGATCATGATCTCGCTCGACACCAATCATGACGGCGTGCTGGACGCGAACGAGATTGCGAATGCCAGCGCGGCGCTGCTGACGCAGGACAAGAATGGGGACGGCAAATTGACGCGGGAGGAATACATGCCCGCGCCGCCCAACGGCAAGGCGCCGCCTGCCGGACAAAACGGCAATCGCCGCCAGCACCCGATGCCGCCGATCGTCGCGGCCCTGGACGCCAACCATGACGGCGTGATCGATGCCGATGAAATCGCGAACGCCAGCGCGGCGTTGAAGACGATGGACAAGAACGGCGACGGGAAGCTCACGCAGGAGGAACTCCGTCCGGCTCACCAGGGCCCGCCGCCCGGCGCCGGCAATGCGGGCGGACCGCCCGAGGGTGGATTCGGCGGACCGCCGCCCGGCGGCGATTTTGACGGACCGCCGCCGATGGACGACGCCCCGCCCGGGCCGCCTCCCGGCAATGAATGATGCTGTCGTCTGAGTCGAGGGTGGGACGGATTCAGATGCGCGCGCCCGGCTTCACGGCCGGGCGCATTTTTTTGAGCCACAGATCGAACACGGATTGAACACGGATCGCACCACGGGATCCGTGTTCCATCCGTGTTTCAGCCGTGGCGACCCGAGTCGATCCGCGTCAGGGCTGACCGTAATGAAAACCGGTGTTGTCTTCGTAACCGAGCGGGACGAGGCTTTCGAAGAATTGGACCAGGTGATGGCGCAGAGCGGAATATAGGTCCGGCCGGGCGGACGGCTCCCCGCGCCCCGAAGAATCCCGCGACTCCAGATCCAGGTTGACCGGCTGGCTGTCAGCTATCATGGGGTCCATGCTCGTTTTATTTCGATATTTCATCTCACCCTTTCTTGGCAACTGTTTTGCCAAATTTGGCGTCAGGACGCGTCAAGGTCCGACGAGCCGGAAGAACTGCAGGTCCGGGCCGGTGGCCGCCAGGGAGGCGGCGACGGGGTTGTTGGTGCCGGTCGTGACGGGAGTCCAGGAGAGGAGGTCGGACGATTTTTCAAGCCGCCAGGGGGACGGGACGTCGCCGGTGGCGGTGATGGTGAGGTTGGTTTGGGCGGCGGGATTGAACTGGATTTGGAGCTGGAACCGGCCGCTGGGGCTGTAGAGCACCTCGTTGGAATAGACGCTTTCGAGGCCGAGATTGTCGTAGGAGGTTGCGACGAAATAGTAGTTGGTGCCGGGGCAAAGGCCCGAGATGACGGCGGTCGTCCCCTTGCCCACCGTCACGAGGTTCGTGTAGGCGCGGCAACCCACGCCATAGTAGATGCGATACCCCGCGATGTTGGTCCCCGCGCTGGCATCCCAGGCGAGCGACACGCACTGCGCGCCTCCCGCCCTGTCCGCCCCGCCAGCCCACAACCCGATCGCCATGACGACCGCCGTCCATCCGCCCAACCCGACATTCCGCACAAACAACCTTTCCCTGCCCGCAGTCGCGATTGCCGCGACCACGGTGGAGTTATCGGAGATCGGGGAGAAATCCACCAATCCGCCATTGTCGATCTATTTGCAAAATTTGTGCTGCCCATGGGCAACGAGGCGGCGCTTGACGCGCGGGCGCTTCGGGGGTTCATTAACCGGGTCGTATGGCACGCCTGTTGTTCCGCCTTATTCGTTCCTCCCGAAGTTTGTCCCGCACCTCCCTGCCGCGCGTTGCGGCGATGCTGTTCCTGGCGGCGTTCGCGCCGGCGGCGCGGGCCTCGATTCATGTGCCGTTTGTTCTGCCGTGGAACGATTCGGATCCGACGGTCACCGATTTTTCCGGGTTGAATTCCCCGATAGGCACGGCGCGGGTGGTGGCGGATGCGAACGGGCATTTGTCGGTGAACGGCCAGCGGGTGCGGTTCCTCGGGATGAATTTCGCGGGGGACGCGCCGTTTTGTCCGACGAACAATGCGGAGGGGATGGCGGCGCGCGTGGCGAAGTTCGGGATCAACGCGATCCGGTTTCATCACATGGACGCGCCGTGGGCTTACAATGGCGGGTTGCTGGCCTACACGGCGACGACCAGCACGAATTTCAACGCGACGAACCTGGAGCGGCTGCACTACCTGGTCTCGCGATTGAAGGCGCACGGGGTTTATTCCGACATCAACCTGCTGGTGGGCCGCACGTATCTTTCGGGGGACGGCCTGGGGCCGGAGGTGGCGGGGATGGATTGGAAGGACGTTCATGTGCTCGGATTTTTTTATGACCCGGCGCTGGCGTTGCAGAAGGATTACGCGACGAAGCTGTTGACGCCGACGAACCGGTTCACGGGCCTGCCGCTGGCGAAGGATCCGGCGGTGGCGTTTGTGGAGATCATCAACGAAAACGGGCTGATTCAGAAGTGGCTGGACGGCGGGCTGGACCGGATGCCGGCGCGTTACGCGACGAATTTGCAGGCGCGGTGGAACTCGTGGCTGCAGGCGCGCTACACGAACGACGCGGCGCTGCTGGCGGCGTGGAACATTGTCAGCGAGTCGCTCGGCACGAACCTGCTGGTGAACGGCGCCTTCAGCAACGGGGTGACGTCGTGGAACGGGGAGCAGCATTACAATGCGCACGCAACCTTCAACTGGGCCTACGATTTCAACGGCAAACCGGCCGCGAAAATCACCGTCACGACGGCGGACACCACGGGCTGGTACATCCAGTTCAACCAGGCCAATCTCAAGCTCGCCTCCAACCAGGTCTACACGCTTTCGTTCTGGGCGAAGTCGAGCCCGGACACCAACGCGAGCTTCGCGGTGATGCGGGCGCACGACGATTACATCGCGCTGGGCCTTTCGCAGGGCATGAGCCTGGCGACGAACTGGCAGCTGTTCAGCAATTCCTTCCAGGCGACGGCGACGGAAACGAACGCGCGGGTGAATTTCGGGGACATGGGAAACAAGCTGGCGACGTTCTGGTTTGCGGACGTGCGCCTGCAAGCGGGCGGCCAGCTCGGGGTGCTGCCCGGCGGCGCCACGCTCGCGGCGGGCAACGTTCCCAACCTGGCCTACAGCGGGACCGGTTATACGGGCACGAAGGCGGCGCGCCGGGATTTTCTGCGATTCCTGCGCGACCTGGAGAACGCCTATTACGACGCGATGGTCGGACATCTTCGCACGAATTGCGGCTATGCCGGGGTGATCTTCGGCAGCATTGTGGCCTGCAGCCCCGCGACGGTGCAAAGCCGGCTGGACCTGGTGGACGCGCACGCCTACTGGCAACACCCCCAATTCCCCGGCGTGGCGTGGGACCCGGTGAACTGGTATCAGACCAACAGCTCGATGGCCGGCACGCTGGCGGACGACAACACGCTGACCGGCCTTGCGCGGCAGCGCGTCCAGGGAAAGCCCTTCACGGTCACGGAGTATGATCATCCGTCGCCCAACTATCACGGCAGCGAAGCGCCCCTGCTGCTGGCGGCGTATGCGGCGCTCCAGGACTGGGACGGCGTCTGGATGTTTGCCTACGGACCCGGCAACGCCATGTCGACGATGGGATATGTGTCGGGGTATTTCGACATTGCGCAGCACCCGTTGAAGATGGCGAACATGCTGCTCGCGGCGAACCTGTTCCGGCGCGGGGATGTGCAGCCGGCGGCGCAGGAAATCACCCTGGCATTCACGCCCGAGCAGGAACTCGATCTTCTGCAAAACACCTGGGCGTGGAGTTTGTTCGGCAGCGGCCGACTCGGCATGCCGGGGCCGTTCGCCTTCACCAACCGCCTGAGCGTCAGCGTGGGATCCAATGCGGTGGGGCTGACAACGGCTCCCACCTGGACCGGCGGGACGAAGGTCACCAGCGACACTTCGGAACTGACCTGGGACGCTTCGGCTCCCGGTGGCGGCCTGGTCAGCATCGGCTCGCGCCGGAGCAAGGCGCTGATCGGCGCCGCGGACAACAAGGTGGTGAACCTGGGCGACGGCGTGACGTTGCAGCCGTTCACGACGGATCTTCACTGGTGCACCCTGGGCGCCACGCTCACGCAGGGAGACGTGTTCACGAACGACTGCACGATGATTGTGGCCGCGGGCGGCTGGTGGGAAAATTCGGGGCAGATCTGGACCGACACGAACAAGATGTCGGTAGGAAACCACTGGGGTTCGGCGCCGGTGATGGCCGAGGTGGTGCCGTTCTCGCTCACGCTGCCGGCGCCCGCGAGCGCCGTCACCGCCTGGATCCTCGACGAGCGCGGCGAGCGTTACGACACCCTGCCCGTGACCGGGAATGCGACGTCCGCGGTGGTCAATGTCAGTTCGTTCGCCAATTCGATCTGGTACGAAGTGGATGTCGCGCGCTGGACGGCGAGCTTTGATTTGTGGCGGCTGCGCTATTTCGGTTCGACCCAGCCGGGCGTGCCGGCGGGAAGCGTGGAAGAGGCGGCGCCATTCGGAGATCATGTTCCGAACCTGATGAAATATTACCTTGGCCTGGCAGGCGATGCGGCTGCGGCCGGCAACCAGCTTCCGGTCGGATCGGTGGTTTCCAGCGCCGGCACCAATTACCTGGCGTTCACATACACTCACGACAAGCTGGTGGCCGACGCGGATTGTGTCGCGGAAGTTTCGACGGACCTGGTTCATTGGTTCTCGGGACCCGGCTACACGGCGGTTCACTCGGTTGTCGACCAGGGCACGACGGAGCAAATCACGGTGCGCGATGCGGCTCCGGCCGGCACGCCCGTCCAGCATTACCTGCGGTTGCGGTTTCAGCGGCATTAGCATTTGTCGAGAGTCGAGGGTCCAGAGCCTGGCCTTCGGACTGCCGCAGCTTGGTTTCTCGACTCTCGACCCTGGACTCTCGACGCGAGTTCAGGCATTTCAGGCGCGAGTGTCCGAGCCCTTAGGGCGCAGTGTTTCGGACAGGGCTGTCTTGATTCGATACAGGCCCGGTTTGTGGACTCTCAAGGCTGCAAATGCGGGATTTGCCAGTCTCGTTCCGGCGATTGGGCTGGTGCGGCGTTCCGGGGTCGCTTTTGAAGGCCGGTCCCGGGGAGGTGTCGGAAAAACTCCTGACAAGCCGAAGGGCGATTCACCGGCGGATTTTCTTAGCATTGAAATGCCGATGGTGAGTGCTTCCGTAGAGTGTCCGACCCGTCGAAAAAGGCATGATTATTGCATCGAACGCACCCGACTTATGGGTGCATTTGATTCAGGCTCCGGGGAATTGGAAGTCACGCTCGATGGAATTCCGGTCACGATCCCTCCACAACGCCGTTCTTTAGGCGCAATCCGGTCGTTTTTGGATTCCATGGCACTGCAGCAACAGAGGATTTTATGCTGGTTAAGCGTGGATGGGGAGGCGGTAAATCTTACCCAGCCGCGGAACACGCTGACAGAATTTTCCCATATCGAGGCGGAGACGATGAGCCTGTCGGAGGTGCCGCTGCAACTGGTCAAAGCGGCGCTTCAGCAGACCGCGACGATCCGCACCCGGGTGAATTCCGCGGTGGAACTGGCGGTCATCAACGAGGCGCCCCAGGCGCACGAGTTGTGGTGGAATCTTTCGACGATCCTGAAGGAACCCCTGCTCACGCTGAGCCTGCTCCCGGAGACGTCGTGCGGAACGGAACCGGCCGGCGCCTCCCTCCTGCAGCTCCGCAAATGGCAGCTCCAGCAACTCGGCTGCGTGATCAATGACGTGGATCACACGTGTCACTCGGAGGATTCCTGCGAATTGTCCGACGCGCTCGAGCGGCGGGTGTTGCCCTGGCTGGATTCGCTGACGGAATCGCTCACCCTTTGGCACGAGGCGATGGCCGCCACGCGGCGCGCCGAGGAAGCCTGCCAGGAAACCTGAGCCGGTCGGCGTGCGTCAGATTCCCCGCTTCCGCGCCACCCAGCCCGACAGCGCGCCCCAGGCCGCTCCCAACACCAGCCCCGCCCCGTGCGCCGCGTTGGCAATCGGCCCCACGCTTCCCGACCAACAAATCACGAACCAGATCAACATCAGGATGACGTTGAACCGGCTGATGTAGAATCCGGCGCGGGGATCGATCCGGCCGCGGACCCAGACGAATCCGAACAGGCCGTAAACGACGCCGGACATGCCGCCGAAGGCGGGGCCGGCGACGATGTATTGGGCGAGGTCCGATCCGAGGGCGAGGGCGGCGGTCAGCACGAGGAAATAGGCCCGGCCGCGGCGCGCCTCGATCATGCTGCCCAGTTCGAAGAGCCACATCATATTTCCCAGCAGGTGGGCGGGGCTGAAGTGAATCAGGACAGGCGAGAAGAGGCGCCAGATTTCGCCGGACCGGACTTCCGGCAGAAAGCCGCCGGTGGCGGACTCGGGATCGCTGATGAACAGGGGGCGGAGCACGTCGGTGTTGCTTCCGAATTTCGAGTAGATGGCCACGAGGCCGCAGGCCACGATGAGGAGGTAGGTCCAGGCACCGGCGCTGTAGGCGCGGCTGCCGGGGAAGACCTGGTTGCGCGTGAAAAAGCGGCGGCGATATTCCTCCAGCTCGCGGGCCTCGCGTTCGCGAACTTCAGCCGCGGCGGCCATGGCGGCGGCAAATTCAGGATGCGATGGCTGGGCGCGGAATTTTTCGAGCAGCCCCGCAGCCTCCTCCAGTTGATCCTCGCGCATCACCCAGATCATCCAGGTGCCGTTCTCGTCCGGCTCGGTTTGATTCCCGATGCCCCGCGAGAGCAGGTAGTCGCTGAATTGCCGGGCCTGGGGTTCGGCCGGAAGATTGCCGATGGATCGCATGATCCGGCCGGGGTCAGTGCCCCGCCTCCACGAGCAGAAAACTCGAATCGATCTGGTTGTGGATTTCGGCCGACTCGAGCGCGGCGGGCAGCAGGCAGAACTGGCCGGGCATTAATTCCACCGTCGCGCCTCCGCCGGTCACGCGGACCGAATGATTGAGCACCCCGACGACGCGCAGCCGCGGCTGGCGAAACACGATGGACTCGGCGGCGAGTGCGCGGAAATGATCCACCTTGAACAAGGCATGGCGCACCAGCGGCCGGATCTTGAAACGGCCGGCGGTTCCGGATTCGGCGTCGACCAGGCCGGGCGCGAAGTCGTTGAAATCGATGCTGGCCAGGGATTCGGCCACGTGCAGGTCGCGCGGCTTGCCGTCAAGCCCGACGCGGTTCCAGTCGAACACGCGGTAGGTGGTGTCGGAGTTCTGCTGGATTTCAAAAATGACGAGCCCGGCGCCGATGGCATGGACGCGGCCGCTGGGGAGGAACATGGCGTCGCCGGCTTTGACGGGCACGCGGTGGAAACAATCCGCGACCTGGCCCGACCGGATTTTTTGTTCGAACTCGGCGCGTGTGACGCCCGGGTTGAGGCCGACGTACAATTCCGCGTCCGGCTGGGCGTCGGCGATGTACCACATCTCCGTCTTGGGTTCGCCGCCGAGGGACGCCGCCTTGTCGGCGGGCGGGTGGACCTGGAGCGAAAGTTTCTCGCGCGCGTCGAGCAGTTTGACCAGCAGGGGAAATCGCTGCCCCGATGCCGGCGCGGCTTTGCCCAGCAGCGCCGCGCTGTGATTCTCCATCAGCCAGCGCAAATCCTTTCCCGCAAGCGGGCCGTTCGTGATCCGGCTGGCATCGCCCGGGCGATCGCTCACTTCCCAGGATTCGCCGATCGGCACCGCGGGCGGCAGGGCTTTTCGGTAAAGCCGCTCGAGACTGCGTCCGCCCCAGATTCGTTCCTTGAAAATGGGTTCGAAGGTGAGCGGGTACCAGGCGATGGAGGCACTCATGGCTGATTGGGATCCGATCAGGCCCGCGGTCGCGGTCAGGCGGTCGCGGCGGCGGCGGCGGTTTCGGCCGGGGTGGGCGTTTTTTCGAGATAATGTCCAAACGCCCGGAACTTGGCGTAACGCGCCTTGAGCCGTTCATCGACACTCATGGCGAGCAGTTCGTCGAGGTGTTTGGCCAGGTGTTTTTGCACGTTGGCAGCGGTCGCGTCGGTGTTGGTGTGCGCCCCGCCGATCGGCTCGGGAATAATTTCATCCACCAGCTTGAGTTCCAGCAGGTCTTTGGCGGTGATCTTGAGGGCTTCCGCCGCCTTGGCCGCCGCCGAACGGTCCTTCCACAAAATGGCCGCGCAACCTTCCGGGCTGATGACGGAATAATAAGCGTTCTCGAGGATCAGGACGCGGTCGGCGACCCCGATGCCCAGCGCGCCGCCCGATCCGCCTTCGCCGATGACGGCGGCGATGATGGGGACCCGGAACAGCATCATTTCACGCAGGTTGACGGCGATCGCCTCCGCGATGTGGCGTTCCTCGGCCCCGATGCCGGGATAGGCCCCGGCGGTGTCGATCAGGGTGATGATCGGCAGGCCGAATTTGTCCGCCAGCCGCATCAAGCGCAGCGCTTTCCGGTAGCCTTCCGGGTGTGCGGACCCGAAATTGCGCAGGATATTCTCCTTGGTATCGCGGCCTTTCTGGGTGCCGAGAACCATGACTTTGCGGCCGGCAAGCGTCGCAAATCCACCCACCACCGCGCGGTCCTCGGCGAACAAACGGTCCCCGTGCAGTTCGGTGAACCCGGTAAAAGCTTTCGAAAGGTAATCCAGGGTAAACGGGCGCTTCGGATGCCGCGCCAACTGGACCCGCTGCCAGGCAGCCAGGTTGGAAAAAATCTGGCGCCGGGTGTCCTCGATCTTCTTCTCGATCTGCTGGATTTCCTCCTCGAAGCGGATGCCCAGGGAATGCGTCTCCGGATGCTTCCTCAGCTCCTCCAGCTTGTTCTGCATTTCAACGATCGGCTTTTCAAAGTCGAGTTGATGTTTCATCAGCTGCAAAGACTAAAGCCTCCCCCGGACACAGGCAATGTTGAATTCCGTACAACCAAAGAGCCGGACCTAAGTCCGGCTCTCAGTGGTGACGAGGTTTATACGCCTTCACCCAGGCGCTCAGAAGGGTAATGCGGCCAACTACTGGTCGCTGTCCGAACCGCATTACGAGCAAAACCTCTATACTAACCCTAAACGAACAGCGAAATCATCAAATCAGTATTATAGACGGAGGAACCTGCCGTTTCGTTCAAACGGCCCTCCAATCTGCCGCGCTTCCCTGACAAAGATCGATAACGAAACGCATAAAACCGGTCGCATGAAAATAAGCCGGAGTCAAGCCTCCACCGGCTTGAAATACATAAACTACTAATAATCAGAGCAATAGGAAATTGCCTGCCCGGCTCCCCAGTTTGACAAAAACTGAACACTCAATACTCAACATCGAGCGTTGGGCCGCCAGGATTCCGCACCCCGCACTCCGCACTCCGCATTTAATTCAGTTTCCCGGCTGCGGCTCGTGCCACACGTGGCCGCCTTCGGTGAGCAAGTCGTCTGCGGCCATGGGACCCCACGTGCCCGCCAGGTAAAATTCACGGTTCGACAAAGGCTTGCCCTCCCAGCCCGCGCGAATTGAATCCACAAATTGCCATGCCGTCTCGACTTCATCGCGGCGGATGAACAAAGTCGCATCGCCGCTCATGGCTTCCAGCAGCAAACGTTCATAAGCTTCCGGGGTGTAAGCCCCGAACTCGGCGTTGTAACTGAAATGCATCCGGACCGGACGCACCGCCAGGCTCGTCCCCGGCACCTTGCCGTTGAACCGCAGGTAAATCCCCTCGTTCGGCTGCAGGCGCAGCGCGATCGCATTTTGATCCAACCGCTCCCCGCATTGCGCCGCGAACAGCACGTGCGGCGTCCGGCGAAACTGGATCCGGACTTCGCTCGCGCTTTGCGGCAGATACTTGCCGGTCCGCAGGTAGAACGGCACGCCCGACCAGCGCCAGTTGTCGATGAACAGCTTGAGGGCCACGTAGGTTTCGACGTTGGAATCGGATTTCACCTTGGGTTCCTGGCGGTAACCCGGCACCGGCTGCCCGTCCACCACGCCGGCGAAATATTGCCCGCGCACCACCTGCCGGACGACATCGTCGTGCGACATCGGCCGGATGGACTTGAGCAGTTTGACTTTCTCGTCCCGGATGGCTTCGGCTTCGAGCGACACGGGCGGCTCCATCGCGACCAGCGCGAGCACCTGCAGCAGGTGGTTCTGCACCATGTCGCGCAGCGCGCCGGCCTCCTCGTAATAGCCGCCCCGCTGCCCCACCCCCAGCTTCTCGCTGACGGTGATCTGGACGCAATCGATCGAGTCCCGGTTCCACAGCCGCTCAAAAATCGCGTTTGAAAACCGGAACATCATGATGTTCTGAACGGTTTCCTTGCCGAGATAATGATCGATCCGGAACACCTGTTGTTCCGTCGCGAAACGGGTCAATTCACTGTTCAACGCCCGCGCCGAGGCGAGGTCGTGTCCGAAGGGTTTTTCCACAACGATCCGCTGCCAGCCGGATCCGCCTTTCTGCAGCAGGTCGGCGCGGTGGATGAACTCAATGATTTCCCCGAACTGGCTGGGCATTGTCGCCAGGTAGAACAGCAGATTCTCGCGCAAGGCCGCCTCGCCAAACGAGGTCAACAGCGCTTCCAGTTTCTGATAGGCGGCCAGGTCGGTCAGGTCGCCCTGGCAGTAAAAAATGCACCGTGAAAATTCCCGCCAGACGGCTTCATCCACCGGCTTGGTGCGCGAAAACCGGTCCAGCGCCTCCTTCAACTCCTGCCGCCACGATTCATCCGTCTTTTCCCGCCGCGCCACGCCCACCACGCGGAAGGACGACGGCATCTGCTTTTCCTTGAACAGATGATACAGGGCGGGGATCAGCTTGCGCGCGGTCAGGTCGCCGCTGGCGCCGAAGATGACGATGGAACACGGCTCGGCCGGCTTCCGTGCCTCGTGAAGCTCGCAAGTAATCTCATCCCCGGGATGAACAGGATCGGGCATGGCCGCAACATGGCCGAGACCCGGCCCTATTTCAATGCCGTTGTGGTTGTGGGGGCGGGATCATAGGCTGGAATGAAGAAACCTTGACGCCGGGGTTTATTCCGCTAAGAGAGGTCCCAAGGGTTCCAGCGCAACCCGCAGCCAGGCGCAGCCCCGTTCGCTCGTTATGAAAAGAATTCTTCTCCTCCTCACCCTCGCCAGCTTGTCTGTCTCGATCGTCGTCGCCGCGGACGAAGAAGGTTTCCGCCCGCTCTTCAACGGCAAGGACACCGCCGGCTGGCACCTTCGCAATCCAAACGGGCACAACAGCTGGAAGGTGGAAAACGGCGTCCTCGAGAATATCGTCAACAAGGGCGAGCACGGAACGGACCTGGTCACCGACCAGAAGTTCTGGAATTTTACCGTGCGGTTCGACTACCTGGTGCCGGACAATTCCAACAGCGGCTTTTACCTGCGCGGCCGGCATGAGCTGCAGATCCTCGGCGACTACGCCCGCGGCGCGACCTCCCCCGGCGGCAACGGCGCGATCTACAACTTCAGAGCCCCCGACAAGTTCGTCTCCCGGCCCGGTTCCGAATGGCAGACCGTCGAAGCCACCATGATCGGAAATAGAATCACGGTGATCCTGAACGGGGTGAAAATCCATGACGATGTCGAGTGCAACAAGGCCACCGGCAGCGAGCTGGACAACCAGGTGGACCAGCCCGGCTCCATTTTTCTCCAGGGAGATCACGGAACGGTTTCGTTCCGCAACCTGCGCATCAAGGAATTGAAATAACCCACCAGCCTCCGCCTCAACCCATGAAAAGGAAACCTTCGCAATTCAAAGCCTCCGCAAATCCATCCCCCGCAATCTCACGCAGGCGTTTCCTCGGCGGGACGGCCCTGGCCTCAACCGCATTCCTGGTGGTCCCGAGCCGCGTCCTGGGCCTCGACGGAAACACGCCGCCCAGCGGGAAACTCAACATCGCCGGAATCGGCGTGGGCGGACAGGGCGCTTACGACCTGACTCAATTGAGCGGCCAGAACATCGTCGCCTTGTGCGATGTCGATTCGGCCTACGCTGCCGGGACGATCAAGAAGTATCCGAACGCCAGAGTCTACACCGACTACCGGAAAATGCTGGAGCAGCAGAAGGACATTGATGCGGTCGTCGTCGCGACGCCGGATCATCTGCACGCGTGCATCGCGATGGCTGCCATGAGACATGGCAAACACGTCTATTGCGAGAAGCCCCTGACGCACACGGTTTGGGAAGCGCACCAACTCGCACAGGCCGCCCGCGAATACAAGGTCGCCACCCAAATGGGAAACGCCGGCCAGGCCTCGGAAGACACCCGCCTCCTGTGCGAAATGATTTGGGACAACGCCATCGGCCCGGTGCGTGAGGTGCATGTCTGGACCGACCGGCCTTCCAACGGGTTGCTCAACGAATACTGGCCGCAGGGAGTGGAACGGCCGAAGGATTCGCCGCCGGTCCCGCCGACACTCGACTGGGATCTGTGGCTCGGTCCTGCGCCGTTCCGGCCGTATCATCCAGCCTACCTGCCGTTCAAATGGCGCGGCTGGTGGGATTTTGGAACCGGCGCGCTGGGTGACATCGGCTGCCACTACATGGATCCCGTGTTTCGCGCGTTGAAGCTCGGCCAGCCGCTCAGCGTGCAGGCCAGTTCCACGCGGGTGAACACGGAGACCTATCCCCTCGCCTCGATGGTCACTTACGAGTTTGCCGCCCGCGGAGAGATGCCGCCGTTGAAACTCTTCTGGTATGACGGCGGATTGCGCCCGCCGCGGCCGGACGAGCTGGAGGAGGACGTGGAAATGGGCGCCAACGGGCATTTGTTCATCGGCGATAAGGGCAAGATTCTCTCCCTGCGCACCCAGAAAAGGCGCGGTTATGCGCTGATCCCGGAATCCCGGGCCGAGCAGTACGGCACTCCCCCTAAAAAACTCGCGCGCTCGATCGGCCATTTTAATGAATGGATCGAGGCCTGCAAAGGCGGCGCTCCCGGCGGCTCAAACTTCAACTGGGCCGGGCCGCTCACGGAAGTCGTCCTGCTCGGAAATATCGCCCTTCGTCTGCAGTTGCGCGAAGAATTGACCACGAAAAAGCTGCTCTGGGACGGCACCGCGCAACGGTTCACCAATTCCGACGAAGCCAACAAATTCCTCCACCCCGAATACCGCCAGGGCTGGTCGCTGTGAACAGCGGGAGGGACGAGCTACTGCGAGTCCCCATTCCCTGCCTTCAATCAGGGACTCGCATAGCTCGTCCCTCCCATGTTGTCTTGATCGAGGCCGACCCGGTCTTCAATCCCTGTGCCACGGCTGACAGGTGAATCCTGCCGGGGTCCCCTGCTTTTCCGCGAATGATCACCAGGCAATAGCCGTTGAACGCCTCCCGGTCGCGCGAGGCAAATGGCTCGAAGCTGGTCGGATCGCCGTTGTCCGTGGCCACGATCTCCCCCGGCCCGTCCAGTTCAAAGTGCACCCGGTCCATCGCCCGCGGCACGGTGACGCCGTCCCGGTCCGTGACGCGCACGGTCACGAAGGAGAGATCGCGGCCGTCGGCGGCAATGCGGTCGCGGTCCGGCTCCAGCACAAGTTTTGCCGCGGGCCCGGCGGTTTGCACGGTGTCCTCCGCCCATTTCCGTCCGTTCCGATAAGCCACCGCCTTCAAAGTGCCGGGTTCATAAACCACATCGTCCCAACGCATCCGGTATTCGTAAGCCGCCTTTTTCCGGCGGCCCAGCGATTTTCCGTTCAGGAACAATTCCGCCTCATCGCCCGAGGTGAACACGTGCACCGGCGTCACCTGCCCCACCCGGTCCGGCCAGGTCCAGTGCGGCAGAATGTGCGCCATGGGAAACTCCGGACGCCAATGCGCCTGGTAAATGTAAAATCGATCCTTCCGAAATCCCGCCAGGTCGATGATCCCCGAGTAGGAACTGCGCGACGAGTCGAACGGCGTCGGTTCGCCCAGGTAATCCCAGCCCGTCCAGACAAATTCCCCGCCCACATAGGAGTTCTTTTCCTGTGAGGCAAACACCTTGTCCGCCGATGCGCCGAAAGCGGCGTAATACAGTTCATAGGCGCTGACCTGGCGCGTCGCCCTGTCTTCCCCGGAATTTTTCCCGACGGGCGCACCGTTGTTTGTCGTCACCGGGAAAATGTAAACGCCACGGCTGCTCAGGGCCGACGCCGTCTCGCTGCCGAACAGGAACTTGTCGGGGAACCGTTCGTGAAAGACGGGATATTTCCCCGGCGCGCCACGAATGCCGGCGCCCTGGTAATTGAGCCCGATGGCATCCAGCTCGGCCGGCAGCGGGTTCGTCGGCTGCGCCCAGTTCATCGCGCTCGTGGTCGGACGTGTCGAATCCTCCTCGTGCACGATGCGGTTCAATTCCCGCGCCACCACCGCCCCGTTCGTGCCGGTCAATTGTTCGCCAACCTCGTTTCCGATGCTCCACATCACCACCGACGGACAATTCCGGTCGCGCCGCAAGTGCGCCCGCAGGTCGGCCTCGTGCCAGTCGGGGAACACCAGGTGAAAATCATACGGCGCCTTCCCGCGCACCCAGGCGTCAAATGCCTCGTCCAGGACAAGCATCCCCCATCGATCCGCCAGCTCCAGCAACTCCGGCGCGGGCGGGTTGTGGCTCGTGCGGATCGCGTTGCAGCCCATGTCGCGCAAGGGCTCCAGTTGCCGCTCCAGCGCCCGCTCGTTCAGCGCCGCTCCCAGCGCGCCCAAATCGTGGTGCAGGCAGACGCCCTTCAGATCCACCCGCTCGCCGTTCACGCGCAATCCCTCGCCGTCAAATCCCAGGCTTCGAACGCCGAACGAGGTGCGGTATTCGTCCACCACCCGCCCGTCCGACTCGACGCTCGACACGGCCACGTAACGATTCGGCTTTTGCCCGGGCGGCGGGCCCCACAATTTGGGGTTTGGGATTTTCAACTCGTTTTCCACTGCACCCTGCGACCTCGGACCGGCCTGCAGTTTGACCGGCGCGCTTCGAGCCACGACGGCCCGGCCCGGCCGGCCGGCGGCATCCAATTCATAAATCCGCGTGAACACCTGCGCGGCGGTTTCGCGATCGGAATCGTTTTGAACGGTGACCCCGACGCGAACGATGGCGGCATCCGGGGAAATCTCCGGTGTGGTGACGCGGGTTCCCCAGTGGGCCACATGCAGGGGTGCGGTTTTGACGAGCCAGACATGGCGGTAAAGGCCGGAGCCGGGATACCAGCGCGAGGAGTCGGGCAGGTTTTCGAGCCGGATCACGAGGCAATTGGTTTCACCCGGCCGTACATGTGGCGTCAAGTCGAGCCGCCACGAGGAATATCCGAACGGCCAGCCCCCGACGATTTTTCCATTCAGCCAGACCGCCGCGTAAGCCATGGCGCCGTCGACATCGAGGAATAGGGACCTGCCCCGGTCGGAGGCGGGGATGTCGAGGAGTTTCCGATACCATCCCGCTCCTGTCGTCGGCAGGCGCCCCATGCCGCCGCCGCCGGATTCAATGAACGGTCCGCTGATCGCCCAGTCGTGCGGCACGTCGACACGCTCCCAGGTACTGTCGTTGAACCAAGGCTGGAGCCAGGGGAGACCGTCCACGGGCTCGGCGGCAGGCCGCGGCGGAAATCGGCGCGAAGGATCGGGAATGAACTCGTTGGCGCACGGCAGAATCCAGGGTTTCAAAACCACGGTCGGACGCGACGGCGGACGCAGCAGGGCGAGCGCCTCGGCTACGCCTGCGTTTGTCACCGCGGGTGCAAGGTCGTAAACCAGGTTCACCGGGCAATTCTCGGGATCGCCTTTCAGAAACCGCCAGCCGCGATCCAGGCTGACCCGTTCGCGCGCGATGCCCGGTGAAGCGGGATCGGCCAGACAAAGGCCCGGATGCCAAATGCCACAAATCGCCAGGACCATTGCACAAAGTCTCGCGTTCATCATTTCCGGCGGCAGCATCCGCCGCCGACGCAAACTTGTCAGTCGCCTTCAACGAAGCCAAGCGGAACATGGCCGCAGCCTGTAGCGCAGGCCGGGGCGCAGGCGCCAAAAGATTTGTGCCGGCCGGCTCAGTTGCTAAAATCCGTCCGGCTCGCCGGATGTTCGAGACGATATTCAAAATGAAAACACGCCATCTTTTCCTGTCCGCCGTGCTTGGCCTTGCCTCCGTCCTTCCCGTTCGCGCGGCTGAACAGTGGATCGGGCTCGAAGGATCCTGGCAATTCACACTGGACTCCGGCCGGCACGATGCTGTTTGGGCGCGAACCAATGTCACCGACACCATCACGCTTCCCGGGACCACCGACCTTGCAGGCAAAGGGCCCGAGAACACCGCGCGCGAACCGGATCGCCTCACGCGCGTGCATCCGTACTACGGGCAGGCGTGGTATCAGCGGGAATTCACGGTGCCGGCCGATTGGAAAGGCCGGAACCTGTTCCTGATTCTCGAACGCACGAAAAAAAGTTCGCTCTGGCTCGACGGCGCGCCGATCGGCAGCCAGGATTCCCTGGTCGCCTCGCACGTTTACGCGCTCGGCTCCCCCGCCCCGGGCACCCACACGCTGACGCTCTGCATCGACAACAGCCAGCGGCCGCCCGTCGGCGATCCCCACCAGCTCAGCGACCAGACCCAGACGGACTGGAACGGCGTCATCGGGCGGATCGGGCTGCGCGTGGTCGACCCGGTCTGGATCGAGGATGTCCAGGTCTATCCCGATCTCGTGACGCGGCAGGTGCGCGTTCTTGTTGAAGTCGGCAACTCCACCGGCGCCCGCCGGGCTGTAACTGTAGACGCCCGCGCCCGGGTCGTTCAGGGCAAAGGCAGCGCCCTCCAGCCCGCCTTCAAGCTGTCCGCCATTGAGACCAACCGCGCCGTCGTCGAAGTGGACCTGGACCTGGAACATCCCGTCAAATGGGACGAATTCAGCCCGGGACTCTACGAGCTCGAGGTGTCCCTGAGAACCGATCAAAATTTCAGCAGCAGCCGCAAGGTGGTGTTTGGCATCCGGGCGCTGGACGCGAGGGGCACCCAGCTCAAGATCAACGGCAACACCACGTTTTTGCGCGGCCGCCACGACGCCTGCGTTTTCCCGTTGACCGGTTTTCCGCCCATGGACGTCGAAGGCTGGCGCCGCGCGCTGGGCATCGCGAAATCGTACGGGCTGAACCTGGTCCGGTTCCACACCTGGTGCCCGCCCGACGCCGCGTTCACCGCCGCGGACGAACTGGGCATGTACCTCCAGCCTGAGCTGCCCAACTGGCGCGATTTCGGCGACAAGGCGCACGACGATTTTCTCCGCGCCGAAGGCGAACGGCTCCTCCGCCAATTTGGAAATCATCCTTCGTTCATCATGCTCGCCCTCGGGAACGAACTCGGCGGACACCAGGATCTCATGGCCCCGCAGGTCGCCCATTTCAAATCCATCGACCGCCGCCACCTCTACGCCCAGGGCAGCAACAACTGGTTCGGAAACCCGGGCGAAGGCGACGATTACTACTGCTCCTTCCAGGTGGCTTGGCGAAAAATTCGCGGATCCTACGCCACCGTCGATCAACCCGGCATGATCCAGACCGGCCCGGCCAATTCGCTCCGGGATTATTCCTCGGAAATCGAGCCGCTGCACATCCCGGTCCTGTCGCACGAAGTCGGCCAGTACCAGGTGTCGCCCGATTTCCGGGAGATCGACCGTTACACGGGCGTGCTGCGCGCGCGCAACCTCGAGTTGTTCCGGGATCGTTTCCGCACGAACCATTTGCTCGATCAATCCGACGCGTTCATGCGGGCCTCAGGCGCGCTGTCGGCCTTGTGTTACAAGGAGGAAATCGAAGCCGCACTGCGCACGCCGGGTTTCGGTGGATTTCACCTGCTCGATCTGATGGATTTTCCGGGCCAGGGAACGGCGCTGGTCGGGATGCTCAACGCGTTCATGGAATCCAAGGGCATCCTTGAACCGCCGCAATGGCGGGAGTTCTGTTGTGAAACCGTGCCCCTGCTCCGCCTATCTTCTTATGTGTGGACAGATGCGGACACGCTGACCGCGCAGGCGCAGGTCGCGCATTACGGGGCGAAATCCCTGGAGGTCGAGCCCCGCTGGACCCTGAGCGACGCGGGCGGCAAGCTCAAGGCGGAAGGCCGACTGCCCCGGCGAACCCTGCCGCAGGGCGCGCTCAAATCTCTCGGTGAACTTCAAATCCCGCTCAAGGGCCTGCCGGTTCCCGGACATTTCACCCTGGAATTGTCATTCCCCGGCACTGCGTTTCGAAATCATTACTCGATTTGGGTTTACCCCGCCGCCCCGGACACCGCCCCGGGCCAGGTGTTCGTCGCGCGCTCGATCGATGAGGCGCGCGCCCGCCTGCAAGAAGGCGGCAGCGTGCTCCTCATGCCGGAACCGCAATCGCTCTCCAACTCCATCCCCGGCTATTTCACACCCGATTTCTGGAACTACGCCATGTTCGAAAAGTCGGCACGGGAACGCAAAGTGGCGGTGGCACCGGGCACGCTCGGCATTCTCTGCGACCCGGCCAGCCCGGCGTTCGCCGGCTTTCCGACGGAGTCGCACGGCGATTGGCAGTGGTTCCGCTTGCTGATGAATTCACACGCGCTTGTGCTGGATTCCCTGCCGCCCGGCTTCCGGCCGCTGCTGCAGGTGATCGACAATTGCGATCGCGCCCACCGTCTCGGCAGCATCCTCGAAGCGCAGGTCGGCCCGGGCAAATTGCTCCTGTGCGCCATCGACCTCCCGTCGCTCCAGCAAAATCCCGAAGGCCGCCAGTTGCTTTCCAGCCTGTTGCACTACATGAATTCCCCGCAATTCCAGCCGGCAACCCGGCTCACCGCCGACCAGGTGGAAGGCCTGCTGCCATGACACATCCATACAGCCGCCGGCATTTTCGACATCTGCCCGCTCTCGCCGCAATCGCGATGGCGGCCCAGGCAGATGTGCGCTCGGCCCCGGCATCACCACCGGCCTGCTCCGGGGCAACGGTTTCGTTTTCCTCGGACGCCTCGTTCTTCATCGGCAGCGCCGCCTTTATCGCCGCAGGAAACGCCGAATCCGGCAGTCTGTTTTCCTGGACCACCAACGGCGTTCCCTGGAACGCCGGGCCAGTCGCGGAAGGATTGCTGCTCCATCTCGATGGCTCAGCCACAGGAGCAAACGGTGAAAGCCCGGCCCTCGCCCAAAACCTCGCCTTTGCCGCGGGCAAATGGGGATCCTCCCTCGCCCTGCCGGCGGGTGGCCGCCTCCAGTATCCGGCTGCGAACAATCTCCAATTGAACCAGGGAACCCTGGAGATGTGGGTGGCGCTGCGGGCGGACGGCACGAACCCGGTTTACTCCGCCCGGGACCACGTCCTGTTCCAATACCAATCCACCAACGGCGACTTCATGCAGATCGCCCAAAGCGGAAGCAGCCGGATCCTCTACGCGGGAGGCACCGTGAACAGCCAGTGGGAAAGCGCTTACGGCTCCCAGGGAAGCATGGCCGGCTGGCATGCCGGCGACTGGCACCACCTGGCGTTCACCTTCTCCGCCTCCCGGAATCTCATGTGCTTTTACGTGGACGGGATCCTGACCGCCGCGAACAACGAAGGCCACTACGCCGCCCCCGATCCCGGCGGAACTTCCTTCGCCATCGGGTGCGACCTCTACGGAACGGCGGCCCATTACCTGGTGGATGAAGTGAGAGTATCCGGACGAATGGCGGACCCGGCCGAAATCGCGGCCCGCGCCCGCCGCACGGATGCCCCCCAGCCGAACGAAATCTGGCTGGCGGTCACAAATGTCCCGATCAACACCACCCTGGCCTTCGCCTTCACTCCTGTCAGCGGGGTCCAGACAGGCGCCGTCTGCCAGAGCAGCCCGATCACCTGGAACGGCATTCCCATTACGGACCCGGAGCCGCCGAGCACATTGCTGGCCCCCGGCGCCACCACCGTCCGGCTCTCCGTAAAAACCGCGGACATCACGCGCTGCGCCTGGGCGGTGGGGCTGCCGGTCCCCTTCGACCAGATGACGGCTTTCGATTCCGGCGCCAGTTCGCAGACGCATCAAACCCTGGTCACCGGCCTGAATCCCGACCCCAATTTCGTCAACGACGTTTATATTCGCTGCGCCGCGCACCCTGACTACCTCCTGCACCTGCAATACCGGGCGATCTCCACAGCCAACCCGCCTTTTCCGCGAAAGGGAAATCTCTGGGGTTGGGGCCTGTGGCTGGGCAACGGCCTGTCTTACCTGTCCCGGGTGGACCTGTGGCTTGGAGCCACTCCCCGCCCCGACGAAGCCGCCTCACTCCGCCAACTCAATCCCCACCTCCGCATCCTCACATCCATCAATGCCGTCGAAGCCGTCGGGCTGCCGGACGATTATTACCTCAAGGACATCCATGGAAACCGCATCGAAGTCTGGCCGGGATCGTATCGGCTGAACCTGACGAAGCCCTTCGTGGCGGATTACCAGGCCCGCGCGGCTTACCAAACCGTCCTCGACACCGGGCTGATGGCCGATGGCGTCTTTTTCGACAACGTCATGACCTCCCAATCGTGGCTCACGACCGATATCTACGGTCAAGCCATCCAAATCGACGCCGACGAGGACGGGCTGGCGGATGTTCCGGCAACACTGGACGCCGCCTGGAAAGCCGGGGTGTTCCGCGAAATCCAATCCTTCCGCCAACTCATGCCCAACGCCCTGGTCAGCAGCCATTCCACGGATATCTACGAACCGGGTATCGGCGACCTGTTCAACGCGGTGAGCATAGGTTTTCGCACCTCCGACGTGCTCGAAAATCGAATGCCGTTCTCCACCCTGCTGGCCACGTACAACGACTGGATGAGCCGGGCCGTCGCGCCACAGATCACGATGATCGAATCCTCCCCCATGGCCCAGATCTCCTATGGCTACGGCTACTCGCCCCTAAGCGTCGTTCCGCCGGCCACCCTCGAGTTCGCCCGCACGTACTATCCTTACGTTCGTTTCGGCCTCGTGTTGACCCTCCTGAATGACGGTTTCTTTGCGCACGAATTCGGGGATACCTTTCATGGAAACAACTGGTGGTACGACGAACTGGATTTCGACCTCGGTTACCCGCTCGGCCCCGCTCAACTCGTATCGCTGCCCGGACAAGCCGGCACAAATCTCATCGCCAACGGGGGATTTGAGAATCCCCTGAGCGATTCCTGGAGCGGAGAGGCCGCCTCGGGTTGCGTGGCGGCTTTCTCACGCCAAACCACCAACGCCGCAGCCGGCACCGCGTGCGCCCGTATCGATGTTTCCCAAACAACGGGCGTCGATTGGAACATCGAACTCGCCCAATACAACCGCGCCCTCACCCAGGGCGTAAGCTACGATGCCGCTTTCTGGGCCCGCGCGGGCACCAACCGCTACATCACCGTCTGCTCCCAGAAAGGGAGTCCGAACTGGGATAACTTCGGGCTTTACCAGGCGGTGTGGATCACCACCAACTGGCAGTTTTACACCGTCTCCTTCACGGCGAATGCCACCACTTCCGACGCGCGCCTTCAGTTTTTTGTCGGTGCCACCACGGGCACGGTCTGGATCGACGAGGTGCGCCTGAGCCCCACCCCGCCGCAGATCTATCGACGCGATTTCAATTACGGCATCGTGCTATTGAACGGGACCCGGCAGGTACAGAATATCGCGATTGGCCCCGGATTCCACCGCCTCACCGGGGCCCAGGCCCCGATGTATGAGATGATCCTCGACGACCAGGACCCGGCTTTCACCAGCACCGGCAGTTGGACGAATGCCGCCCTGGACAGCGGATTGTGGAAGGCCTCCGGTCCGTATTACCACAGTTGGGCAGGTTCAATGCACCTGCAGGCGGCCCCGGGCGGCGAAGCGGACTGGCAACTGCCCATTCCTGCCGATGATACTTACACCCTTTCCGCATGGTGGCCCGCGGCGCCGCAAGCAGCCGACTGGACCACCCAGGCGGTGTTCCAGGTCATCGCAAACGGCACCGTCGTGGCCACTTCCCAACTCGATCAATCCACCGGCGGCGATCAGTGGCACGATCTCGCGACCGTTCCGCTCCTGGCGGCAAACACGAACCGCGTTCGGCTCACCGCGGCGCATGGCCCGTGCGCCGCGGACGCGCTGCATGTGCGCTCGGCTTCGCGTTACAACAATGGCCAGGCCGCCGCAGCCCTCCGGCTGCAACCCATGGACGGCATCCTCCTGCAAAGGGACGAGGCCGCGTTCGCTTCGCCGGCGTTCGGCCTGGCATCGGTATCGTCAAACCATCTGTCCCTGCCCGTCACCCTGCTCACCCCAGGATTGACCTACCTCCTCCAGAAATCCAGCAGCCTAAATCCTGCCAGCTGGCAAACCATTCAAACCTTCCAAACCGCCGGCTTCGGCACGAACCTGCTGGACACTCTCCCGCCAAACCACGGCAGCGCCTTCTACCGCGTCCGTGCCAATTGAGCCAGCGCCCCAGGCACAGGGCCGACGAATCTCATGTGGAAAGAAGCGCGCGATCGTGGAATTCAGACGGTAGGGACGCCGCGCTGCGGCGTCCCCGCCCGCGTATCAGCGGGCGGAAAGCGGAACGGCGCCTGGCATGACCTCTGCCACGTTGCGCCGCTGGACGCAGCGCGCCGTCCCTACCCGCGATTCCGATGCGTCGGCCCTTGCCCAAGGCACTTCCAGTGGTGACAAACGCGAAAAACCTGCTATCCTGATTCCGACGGCGGGTTAGGGTGAACCGCCGCTCCGCAGCCGCAGTTTAAACCCCGCATTCAGTTGTTGCCTATTATGTCGTATCGCCTCGTCCGGAAATATTCGTCGAAGCTCCGCGCGCTTGCCCTCGCCTGCCTCCTGTCCGGCTGGGACGCCACGGCTCAAAATCTCGCCACAAATCCCGGGTTCGAAACCGGCAACACCTCGGGCTGGTTCCAGTTCGGTTCCCCCACCATCGCCGCCCAAAATTCCGTCGTCCACTCCGGCACCTACGCCGCGTCCGTCACCGGCCGCACCCAGACCTACATGGGCATCGCCCAATCTTTTGCAGGCGCCATGACGTCCGGTCAGACCTACACGATTTCCGCCTGGCTCCGGCTGGCGAGCGGTTCCAGCCAGACCATGCAGCTCACGATGCAAAAGGCCGACGGCGCCGGGACCACTTACACGCCGATCGCCTCCGGCTCGGTCAACACCAGCGGCTGGACACAGCTCTCGGGGCAATACACCTTCACCTATTCCGGATCCCTGACGACGCTCACGCTCTACGCGGAAATGCCGTCCAGCAGCAGCAACTCCTATTACATCGATGATGTCGTGGTCCAATTGAACGGCATCAGCACCAACGGCGCCTGCGTCGTGGATTGGACCAACCAGTTCCAGCGCATCGACGGATTCGGCGCGTCGTCGGCCTGGGACGGATCCTGGAACGCCGGCCAGGCGGACCTCTATTTCAGCACGAATTCCGGCAGCGCGAATACGTTCGACGGCAAAACACATTTCACCTTCAACGGCGCCGGCTTGTCGTTGTTGCGCAATCATATCTCCCCCGCAAACTCCACGCTCGCCAACGCCACCCCCACCACCGTCGAAACCGCCATCATGCAAATGGCCCAGGCCCGCGGCGCGCGCGTCTGGAGTGCGCCATGGACGCCGCCCGCCGGGTTCAAGAGCACGAACGATATCTACGATTCCGGCGTCGCCACCGGCGGCGGGATCAACGGCGGCAGTTTCCGCGGCAGCGGCGGCAACCTCACCAACGTCAATTACGCCAGCCAGCTCGCCAACTATGTCGCCAGCATGAAAACCTCCTACGGCGTCAACATCTACGCGCTTTCAATCCAGAATGAGCCCGATGCGAATGTGACCAGCTACGAAGCGTGCCAGTGGTCCGCCGCACAGATCCACGATTTCACCACCAACCTCTCCGCGGCGCTCGCCGCCAAGGGCTATGGCTCCACCAAAATCATGTTGCCGGAAAGCCAGAACTGGACCGACCCGCGCGGCCTGGCCTCGCCCACGCTCGCCGATCCCAACACGCTGGCCGCGGTGAGCATCATCGGCAACCACAATTACGTGGCCGACAACGCCACCGGCGACACCTCAATCCCCTCCGCCATCCCCACCTCCGGCAAGGCGCGCTGGGAAACCGAGGTGGCCCAGCTCGGGTCCCCCTTCGACGGCAGCATCACGAACGGATTGTATTGGGCCGGCCGCGTGCACCTCTTCATGACCGCCGCCCAGGCCAACGCCTTCCATTTCTGGTGGCTGGTGCCTTACGGCAGTTCGAATGAAGGGCTCGTGGATACGAACGGCTATCCCGCCAAGCGGCTCTTCACCATCGGCCAGTTCTCCCGGTTCGTCCGCCCCAATTATTACCGCATCGGCGTCCCCACAAACTCCAGCTCCGCCTGGATCAGCGCCTACAAGGATCCCGTCTCCGGCATGTTCGCCATCGTCGCCCTCAACAACAGCTACTCAACCGTCACGCAGACGTTCAACCTCTCCAACATCTCCGGCGTCACCTCGGTCACCCCTTGGATCACCTCGGACACCATGTCCATTTCAAACCAAACGCCCGTCGCTCTCAGCGGTTCCTCGTTCACTTATAACCTCCCCGCCCTGAGCGTGATCACGTTTGTCGGACAGGGCACGCCCACACCCGTAACCACGCTGACGCTGGCTTCCGGCGCCAATCCGTCCACGTACGGCAACGGCGTGACGTTCACCGCCTCAGTGAAAACAAACGGGATCGCGGTCGACGGCGTCGCCGGTGAATTGGTGAGTTTCTACAACGGCGCCAGCCTCCTCGGCACGTCCGCCCTCAACAGCGGCGGCGAAGCCGCCTACACCACCACCGCCACCCAGCTGGGCGCCGGCACCAAATCCATCACCGCCATCTACCCCGGCGACACCTCATTCACCGGCAGTACTAATTCCCCCGCCCTGTCGCAGGTCATCAACCCGGCCACGCTGACTTACACCGCCAATGCCACCAACATGGTGTTCGGCGCTCCCGTGCCGGCGTTGAACGGATCAGTGACCGGCTTTGTGTCCGGTGAAAACCAGGCCTCCGCCACCACGGGCACCCCCCTCTTCACCACCCCGGCGACCTCCACCAGCCCCGCCGGGAGCTATGCCATCAATGGTTCGGGATTATCCGCCGCCAATTACATTTTCGCTCAGGCAGCCGGCAATGCCGCTGCCCTCACGGTGCTGCCGCTCCAGGTGCCCGGGATCACTCTGGCCGGCATGACGGGCGGAATCCAGTTGAGCTCGAGCGGCCAGCCCGGACAAACCTTCCAGTTGCTGACCTCGACCGACCTCGCTCTTCCGCTGGCCCAATGGACCGTGCTCACCAACGGGACATACGATGCCGGTGCCTTCAGCTTCGTCGACACCAACACGAATTCGCCCCGGCAATTCTACCTGATCACGTCGCCGTAGAATGGAGTCAGGGCCGGCGAGGACGTAGAATGTGGTATGCCCTGTAGCCGCGATCATCGGATCGCGGTTCCCACGCCGTCCCCCGTCCCCATTCTTCATTCTGCCTTCTGGCTTCCCATATAATACAACACCGGCACCGCCATGCGGCTGATCAGCAGCGACGCGATTTCTCCTGCCATCAAGGAAATCGCAAGGCCCTGAAAAATCGGGTCCGCCAGGATCACGCTCGCCCCCACCACCACCGCCAGCGCCGTCAACAGCATCGGACGGAACCGCACCGCCCCCGCATCCACCACCGCCTCCGCCAAAGGCATCCCTTCCCGCAACCGTTGCTCGATGAAATCCACCAGGATGATCGAATTCCGAACCACGATTCCCGCGCCTGCCATGAACCCGATCATCGAGGTCGCGGTAAAAAACGCCCCCAGCGCCCCGTGCGCCGGCAGGATCCCCACCAGCGAAAACGGAATCGCCATCATCACGATCAGCGGCGTCAAAAACGACCGGAACCAGCCGACCATCAGCACAAAGATCAGCACCAGGCACGCCGCAAACGCCGTCCCAAGATCGCGGAACACTTCGATGGTGATATGCCATTCGCCGTCCCACTTGATCGCCGGCGCGTTGTCCGTGAACGGTTGGACCGCATTGTAGATTTTGAGTTTCGCCCCGTCGCCGCCCACATCCTTCGTGTTGAGCGCGGCGAGCTGCTTGTTCATCGCTTCAATCGCATACACCGGGCTCTCCACCACGCCCGCCACGTCGCCGATCACGTAAATCACCGGCATGAGGTTCTTGTGATAAATGCTCTGGTCGATCGTCCGATGTTCGATCCTCACCAACTCGCGCAACGGCACCAGCGGCGGCGCCGAGGGCGCGGCCCCAGGCTCCGGCAGCGCGTTGGCATCGCCCGATCGCACTCGCAACGCCAGCAATTCCTCCGGATTCGACCGGCTGGCCAGGGGCAGTTGCAGCACAATGTTCACGTCCTCCTTTTCCTTCGGCACATGCAGCAGGTCCACCGAGGAGCCGCCCACGGCGATTCTCAGCGTCTCCGAGATCGTCTCCGCGCTGATGCCGTGCAACGCCGCCTTTTCCTTGTCGATCACAAACCGCACCTGCGGCTGGTCGGCCTCGATATACCAATCCGTATCCACCACGCCGGGCGTTGTCTTGAAAATGTGAATCACCTTTTCCGCCAGGGTGAGGCGGCTGGCCTCGTCGGGCCCGTAAATCTCCGCCACCAGCGTCTGCAACACCGGCGGTCCCGGCGGCACTTCGGCCACCGCGACGCGCGCGCCGTATTTCGCCGCGATCTCCGCCACGCGCGGCCGCACGCGCTTGGCGATGTCGTGGCTCTGCGCCTTGCGCTCGCCCTTCGGCAGCAGGTTCACCTGGATGTCCGCCAGGTTCGCGCCCCGCCGCATGAAATAATGCCGCACCAGCCCGTTGAAATTGAACGGCGACGCCGCCCCCGTGTAGATCTGGTAATCCGTCACCTCCGGCTCGGTCCGGATCGACGCCGCAATTTCCCGCGCCGCCTGCGCCGTCTTCTCCAGCGCGCTGCCTTCCGGCATGTTCAATATCACCTGGAACTCGCTCTTGTTGTCGAACGGCAGCATCTTCACTTTCACCCAGCCAATCCCCACCAGCGCCATCGCCCCCACCAACAACCCCACAATCCCGCCCAGGAACAGCCACCGCCAGCGCGCGCTCCGAATCAACGGGTTCATCACGCGCCGGTACAACCGCGTCAACCCATCCTCGGGATGTTCCGAATGCGCATGCGGCGCTCCTTCCGCCGCCGCCGTCCCGGCCGTCAGTTGCGAATACTTCCTCCCCCAGCGCAACACCCGGATGCTCGCCCACGGCGTCACAATGAACGCAATCAGCAGCGACCAGAACATCGCCGCGCTGGACCCGATCGGGATCGGACGCATGTACGGCCCCATCAGCCCGCCCACAAACGCCATCGGCAACACCGCCGCGATCACCGCGAACGTCGCCAGGATCGTCGGGTTGCCCACCTCGCTCACCGCTTCCACCGCAATCACCGACCAGTTCCGGCCCTTGTTGTAAGGCAGATGAAAATGGCGGACGATGTTTTCAACCACGACAATCGCGTCGTCCACCAGGATGCCGATGCTGAAAATCAGCGCGAACAGCGTGATCCGGTTCAGGGTGAATCCGTAGAGATAAAACACCAGCAGCGTCAACGCGAGCGTCGCGGGGATCGCGATCGCCACAATGACCGATTCGCGCCAGCCCAGCGTCAGCAGGATGAGCAGCGACACGCCGACGACGGCGATGAGCATGTGCCAGAGCAGTTCGTTGGATTTCTCCGCGGCGGTTTCACCGTAATGCCGCGTGATGCTCATGCTGACGTCGGACGGAATGATGCGGCCTTCGAGCGTTTTGATTTTGCGCAGCACCGAGTCCGCGACGGAAATGGCGTTCGCACCGGGCCGCTTGGCCACGGCCAGCGTCACGGCCGCTTCCTCGCCGTGGCCGCCGCCCTCCGCCGCGCCTTTCCCGAACAAGACATACTGGCTCGGCTCTTCCGCTCCATCCACAATGTCCGCCACTTCCCGCAGATACACCGGCTTGCCGCTGAACACGCCGACCACCACGTTGCCGACCTCCTCCGCTGTCTCCAGGAATCCGCCGGTCTCGATCACGACTTCCTTGTTTTCGCTGGTCAACCCGCCCGCCGCAAATTGCTTGTTCGCCTGCCGCAACATCGGCACCAGGCCCGCGGGGGAAAGATTCCGCGACGCCAGCTTCGCCGGATCCAGCAGCACCCGCACCTGCCGGCGCGCGCCCCCAATCATCGTGGTCTCCGCCACCTGCGGCACCTGCTTCACCGCGTCGTCCACCTGCGCCACCAGCCGCCGCAACGCCAGGTGATCATACCGCGCACTGTGAAACGTCAACGCCAGGATCGGCACGTCGTCAATCGTCCGCGCCTTGATCAGCGGCGTCGACACGCCGTGCGGGATCCGATCGAAATTCTGCTGCAACTTCTGGTTGAGCTTCACCAGGCTGCGCTCGAGGTCTTCGCCCACCTTGAACCGCACAATGACGAGCGACTGTCCTTCGCTCGACGTCGAATACAAATATTCAACCCCCGGAATTTCCCAGAGCAGCTTCTCCAACGGCCGCGTCGCGCGCTCCTCCACTTCCTTTGCGCTGAATCCCGGCATCGACACCAGCACGTCCACCATCGGCACCTTGATCTGCGGCTCTTCCTCCCGCGGCAACATCAGCACCGCGAACAACCCCAGCAACATCGACGCCACCACGATCAGCGGCGTCAGCTTGGAATCGATGAACGCCCGCGCCACGCTGCCCGCGAAACCGGAGGTGCCGCCCGTCTGAGATTCCCCGGATTTCATGGCTTAATGGTCAAAGGCTGTCCGTCCATCAAACCCGCGGCGCCGTCGGTCACCAGCTTCTCGCCGGCATCTACTCCGGACACCAATTCCACCAGGCCGCCGTCCTTCCTGCCGCTCTTGACCAGTCGCAACAGCGCCTTGTTGTCGCGCACCACGAAAACAATCTCCATCTGCCCGCGCGTCACGAGCGCCGACACCGGCGCCTGCAAAACCCGCGTCGTCCCCACCGGCATCGCCACGCGCCCGAATTGCCCCGTCCGCAATCCCGGCGTCTCCGGCAAATCCAACTTCACCAAAAATGTCCGGCTGTTCGGATCGCCCGCCGGCG
>JAXMHQ010000014.1:0-113554 GCA_046346665.1 Verrucomicrobiota bacterium
CTAGTGGCTGGTGATCCAGTGATCTGTGGCAATTGACCGGGGAACCGCTTGCAATTAATAGGGTCCGCCGTCCTTGGGGGATCGGTAGATGCGGAAGGATTTTGGGGGGGCGTTGGTGGCGGGGGTTTTGAAGGCGGACCGGAGCAGCCAGTGTTTTTTCAGGCCTTGAACGAAATTGTCGGCGTCCTGGATGGCGGTGGAGATGGAACTGAGGATGTTGGTGTTGGCCTGGACCTGGCGGTTCAGGTTGCTGGTCACGTTCGCGAGGTTGTCGAGCGTCATGGAAAGCGAGGCGAGGTTGGTGTTCACCGAGGCGACGGTGATGTCGAGTTGCGAGTTGAGATTGGTGGGCAGCAGCCAGGTTCCGAGGCCGCCGGGCTGGTTCAACGCGACGGAAACCAGGGCGAGATTGCTCACGGCGGGCTGGGCGGACCGGGTGAGCGCGTCCAGGTTGGCGGTAAGGGCGAGAGTGTTGGACAGAACCCCGGCGATTTGATTGGTCAGATTCAAGATATTCGGCAGCGCGGCCTCGGCGCGGGACACGATCTGGTCCAGCCGCTCGGTCAGCGCCGGCGCTTCCTCGGGATCCAGGAAATACGCGCGGGCGCTTTTGAAGGGGACATAGAAAGCCGAGGGATTTTCGCGGGACTCCTTGTTCACGGTCGCGAGGGCCTCCGAGTTCGAGCGGCCTTCCTTCAGCAGGGCGTCCACGCGGGCCTTGACGTAGTTGTTATCCCGCAAAACTCCCAGCACGTCGTTGTTCGTCGACAACAGCACGGTGGGCACACCCGCGATGCCCTTCGTGATTTCCAGGTAGCGGTTGCCCAGAAAATCGCCCGCGGCCACTTTCACCTTCGAATCGCTCCAGATATAGCCCTCGTAATTGTCACGGTCCACCTTCACCCGGAACTGGATGGTGATGTTGTAATACGCATAGGGATCGTTCGGAATGATGGCCGTGATCTGGCCGACATCGAAACCCATCAGTCGCACCGGGTCGCCCACCTTCAGTCCCGTGCCGCTGCTGACGCAGGTCTGGTAGGCGATCTTGCGCAGGAACCAGCCTTTCGTCTCGGCGGTTTTGTACACGTAATATCCGAACCCGAACAGGAGCAGCCCGGTGGCCAGCACCACGAACCAGCCGACCGCCCGTTCCATCCGGCTGAGCCGGGTCCGCAATTGTGGGGTGAGATCCTGAAGCGCCATGGGTTAAAATCAGTTTTGATCCGGTTTGTTCGATTCAATTTGCCCGCCCGCGCCGACTGTCACCGGCGACATTGCCACCAGTTCGTGTACGGCGGGGTCGTCGACCGCCTCCGCCTGTGCCCACGAACCGAGGGTGCGGAACCGGCCGCCGGACAGGACGGCGAAGTGCCGGGCCAGGTTCCGCCATGGGCGCAGATCGTCGGCGGTGGCGATGAGTGTCGCGGGCTTGCCGCCCAGCGACGGGTGGCCGCGCCACAATTGGCCGAGGAACTCCAGCCACCATGCGCGGTGCCGCAGGTCGAGGCCGGTGAGCGGATTGTCCAGGAGCAGCACCTCGGGGCGGAGCATCAGGGCGCGGGCCAGCCCGGCGCGCTGCTGCCAATTGCGCGGCATCGCCCCGGGCGTGCTGTCCGCCCACGACGTCAGACCGGTCAGCTCCAGCATCCGGCGCACCTCGGGTTCCGCCTCTCCGGGACCGAGGTTGTGATGATAACGCAGCGGCAGCGCCACGTTTTCGAACACGGTGAGATGATTGAACAGCCGGCCGCCGTCGAACACCAGTCCGAGTTTCAACCGTTGCGCCAGCCGTTCCTCGTCAAAAATCGGCATGGCCTCCCCAAGAAAATAATAATCGCCGCCCGCAGGCGCCGTCAGCCCGCCGATCATCCCCAGGAAATCGCTCTTGCCGGATCCCTGGGGTCCGCCCAGCACCCAGAAATCACCCTGGGCCACCGTCCAATCGACTCCCGACACCTGGATTTTTTCCGGGTCGGACAGGCTGGCGGCGCCGACCGCCCGCATTTTGATGACGGGGACGCCTTTGTTGGGCGATGGAGATTCGGGGCTCATCCGAACACGACGTAAATGAGGATGAACACGGCGTCGATGAGCACGCAGGCGACGACGCTTTGGGCCACGGCGCGGACGGTGGCGTGGGAGACTTCCTCGAGCCGGAGCGGCTGGGCGAGGCCGTGGTAGCAGCTCACGATGGCGATGGTGAATCCGAACAGGCACGTTTTCACCGCGAGCAGCGCGAAGTCCAGCCCGCTCAGCGCCGCCGCGAGCTGGCTGAAATAGTCGCCCGGCTGCAACGGCACATTTTGCAGGAACGCCCAGAGATAACCGCTCACCAGCGCGCCGAGGATGAGGTAAACCGTCAGCGAAAAAATGCCGATGGCCATGCCCGCCACGCGCGGCACGACCAGGTAATGGATGGTGTCGATCCCGAGCGCCTCGAGCGCTTCGACTTCGCCCATGGCGCGGGCGGTGCCGAGTTCGACGACATTGGCGGTACCGATGCGGGCCAGCACCAGCAGCGCGGCGATGAGCGGCCCGAGTTCGCGCACGATGACGATGACCATGACGGCGCCGAGGTAATGAATGGCCCCGACCTCTTTCAGCCAGGAGACGGTCTGTCCGATGACCACGAGCCCGAGCGCGGCGGCGATGAACAGGAACATCGGCAGCAGTCTCACGCCCGTCCGGGCGACCTGGTGCTTGACCAGGGGAAAAATCACCCGCCGCGCCACGCGCCCTTTCGTCACCATCACACCGAGCGTGATCAGGGCAAACGCGCCGACGCCCTGCAGCGTCAGGATAAATCGAAACAGTTTCCGGCCGAGATAGTTCGCGTACGACCTCGGGAGCGGCAGGCGCAACAGCGCTTGCGCCGGCAAAACCTCCGCTCCGGAAATTCCTTTTTCCACGCGGCCAACCTAGTTTCTTCACGCAACCGGGTCAAAGGCGATTTCCGCATTCTGCAGCCGGGAGGGACGGCGTCCCGCCGTCCCCATCTGACCCTTTTGGTGGCGCTGTTTTCTTCTGAACCTGCGGCTGATCCTTCGGATACAGCCGCGCTCCGGGAATTGCCCCTCATTTCGAATCGCACCCCGCGCACCGAGCACGCTTGCATCTCGCGGGCCCCGGTTTTAGTCTCGCGGTTGCGGATGAAGAACGTGGTCTATTTCGATCTGGAAACCCAGAAGTCGGCCGAGGAAGTCGGCGGCTGGGACAAGATCAGCGCAATGCGCATGAGCGTGGGCGTGCTCTACAGCACGGCGGCGGGCGCCTACCGCATCTACGGCGAATCGCAGGTGGACGATCTCATCCGCGACCTGCAGCGGGCGGACCTGGTGGTGGGATTCAACAATCTCCGGTTCGATTACGAAGTGCTGCACGGCTACACGCCGTTCGACCTGCGCCAGTTGCCCACGCTCGACATGCTGGTGGAGCTTCAGAACACGCTGCAACACCGGCTGTCGCTGGATTCCATCGCCACCGCCACGTTCGGCGTGGAAAAAACGGCCGAGGGCCTGCAGGCGATCGAGTGGTTCCGTGAAGGCAGACTCATGGAAATAGCCGAATACTGCTGTTACGACGTCAAGATCACCCGCCTGGTGCACGAGTACGGGTGCCAGAACGGCCAGTTGCATTACCATAATCGTTTCGGGAAAAAACTGTCGGTCCCGGTGAAGTGGCAGATGCCCGGTGTAGCGGCCGAAGTCCTTAGCCACGGATGAACACAGATGAACACGGATCCGAAAGGTTCCCCATCCGTGTTGATCCCTGTCCATCCGCGGTTGAAATCGGTCTAACCAGCCCAGGAACCGCCAGGGCTGCGGAAAACTGTGGACAGGCTGGAAACCGGGGTTTTATATTCCAAAGCGCTCGATCGGACATCCATTTCAAGCCATGAACTTCAGCGTGCGAAAACTCCTTTCCATGGGTCTCAGCCTGCTTGCGATTCTCGCGGCGGCCGGCTGCGCCAACAGCCGCACCACCGAAATCGGCCGCGTCTCGGCCCGAGCCCACCTCACCAAGGATGTCGCCAGCTATTACGAAATCGACATCCGCCGCCCCACCGAGATCGGCGCCCCGCGCATCATCCTGCGCCTGCCGAGCGGACAGGTCATCGAACGGAAAGCCTTCAATTACACCGCGCTTTCCAAGGCGGGATTTATCGACGGCGGAGACGAACACGATTTCCAGCCGAGCAAGGGCTACATGAACGCCCTGAGCCGCTACGGCGCGTCGTTTTTCTTCAACAACGGCGAGATGGTCTACATGCGCCTGTTCCAGATCTCCGGCCCCGCCGTCGCCGTCGCGCGCGAAGGCACCAAAAATTTCTACACGCTCCCCCTCACCCAGGAACAGCTCGAACAGGTGTTCGGCCGACCCGACGACAGCTCCGACGGCCTCCGCATCCTGCCAAAGTGACCCGCGGATGATTCCCACCCCCGTAGCCGCGATCGTCAGATCGCGGTTCCGACAGAACCACGACCGCTTCCCACATCCACGCGGCCACGGCCGTGCCCGGCGTCGCCACCACCACGCCTACCAGGTCCAATCGACAACCGACCTGGCCTCGGGATCCTGGTCGAACCTGGGCGCGATTCAATCCGGCCTCACGGGCGTGCTCACCATCACGAATCCCATTCCCCCCGGCGTTCCCCGGCAATTCTTCAGGGCGCTGGAATCGCTTTAGCCTGCTTGTTCAATAGCGCATCCACTGCCGCGACGTACGGGCTTCCAAATGGATGCCCGGCCCAAACCACCTTGCCCTCGGGGTCCAGCACATAACTCGTCGGCACGCCGGTGACCCGGAAAGCCTTCGCTGGAGCGCAAGACCAGCCGCCTTCCCCGGCCCAGACATTCAACGTGTTCGTCCAGCCGCGCTGGTCCACGTGCTTGCGAACAATGTCCGCCGTGTCGTCGATACTCACCGGAATGATTACGACGCGGTCCTTCCAGTCCGGATGCAGTTTGCGTATCGCCTGAAGTTCTCCCATGGGCTCCTGGCAAGGCCCGCACCAAGTCGCCCAGAAATCCAGGATCACAATTTTGCCCCGAAAATCCGCAAGCCTCATCGGCTTGCCGCCTTCCAGCGTCGTGAATTGAATTTCCGGAGCGGCGGTACCCGGGGGAAGAGCGCGGTGCTCCGCCACGTAATTCTCGAATTCCATCTTCGCGGCAATCGCCGGGTCCACCACCCCGTCCGGCACCTTTTCCCAGCGTGGGTCCTTGAAGATCTTCCATCCGCCTCCGATCTTGATGATCTGATCCACGCGAAACGAGTATTCGCCCGACAGGCTTGCGCCGGTAGCGGCTTTGCCCGGCGATCGCACCAACAACTTCAATCGGAACCCTGAACCCAGCAGCGGTTCCTGCAATCCGCTGCCGCCCTGCGAACCGCAGCGATCCACCGACGCCTCCAGGATTCGAATGTCCGCGTTGCTGAAATTCATGCCGTTCGCCGACATTAGCTGGATCAACTCGGCCGCGATCGCGGTTTGCTCTTTATTCTGCCGTTGAATATGTTTTTCCACTTCCTCCATCGAAGGCCCGGGCCTGCTGAGTTTCTGGAACGCCGCCCATGCCGGTTCGGTTTTCGGTAGTAGCCCCTTATCGAAATCGGCGGTGTCCGGGTGCTGAAGGAACCGCACGATTAATTCACCCAGGCTCAGCAAAGTTGGATCCTCCGTGCTGGTGACGGGTTCGTATGCGGCCATTTTGGCGAGCATGGTGATTTCGCGCAGGGTGGCGGCATCGGCGACGTTGGTGGGAAATCCCGTCCATTGGAGGCCCTCGCTGATTCGCCAGCCGGTGGGGAATTTTTCAAGCCCGCGAAGGGTCACCTGGAATTCACCCGCATCCGAGGCCCGGGTCAGAACGACGTCCAGTTTCTGCACATAAGGCAGTATGGTTTCGCTGGATTCGACCTTCGTCAAAAACATCTTCCCAACGTATTTTGGCGGCGCCACTCGGAAGGCGGCATCCCCCAGATCAAGCTGGAGGGCCTTGTATCGATCCAGCAACGCCTGCGCGCTGGAGCGCAACTGGAAAAAACTGTACTCCGATCCGCCGCCGAGTTTGCGCACATCCTCCGCGATGGCAGGTGGCAGATTCGTTGTGACGATCGAAAGCCAGTCGTTGGATCCGGGGGCAAAGCGGGTGGCGAAGGCGCCGGCATCCCGCGTGTGAAACAACTCGACGAGCGCCTTTCCAAAAACATCAAATTCGCCGGGAGACGGCTGGTAAGGTTTCGTGCTGTCGCCTGGAAATCCGAAAGCCCGGGGCGCGGCCACGAAGAGGACTCCCGCCAGAATGAAAAGCCAAAGGCAGGAGCAGGCGGTGGGCTGGGATGGTTTCATAGGAATGTCTCCAGTCAGGCCTGCCGCTCCTCCAGGAACGTCATTCAGCCTCGACCGGCCGATTCTCAACCCGGCCCGCGCGCTTGCAAGCCAATTCCGCTGGAGTATGGGTTCATGTGAAACGCGACAAGTCATTGGGGTTATCATTGCAGTCGGGCCGCCGAGGTTGTCCCGACGTGCAGCCAATTCGCGATCATTGGCGTTAATTCGCGTCAAACCTTCTTTCTCCCTGTATCCGTGTTCATCCGTGTCCATCCGTGGTTCAACCGCCTCGGGCAAAAAGAAGCCCCGGCGGGGGGAACCGCCGGGGTGGGGCTGAGGCTCATGTCCCGGGCGCCCTGGCAACCCGATCACCCGCCAGGGGCCGCCGCGGACACAAACCGGAGAATTATTTGGCCGCGGACGTGATACTGGCCAGGTAGTAGCAATCCTCGTTGTCCGGGCTTTGTTTCGTGGACAGCGTGGTGCCCATGCCGGGCTGGATGATTCCTTGCGGCGTGTAGGTGCGCGAATCCCTCCATTTGTGCACGATGGAATGTCCGTCGGCGAAGGAGATGCCGGCGGCCCGGTTGTGGTTGCCGGACGGGAAATCGATGAGGAACGTCTTGCCGGGCGCGGCCACGGCGGCGATGGCCATTCCGCCGTCGTTAATCGAATAGGGGTTCTCATCCATGATCACCCAGGTGTCGGCGGGACCCGGATTGTCGAATCCGCTCAGCCTGCCGTAAGTGCGAAAGGTGGTCTGGCCGCCGTTGTAATTGCCTTCGAGCCAGCCGCCGCTCACGGCTTTGCCGGGCGTGCCGGCGGAGAACTGGGTGCCCACCGCCTGGTTCATGGAGTAACTGCGCACATGAACCGAGTGCGAGTGGGGATCGATGTAGTTGTCCGCCTGGCAATGCCAGATGCGCGTGCTGGGCAGGTAGGCGGAGATGACGGTGTTGGGATCCAGCAGCTCGCTCTTGCCCGTGCGGGCGGGCTGGTCGGCCGCGTCGAGCGGCTGGTTCATGGTGCCCACCACCCAGTTTTTCATCTTGGCGCGCGTGGCCGCGGGTGCGGTCGCATAACAGGTCGTCCACGGATAATCATTTGGCGCCAGCATGTCCTGGTTGTCGTCCGCGTACATCCGCCACGCCACCATGATCTGGCGGCCGTTGTTCATGCAAGCCACCGATTGTGATTTCGCCTTGGCCAGGGTCAGGGCGGGCAGGAGCAGGGCGGCCAGGATGGCGATGATTGCGATCACGACCAGGAGTTCGATAAGGGTGAACGCGCCGCGGGCGGGCCGGGTGCCGGGGCATGGATGGCTTGTGTTGAGCATGGCGGAAGGGGTTCGAGGCTGTTTGTGGTTGGGTGTCTCGCTGGTGTGAAGGCGGGCGCCAGGGTTGAGGGCCTGGCGCCCGCCGTTGGGAGGCGCCGGAATCAGGGCGCCACAGTCACCGGCGAACTGGTCGCCGGCGGTATGTTCTGGCTGAACACCGAGGTGTCCGTCGCGGTGACCGTCCAGCTGCCCGCGGATCCGAACGACACGGGCGTGGTGGTTCCGGAGACTCCGAACGTGATCGTCCCGCCTGCAAGCGAGGCGTCGTTCGGAACGATGGAGTAGGGATCATCCGACGTCAGGTGGATGCGATCACTGATGCTGCTGATGATGTTCCAGCTGGAGTCGCAGGCATTGACGGTGACGTTGAGGAAGCCGCCGTCGTTGAGGCTGATGGGCGTCGGGGTGCCGGTCTTGCCGGAAACGGTGCCCGGCGCGCTGGTTTCACCCGGCAACAGCACCTGGAGCTGGCTGAAGGTGGTTTGCTTGAGGCGATAGTAACCGGCGGCGGGAGGCGCTTCCGAGGCGGAGATGTATTGCTGCACCTGGCCGACTTCCTGGATGAGCGGGTAGGCGGTGAGCTGGCTCCAGCCGGAGGTGTTGCCGAGGTCGCCATTGCCCTGGAGCAGCCAATAGGCGCCGTTGACCACGGGCCAGGTGGCGAGGTAAACCGCGTTGGTCGTGAGCAGGAACACGCACGACTGGTTGGCGGACGTGGTCTTGTCCCAGGCGGGCGACAGGGCGGAATCGTTGTCGAACGTGTCCGTGTAAGGAGCAGGCACGCCGGTCGCGGAGAATTGCGAGTAAACGATGTCCTGGTTCAGGCCCTGGGAATTCTGGGCCATGTTGCCGAGATAAATCCCGAAGTTCGTCGGGGCGTTGAACGGAGCGATGTTATACGGCGGAATCACAAGGCTGGTCGCCGTGGAATTGGGCGCGATCAGCGTGACGTTGGTATCGGACGTGAAGCGCACGATCCATTTGCCGACCGCGGGATCGCCGGCGACGTTGACGTTGGTGACGATGCCGAGGAAGCCGGATTCAAGCCAGTTCGTCGTGGAACCATCCCAGCTGCCGGGCGCGTTGGTGTAGCTGCCCCGGCCGTAGAACATGTCGTTTCCGTTCGCTTCCGCCACCTTGTAATGGAATTCCATCGTGGCCTTCGTCGGATCGGCCGACTTGCTCACCTGCACCACCACCGCGGCGTCGTTGTTGTAATCCGGCGAATTCGCAATGCCCGCGTTGGGCACCAGGTAGAGATACGCCTGCTCGCCGGCGTTCGTGTTCGCGAAGCTCTTGATCGTGAAGGAATACTCGACCGGGCTGCCCGCGGAGGCGTTGCCGTACCAGTCGGTCCCGACCGTGTTCACCAGGCGCACCTGCTGGCGGTCGAAGTAGGTGTTGCCGGCCGAGCCGGTAATGATGTTCAGGCCCGTGACGCGCTTGGTCGACAGCGCGAGAGTCGTCGACTGCGTCGTGGGCGGAGTGATCGGAATCACGCCGGCGGGCGAGCTCAGGTTGGTGCCGGTGGTGTCGACGTAAATGTTGTCAAACACGACGCCGCCCGACTGCGGGGTCGGGGTGCAGCCCATGTTGATGTTGGTCAGACTGCCGACGGCGGTGGCGTTGCGGAACGAGAACGTGCCGCCCGCGCCGTTATCCGCATAGATCTTGTGAGGCGATCCGCTCAGCGACGGGATCGCGTCGTTCTGCATGTAAACCTCGTAGGTCAGAGAGGCCGCGTTGATCAGGAACCACACCTTGTAGGTCGTGGCGATGTAGTTCAGGCCCACCGGCACGTCGCCGGCGGCGGTGCCGTCAATCGACGCGAACACGAACGCGCCGCCGTTGCGGATGCGGAACGTGCTGACGCCGCCGCCGGGGCTGGTCTGGGTGCTGTCCCAGTTGAGCTGCACCTGGCTGGTGCTGGCGGTGTTGTTCGGCAGACGGTCCGTGACGATGAAGTTCCACTGGTTATAGGTGGGGCTGGTGCCGGGGACCGGGTTGAAGTAGGCGAATTCGCAAAACACGGTCGCCGCCGTGCTGGTGCTCGCGATGTCGAGGCCCGCGGGCGCCAAGGACCGCCAGGCGCCACTGTTGCCCGGCGCCGAGACAATCCACGGCAGCCGCACCCCCTGGTAATTCGTCACCACCAGGATGTTGGTGTCGCCACCCGTGAGCTGCCACTCATTCCCCAACGGTCCCTGCCCCACCAAGGGCCGGTTCGTCGTGTAGGAGGAAAAGTTGTCGAAGAGAACAAAAGCGCCATGCGCCACGTTGGCGGTCAACGCGGCGGACAAGGCGAGTGCGGATACCAGTATTTTCATAGCATGGAACGGTTGGGGCTTGTGTCTAGTTTGCTCTGATTTACAGGGGTTTTTTTAGCTCTTTAAGGGATCTCCCAACAAGTCGTGCGTACGGTCGACAGTCGTGTCATCCGAAACGATTACTTGACCGCGGCGCGGCGCGGCACAGCAAGTGCTAGGGGGGGCCGGATCAGCCGGGCGGCAACGGAGGCAGGCACTCCAGAAATGTCAGGTTCTCGTGCGGTTCGATCCTCAGACCGCGCATCCCGTGCGGCACCAGGATCCGGTCATACGGCCGCAGCACTTGCACTTCGTCCCGCGTCTTCGCACGGCCCGATCCTTCCAGCACCAGCAAAATGGTCGACCCCAGCGATTCCCAGTTCCACGGCGCCGCCAGCCGCGTCCGAACCACCCGGAACCGATCCGTCAACCGCCGGTCCACCAGCGATTCGCGCCGAATGTCTGCGCCCGACTCAATCACCACCGGGCCGGGAGCGAATCGGGTCTTCACCGCGGCCGCCGGCAACGCCTCGAATGAAAACATGTCGAGCGCGAATTCGATGTCTCGGTTCATGAACCGCGCCGGCTCGGGAATCACCCGGCCGCCCACCTCGAATTCAATCCGCGCCACGAAATCTGTCGGCTCCATCACTTCCACCATCAACACGCCGCCGCCAATCGCGTGCGGCAACCCGCCCGGCACCACAAAGACATCGCCCGGCTTCACCGGGATCCGGTCGAAACACTTTTCCAGCGCGGCAATGTCCTGTTTCTCAATCATCCGCTTCAGGGCGCTGCGCGTCGGCGGCCGCTGGAACCCGAGGTAAATGAACGGCTCCGCCACCTCCGGCCGCGTTTCCAGGACGTAATAAGCCTCCGTCTTGCCGCTGTCGGCGTTGAGCCGACGCCGCGAAAACTCGACCGTCGGATGTACCTGGAACGGCAGCCGCACCGCCGCATCCAGGTATTTCACCAGGACCATCGGGTTGGGACCGAAGTGTTTCACGTGCTCGGTTCCCAGGAAGTAACGCGGATCCTCCGCCACCAGGTCCGCGATCAGCGCCGATTGCGCCCCGAATTCCGCCCGCGCCAGGCCCTCGCCGGCCGGGCGCTTGCCCGGGTTGATCGCCCGCACCGTCGACCCGATCCAGTCCTCCGGCTCCGGTCCGTCCGCAGGCGCCAGCCGGCCTTCGATCCGGTCGAGCAACCGTCCGCCGGTGTAGGTGCGCCAGACGCGGTTCGGGGGCAGGCGGAGGATTTTGTCGCGGTGCGTTCTCAAGATTTGTTCTCCAGGATCATGGGTTCCAGCCGGGGCAGGATGAGATGCAGGCAGGCGAGCGCGGCGAGATAGGCGACGGACGCCATCGCGAAAGGAATGGCGTAGCTGTGCGTGGTGTCGAGGATGAATCCCACCAGCTTTGCGTTGAACATCGCGAACACCGCCGCCGCCATCCCGCCGATGCCGGCCACGGATCCTACTGCCCGGGCGGGAACGGTGTCGGTGGCGACGGTGAACAGGTTGGCGGAAAAGCCGAGGTGCGACGCGGCGGCGAGCCCGAGCAGCAGGACGGAAGGCCAGAGGCCGATGTGGAGCGGGACGAGGCACACGGGCACGACGAGCAGCGCGCAGCCCAGCATGACGGTTTTGCGGGCCCGATTGACCGACCAGCCGCGGCCGATCAATCGCATCGAACACCAGCCGCCCGCGACGCTGCCGGCACCGGCCATGATGTAAATGCCCATCAACGGCAGCGCCAGCGCATCCGATGTCCCCGCGGCGGTGCCGTGGTCCAGTCCGTATTGCCGCGCCAGAAAACCGGGCACCCAGAACAGGAAAAACCACCAGACGGGGTCGCTCAGGCCTTTCGCCAGAAAGAACGCCCAGGTCTGGCGATGCCGGAACAGTTGCCACCACGACACGCGGCCCTGGGGCGGATTGGCGTCGCCCTCGATGTACGCCCGTTCGGCCGGTTTAAGCCACGGATGCCGGGCAGGCGAACGGTAGAAACACAGCCACAACACGAGCCAAAGGACATCCTGCGCGGCGATGACGAGGAAGGTCAGCGGCCAGGCCACCCATTGCAGCAGCAGGGGAACGATCAGCGGCGTCAGGGTGGCGCCGACGGACGACCCGGCGTTGACGACGCCGTTGCCCAGGGCGCGTTCCTTGCGCGGGAACCATTCACCCACCGCCTTCACGCACCCGGGCCAGGTGCCGGATTCGCCAAAGCCCAGCGCGAAACGCGCCAGGCAAAACCCCGCAACCGTGGTCGCAACTGCATGGCTCCCGGCCGCGAACGCGCAGGTTACCGCGACCACCGCCAGCCCCGCCCGCACACCCAGGCGGTCGATCAACCGCCCCATCGTCAGCAAACCCACGGCGTAGGCGAGCTGGAAACAGAAAATCACGTTTCCATAATCCGTCTCCGTCCACTTCAGATCCCGCATCAACGTCGGCTTCAACACGCCGAGAAGAAACCGGTCCATGTAACTGATCGTCGCCGCCCCGAACAACAGCGCGAGAATCCACCATCGCACCCCGCCGCGCGACACCGGCAACGCAGCCGACGGGACCGGGGAATGGACTGAAGCCGGGTTCATGGAATGACCATTTCGGACGGCGCCACGTTCCAGCCTTCAACCCCCAGGCGCGCGGCATTCGTGGCGGCGCCCATCGCCGCATTGTATTCGAGTTGAACTTCGCGCTGTTCGCCGGGCAGCAGCGAAAAATAATTGTCGTCGTAAAATACCGGCAACACCCGCGCCCCGTCCCGGCTCACTTTGAGCCGGATCGCCAGCGCCGGGGCATTGGTGGAATTGGTCAGCAGCACCCGGTAGCGGCCCGGCACCGCCGGTTCAACTCGGCGGACAACGGCATTCAGCCGGACTGCAGGCAGGTCGTTCAATTCCCGGCAGGAGGCGCCGCGGCCGCTGCCCCAGTAAAAGTTATCCGACAACACCTCACTGCCGCGACGCAGTGCCAGTTTCACCAGGAACACCCGGCCGGGATCCGGCGCGCGTTCGAAATCGAAACAGTCCCGCACCGCGCCGGCCGGCAGATCCAGAGCGGCGGTCCGATGCCAGACCGGCCGTCCCGACAGGTCATAGCGCCAGGCCTCGACGCTCAATCCAGACAGGTTTGTCGTGCTGTCATTCGCCGCCTGCACCCGGTCGGTGGCGGCATTCCAGAACACATGCACCGGCTCGCAGGCTTTGCGCACGCCGAAATACGCCGCCGTCGGCTCGAACCAATAATCGTAGATCTGGCAGATCAACGACGGCCAGGCGGGTTGCGTCATCCACAACAGCGTCCCGCCTCCACGGCCGGCCCGCAACGACTCAAACATCGCCTTCGCCGACTCCAGGTTCACCATCTGCGCTTTCCGGCAGTAATCCTCGATGCCCGACGGCGGATCGTACCGGCGGCCGATGCGCTCCGTGTATTGCGGCATCCGGGGCGATTGATAATCGTGCACCGCCCACATGTCGTTGATCGGCCACAAGTCGGATTCCGGCATCATCGCGCGCATGCTTTCCACCACCGGCACCGCCACAATGCCTAACTCGGAATGAAACGTACGGCCGCGGTTTTCGAAATACCATTCCACATCCTTGACCTCGTACGGCCCGCGGCCCGTCACGATGCCGGCCGCGGAATTGGACAGGTAAAGCCGCGTGCCGTCGAGTTCCGCCACCGCCGCCTGCAGGGCTTCGTTCAATTCCGGCGGCGGGTCCCCCTCGTTCCGGCCGCAATACAGCGCGAGGCTCGGATGCGACCGCACCCGGCGGATCTTGTCGCGCGCGTTCGACAGGAACATGCCGGGGTCGTCCGGCTCGGGTCCGTCCACCGGGTTCGCGAGCCAGAAATCGTCCCAGACCAGGATGCCGTAGCGGTCGCAGGCCTCGTAGAATTCGCGCCGTCCCACCATGCCGACCCAGTTGCGGATCATGTTGAGCCCGGCGTCGCGATGCAGGCGTACGCGGATATCGTAGCCGGCCGCATCGCAGTTCAACATGCCTTCGTCCATGCCCCAGTTCCCGCCGCGGCACAGGATCGGACAGCCGTTCACCGAAAGCACCAGGCTGCCGTTGGTGACGGCATAATCGATTCGCCTCACGCCGAACGTGACGCTCTTCCGGTCGCTCACGGCGGCGCCGGTTTCGCAGTCGAGATCGAGCGTGTAAAGCGGCTGCGGGCCGTAACCGTTGGGCCACCAGAGTTGCGGATGGGACAAACGCAAAGCGGGACAATTGGAGGGGGTCAGCGCCACGTTCCGCATTTCGCCCGGCTCAAGCGCGATCGGCGCCGAGAAGGAAGCGCCGGCCACGGAACCTCGGAGCAGTGCCGTCACTCGACGAGCGGCGGCATTCGAAACCGACGTCATCAGCCGCAGATCCGCATGCGCGGGATCGGCCGGGGAAAAATCCGCGATCACCCAAGGATCCGCCAGCGTCACCTCGCCGCTGTCTTCCAGGCGCACGTCGTTCCAGATGCCGATCTCCCGGCCGCGCACGATCGGCAGCCAGTTCCAGCCCGCGCTGGCCAGGAACGTGGGACTGTCGCGGCCCAGCACGTCGCCGTTCGTGGTCCGCGCGCCCAGCGTCTTTTGCGTGATCTTCCGGGGGCCGGGATCCGGGTGCGCGACGTGGTGGATCAACACCGCGAGTGCATTCGTCGCCCCCGGCTGGACCAGGCCGCTGATGTCAAAACGCCCGCGGATGAACGCGCCGTCGATCCGGCCCAGCGCCCGGCCGTTCAGAAAAACATCCGCCTTCCAGTTCACCCCGTCGAAATTCAACCAGAGCCGGCGCCCGGCCACCTCCGGCGGCACAACAAATTCCCGCCGGTACCAGAAATCGCGGCGTGAAAAGAAATCGTCCGAAATCCGGCTCATCTGGTCGCCAAACCACGGGTCCGGCACGAGTCCCCGCGCCACATAACTGCCCAATACGGTTCCAGGCACCACGGCCGGGACCCAATCGCGGTCATTGAAGCCGGGGCGCGCAATGTCACGGCCAGGAGTTGAGACGGACAATTCGTTCTGAAGCCGCCAGGGCCCGCTGGAAAGCGAGCGCCAGTCGGCCGCCGCGGCCGGTTCGGCCCGGGCCGGCAGAATCGCTGCCGCCAGGAGAATCGACATGGTCCATTCCGCGATCATCGGCTCCAGATTACGGCAAACGAAAGCGCCCGGTGAGTAATCAGAAATGAGGACGTTCGCTGTCGTCACAACTGACTACTGTCGGCCGCAATCCCGGGCGGTAGCATGGATCCCGTCCGCCGGTCCTGAGGATTATGAAACTGACCCGATGGCTGATGTTATTGTTGCTGGCCTTCCCGGCCGCCCGGTGTTGCGCCCAGCCGGAACTGATGGCCTGGGGCAACCTGCGCGGGATCCGCATCCAGGGGCAACTCATGGAGTTCGAAACCAGCTTGCAGCTCGTCGCGCCGGACGGGACATCGCTGGAACGGACCGCCGCCTATTCCCATCGCCCGTCCTACCACCGCGAAGGCGCCGTTGCGCGCGTGGACGTGCGGCTCGGACCGCTGGATTGCCGCGAATCCGTCGAATCCCTGCCGGATCCCGGCTCGGCACGGGTGGCCGTCACCTTCAACGCCAGGGAACCCGCGTCCGGCAGCGGCTGCTTTGTCGTTGAAATACCCCCGGGAATGTTCCAGCCCGGAACGACGGATTGGATCGATCCCCAGCCGTCCGCATCCTCCGCGGGCGCGGTCCCGGCGCGGGCCGCCGGCGTGCGGCTGCGGGGGCCATCGGGTGAACTTGAAATTCTCAGCGACGCGGCCGTGCCCATCGAGCTGGCTCCCGCGCGATCGGACAACGACCGGACGACCTTGCGCTTCGTCGTATTGACCGCGTCCTCGCCCACGAATCAGCCCGTCACACGCGTCTTCACCATCAAGGCACGCGGTGAGATCGACACCGCACCGGCAACGGTGACCCTGGACCCCGACCAGCCCGGCCGCGCCTTCGACGGCATCGGCGGCAATTTCCGGCTGCAATTCCCCAAAGCCGACCCCGCCGTTATTGATTACAACCTCGCTCACCTGCGCGTGGCATGGTCGCGCGTCGCCGTCTGGTGGCAGGACTGGGACCCGGACGAATCCCGGAGTCCGCTGGCGGCCGCGCGCGCGGGCCGGGTGCCGGAACGGCAGCGGGAACAGATGCGGATGGCGCAACGCCTGGCGCTGGCGGGCATCCCGGTGATTGTCAGCGCCTGGGATCCTCCCGCCTGGGCCACGCTCAAGGGACCCAAACCGCCCGGCATTTACAGCGACATCATCAATCCCGAAAAATTCCAGCGGGTCGCGTCGTCCATCGCGGACTTTCTCCTGTTTCTAAAGGAAAGCCATGGCGTCGAAGCCCTGTTCTTTTCACTCAACGAACCCGACCTCGGACTCACCCCTGAACCCGCGGATTACATCGCCTTCGTGAAGCTGCTCGGCCGGGAATTCGCCGCGCGCGGTTTGACCACGAAAATCCTGCTGGCCGACACTTCAAACGGCACCTGGAAATCGCGCGGATTTGTCCGGGCAGCACTCCAGGATCCGGCCTCGCTCAATGCGATCGGGGCCGTGGGATTTCACACGTGGGGCGGCTGCGAAACCACGAACCTGGCGGCCTGGGCCGAAGCCGCGCGCGTGCTGGGCCTGCCCCTGCTGGTGACGGAAGCCGGGATGGACGCGGAGGCCCATCGTTATCCCGACGTGTTCCTCGAACCGGCGTATCAGCTCGATGAAATCGCACTCTACGTCCGAATCTGCGCCGTCGCCCAGCCGGCCTCGATCCTCGAATGGCAGCTCACGGCGGATTACGGCCTCCTCAACGGCGGCGGCGTCTATGAGCATCAAGGTCCGCTCACGCCGACACAGCGATTCTGGAACTTTCAACAGCTCGGTAACACGCCGCCCGGCGCCTTCGCCCTGCCCGTCCGGGTGAACCGGCCGGCGCTGGACTGCGCCGCCTTCGGCAACCCCGCTTCGCGCCGCTATGCCATCCACCTCGTCAACACCGGAGCCACACGCCGCACCTTCATCGAAGGACTTCCCCGGGGTCTGACGGCACTGCGCCGCACGGTGACCGACGGACATCGTGGCTCGAGCACCGAGCCGTCGGTGCCGGTGAAAGAGGGAAAAGCGGAGCTGACACTGGACGCACTGAGTTACGTGACCCTCGAAGGCATTGCCGGCCCCCAGCTATGACGCGGACCGGTTCGATTGTTATTCGGGCACAATCACCACGAGCGACTCGCCACCGGCAGGCACCCGGACGCCTTCGACCCGCGACGCGCCCGCGGGCAGCACGAGTCGATTCGTTTGCGTCAAACCGCCATCCAGGTTGAGCGCGGAATGACGTCCGCCCGGGGCGGATTTCCACGACAAGTTTCCCAACGCGGGTTCGGACGCGTCGTTCAGCACCAGAAAAAACAGGGTCCGCCCGCAGCGCACTCCCAGGACCCGCACCGCCGGACCGGACCACGCGGCGTCGATTGATTCGAAGGAACCGCCTCCGGCCGCCAGCATCCAGTCCAGAACCTTGCGGACGCCGCGCATCTCGGAAATCGTGCCGCGTTCATCAAAATACTCCCACCACCACGACATCGGCAGGACCGGCGTGGGCGAGAAGAGCCCGAGCCAGAGGCCGCGCCGGAAATCGCGGTCCATCTGCGGCGCGAACTCGTTGAAATTGCGGCTCCAATCCCATTCAAATCCAAACTCGCCGATCACCAGCGGCCGCGCATGCCCGGCCGCCTTCAGCGCGCCCGGGAAACCGTCCACCCGGCTCTGGCCGTCGTGGCCGTAAATGTGGCGCTGGTTGAAATCGATCGACGGCAGGTCGTACAACCCGGCCACCTCGCGGTGCGACACGCTGGTGGTGACGAGATGCTGATAGGGATCCACGCGCTTGAGGTAATCGCTCATCTCGGTGTGCCAGGCGGTGATGACGTCGTCAGGGATCCGCGGAGACAGTCCGTACATCAGGTTGTCGATCTCGTTGAAAAATTCCCACGCCGCGATGTGCGGGCTGTAACCCCACCGCGCCACCAGGTAGCGCAGCCGGTCGCGGTATTGGGCGCGCGCGGCCGGGTCGGTGAAAAATTCGCGCGCCTCCGCCGCCGGCCCGCCGTTTGCCTTGCGATAACTGCTGCGATCCCACGCGCCGCCCATGAAATTGCCGGCGCTGTCGAGCGTCAGCATGATATAAACATCCAGCGACCCCGCCAGCTCCACCAGTTGATCCATGCGCCGGATGGCCGAGGCGTTGAAATATCCGGGGTCATCCCGGTAACGCGCCGTGTCGGTCACCGATTTCCATTCGAGCGGCAGGTTCCACGGGCACATCCAGGTCCGGAAAAAATTTCCGCCGTTGGTGGACAGGCGGGACAGCAGGTATTCGTAATTGAACCGCGGGTCCTCGTGGAGTTTCCGGAAATATTTCGAATCATCGTTGTTGCGCGATTCCCAGCCGATGTTCTCGCCGAGACCGCGGAACGGCGCGCCATTGTCGAATCGAAACGTCCACGCGCTGCCGGGCCTGAGAAATCCCTTGTTATCCGAAGGCGCCACCTCGAACGCGGGCACGGCGAGCGCGTTGGTCCGGCCATGATTCACCAGCACGCCGCGGCCGCGGTAAAGGCCGGCCTCGGCAGGAGCGAACCGCACCCGCCATACCGAGGGCCCGCCGCTCGGGCCCGAATCGTAAAACGCCGGCACCACCACCACCCCGCCGGACGGCTTCTGCAGGTGAAAATCCAGCGCCACTTCCTCCGAGACAAACGGGCTGCGCGCCCAGTCGGCGGTGACAGTGACCTGGAAATCGACGCGATCGTAGAGAAGCGGCCGGGCGGTCAGCCGCTGAATTTCCCGGACCTGCGCGGGCGCCGCCTGGATGGCCAGTCCGCACGCCAGCGCCACCGCGAGCGCGCGGCTCACGGACGGGCCGGCTCCGCTTCCGGGATGAAATCGAACCACGCGAAATTATTCCCCCAGGTGTAATGGAACGTCAACAACTGGCGCCCCGCTTCGGGAAAGGTGATGCGCCCGATGTCCGCTTCGTTCCAGTAATGCCAGCTCGCCGTCTCGACCGGCACATGGCAGACCGCGGCGGGTTTGCCGTTCAGATCGAACGTCACCGTGTTGGTCTTGTAGGAATACAACGCGCGGATCCGGTAGGTGCCGGGCGTCCGCACATCGACGGTGTAATTGCACCACTCGCCGTTGGTCTCCCAGCCGATGTAAAGCTGGTTGATCGGCGGATTCACCAGGTTCGTGTGGTTCAAATCGGCCCAATCCTTCACATACGACAAATCCACGCCTTCGTTCGTGCGGAAATTCCAAAGATACGGACTGGCATGGGCGCGCTGGTGGTCCGGTTGCTGGTTCAATTCGCCGCTGCCATGGTTGATCGCGTCCGAATCGTGGTAACCCACGCCCTCGCCGCCCAGGTCGAACAAAGCGCACTGAACGATGCCGGGAATCGACGGCGGCCCGGTCTGGATATAAGCATCCTGGTAGGGCCGGCCGGTGTAGCCGGGCGGCGGCGCCGATTGCCCGGCGGCGGCCAGGAGCAGGAACAGGAAAACGGACGCGGCGGCGGAACGATGAAAATTGCGCATGCGATGGTAGCGGGGTCAGTGGGTCATGAACGGTCAATCAAACTCGCGGCCCCTGCCCTCGCCCAATCCCATCCCTGCGGCCAACTCCGCAATCCAAACCCGCCCGGGCCGCGAGTTGAACTCGAAAGTACACAGTCTGCACCCCCTGAAAAGTCCACTCTTCAGATGACACAACGCGTCCATAGAACGGACGACTTCCAGCCCGGATAACCGGCGGTCATCCTGCCGGAACTGCCGCCGGCGACGGTCCGCCACGGAGACGGAAAGTTTGTCAGGCGGAGCGAAGGTGCCTAGATTCAGCTCATGACACGCGACGGACGGCGACTGCTGCGCCCGGGAATGCGCCTGCTGCTGGCCGCCTGGCTGTGCGGGCGGGCGCTGGTTTCGGCGGGAACCACCCTGCCGAATTACGCGATCCATACCTGGCAGGCCGAGGACGGCCTCCCCCAAAACACCGTCATGGTCATCCTGCAATCGCAGGAAGGCTACCTCTGGCTCGGCACCCTGGCCGGGCTGGTCCGATTCGACGGCGTCCGGTTCACCGTCTTCGACAGCGAGGAATATCCCGAACTGAAGAACGGCCGCATCACCGCACTCTACCAGGACGCGGCCGGCACGCTGTGGATCGGACACGAAACCGGCGACCTCTCCCGCCTCACCAACGGCTGCTTCGAATCCGTCGAGGTCCCCGCCGGCTGGAGCGAAGACGTCGTTTCCTGCATCGCCGCGGACGAGGCGGGCGACATCTGGATCCAAAGCCGCCAGGGCCGACTCGCCCGGCTGCGCGACGGCCGCATCATCCCCCCCGTCGCAGGCGCCATCAGCAGCTACGGCCTCGGCACCATGGCCCAGGACCGCGACGGCCGCCTCTGGGCCTGGCGCGGCGGCGAAATCGGCCGGGTCACCGCCGGAGAGGTCGTCCTCCCGCCGCAGGAAGCCGCAAGCCCGACCAACCTCGTTCAATGCTTCTGCCCCGCGCGCGACGGCGGATTGTGGGTGGTGCGGGGCGGACAACTGTTTAAATATCGTGAGGCAGCATGGGAGCCGCAGCCGGACGGAGGGGCCAACCTCCAGGGCGCCAACGGCGTGCTGGAAATGAAGGACGGTGTCGTCGTCATCCGCACCACGGAACAGGGCATCTGGCTGATTCCCCCCGGCGAACCGGCGCGCAATTTCAGCCGCACCAACGGCCTCACTTCGAACTGGCTCGGCTGCGCCTGCGAAGACCGCGAAGGCGACCTGTGGCTCGGCAGCGCCAGCGGCGGATTGAACCTGGTCCGGCCCGTGAAATTCGAAATGCTCAACCCGCCCAACCGCTGGAACGGCTACCCGGTACTCGGCGTCAGCGCCGGCCGGGACGGCGGAATCTGGGCCGCCAGCGAAGGCGGCGGACTTTACCACTTCCTCGAGGGCCGCTGGTCCCGCTACAGCACCGGCGAAGGCCTCACCACAAAATACATCTGGTCCGTCCTCGAAGATCCCCCCGGCCAGGTCTGGGCCGCCACCTGGGGCGGCGGACTCTGCACCGGCCGCGACGGCCAGTTCGCCCCGGCCCCCGGACTCGAAAATGTCCGCATACCCATGACCGCGCTGCTCAAGGCCTCCGACGGCGGAATGTGGATCGGCACCCGCGCGGGATTGCTCCGCTACAAGGAAGGACGGCCGGAGTGGTTCGGATCGGACGCGGGATTAAAATCGGCCGATGTGCGCGCGATGATCGAGGACAAGGACGGATCGCTCTGGTTCGGGATGATCGGCGGCGGACTCGGGCACCTGACCAATGGCGGGGTGCGGCAATACACCAAGACCGACGGCCTCGCCAACAACCTGGTCCAATGCCTGCACTTCGATCCGGACGGCGGACTCTGGATCGGGACGGACGGGGCGGGATTGACGCGGCTGAAGGACGGGCGGTTTGATCGGATCGGCGCGCGGCAGGGGCTGCCCAACAGCATCATTTGCGACATCGAGGAGGACGCGCTCGGCTATGCCTGGATGAGTTCCGTGGGCGGCATCATGCGCGTCTCGATGGCCGAGCTGAATCGCTGCGCCGACGGTTTGCTGGAACGGGTGAACTGCATCACCTACGGAAAATGGGACGGGCTCGAGACCGTGGAATGTTCGGGTGGATTTCAACCGGCGGGCTGCCGGACCGCGGACGGCTGGCTGCTGTTTCCAACCCGCAAAGGGCTGGTGCGGTTCAATCCGGCGGAGTTCAACACAAGCAGTTCGCCCCCGCCGGTCGTGGTGGAAAAGGTGCTGGCGGACGGGCTGCCCGTGTCGCGGCCGGATGCGCCGCCGGACATCCTGCCGGTGTCGCTGCGATCGGGCGCGAAGCCGCTGCGGGTGCCGGCGGGCGGGCAGCGGCTCGAATTCGTTTTCACCGCGCTGAGCTTCAGCGCGCCAAGCAACGTGCGCTTCCACTATCGGCTCGCGGAACTCGACGCCGGCTGGATCACCGGCGACACCAAGCGCAGCGCCGTCTATACTCACGTGCCGCCCGGCGATTACCGGTTCCAGGTCGGCGCCTGCAACGAGGACGGCGTCTGGAGCGCCCCCGCGGAGGTCGCCATCACCGTGCTCCCGCTCTTCTGGCAGACCTGGTGGTTCCGGGCCCTGACCTACGCCTCCGCCATCGCCGCCCTCACCGCCGGTGTGCTCCTCGAATCCCGGCGCCGCCACCGCCGGCGGCTCGAACGACTCGAACGACTCCAGGTGCTCGAACGCGAGCGCGCCCGCATCGCCCAGGATATCCACGACGACCTCGGCGCCAACCTCACACGCATCGGCCTGCTCAGCCAGACCGCCATGGCCGACGTCGACGAAAATTCCGTTCCCGGCCGCACATTCCGCCAGATCTACGGCAGCGCCCGCGACCTGACCCGCGCGCTCGACGAAATCGTCTGGGCCGTCAACCCCCGCCACGACACCCTCGACAGCCTCCTCGATTACCTGTCCCGCTTCGCCTACGAATTCCTCGGCGCCGCCAACGTCCGCTGCCGCATCGCCATGCCCGTCGCCCACCCGGATTGGATCGTCCGCTCCGACATCCGACACAACGTCTTCCTCGCCTTCAAGGAAGTGCTCAACAACGTCGCCAAACATTCCGGCGCCCGCGAAGTCCGCATCTCCCTCCAGGTGCAGGCCGCCGGAATCGAACTGCGCGTGGCCGACGACGGCCGCGGATTCGACCCCGGCCGTTACCGCGAGCTGCCGCCGTCCGAAGACCGGCTCGCCCCCGGCAACGGGCTGGCCAATATCCGCAACCGCCTGCACAGCATCGGCGGATCCGCCGAAATCACCAGCTCCCCCGGCCAGGGCAGCGTCGTCCGATTTTCCATCCCGCTGACGGAGGTCAAAGACGGCAAGGCAACCCCCGATCGCGGCCATTCCTGACCCGCCGGTCGTGTCATCAGAAAATGGGACAGAATCCGCCGCCGAAATGTGCTAAGTATGATGGAAGCGAGATGAAAGTGAATGTGTCCATTGTGGAGGACGACGCGCAGGCGCGGGAACTCCTGGCCGGCTGGATCAACCAGGCCAAGGGATTCCAGTGCGTCAGCCAGCATCCCCACGCCGAGCACGCCCTCAAGAATCTCCCCCACATCGCCCCGAATGTCGTGCTCATGGACATCAACCTGGGCGGCATGACGGGCGTGGAATGCGTCGGGAAACTGAAGCCGATCATGCCCGACACGCAGTTCATCATGCTCACGGTCTACGAGGATGCCGATCACATTTTCGAAGCCCTCAAGGCCGGCGCCACGGGTTACCTGCTGAAACAAACCGAGCGCGCGGGACTCCTTGAGGCCGTGCTTTCGGTTCATACCGGCGGCTCGCCGATGACGCCCAATATCGCGCGCAAACTCGTCCGCGCTTTTCAGAATAATTCGCGGCCCGTCCCCGAAGTCGCCGAACTGTCCGCCCGCGAACGGCAGGTGCTGGAATTGATGTCGCAAGGCTATCTCTACAAGGAAATCGCCGACAGCCTCAACATCCGCCAGCCCACCGTCGCCACCTACATCCGCCGCATTTACGAAAAACTCCAGGTGACGTCCCGCTCCGAAGCCATCGCACGCATGGCCCACCTGCCCGTCAAAGGCGATTACCAGCCCGCCGCCGCCCGCTGAGAGGCTTCCCAAAGGTCGTAGCCGCAAAGAAGCGCAAAAGTCGCAAGAAACCAATTTGCTTTTGCGCCTCTTGCGCCTTTTTGCGGCCATACCACTTTCCCAGAACCGCCCGGCTTCTATTGCAACCGGTAAAAACCGGAAACATTCGTCCCCACCGGCAAGGTGAGCGTCCACAATCCACCGGACAACACAGGCGCGTTCGGAACCGGCGTCCACACCGCCGCTGGCGACAGCGCGGGCGTGTAGTAAAGCGTGGCCGCGCCGCCGTTGCTTGCGTCGGCCCAGGACAACACCACCTGGCCGCCCGGAGACTGCGCGCCGGCAAGCACCGGCACCTGCGGCGCCGCGTCGGCCGGAGCCGAATCCGCGCTCTCTCCGTAGCTGTTCACAGCGGAAACGGTGTATTCATAAAACGCCCCGTTGATCAGCCCCGTGTCCACCCAGCCGGTCCCTGTCACATTGTCCGCCACGAGCACGACGGATCCGCCGGGCAGCCGCGATCGCTTCACCCGGTAGAAATCGGCCTGGTCCACCGGCGCCCAATCCAGTTCCACCTGGGCGTAGCCTGGCGCCGCCACGAGGTTCAACGGCGCGGACGGCGCACGCATCGGGATCACCTCGATCCCGCAGATCGTGGGCTGGTTCGCGGAACCGGTCGTGAACGCGATAACCACGTTGGAATTCGCCGTGGCCGCGGCGATGAATTCCCGGGTCACGGCCCGGCCCGTGCCGCCCGCCACCGCGATGTCGAAATCCGAAAGCACGGTTTGTCCGTTGATGGCCACGTTGAATCGCCGGCCGCCCGGGCCGAAGCTGGTCTCCGCGAAATGCAGCCGGACGAGGTTGGTGCCCTGCGCGGCCAGCGTGTAGCTGAAGCTCGAACCGTAACGTAGCGACTGGTAAACGACCTGCGGCGCCGCGTTCGGCGCGCTGACATCGATGGCCGACGTCGTCGTGGCGGTGCTGCCCCCGCTGTAACCGGTGTCGGCCTGGAAATTTGTGTCGATCCCGAACTGGTAAAATCCCGGGCCGCTCTTCGCGCCGCCGCAATTGATCCGCGTCGCCGCCGGCGGCGCGCCGTTCGCGGCAATGGCATCGAGGTTCGGCATCACCGCCACGTTGCTTCCGGAGGCCACCGCGGGAACCGCCTGGATATTCCAGCCGTCGACCGCCAGCAGCGGCGCCTCGCCCGCAAGATCGTCGGCATTGGCCTGCACGGTCACGGTGCGGGATTCGCCGGGCAGCAGCGAAATATAATTGTCGGAATAAAACACCGGCAGCACCCGGGCGCCCGAAACCGCGCGGCGGAGCTGGAAATGGGTCATCAGCGCAACCACCGGGGCCGGGTTGGTCAGCGTCACGCGAATCACGCATTGCCCGGGCGCGGAGATCCGCGACGCCGCGATGCCGGGCGTGACGGCGGGGAGCGAGTTCAGCGCCTGCAGGTTGCCGGCGACGGTCTCGCGCCAGTAGAAATTTTCCGACACCAGTCCGCCCTGCGAATCGTAAAGTTCGAGCTTCACGAAATGCGATGGCGACAGCGTTCCCGGGAACGTCACCGCGCCGAGATCGGTTGCGACCGACGCCGCGGCCGTGAGCGCGTTGGTTTGGGCGAACTGCAAACTGCCGTCGAGATTGAAAATCCGCGTGCGCAGCGTCAGACCCGCGACCGCCTGCGGGGTGCAGTTGAGCACCAGCAGGTGCCAGTTCGACTGGTTCAACATCGCGTGCACCGGCTCGCACGCCTTCTGCGCGCCGAAGAGCGAGGCGTTGGGCTCGAGGTCGTAGGTGTAAAGCTGGTAAATGAAGCTCGGATGCGCCGGGCTCGTCAGCCAGTTCAAAATGCCCGTCACCGGATTGAACATCCGCGCCAGCCGCCCCTCGAACACCGCCCGGTGCGATTCGTAATTCGCCAGCTGGCCTTTCCGGACAAAATCCGGGAGACCTGAAATCGGGCCAAAACGCGCCGCCAGCACCGACGGGTACACATCGCCGCCCTGCGAAGCCGGCGCGCCGGTCATGTCGTGCTCGGCCCAGGTGTTGTTCACGATCTCCCAGTCGTTCGACGGGATCATGCCGTGAACGGATTCGAGCGTCGGCACCGACACGCCGCACCCGATCTCGGTCTTGAACGCGGTGTCGACGGAATAATAATTCTCCGGCGGCTGCCAGCGGTAAGGTCCGCTCGAGGCGACCCCGTAGCCGCTGGCGGAGTTGGGCTGATACCAGCGCACCGGATCCAGCGTGGAGACCAGGTTGGAAACGCCGGTGGCGACCGCGGCCGGCGACGGGTCGCCCTCGTTGCGGCCGCACCACAGCGCGATCGAGGCATGATTCCGGTAGCGCAAAATCGTGTCCCGCACGTTCGCCAGGTAAAGCGCCGCGTCCGAAGGATCGGGGCCGTCCACCGGGTTGGGCTGGAAAAATTCCTCCCACATCAGGATCCCGTAACGGTCGCACAGGCTGAACCATTCCTCGCTTGTGCTTTGACCGACCCAGTTTCGCAGCATGTTCAGCCCGGCCTGCTGATGCATGCGCACTTGCGCCTCGAGGCGCGGCACCGGGACCCGCTTCATCGCCTCGTCCATCCCGAAATTGCCGCCCTTCACAATCACCGGCACGCCGTTCACCACCAGGCCGAGATTGGACGAACCCGGCAAGTGATACTGGATCTGCCGGATTCCGAACGTGACGATATTTGTGTCGGACAGGACCCCGTTCACCGTCGCGGCCAGTTGAAGGGTGTAAAGCGCGGGGGCGCCGTAGCCGTTCGGCCACCAGAGCTGCGGGTTCGCGATGTGGAGCGCGGGGGTGTTGGCGGCGTTGAAGGAAACGACCTGCGATTCGTAAGGGCCGAGCACGTAATCCCTCTGGAACACCACCGTGCCGACGGCGCCCGACAGGGTGCCCGACTGCGTCGCCGCCGTCACGTTGGTCAGCGTCGCTTCGATCGCGAGATCCGCGCTGTTTGTCGACGGCAACGGCAATTGCGAGGTGACGTAGGGATCCCGGATCCGCACCGCGCCGCTGCCGGTGACGGTGACGTCCCGCCACAGGCCCGTGTTGCGGTCGTGCACCGTGGCCAGCCAGTTCCACCCGATGCTGCACAGGAACGTCGGGCCGTCGGCGGCCGATACGCCCCCGTTGGAATGTCCGTTGGTGACCGTGCGCACGTGCGCCGCGCCGGGGTTCGGCTCCGGAGTCACCAGCACCGCCACCGCGTTGCTCCCGCCCGGCGCCACGAACGGAGTGACATCGAATGTCCCCCGTGTGAACGCACCCCGCATCGACCCGGCGTTTTGACCGTTCACCCAGATTGTCCCCGCGTAATTCAGCCCCGAAACATTCAGCCAAACCCGGTTGGTCGCGAAGGCCGCGGGCAGATTGAAATCAACCCGGTACCACCACGACGTCTGGCACAGCGCGTCGGGAATTCCCCAGTTGTTCGTGCCGTAAAGCGGGTCCGGGTAGACGCCGTTGTTCACCAGCGTCGTGAGCGCCGTACCGGGCACGGTCGCCGCATACCAGGCCGGCGCCGGATATCCGGGCTGCGAAATCGCCGCGCCGGAATCGGCAACCGCGCCGGCCGACTGCATCCGCCATCCCGCGCCGAGGGTCAGCGGGGCGGCGGGCGCGCCGTAGACCGGGGCCGAGTTGGTCACCGGCGTGGTGAACGAACCCGGCGCCGCCCACGACACCCCGGCGCTGTTGCTCGCCGACGCGGTGAAATAGTAAGTCGTCGACGGCGCGAGGTTCGCGATCGCCACCGCGGACGCGCCCGGCGTCGCGTATCCGGCCGACACCGTGTTCGACCAGCCCGCAGCCGAGGTTCCTCCATCCGCCGGCCCGAAATAAAATCGCAGCACCGGGAGCGAACCGCCGGTGGACAACACCACCACGCCGAGCGTGGCGGAGTTGGCAAGAACGGTGGACGCCGCGGCATTGGTCAGAACGGCCTGGGAAGGAGACGACGACACGCAGACGAGCTGCAGCCCGTTGAAATTGCCCTGGCTGTTGGTGCCCGAGTAATCGGCCGACCCGGCCGCGCGCACCACGGCGGTGTTGGCGGCGTAAGTGAAAGTGATCGTTCCGTCCGCGCCCACCGACAGGTTGGTGTAGACCACGTAATCGTTGCCGCGGACGAACGCGCCGGTCAGTCCGTTCGAGGTGCTTTGCGGTCCGTAAACATTTCCGCCCGACCAGACGTTGAACGTGGTCCCGCGATCCGCGAAATCGCGGTTGCCGTTCTTGCCGTACAAATACAGGTGATAAACCCCGGGCGCCACGTTGCTGAGCGCGCAGGTTTGCGGCGAAAAATTGTTGGCGTCCGCATACCAGTATTCCAGCGCCTCGGGCGTGCCCTGCGTGGCGGGCGTGCTGCTCTTGTAACCCTTGCTCTCCCGCTCACTCAGCGTGACGGGGCTGACACTGATGCCGTCGGAATTGGTGCTGATACCGGGCGTGGTGCCGTTCGCGACGACCGGGTTCCAAAACGAATGGCCGGGATCCGAGTAAGCGCCCTGGCCGGCGTAGTTGATTCCGCCGCCCTGGCCGCCGGGGTAATTGAAGTTGATCACCTGGGCCGGCGCGGCCGCGGCAACGGCGGCAAACCAGAGCAGGGCAAGTCCGCGCAACGCGGCGCGGCGAAGGGCGCTCGGGATAATCATGGAAAATTCCTTTCGTTGCCCGGGTTATTCGGAAACAGCAGCGGGCAGGTTGTAGCCCGACACCACCACCGCCGGGTGCGCGGGGATTTCCCCGGCCGGCAGGCGCACCGTCAGCCGGCGCGATTCGCCGGGCATCAGCACGAAGTCATTGTCGCTCCACAACGCCGGAAGGATCTCCACGCGCGATTCGCGGTCGACCAGTTGCGCGCGCACCAGCAGCGCCGGGGCCGACCCGGTGTTGGTCAGCGTCACCGCGGCGGCCTCGCCGGGCGCAGGGTTGGTTTGCAGCTTCGCCGACACGCGCGCGCCGGTCAGACCGGCAAGCGCCGAGAAATCGTTGCTCGGACTGAGCCAGTAAACGTTCTCGGAAACGGCCCGTCCCTGTTCGTCCGCCAGCCGCAATTTCAAAAACGTGATCCCCGCGAGGTCCGGCACCGCCCAGGAAGTCGCCACGGCGGAGCACGAGGGCGAGGCCAGCGTTTCGCGCCGGTCCCAAAGCGGCTTGAGCGAGGAATCGAACAGCTCCGCGTCGAGCACGAGCTTCTCGGCGCTTTCGCCTGTCCGGTTCACCACGGCCAGCGTGCGGTCGTCGGCGTTGAATTGCACATGCACGGGCTCGCAGGCCCGGCGCACCGCGTAAAAACCGGCGTGACATTGCAGGTACCAGTCGTCGAGCTGCCACACCAGGCTCGGCCATGACGAATTGAATTTCCAGAGCGCGAACCCCGTCGTCTTGGTCCACAGGTTGCGGTTCAACGACTCGATCGCCGCGCGGTAGGTCTCGTGATTCAGCATCTGGCAGCGCGCCGCGTATTCCCGCACTGCGTCGAGATTCGTGCCGGCCGGCGAACCGTACCGGTGACGCAGCACGTCATCGAGGTGGCTGAACTTGCGCGCCTCCCACTGGCCCGGCCGATCCGTGGCGTCGTGGTAGGCCCATTCGCCGTCGAGCGGAAACCGGCCCTCGGCCCAGTTGGTTGGCGGCAATGACAGGAATTGTTCGAGGCTTTCAAACTCCGGAATGCCGCTCGGCCCGATCTCGCTGTTGAACCCGGCCAGCTTCGGGTTGTTGAAGTATTTCTCGGGCGCGAGGTTGTCATACGGCCCGCCGCCCTGCAGCCCGTCGCCGTTCGAACTGGGCAGATAATACCGCGACCCCCACGGGTCCAGCGCGGGCAGCAAGCGGTCGCGCAGCAGGGTTTCGTGCGGGTTCGGACCCTCGTTGCCGCCGCACCAGGCGAATACCGAAGGGTGGTTCCGGCACTTCTCGATGATCGAACGGCTCGCCGGTTCAAAAATGTCCTCCGGCGGCGTGCAGCCCGGCATGTTGTGCTCCGTGCCCCACCAATCGTTCAGAAAATCCACCTGCAACAACATCCCCTCGCGGTCCGCCGCGTCGAAAAATTCCTCCGGCGGCACGCCCGTCGGCCCCCAGATGCGCAGGTAATTCAGACGCGCCTGGCAGGCCAGCGCCACTTCCTGGTCGTATCGGCTCGCCGTCCAGTTCAGCATCATGTCGATCACCCAGTTGCCCCCCTGCATGAACAGCGGGCGGCCATTCACGCGGAAAAACCGCGTCTGGCTCGCCGGGTAGATCGAGGTCTCGATTTTCCGAACCCCGAAATGCGTCCGCGCCTCCACGCTTTCTCCCGAGCCCGATCGGGCCAGCGCCTCGACGGTGTAAAGCGGGTGCGGCCCGAGTCCAACAGGCCACCACACCCGCGGATGACTCAGCGCCAGGGCGGGATGGCTTGCGGGCGTGAATTCAATCCGCTGCGAAACACCCGCGGGCACGGAGAAGGGCTGCTCGCACTCAACCGCCTTCCCGGCTTCATCGCGCACCGTCACGCGGGCCGTGCCCTGCCGGTCCGCGCCGGACCGGTTCACGATGTCAAAAGCAATCCGCACGTCCGCCCGATCCAGCCCCGGCAGCGCCAGCTCCGATCCCGCGTAAATGCGCTCGATCTCCAGGTCGCCGGTCGCATACAGAAAAACCTCCTCCGTGATCCCGATGTCGCGATCGCGCACTTCGGGCTGCCAATCCCAGCCGATCGTGTCCCACTTGCTGTAATTGGTGCTGATTTTTGTGTCCGCACCCATGTTGCGCCCCGGATCCCCCAGCGGCGTCACCGGCGGCGGCGCCGGTTCGCCGGGATCGTCCAGCGGATAAATCGCCACCGCCAAACAATTCTCGCCGTCGCGCGCGAGCAACCGCGTCACGTCGAATCGAAACGCACGCTCCATTCCCGCCACGCTGTCATGGCCCGCAACCCGCCGCCCGTTCAGCCAGATCTCGGCGCGATAATTAATCTCGTTGAACCCGAGCCACACCCGCCTGCCCGAAAAATCCGCCGGCGTGCGGAACGCGGTCCGATACCAGTACGGCCGCTTCCAGGGATTGCGCCCGGGGAGATGGCTGTATTTCAGAAGGCCGTAGCGCTCGTTGAACACATCGTTCGCATCCGGGATCCGGGTGTTGTTCAGTCCCACATACGGATTCGGATAGACCCCGTTTCGCACGAGCGCGGTGAGCACGGTCGCGGGAATCGACGTGGCGGCCCAGTCCTTCGTGTCGACGCCGGGCACGGAAAGTTTCGCGCCGTCGGCCCCGGCCGTTTCGGACGAAATCACCCTCCAATTGTCGCGGAGCAACAGCGTCCCGTCCGGCAGGGCCGCGAGCGGTCGGTCGGCGACGGTAAAGGTGGCCTCACCGGATTTTTCGCGCCGGCCGTCGCGGATGGCCACGATGTTCCAGCGATGCGATCCGAACGACAGCGGGAACGGCACGTAGCGCGAGGCGCTGCCGGGAAGCGTGGCCGCCTGGCGGCCGTCCAGCCAAACCTCCACGCGGTCGGCGGCGGTGGCGCGCCAGGCGAGCGACGGGGGGTTGTTGGCGGTGACACCGCCATCGGGCGGCAGGCTCAGGCGCTGTTCGCCGGCGAAAGCGCCCGACGCCAGCAGCGCCAGGCCGGCGATCCAGCGGCGGCACGGAACCACGCTGCAAAACCACGGCTCCATGCTAGTTCGCGGCATTCCCGGCCGGGGCGGAGGCGGTCAGCGAGGGTTTCCCGGTCGTGCCGGCGGTGTTCGCGGCCGGGGTCCGCACCCCCACCACGTTCGAGTAATCCGTCGCACCCGCGATGTTCACCGCCTTCACCCGGTAATAATTCGTTTTGCCGGGCTCCTGGAATTCGTCGTGATACAACACCAGCGCCTCCGCCGCCGGCGGGCTGTCCTCGAAATTCTTCACGTCCACAATCACCGAATCCACCAGCGTCGTCGCAATCACCTGCCACGGCCCCGACGGATCGTCCGCACGCTCGAGCGTGTACGATTCCGCCCCGGTCGATCCGCGCCATGTGAACCCTCCCCCCTTCGGCATCAGCACCGGCGCGGGCGCGGGCGCGGACGGCGCGGGCACTTCCAGTCCACGGATGGCGAACGCCTCGCGGCGCAGCACGTCCAACTGCCGCATTTCGTCGTAGGTGTAACCCGCCGGGAACCCCGGCACATGAAACGAATTGATCGGCGTGCCGCCTTCGTTGTGGTAATACCAGCCGCCGTCGCGCCGGTGCGAGCGCACGCTCCACAAGAGTCCGCCGCAAATGCCCGATTCCCGGATCGTCTCCATCAAGGCCTCGACGTTCTCCGTGGTGCCCAGGCCGAATTCATCGATCATCAGCGGCTTCCGCCCGCGGCAGCCGGCCCACGATTTCCGCGCCATCGACGCCAGGTCGCCCGACCCACCGCCCAGCTTGCTCCAGTATTCGTAATAATGATCGCTGACCACATCAATGTTAGGATCCGCCAGCACCGCCTTGCGATCCACCCCGCCGCCGTCCAGGATCAGGTGATGGGGATCGATTTGCTTCAGGTATGCCGCCATCTCCAGGCTCCACGATTCGATCCGCGGGCTCCATTCCTTGTAATCCAAATGACGGTCGCCCGGGTAACTCCCGAATTCGTTGCCGAGCTGCCAGCAGAGGATCGCCGGATCGTTCTTGTACTGCAACCCGTTTACCGTGTTGGTCCGGTTGACGATGTAATTCAACAGCCGTTTGAAATCGGCTTTCACCTCCGCGTTGGTCCAGAACGACCCGGGCGGCTGCCCGCACAGCACCGAGAATTCGTCCACCCCGCGGATGCCGCCGAAGGATTGGGAGGCGATGAACGGGATGATGAGCCGCACGTTGTATTCGTGGGCGAGGGCGATCACGCGGTCGAGGCAGCGGAACGCCTCCTCGTTGTAGTTCGTGCGGCCCGTGACGTAGACCGGCATGCCCTTGTCGGCGGGCGAAGCGATCGACAGCGAAAACGTGCGCGTCGCCAGTCCGCCCATCCGCTGGATCGCGCCCAGCGTGTCCCGGATTTCAAATTCGTCCGGAAACCGGTTGGCCCGGTCGGGGCGGATTTGCGATTCGTTCTGCTGGACATTCGGCGCGTCCAGTCCCAGGAACCGGAATTCCCTGCCGCCCGCCATCAGTTTGTCGCCCTGGCGGGTGACGAAGTTGGTGACCGGGTCCGTCACGGCGGCCCGCGCGGTCGCGGCGGCGAGCACAAGAGCGGCGGTGAGAAGAGAGATGCGATGCAAGTGTTTCACGTTCACGGTTGGCTGTTCTTTCCAGGTCGGCACCGGCAGCTCCTTCAAAACAGGGTCGATCCTTTCCCGACGGCCGTTTCTCAGGGCGGCTTCGCCCCATGCGCCCGCCAGAATACAAACGCGCACGCGCCGCCAACAATCGTGGTTTCGGAGGACAAACCTGTCATCACAACAGATGACAAGCCACGCCGGAAGATGGCCCTGGAAGCGCTAAAACTTAACCACGGATGGACACGGATGGAAACTACTTGCCGCCGGGCCCTATCCGTGTGCATCCGTGTCCATCCGTGGTTAAATGGCAGGAGGCGCGGCTATTGAAGATTTAAGGATTGAAGAACCGAACTTCACCCGTCGACAGGTCATACATGCCGCCGACGATTTGGATTCGGCCGCTTTCGGCCAGTTCCTTCAGGATGGGGCTGCGTTCGGGGATTTGACGCATCACGAGGCGCACATTCGCCTCGGCGACCTGGTCCACAAAGTCCAGGTTCTTCGAATTACGTTGTGTGGCCTCGGCCGGAACAGCCTCCACGGCGGGCTGAATCTTGTTCAGCAACTCCGTCAGGTCGCCCAGCTTGACCCCGTCCACCGCCCCCTTGATCGCCCCGCAATTCGAATGCCCGATCACCGCGATCAGTTTGGCGCCGGAAACTTTGCAGGCGAATTCCATGCTGCCGATGATGTCAACATTCAGAACATTCCCCGCCACGCGCGCGCTGAAGATGTCGCCGATGCCCTGGTCCAAAACGAGCTCGATCGGCTGGCGCGAATCCAGGCAGCTCAACACGACCGCGAACGGATACTGCCCGCCGGCCGTGGCCTTGACGTCCTCAAGCGGGTCGCGCTTCACCGGGTGGCCGGTGACGAAGCGCGAATTGCCCGATTTCAATTCCGCAAGCGCCGCGGCCGGAGTCATCGCGGCCTGCAGTTCCTTGCTGGTGGGCGTGACGAGGGGCGCCAACGATGCCGCGTCGCCAGGCGGGCAGCAGTTTTGACAGCCGTTGAGGAGAAGTGCCGCCGCGCCGAAGCCGGCACACAGGAAAATGCGCAGTGTTTTCATGGCAGTTGGGATCCGGGATTCTGGAAATTCAGTAACCCAATTCCGGGCGCACATCAACTGAAATGATTGTCTCCTAAAAACACCGGGAAACGCCGGGCAAGAATGGTGGGTGTAAAAAGTGAGAACCGGCCCCTATCCGGGACACAGAGAAAGATCACTCCCTTGACGCCGGGACAGAATGATACTAATATGATACTACAATGCCGGGCAAAGTTCGCCAGCTGATTGCCGACTTGGAAAAGGCCGGGTTTGTGAACCGTGGCCGCAAAGGCAGCCACCGGAACTTCACGCATCCGAAAGGGGTGCGGGTGACGATCAGCGGTGGCGCTGGCGACGACGCCAAGCACTACCAGGAACGGGACGTGCGGCGGGCAGTGGAAGCAGTGAAGGAATGATTTATGACGCGCAAACAGATCAAGCAACGAGCGGCGCGATACACGAAATTCGTCGAATGGAGCGACGAGGACAGCTGCTTCATCGGCCGGTGCCCCGAACTGATGCTGGGCGGTGTGCATGGCAATGACGAGGCGAAGGTCTATGCGGAACTCTGCGCCGCAGCTGAAGAAATGATTGAGCTGATTCACGCCGACGGCCAGGGGATGCCGCATCCCCTGGACAAGAAGGCGTTCAGCGGCAAGTTTGTGCTCCGTGTCGAACCGGCCCTCCACCGCCGCCTCGCCTCCAAAGCGCTTGCGGCCGGGGAAAGCCTGAATAGCTATTGCGTGAAAACGTTGTCCAAGGCGTGAGCGGGCACTGCTGCAGATGCTTATCAGCGAAAACAATCCTTCTGAAGCTTTCTAAAATGGCGCCTGCGATTCAAGCAGGTTAAAGGCCCTTGTTGGGAGCGTGAGGACGCGAAGATTTCCTGTCCCGTTTTGCATTTGGCGGGCGTTTATGAGTGAATGTTGCTGATGCAAGACATGGCGTTATTGCACGCCTACGCGCACGACCAGTCTGAAGCCGCCTTTGCCGCGCTGGTGGATCGTCATCTCGGCTTGGTTTATTCTGCTGCCTTCCGGCAATTGCGGGACCAGCAACTCGCCGAAGATGTGACTCAGGCAGTTTTTATCATCCTCGCCCGCAAGGCCGGACAATTGTCCAAAGACACGGTGCTTTCCGGTTGGCTGCTCAAGGCCACACGCTACGCGGCAAATACCCAACTCCGAACGGCCGTGCGTCGGTCAAAGCGTGAAAAGGAGGCCTCCATGCAATCCAGCTTGAATGAACCGACAACAGTCGCTTGGGAACGGCTCGCGCCGCTGCTGGATGAGGCCGTGGCGTCGCTCGGAGACGCGGACCGTAACGTGATTGCACTGAGATTTTTTGAGAACAAGACTGCGCATGAAATCGCTGAAGCGATGAAGTTAAACGAGGAGGCCGCGAAGAAACGCGTGGTACGTGCGTTGGAAAAGCTCCGGAAATTCCTTCACAAACGCGGCGTGGATCCCACGGGGGCAAGCCTGGGCGATACCATTTCGGCCTATTCAGTGCAGACGGCGCCCGTGGCGCTGGCAAAGGTTGTCACGCCCGTTGCGATTTCAAAAGGCGTGGCGGCTTCAACTTCAACCTTGGCCCTCGTCAAAGGTGCGTCGAATCTATTGACCTGGACCCAGGCAAAAGTGGCGATCGTCGTTGGAACCACGGCTATTGCCCTGGCATTGGGTGCGGGTCATTTCAGCGGCTCCCACCGGAAATTGCCAATGGGCAGCGTCACTCCCATGATTGCCTGCGGCTACAGCCGCGATGTCATTATTCTGGCACCGGATGGCAGCCTTTGGAGCTTTGGCGAAGAAAGACTGGGGTGGCCGGTTCTTGGTCTGGGCAGTATCCATAACTCGACTTCCTTGCGTCGGATCGGAAAGGAATCTGATTGGGCAAGCATCGCCGTTGGAGACTCCCAGAATCTGGCGATCAAAGCAGACGGTACGCTGTGGGGATGGGGTGAAAACTCCTTTTGCCAACTGGGTGATGGCACCAAGATTACACGTCCAACACCGGTACCCTCCATTCCGGGCAATGATTGGAAGCAGGCAGCCGCCGGGTCCAGCAGTTTTGCTATAAAAAAAGACGGCACTCTATGGGCTTGGGGCAATAACTGGGCCGGGCAGTTGGGGATCGGTAACACCGAGGCAACTACCAATGCCGTGCAGGTGGGGATTTCGACCAACTGGACCAAAGTCGTGGGCGGCGGCATCCAAACCGTGGGTCTGCAATCGGATGGCAGCCTATGGTTCTGGGGATCGCTTTACGGGCATGGATTGGACACAAATAATCTGCACGTTCCAACCCGTGTTTCGCCGGACACCAATTGGGTGGATGCCTGTTTTGGATATTTTATGGTGATGGCCGTCAAGTCGGACGGAACCCTCTGGGCATGGGGAAACAAAGCACATCTTTACACCGGAACGGTCGACACAAATCTGGATGCGATTCCCACGCAGGTGGGAACGGACAATGATTGGCAATCCATCTCCTCTTCCTGCGGCTGTTTTTACCATCTTCTCAGAAAGAAGGACGGTTCTTTCTGGGCTTTGGATGGCTCTGAACTTCGCACCGTCAAACCGGATCTCGAATACAGGCCAATTGGGTTTAAAAGGCTTCAGCTCCCGAAGGACATTATCGCCTTTGCTGCCGGTGGGGACAACATGGGAGTGGTATTGACGCACAAGGGCGAAGTGTGGACATGGGGAAATGTCATTGGTGACCACTCCTCGACGGACTTTTTAGGGCCCGACAATACATACCTTGATCCAAAATACAAAATCATGGACAAGCCGTGGCAGCTCTCCATTTCGGAGTAGCGAACCAGCAAGGTGGCGGATGCGTTAGAGCACTGGAAGCCCTTCTCCAAATGCAGGGCGTTACCTTTTCGAGCAGTCCGAGGTTGAGCAACAAATGGCCCACTTCCCACGCGTGGACGTTTTCCTGGCGCACAATTCTCCCAGGTTGGTCCACGACCGCGACGATGAGGTCCATACTGGCTTCACCGCTTTCAACGAATACATTGCCCGCGCCAGGCCGAGCTACTTCCTTCACGGCCATCAGCACCAGAACCGTGAGACTACGGTCGGAACAACGAGAGTTATCGGTGTTTTCGGGTACCGCTTTTTGGCGATTCCAGACTAATTCTCCGCGCCACCCCGTCAAATCGCCCCGGCAAACATCCGGTGCCTTTTGGTGCCTTTTGGTGCCCTGAAAAGAGGTAAAAGCTGACCGAAGCTGACCGCAACTGGAGGAAGCAACTACCCTTCGGCACTCGCTGGAAACAGAGTATTTCGAAGGAAAAACGGAAGGATTTGAGACTTTCCAAACTGGTGCCCGCGACAGGACTTGAACCTGTACGATGTTACTCACTAGAACCTGAATCTAGCGCGTCTGCCAATTCCGCCACGCGGGCTTTGGTCACCAGTCTTCGCCACCACAGGCCGCGGCAGCGAGGCCAGCTAATTTGCCTGGAAAATCCCAAAGCGCAAGACTGTTCTCATGAGCAAAGCCAGCAAGAGCACAGGATTCCCCGCCCGGACAACAAGCGAAGCGGGCCATCCGGCCGGGCGCTGGCCTGATTCGGGCAACACCGCCCCCCGGCCAGGCTCCGCGGCGGCATCGTCCCGAAGAGCTGTTCATTTCGTGCTGGCAATCAGCGGTGACTTGGTGCTTTGCTTCAGCAAGGCATTGTCGGTCGGTTGTCCTTTGAATTTTCGCCGGGCATATCGGGCACGGCGGCCAGACCGTCAATCGCCGCTGAGAAAAATTGCCGGGCATTTCGCACACAAAACGGGTGCCCTTAACGCTGAGCTATGAGCACATCCTCCACTTCCGCACTCTCCGCGCCCTCGTTGGCCGGAAGGGTTCTCACCTTCATCGCCGCGGCCCTCGCCGCGCTGCCGCTGGCCGGGCTTGCGCAATCGCACACCCCCACCGATCAAAAAGTCGAGCTGCTGTTCGTTCAAAACGCCTCCAGCGTTTCGTTCGACACCGACAAAGCCACGATGCGGCTTCACAACGTGACGCCGACCACCCTGTTCTTCACCGATCGCCCGGTGCGCATGGCCGGACATGTCCTCACCAAGCAGGAGTTCCTGCCCATGTGGGGCGAAACGCCGGACAGTTTCGTGAAAGATCCGCCGAATGCGACGGTGTCGATCGTGGAACCGGGCAGGGCGGATTTGCAGAACATCGTGGTAAAGCTGCAGAAGCCGCGCATGGATGGGCAGGACCTCGTTTACAACATCAAGGTGCTGAACGGGAAACCGCCAAAGACCGGCGGCGCCACGGCCCTGTTCATTGATATACTGGGATTCTGGGCCTATCGGATGCCGCGCGTCGCGGTCGTGGAACCCGCCCCTCTTTATGTCGACCCGCTGGCGGTGCCGACCACGGTGACGGTGACGACCACCACCACGCCGCAGCCGACGTCGAGCGCCAATGCCGCCCAGGCCAGTGCGGCGGCTGCCCAGGCCGAAGCCGCGGCCGCGCAGGCGGAAGCCGCAGCAGCGCAGACGAAGGCCGCGACAGCGGCTCCCGCGCCGGCGCCGGCGCCCGCCGCTCAACCCGCGCCCGCCCTCACACCTGCCGAGCAAAAACTGGCGCAACTCAAGTCGATGCTGAACCAGGGCTTCATCACCCAGGCCCAATACAACCAGGCCTCACAGGCAGTCATCAACCAGATGATCCAATAGCGATCGAATCCGGCGAGCGCGCCCGTGCGCCCGCCGAGTGCCTTGTGGCGGGTGGGCAGTCGGCCGATGCGCAATCCGAGATGTCACGGGTGGCTGCGTGGACTTCAACCCGGGAGTGCCCGTAAAACGTCCACAGATTTCCCAGATTTCACCGAGAATCTGCGAAATCTGGGGACGAACGATGGCTGCGGTATTTCTGAGATCGCCCTAAGGCACCACGGTATAGACGAGTGTTCCCTGGTAGTAGACCGGGCGGTAATAGACGTTGTTCACGTAATAGCACCAGGCGCCGTTGTAAAACACGTAGGAATAGCCTGAGGGAACGGAGTAGTAATAGCCGCGGGGCAGGGCGGCGTAGCCGGCATAGGCTCCGTAACCGGCGCCGACCACTCCGCATCCGGGGGCGACGCCCGCGCCGCGGACGGCCACGGCGCCGTTGGGTCCGACGGCAACGCCGCGATAGGCATACCCGCAGCCCGGCACCCCGACGCCCGCGTAAGCGACACGCCGATCGGCATAGTAATCGCCGCCGTAATACCGGCCCCACGCCAGCGCCTGCCGTTCGCCGGCCACGGTGGTCGCCAGCAAAGCCGCCGCCAGGAAAATCCGCCGCAGTTTCAGTGTGCTCAAAAGGGTTTTCATAATTGAGTTTGGAAGAAGATTATTTGTTCTTGGATTTCGCCGCTTCCATTTCCGCCCGGGTCATCATGGGCACCGCGACGGCGCCTTTCTGCGGTTGATAAACAAAGTCCGACTCCACCGCTTTGGCTTTCAGATCCCAATCCGAGAATTCGAGGTGAATGAACGCCTTGCCCTCCGGCTGTTGGACGGTGGAATCCCACTGCCGCGGGAGCAGGTCTTTCTTTCCGATCCAGATTTCCGAATCCGCCTGTGTCCCCGTCAGGCCGATCCGGTAACAGTGCACCCGGTGCAGGCCGAGGAATCCGCTGTGGATGGTTCCTTCGCCGCGGTATTCGATGGATTTCGCCCGCCAGGCGAGGTCCTGGTAGAGATCGCTGATGAGCAACTCGGCCATGGGCGGCAGGAAGCCGTAATCGGCGGCGATCTTTGACGGCAGCTCGTCGAGTGTCGCGGCGAGCGGGACGGTGGAATACACCTTCTGTTGCAGGTCGGCCATGGTGAGCTGTTTGCCGTTGAAGTAGAAGCAGCGCGTGTCGTCGGGCACGGTGGCGCGGGCTTCAAATTTGTCCGGCCGCTGCACCAGGACCTTGATCTTCGACCGGCTGTGCAGGCCGTCGCCGCCGGCGAGGCCGTCGCTGATTTCGCGCCGGACTTCGAATCGGAACGTCGCCGCGCCGGCGAGTTTGTCGGACATCTGGCGCAGCAACTGGTCGGCGTCGGGCGCCGCGGGGGCGTCGGCGGCGTCGGCCGAAAGCGGGCCGGCGGCGGCCAGGACCAGGATGGCCGCAAGGCGAATGGGTATGCGTTTCATGATTTCGAATGGTATGAACTCCTCCGGGCCGTCCCGGTGCCGGTGAATATTCGGCCGGCGCGGCGTTGTGCGGAATGCCCGGAACACAACTGCAGTCTAGAACCCATCTCGCAAATAGGCAAGGGGTGCGCTGGTGCAAGCGCGGAGGCGAGGGGAAATGGCGGGTGCGACGCGCTTAATTGCGGCGCTGGCGAAGCGACGGCATGGGCTGGATCGTGATGCGGCCCTGCAGGGCGGTCATGCCCTCGGATTCCAGGCGCACTTCGAAGGCGCCGCCGTGGCGAAGAATGCGGGCGCCGCGATGGATCACTTCCGAATCGATGAGGTGGCTGCAGTCCCGCGGGACCTTGCGGGTGATCAACAGTCTCGCCCACTCTTCAAATTCCATTTCCTGAGCACTCATACGACTTCGGGTGTTGGGCGTGGAGGCCTTGCCTCCACACCTTGCAATTTAGCCACAGATCCCCCAGCCCCTGGAAGCGAAAACGGGCTTTCATGCAAAATGTAACATTCAGACCCGGATGCCAGCTGGCGGCGTCCGAATCCTTTGCGCTCGCGGTCGGCCGCAATTTCCTGTATTTCGACCCAAATTGCAGGCCAATCGCATGAAGGACAGCAACGATCCAAGAGTGGTGATGACCCTGGACGCCGGTGGCACAAGCTTCCGGTTCTCGGCAATGCGCGGTCATCGCCCGGTGACCGGATCGGTGGCCATGCCGTCCAACGGGGATCATCTCAAGAAATGCCTGGCGAATCTGATCACGGGATTCACGCGGATCCGGAAAGCCTGCCCCTCGCCGCCGGTGGCCATCAGCTTCGCGTTTCCCGCGCCGGCGGATTACCCGAACGGCATTATCGGGGATCTCGGCAACCTCCCTGCCTTCCGCGGAGGCGTCGCGCTGGGGCCGATGCTGCAGGATCGTTTCAAAATCCCGGTGTTCATCAACAATGACGGCGATTTGTTTGCCTACGGGGAGGCAATCGCCGGTTTGCTGCCGCACGTGAACCGGCTGCTCGAAAAAGCCGGCAGCCCCAAGCGCTATCACAACCTGTTCGGGGTGACGCTGGGAACCGGATTCGGCGGCGGCATCGTGCGCAACGGGGAGTTGTTCATCGGGGACAATTCCATGGGCGGCGAGGTCTGGCTGCTGCGGAACAAGCTGGATCCCGAAATGAACGTCGAGGAAGGCTGCTGCATCCGGGCGGTGCGCCGCACTTACGCGCGGCACGCGGGCATCGCCTTCGAGCAGGCGCCCGATCCCAGGGACATCGCGGCCGTCGCGGAAGGCAAGCGGCGCGGCAACAGGATCGCGGCGCTCGAGGCCTACCGGCGGCTCGGGGAGGTGGCGGGAGATGCCCTGGGCAACGCGCTGACGTTGATCGACGGCCTGGCGGTCATCGGCGGCGGCCTGTCGAAAGCAAGCCGCTTCTTCCTGCCGGCGCTGGTCGATGAATTGAACAGCAACTTCGTCGGGCCCGACGGATATTCCTTCCGCCGACTGGCCTCGCGCGCTTTCAATCTCGAGGATCCGAAGGAGTTGAAAATTTTCCTGAACGGCGGCGCCCGGACTATCCCGGTGCCGGGCAGCCGGCGCAAAGTCACCTACGATCCGTTGCAGCGAGTCGGCGTCGGCCTGTCGCGCCTGGGCACGAGCGAGGCCATCGCCATCGGCGCCTGCGCCTTTGCCATCCGAAAGCTGGGTTCCTGAAAAGGCCTGGGACGCCGGGGACGGCGTCCCTCCCATCGCGCGGGAGGGCTGGCGTCCTCGTCGGCCCTAATCAAGGTGTATGTAGCGGCCGGCCCAGGTGAGGAACGCGGGCCAGTTTGGTCCGGTGGTGTGGCCGCCGCTGTGCTGACGCCAGGCCAGATCGCCGTTTGTCAGACCGGTTTCCACCGGCGGCATTTCCGTCGCACCCAGCGCGTGTTTGCCCAGCAACTCATAAACCGGTCCCGCAGCCATCGCGGCCAGAAAACTCCCCCGCTGATCCACCCATTGGCCCTCCGCTCCCGGCCCGGAGGCCGCACCGTAACTGATGAACACCGGCCGCGGCGCGCACAGCGCGATCAGTTCATGCGAATCCACCGGCAGATCCCCCGGCGTCAGCGGTCCGCCGTACTTGATAAAATTGCCCGCCATCCAGTGGTATTCACCGGAGCTGGTCAGGTTTTCCACACGCTCTCCAAGATCGTGCCGATGCAGCTTCGCGCCGCCTTCGCCCGACGACCCGATGAACCCGATCGCGAACCGCTGATCGTAGGCCATCGCCACCAGCGCCGCCTTGCCGTAGCGCGATAATCCCTCGATCCCGACCTGCTTCGCGTCCACCGATTTGTCGGTCTCGAAATAATCCAGCGCCCGGCTGGCGCCCCACGCCCACGCCCGCAGCGCACCCCAATCGTCCGGTTTGCGCGGCTGCCCCTTGTTGCACAATCCAATGATCCCCTTCGTCAACCCGGCGCCGTTGTCCGCCTGGTAACTCGCCGGCACGATCACCGCGCAACCCCAGCCTTTCGCCAGCACTTGCTGCTGCCACGTCGGCCCCGGCGGCGGCGCGAACCCGCGCCCGGGCGCGTTTGTGCCGGCAATTCCATTCGTCCCGGCCACGGAATTGGTCCTCCGCCCGAACATGCCGGGCCCGAAATTGAATCCGAATTCCATCATCACCGGCACGGGTCCAGCCGCCTTCGCGGGCGTGGTGAGGGTCAGGTCGATGTCGACCTTGATCTGCGGGCAGGCGGAATTATCGACGTGTCCGAGCAGGTGTTTGGTGACGACGGGAATGTCGCCGATGTTCGTGGCCACCGTGCTGACAATCTCCCAGGTCACCGGCGGCACCTGTTTCGGCACGCGCCCATAGACCTCGCGATCGAACAACTCCACGAGTTCGGGCCGGCGCTGTTTCCACCACATCTCCGGCGTGGTCACGGGCGTCCCGTCGTTCAACACCAGCACCGGCGGCAGGTTGGTCCACTTGTTGGCTTTCGACTCGTCGTAATTGACCGCGTTGGGAGCGGACGGATTGTTCGGGTTCGCGCCGTCGCGTACCGACGCGATCCCGAGCGCCTTCATCATGAGCGCGTGGTCTTCGGCGGCAGTGAGGTTGAGCGGGCCGGGACCGTTGGTCTGGCTGAAACAGGCCTGCGCCGGGCCCGCGACGAGGAGGGCAACCACGCCCGACTTCGCGAGAAGCGAATAGTTCATGGGAATCGAGGAATCAGCCCTGCTTCAACCATCGCGCCACGTCGACCGCGGCGTAGGTGATCAAAATGTCGGCACCCGCCCGTCGCATCGCCAGCAGGCTCTCCAGCGTCACACCCCGCTCGTCCACCCAGCCGTTCGCCGCCGCCGCTTTCATCATCGAATATTCCGCGCTCACCGAATACGCCGCGGTGGGATAACCAAACTCGGATTTCACCCGGTAAAGAATGTCCAGGTACGCCAGCGCCGGTTTCACCATGACAATGTCCGCGCCTTCCTGGATGTCCAGCGCCACCTCGCGCATCGCCTCGGCCGCGTTCGCCGCATCCATCTGGTAACTGCGACGGTCGCCGAATTTGGGCGTGGATTCCGCCGCCTCCCGGAACGGGCCGTAATAGGCCGATGCAAACTTGGCCGCATACGACATGATCGGCGTGTCTTCGAAACCCTCCGCATCCAGCTTCTCCCGGATCGCCCGCACACGGCCGTCCATCATGTCGCTCGGCGCCACCATGTCCGCGCCCGCTTCCGCGTGGCTCGCCGCCGCGCGCGCCAGCAGCCCCAGCGTGGGATCATTCAGAATCCGGGCGCCGGATTTGCCCTGCTGCACGATCCCGCAATGGCCGTGCTCCATGTATTCGCACAAACAGACGTCGGTGATCACCAGCAGCGAAGGCAATTCGCGCTTGAGCAGCCGGATCGTTTGCTGAACCGCGCCCTTCGCCGCGTACGCTTCCGAGGCTTTCGCGTCCTTGCGATCCGGGATGCCGAACAGCAGCACGGCCGGCACTCCCGCCTTGACCGCCGCCTCGGCGTCGCGCAGGAGTTCGTCCGGCGACAACTGGAACACGCCGGGCATGGCCTGGATCGGTCGACGCAGCTTGCGGCCGGACCGGACAAACAACGGCCACACCAGGTGGGACGCGCTCAACTGGGTTTCGCTCACCAGGCGCCGCAGGGCGGCGGACTGTCGCAGCCGCCGCGGCCGATAAGCGGGAAATGAACCGGTGCTGATCGTGTTCATGGTCCCAGCATAGTTGAACCGCGAATCGGGGAAAAGATTTTAACCGCGAATGAACGCGAATCGACGCGAATAGGGGATGGTGAGAATCGTCTGGGGATTGTTTCTGGTTTGGTTGAAAGTCGAAAGCTATTCGCGTTCCTTTGCGTTCATTCGCGGTTAAACCTTTGTCTTTAGATTTGCGGGGGAGCGGTTTAAACTCGGCCCATGACCAAGTTTCGGCGGATCCTGGTCCTGCTCGGGCTGACGTGCCTGTTTGTCATTGGCATTTATTGCGGCATCCAGGTCTCGCGCTGGTTCGGCCTCGGCCAGCGGGTCCGATACAACACCGTCGCCCTGCTCAAACAGGTCCAACCCCTCTCCGACCTGGTCACCGTCAAATACATCATCGAAAAAGCCGAGGTCTGGAATGATCCGCCCCAGAACCTGATCGGCCAGATGTTCGCGGGGGACAATCATATCCTCATCCTCGCCCACGGCGTCGTGAAAGCCGGGGTCGACCTCTCGAAACTCAAGCCTGAAGATCTCGAAATCGACGGCAAAAATCTCCTGGTAAAACTGCCGCCGGCCCAGGTCACCGACGCCTACCTCGACGACGGGCAGACCAAGGTGATCGAGCGCACCACGGGTTTCCTGCGGTCGTTCGACAAGGACCTGGAACAAAACATCCGGCAGATGGCCGTGGAAGACATCCGGCTGGCGGCGCTCCGCGGAGGCATCCGGCAGGAGGCGGAAGAACGCGCCCGCGCCGTGCTGACGAATTTGTTCCGCGAACTCGGATTCGACCGCGTCCGGTTCAAGACCATCTGAGAGACACCGCGCGGATGGATTCCAAAGGTGGGGCGAGACTCCGTCGAGCCCTCTCTGAGATTTCAAATTTGAAATTTCAAATCTATAGCGGTTTAACATAAACCGTAGCCGCAGGTAGGGACGCCGCGCTGCTGTCGAGTTGTCAAGACATAGGTAACAGCGTACGCAGGACATGGGTAACACTAGAGGGGGTCGGTGAGGCAGTGGATGAATGCGGCAGTGTGGCCGTGTTCCAGGTCGATTTGACGAATGTACATATTGCGAAAGCGTACCAGCAGTTCTCCGCCGATTTGTTCGATAGCGACGTGGTGGTGGATCAGCGCTTCACACACGAAATATCGGCCACCCTCCCACCGGATCATGCCGTTGGCATCCACACGCAGCACCTCCAGCTCTTCGGGGTATTGCCAGGGCGCCACTTGAGCTTGGTAAACCCGCTCGCTCCGCCGATACCGTTGCGCCGGAGTTTGCATGCCCAATGACTCGTGGGGCCGAATGCAATTATACCGTTGCAAAAAACTGTCATAACGTCCCTGCCACTGCTCCCACTCTGTCGGCAGGCCTTGCTTGACCATGCTGCGGGCCAACGTTCCGTGGAAGCGCTCCACTTTGCCTTGAGTCTGCGGGTGACGCACTCGCCCGAAAATTAAATCGATATCGTGCTCAATCAGGAACACGGACAAACGCGACAGGCCCCACCCGTTCTTATGGGCCCACCACGGGGTGCCGTGATCCATCAGCATCTGCCGCGGTTGGCCACAGCGCTCGAACACATCAATAAAACAGTCCCTCACTCGCTCCCAGCAGTGATCACGCATCGCGTAGAGCCCAATACCATACCGGCTGTGATCATCCAACACGCTCAAAGGTTCATCCCTCACGCCACTTCGTCCCATTGGTCCTTTGAAATCCACCTGAAACAACTCATTGGGTTGGCCTCGCTCAAAGCGATGGGGCGCGGGAGTATGTTGATCGAGCAGATGCACCTGCCCATGCCGCAGCAGGACCCGGTGCACGGTGGCCGTCGACACCTTCCACCCCTCCTGCCATAGCAAATGCGCAATCTTCCGTGCTCCCCAACCGTCAGGATGCCGCAACTCCAATATCCGTTCTTCCAAAGGGCCTGCGGTTCGCCTGGGACTGCGCCGTGGCCGGCGCGATCGTTCCTGTAGCGCCGTTAAACTGCCTTCCTGCTGGTAACGCTTGCGCCACTTGTAACCGGTTTTACGAGAAATCCCAAACTGCTGGCATAGCTCGGACATCGCTCCTTTGGGAAGCTGTTGAACCTGCGTAATGAAAGCGATCTTCTGTTGCATCGGGTTGGTGTGCATCCAAGACATGGCTCAACTCTAACCCCTCTAACCCACCTAAAACCAGGCGGCGCAGTGCGGCGAGCCTCCAGCTCGCTGCGCCGCCCGTCGCCTGCCCAAACCTGTTACCCATGTCCTGCGTACACTGTTACCGATGTGTTGATACTGTACAGCAGCGCGGCGTCCCTACCGTCTGAATTCCATGATCGCGCGATGGATCCGCAATCTGACGATTGCGGCTACGGGGGAGGAGCGCCGCATCTGGCGGTTGCGGGGTTCAGATGCCGCGTTTATTGACGATGCGGTTTTTTCGGCCGAGGACGATGACGCGGGGTTTCCAGTTTTTTGCCTTGGTTTTCCCGGCGTTGGTGAAGCTCATGATGGTGAGTTGGTCGCCTTTTTTGCCGAGGTGCGCGGCGGCGCCGTTGAGGACGATCTGGCCGGAGCCGGCTTCGCCGCGGATGGCGTAGGTTTCGAACCGGTTCCCGTTGGCCATGTTGCTGCAGAGGATGCGTTCGTATTCGACCATGCCGACGCGGTCCATGAGGTCGGAGGCGATGGTGAGGCTGCCTTCGTAGCGGACATTGCCGCCGGTGACGGTTGCCCGGTGGATCTTCGATTTCAGCAAACAAAACTGCATGATTGGCGCCGCCGGGTCCGATGCGGACGAGGAGGCGGGTGACAATATAGAGGCTGCGGAGCGTGATTCAACTACGGAATCGTGTCAGGTTGCTGGTTGCTGGTTGGGCGCGCGTTGGTCCGACAGGAACCTGCAACCAGGAACCCGCAACCTGCAACCACCGGCCTACTTCATCAATTTGGCGGCGGGGAGGTAGACGTCGAAGGTGGTGCCGGCGCCGAGTTTGGTTTGGACGTGGAACGCGCCTTTGGCTTCCTTGATGAGGCGCTGGACGATATTGAGTCCGAGTCCGGTGCCTTGTTTGGGGCCCTTGGTGGTGAAGTAGGGCTGGAAAATTTTGGGGAGGATTTCGGGCGGGATGCCGGGGCCGTTATCCTGGACGGAGACCTGGAAGAGCGGGGCGACGTTGGCGAAGCTTTCGACGTTGATGAACCGTGATTCGGGACCGTCTTTGAAGGTGGTGAGGTCGAGGGGTTCCTGGAGGATTTTGCCGCGGATTTTAACCGTGTGGGTTTGGGGCGAGCACTGGAAGGCGTTGACGGTGAGGTTGAGCAGGATCTGGATGAGATCCGTGCCGTTCATGCGGACGCCGATGTCCTCGGGGAGTTGTTCGATGGAGAACTCGTTATTCTGGAGGCTGGGGTGGACGCGGATGAGGTGGCTGAGGTCGTTGAAAAGCTGGTTGACGCCGATGCGTGGGGCTTCGTCGGTCTGGCGGCGGAGGAAGCTGAGGTAGCGGCGGGAGATTTCGATGCAATTGGTGACCTGGCGGGTGATGATTTTGAGGCGGTCCTTGAGGAACTCGAGGTCATCGGCTTCGAGTTTGGTGGCGTTGCCGAACCGGGCGTTCATGAGCTGGATGAAGCCGGAGATGACGGTGAGGGGGCCGTTGATGTCGTGGATGATGCTGGCGTAGATTTCGCCGCGGGTATTGGCGATTTGCTCGCCGATCTTCTGGTTCTGGAGCTCGATCATGAGCTCCTTGAGTTGTTCGGCGTTGTTATGGATTTCGCTTTCCAGCGTGCGCCGCTGCATGGCATTGGCCACGGCCGTGCGCATGGTGGCGATGTCGAAGGGTTTGTTGATGTAATCGCAGGCGCGGAGGCGGAGGGCCTGGCGCATGGTGTCGGTGGTTTCGAAGGCGGTCATCATGACGACCTCGATGGCGGGGTCGACGTATTTGAGTCGTTCGAGGACCTCGATGCCGCTCATGCCGGACATGCGGATATCGCAGACGGCGACGTCGATGCGGTTTTTCTGGACGAGTTCGACGGCCTGGGCGCCGTCGCTGGCCATGAGGATGTCGTAATCGTCCTTGAAGATGACGCGGATGGACTGGCGCGGACCGTCTTCATCGTCGACGACGAGCAGCGTGCCGCGGCGGCGCGGGGGTTCGGGGGCTGAAACCGCGGCGGGAGATTCGGGCATCGGGGGGGAGGAGGACATAGTCAATTCAATCGGGATGCAATCCCTGCGGTTGAGAGCACCTGCTTAGACACGAGGGTCATCCTACAAAACCGCGGGGGGCGGACAAGGGAAATTCTGACGGGCTCAGGGAGTGACGACGCGGAGGGCGGCGGGCTGGACGGTGAAGGTGGCGGGGAGGCGTCCGATCCATTCGCCGTCGATTTCGAGGGGAGCGGGAGGGTGGCTGTTGAGGGTGAAGGAGTCGCACTGGATTTCGCGGAGGGCGCCGGGCGGGAGGCGCCGGCGCAGCAGGAGTGAGGCGGCGCAGCGGAGGAGGGTGATCCATCCGGCGCGCGGGAAGAGGCAGAGATCGAGTTGGCCGTCGTGCGGGCTGGCATTGGGGAAGCAATTGAACGAGCCGCCGTAGAGCCGTCCGTTGCCGACGAGGGCGAGTTGGCCGGTTTCGCGGCGGCTGCCGGACTGGGCGGTGATGTTGAACGGGGGCCGGAACATGGCGTGGAAACCGGCGGCGACGTAGGCGCCGGGGCCGATGAGTTTCTTGAGGTTCCAGGAGACGAGTTCGATGGCGTGGGCGTCGAGCCCGGCGCCGGCGAGCTGGGCGAAGCAGCGTTTTTCGGGTCCGTGCGGGCCGGAGAATTCGACCCAGGGCAGGTCGACGCGGGTTTCGTGTCCGGCGAGGAGGGTTTGCCAGGCGCCGTCGAAGGATCGGGGGATTTTGAGTTCGCGGGCGAACACGTTGATGGTGCCGAGCGGGAGGAGTCCGAGCCGGGCGCGGTCGAGTCCGCCGGGTGCATCGGCGATTCCGTTGAGCACTTCGTTGACGGTGCCGTCGCCGCCTGCGGCGATGATGGTGGTGAAGCCTTCGAGGACGGCGTTTGTGGCGAGGCGCCGGGCGTCGCCTGGGGTGGCGGTTTGTCTCAGGGCGCATTCGGCGCCGACGAGACCGAGCTGATTCCGGAACTGGCGGGCCCGTTCGCCGCGGGCGGCCGGGTTGAAGATGACGCATCGCCGCATCGCGCATATTTGCGGCGGTGAGGCGCGGGGAGTCGAGGAGAATTCTTCAGGGCGACCCGGCGGGGGCGGGCATATGGAGCGTGCGCGATCCGTGGCGGGCGGGGCCTGCGGGCCGGTTGGTTCCGGCGGATTGCTGAAATGCTTGGGTTTGGCGGGCGCCGGCGAAATCGGTGAGCGCGGGCAGTTCGAGGTAATCGGCGGCGGCGACCAGGTCTGATTTTTCGTCGGGATCGGCGGTTTGGGCGGCTTGTTCGCGGAGGCGGGGGGCGGCGGATCGGTCGCCGAGCTGGACGAGGGCATCGACGGCGGCGGAGCGGATGAGGCGATTGGTGTTCTGGAGTTCCGAGAGCAGGGTATCGCGGGCGCCGGGCGGTTCGGTCATGGCGATGGACATTAATTCCGCGGCGCGTTCGTCGGCGGCCTGGGCGGGGTCGACCTCCCGGGCTGGGTTATCGGTGGTGAGGGCGATGGGAGCGTTGGTGTCGTTAGGGAGCGAGGCTGCTTCGTCGAGACTGGCGGGGGAAGTTTGCAGGGTCAGGGCGGGTGAAATCGCGCTGGTGGCGGCCGGCTGTGGGAGGCGGCTGTAGAGGAGGAGGATGGCGGCGAGCGCGGCGGCGGCGAGGAGGAAGAGGATGGCGGGGAGTGACTTCACGGGCTTAGTGCGGCCGGGTCCGGCGCGCTGCTGTGGCGTGCGGGACCCGGCGGCGGGAGAGGGGCCCTGCGGGCGGGTTACCAGGTGTCGGTCCAGCCGCCCTTGGCGGAGACGGTGCCGGTGAAGATGTAATAATCGCCGCTGTCGTCGCCGTCGCCCGAGGCGGTGTATTTCTGGGATTCGGAGATTTTGCGGATGTAGGTCGTCTTATTGGCGGCGGAGGCGTTGTAAGTTTCCTGGGTGACGCCGTTGAGGTTGAAGCTATGGCCGTTTTTGTCGTCGAAGGCGAGGGATTGGATCCAGTAACCCTGGTAGGAATCCTTGCCCGTGTTGCCGTCGTAGGTTTCGCTGTAGACGTCGTTCTCGCCGCTGGTGATGGTGAAGAAGGAGCTGACGTCGGCGACGATGTTGGTGCCTCGGCGGACCTGGAAGACGTTGGAGTTGGTGTAGGAATTGGGGTCGAAGATGAGTACGAGGGATGCGCCGGTGAAGTCGCTGGCGGTGGCGTCACCGAGCAATCCGAGGATGATCTTGGTATCCACTTTGCCGGTGTAGGTTTTTGCCTTGAACACGTTGCCGCTCCAGTTGGTGGTGAAGCCGCGGGCGGTGAGTTGGAAACTGAGGGTGAGGGCGGTGTCCTGGGCGTGGGCGATGGAGGCGCCGAGGGCGAGCCAGGCGCCGGTGACGAGTCCGATGAAGTTTCGTTTCATGATCGATTCGGGTTGCGGGTTGACGATGGATCATCCGTCCCGGGAACGGCGGGTGGGATAATTCTAGAGGCATTGCATCGGACGATTGCGGGTACGTCAATGAGAATCGGTCTTGACTCGGAGTGCGGGCGGGTGGAATAACGGCTTGCCATGGGTGGGGACACCCGGCATAGTGCGGCGCGACCGAAAGGCAAATTTATGGCTGATGCAGCGAATCGATATCCCGAAAACGTAGCTGGCAAGTATTACGTGGACAACCAGTGCATTGACTGCGACTTGTGCCGCGAGACTGCGCCGGACAATTTCAAGCGGAACGAGGATGGCGGGTATTCTTACGTTTACAAGCAACCGGCGAGTCCGGACGAGGAAGCCCGGTGCAAGGAAGCCAAGGAAGGCTGTCCGGTCGAGGCGATTGGCGACAACGGCTAGGCGTGGTCAGGTGCGCGAGGCGACAGCGGGTCGTGCGGGCCTGGGTTCGCCGCCGGCGATTTTGCCTCCGTCGAGGCAGGTTCTCACCGCTTTGAGGAGCGTTTGGGGGTCGTAAGGTTTCGGCAGGAAATTGACCCCTTTGACGTAGAGGGAATCTTTTTTGAGGATTTCCGGGCTGTAACCGCTGGTGTAGATGACTTTGAGTTGCGGGTTGCGGGCCTGGAGGATTTTTGCCAGTTCGCTGCCGTTCATTCCGGACGGCATGACGATGTCGGTGAGGAGGAGGTGGATGCGGCCGGGGTTTTGTTCCCAGACCTGGACGGCCTGGGGGCCGTTGGCGGCTTTGAGGACTTCGTAACCGCGTTTCTGGAGGGCTGCACACGCGAGTTCGCGTACGGCGCTTTCATCTTCCACGACCAGGATGGTTTCGCCGCGGCCGGGTTCTGCGGGTTTGATTTCCGGGGCTGGGGCTGTCGGGGTGGCGGGGGCGTTGCAGGACGGGAGGTAGATGAGGAAGGTGGTGCCTTTGCCGAGGTCGCTGCGGACGTCGATCCATCCTTCGTGTTGTTTGACGATGCCGTGGATGGTGGAGAGGCCGAGGCCGGTGCCTTTGCCGACGTCCTTGGTGGTGAAGAAGGGGTCGAAGATGCGGGCCATGACCTGTTCGCTCATGCCGCAGCCGGTATCGGAGACGGAGAGGCAGACGAATCGGCCGGGTTTGGCTTCGGGGTGGTGGCTGGAGGCGTCGGGACCGAACTCGGCGATTTCGGTGCGGATGCGGATGCTGCCGCCTTCGGGCATGGCGTCGCGAGCGTTGAGGGCGAGATTGATGAGGATTTGTTCCATGCCGCCCTCGTCGGCGAGGACGGAGGCGATATCGTCGGGGCATTCGACGTGGATCTCGTATTTTTCGCCGATGAGGCGGCCGAGCATTTTGCGGGTATGCTGGACGACGGCGGAGAGGTTGAGCAGGTGGGGTTGGAGGACCTGTTTGCGGCTGAACGCGAGCAACTGGCGGGTGAAGGCGGCGGCGCGTTTGCTGGCCTGCATGATTTGTTCCAGGAGCGCCGGGCGGTCGACCTGCATGGCGCCGGCGGACTGGAGGAGGCCGACGTCGCCCTGGATTACGGTTAGGATATTGTTGAACTCGTGGGCGATGCCGGCGGCCATTCGGCCGATGACCTCCATTTTCTGGGATTGGCGGAGCTGGGCTTCGAGTTTGATCTGGTCGGTGATGTCCTCGACGATGAGGAGGAGGCAGGCGGTGCCGCCGAGGGAGAGGGGTTCGGTGTAGAGCAGGGTTTGGCGGTGGGAGCCGTCGCGGCGCCGGAGGAGGCAGGACTGGTTGCGGAGGCGTCCTTCGGGAACGAAGCTGGCGGAGTTGGAATCGCCGCCTTTCCACCACAATTGGGTTTCGGTGGCGGGGGTTTGAGCGAGGTATTCGGGGCTGTAGCCGCTGAGTTCGAGGAAGCTGGGGTTGGCGTCGAGGAACCGTCCGTCGGCGATGTTCTGGATGGCGATCGGGAACGGGCTGGATCGGAACGCCTTGGAGAATCGTTCCTCGCTGATGCGGAGTTCATCCTGGATGCGGACGTGTTCGTCGAATTCCTGTTTGAGGGTCTGGTTGGCGACGACGAGTTCCTCGGTGCGCTGCCGGACCATGCGGTCGAGGTCGTCCATGCGGAGCCGGGCCTGTCGGGCGAGGACCCATTTATGGGTGAGGGCATGGGCGAGCTGGAGGACTTCGACGGTTTCGAAGGGTTTTTTGAGGATGAGCAGGTTGTCGGTGTGGCCGAGCCGGCGGGTCATGTCGTCCCAGGAATAATCCGAATAGGCGGTGCAGATGACGGCCTGGAGCTCGGGGCAGCATTGCCAGATGCGTTCGAGGGTTTCGACGCCGTCCCAGCCGGGGGGCATGCGGACGTCGACAAAGGCCATGACGTAGGGGTCCTGTTCCTCCATGGCTTTCTGGATCTGGGCGAGCGCCTCCTTGCCCTGGTAGGCGGAGTCGATGCGGAATCCGGCGCGTTCGGCGCCGCCGGTGCCGTCGCCGAACAGGGAGGCTTCGACGTCTTCGAGGCGCGACTGCGCGTCGCTTTTGGCGCCCAGGATTTTGCGGAAATCATCGTGGATGGCGGGGTTGTCATCCACGATGAGGATGCGCGGGCGGGATTCAGGCGTTGGCGGATTCATACAATTTTTCGGTGCGTTGGGGCGGGGTATGCGGGAGCATCAGGGTGAACCTGGCGCCGGTGCCGGGCCCGTCGCTTTGGGCCTCGAGGGTGCCGCCCAGTTCGCGCACGGCCAGGGCGCTGCTGTGCAGGCCGAATCCGTGTCCATTGCGTCGCGTGGTGAACCCGTGGAAGAAGATCCGGGTGAGATTTTCCTTCGGGATTCCCACGCCATTGTCGATGACTTCGATTTTGACGTTTTGATTGGGATCGTTGCGGAGCCGGATCGTCAGGAGTTTGTCGGATCGCCCGGCGTCGTCCATGGCGTATTTGGCATTGCGGATGAGATTGACGAGAATTTGGAGTACTTTGTGCCGTTCCGTGAGGATGGCGGGGATTTCCTCGAAGTCGCAGCGCACCTGGACGTCGTGGCGGACGAGGGCGGCGGCGTTGATATGGAGGGCGTCGTCGACGAGGCTGCGGGGGGTGACATTTTCGAGGACGCCGGCGACCTTGGCGTAATTTTGCTGCATGGCCACGATCTGTTTGATGTGGTCGATGTGTTTGACGAGTTGTTCGAGTTCCTTCTGTAGGACGGCTTGTTCGTCGGAGAGATGGGCGGTGGCGGCGGCGAGGAATTCGGGGATCTGGCGGGCCTTGGGGTTGCGGGAGAAGAATTCCGGCAGCCGTTCGCGGTTTTCCCAGAGGAGCGAGGACACGCGGGAGAGGCTGGGCATTTTGAACGAGCGGACCTTTTCGAGGGTGAGTGAGCAGGAGATGTTGACGCTGTTGAGCACGTTGCCGACGTTGTGCAGCACGTCGGTGGCGACTTCGGCCATGCCGGCGAGGCGTGATGTTTCGACGAGGCGCTGGTGGACCTGTTCCAGCTTGGCTTCGGCTTCCTTGAGGGCGGTGACATCGCGTGACACCCCGAACGTCCCGATGAGGTTTCCGTCCTTGTCATGCCAAGGCATCTTGGTGACGAACATCCAGCGGGAGGATCCGTCGCTGTTCGGGACCTGCTCGAGTTTTCCGATGACGGGCACGCCGGTCTCCATGATGTGTTTTTCCTCGTCGAAGGCGCGGCGGGCGAAGGTTTCCTCGAAGGTGTCGAAATCGGTGCGGCCGATGAGGTAGGCCCCGAAGGCCTCGGCGTCGTGGAGGTGGGGTGGCAGGTCGGCGTCGGAGGCGCCGGGGTTTCGTTTGCGATAGAGGTTTCGGGCGATGGGCAGGGTGGTGCTGATTTTGGATTTGCTGACTCGGACGAACCGGGACTGGCGGTCCTTGAAGTAGAGGTTGTCGGGGAGCTTGTCGACGAGGGCGCGGAACAGTTCGCGTTCGTAGGCGAGTTCCTGTTCCGCCTGTTTCATGGCGGTCAGGTCTTTAGAGATGCCGAAGGTGCCGATGATATTTCCGTCCTTGTCGCGCCAGGGCATTTTGGTGGTGAGCGCCCAGGTGACGCGGCCGTCGGCGTGGCATTCGCGTTCGAGTTTGGCGATCATCGGTTTGCCCGTGCGGACGATTTCCTGTTCCTCGAGGAAGGCCGGCCGGGCGTGTTCTTCGGCGAAGAAGTCGAAATCGGTGCGGCCTTTGAGCTGGTGGAAATCGGAGATATGGAAGAAATCCTCGAAGGCGCGGCTGCAGCAGACGAACCGGGAGTCGCGGTCCTTGAAATAGATGCGGTCGAGGCTGTTTTGGAGGAGAGTTTCCATGAGGCTGCTGGCCTCGGCGAGGGCGGCCTCGGCGCGTTTGCGCTCGGTGATGTCCATGAGCGTGCCGAGGATGACGGGTTCGTTGCCGAGTTCGGTGCGGCTGCCGAGGGCTTCGAGGAAGACGATTTCGCCGTCTTTGCGGCGGGCGCGGTACTGGTAGTGTACGTTTTGGACTTCGCCGGCCATGCGTTTGCGGAGTTGTTCCTGGACGAGAAGCCGGTCTTCCTCGAAAACCGTGTCGAGCAAGGAGGGCAGGGCGGAGAGTTCCTGGGGTGAGAATCCGAGGATTTCGACCATGCGCGGGTTGGCGTAGATGAAGCGGTGGTTGCGGATGAGGTAGACGCCGACGAGGGATTCCTCGACGAGGGAGCGGAATTTCTGTTCGCTGCGCTGGAGGGCTTCCTCGGCGTGTTTGCGGCCGGTGATATCGCGGGAGATGGCCTGGACGCCGACGGGTTTTCCGTTGCGATTCATGACCCAGGCGGAGGTTTCGACCATGAGTTCGGCGCCGTCGCGGGTGATGAACTGGCATTCCCACGTGGAAGGGGTGCCGCCTTCGTGGGGGCCGGTCAGTTTGGACTGGAAGACCCGCAGGCCTTCGGGGCGGCTGGCGGGGGAAAGGATTTGTTCGAAGGAGAGGCCGGGGACTTCGGCGGCGGTGTAGCCGAGTGCGCGTTGTCCGGCGGGGTTGAGTGAGGTGAGCCGGCCGGCGTCGTCGAGGGTGAAAATGAGATCGTTGGCGCCTTCGAAGATTTCGCGGTAGCGCTGTTCCAGGGCGGCTTCTTTTTCGAGGCGTTCGCGGATGATGAGGGTTTGGCTGGCGATGCGGTGTCTGAGAGTGGCGGCCCAGAGGGCGGCGGCGGCGATGATGGCGGCCATGACGGCGAGGGCAGTGGCGGCGTGGCGGCTCCACCAGGCGGGTTTTTGGAGGACATGAACCGAGTCATTGGGGGCCAGGTAGAGTCGGAGTCCGCGGGGCATGCGCATTTCGTCGCCGAGAATGGAGTAGACGCCATCGAGCTGGAGCAGGCTGCCTTCGGTGAGGTTTTCGGCCTTGTCCTGGGCGGGGATGGGGCGCAGCGCTTCGAAGACGGTGTCGTTGGCCTGGAGGGTGAGGACGTCCTGGCGACCCTGGTGGCTGAGGCCGACGAGGCGGGCGGTCATGCGGACGCGTGAGCCGTGCAGAGTGGGATCGAGCGGGGTGGCGGAGACGGCGGGGTGCGGGGCGGGCAGCGGGGATTTACCCGTGATCCGGCATTCCGCGTCCCTGAGGGCGACGCCGAAATCGCCGAGGGAGGTGTAGCCGGCGACGTCGACGCGGTCGCCGGGCAGGAGGTGCAATTCTTTTTTGAGGTAGACGGGGATGCCGCCGGTGTCGTCCTGGACGAAGAGGTGTTCCGGGTCGGCGAGGGTGACGATGCCGGTGATTTTGACGCGGTGCTGGAAGGCGCGGCCGCGGGAGAACTGGGACAGGGAACTGACGGACTGTGGGGCGAGCTGGAACGGGTCGGCGGCGCCTTTTTCCTCGACCAAAACAAATTCTTCGGAAGGCGACCAGATGTAGGTGGAATTGAGTTGGCGGGCGGGGTTGGGGCGGGAGCCGCACACGCCGCGGACGCGGACGAGGGAATCGACGAGGTTGGTGAGGTTGTCGCCTTCGGGGAGGTTGATTTCGACGAGGCCGTTGATATCACTGAGTTGGAGTTCGACGAGGCGGCGGTTGCGTTGGGCGCTGCGGACGACGCCTCGGACTTCGACCCATTGGCTGTCGTATTGGCCTGTGGCCATTTGGTAGAGGCTGACCTGACGTGGGGGGGGCATGACTCCGTGGCCGATGAAGCGTGCGGATTCGGCGTTGATGACGGGAGCGTAGCCTCCGGGGCCGCTGAAGCCGGCGACTTCCATTTCGTCGCCGGGGGCGAGGTTGGTGGAGACGGAGGCGCTGGAGGTGTCGACGAAGACACCGGCGGTGCGATCCTGGATCCAGAACGCCTTGTAATCGTTTCGGACGGCGGTGATGACGCCGCGGATTTTGACGGGGTATTTCCAGGCGGCCTGGGCGGGGGGGAGGTCGCGGATTTCGCGGACGAGAGTGAGCAAGGGTAATTCGGCTGGTTTACCCGGGGCGGGTGCGAAAGTTTCCTGGGTTTCGGCGTTCCAGGCGGTTGGCCAGACGGAGGCATTTTTGAGGACCAGGTGGGAGCCATCGAGGGCGGGTCGACCCCAGGCGAGGACGCTTTCGCCGCCGCCGAGCGGGGTGGTCTGGCGGGTTTCGACGCGGAGCGATCCTGTTTCGTCCTGCAGGACGACGTATTCGCCGAGGCGCTGGTCGAGGACGATGCCCTGGAGGCGGACCATGCGGTTGCTTTCGGCGCCGTGTGATTTCAGGAGGGCGCTGATGGTGGTGGCGGGGAGTTGGTCGGGTCGGAAGGGGGGGCGGTTGCTCGTGATTCCGGTGCGGGTTGAATCCGCTGGTGTGCCGGGGTTGGTGGAAGCATTGATGACCCCGTTGGTGGCTGCGGAAGCGGACGCCGACGCCAGGGTTGATGCAACCATGACGGCCAGCCAGGTCATCGGCTTCAAAAACATATTGTCGAACTGTTACGGAAGCTTGTGATTCCAAGACGCGGAAAAGCGCAGGGAGACTTCAACCTGCAATTAAACCTGCGAACGAGCTTGGAACAACTTACTGCCGAGGCTCTTGTCAGCAGCTATTGTGCCCTGCGAGTAGGTTTTCGGAAGATATGAGAAGGGGCGATCCGGCTCTAGAAAACAGACAGTAGTTGTTGTCGTAGAATGTCCAACGCCTGGAGTGAGGTGACCTCTTTGAAGGTCAGGCGATCCCATGGATTGAGAAGCGTGCGCGCGGTCGTTTGTGTGGCTGAAGCCACTGCAATGCAGACAGTTCCGACTGGTTTTTGGGGTGATCCGCCGCTGGGTCCGGCGATGCCGGTTACTGCGATGGCGAAATCGGATTTGGCGGCGGTCTTTGCGCCGAGGGCCATTTCTCTGGCAACCTCTTCGCTGACAGCCCCATGGCGCTCAATGGTTTCGGCGTTTACGTTGAGAACGCTTTGTTTTGTCTCGTTGCTGTAAGTGACGAGCCCCAATTTAAAGACATCCGAAGCCCCTGGGACATTGGTGATTTTGTTGGCAATGCCGCCGCCGGTGCAGGATTCGGCTAGAGCGAGGGATTTTCGGGTGTTGCGGAGAATTCTGACGACGACAGCCTCCATCTCCTCGTCGGATGTCCCGAAGATGTTATCTTTGAGCTCATTGCGGACCACTGTTTCCCCTTGGGCGATCAGGCTGGCGGCATCGGGTCCGGAAGCAGAGAGCCGCACATCGACTTGCCATGGCCGGGCGCAATAGCCCAGCTCCAGGCCGCGGTGGACGAGGGAATCGAGTTGTGGGGCGATGCGTTGTTCCAGGAGGGATTCCCCGATTCCGGCGGTTCGGAGGGTGAGGGATTGGAAGGGTTGTTGCAGGGGCAACGTTTCGTGGAGCAGGGGCACGAGGGAATCGGTGAACATGGGCTGGAGTTCCCGGCGCGGGCCGGGGAGCATGATAAGCCAGCTTGTTTTGCCGTCGGGCCGGAACGGATTTGGGTTGAGCTGCATGGCCAGGCCGGGAGCTGTGCCGGTTCGGTTCAGAAAAAATCGCGCGCCTTCGGGGACCATTGCCTCGACGCGGGTGCGATCGGGCATTGGCCGGTTGCGTGAGGCAAAATAATCCCGGACATGGGCAACGATTTCCGGTCGTTCCCGGAGCGGGACGCCGAGGAGCCGGGCGATGACATCGCGGGTCAGGTCATCGGAGGTGGGTCCGAGTCCGCCGGTGGTGATGACGAGGTCGGCGCGGCTGAGGGCTTCGCGCACGGCTTGGCCGATGGCCTGGGCGGTATCGGGGACGGCGACCTGGCGTTGGACGACGTAGCCGAGGTCGGCCATGCGGCGGCAGATCCATTGCTGGTGCGAATTGAGAACGCGGCCGAGCATGAGTTCGGTGCCGGTATTGATGAGTTCGATCATCATGCGGGGGAACGTAGTTCGGAAAGCCGCGGTCGAAAAGAATTTTGCGGGAGCGGAAAGGTTCAGCGGGGCCAGGCGCCTTTTCGCACTTCGGCTTCGAACTGCCCGGCCACCCAACTGCGTGAGGCGTCGGGGGTGCAGAGGTAAATCTTTCCGGGAATGCGGTTGCTGTCGAGCTTTCCGAATTCCAGGCGCAGGGCGTAGCCGTTGGTGAACATCTGGGCGACGCGCAGGTCGCCTTCCATCCAGCGCAGGGCCACCCGGGGGACGGATCCGGAATCGTTGGTGGCGAAGAGGAAGGATCGCTCCTGGAGTTGCGCGGGTTCTTCCGCGGGCAGGTAGACGTTGATGACCAGGTCGGGCGAGTCGGAGGTGCCCTGGCGGAGGGCGAGCGAGCCGCTTTGGACGACGGCGCGGTTCGACTGGAACGGCCGGTCGCGCACCACGCCGCGGACGGGTTCCGTCGGGATGAGGGTGTGTTCGAGGTTGGGTTGCCAATGGGGATCAATGCGGGAGACGGCGGGCGCACTGCCGCCGGTTCCGCCGGCTGCGGCGGGTGTGCGCAGATGGAACCAGGCGTAGACCCCGACGAGGACCAGCGAGAGGACGAACACGATGGCGAAGAGCGTGGACGTCAGGGCCTGCCGGGACCTGGCGGGCGGCGGCGGCGGGGGTGCGGGCGGCGCCGGGGGCTTGATGTACTGGGTCGCCGAGAGGATGTATTTCGAGGAAGCTTTCGGGGCGACGGGGATGATGATGCGCTGGAAGCAGGTCGGGCATTCAATTTGCGCGCCGGCCGCGTCCGGGTCGGCGGCAATGTGCTGGCCGCAAACGGGGCAGCAGAATTTGAACTCGCTCATCGCCGGGAGCCAGCCTTCCAGAAATCGGCGGCGCCGACAACCTTATTTTCCAACCGCGCGGTTCGGCGAAAACCTATCACCGATTAGGAATCAGGCATCCAGGCGTCCGTATTGGCGGATTTCGGGCCAGAGGATGGCGACGGCGGCGACGACGGCGAGGGTGCCGATGCCGCCGGCGACGACGGAGAGGATGGTGCCGGCGACGATGGTATTGCCGATGCCGGGGCCGAAGATCTGGGCGACGAAGCCGGATTCGAATCCGCCGAGTTCGTTGGAGGTGCCGATGAAGAGGTTGTTGACGGCGGAGACGCGGCCGCGTTTGTCGTCGGGGGTGAGGAGTTGGACGAGGGTATGGCGGACGACGACGCTGACATTGTCGACGGCGCCGCAGAGGAACAGCATGGCGAAGGAGAGCCAGAACCACCGGGACAGTCCGAAGGCGATGGTGGCGAGTCCGAAGACGGCGACGGCGACGAGCAGGGAATGTCCGGCTTTTTGCATCGGGGGCCGGTGCGCGAGGATGAAAGTGCAGAGCACGGCGCCGAGCGGCATGGAGGCTTGAAGCAATCCGAGTCCGCCGGGTCCGACGTCCAGGATATCCTTGGCGTAGATCGGCAGGAGGGCGGTGGCGCCGCCGAGCAGCACGGCGAACATGTCGAGGGTGATGATGCCGAGGATGATTCGGTTGGCGAACACGAAGTTGAACCCGGTGAGGAGGGCCCGGAAAGTGATGGGTTCGCGGGTTGTGACGCCGCCGTGGCAGCGGACGAGGCCGACGAGAACGCAGCAGGCGAGTGAGGCGACGGCGTTGGCGGCGTAGACGGGGGCGGCGTGGTTTGTCCAGTGGATGAACCAGCCTGCGGCTGCCGGGCCGAGAATGCTGGAAATCTGGAACACGGCTGCGCTCCAGTTGACTGCGCGCGAAAAGTCCTTTCGCTCGACCAGTTGCGGCAGGAACGACGCGCTGGCCGCCCAGAGGAAAGTTCGGGCCGCGCCGGCGACGAACAGGCAGAGATACACCCACGAGACCGGCGCCTGCCGGGCGGAGACGAGCGTCATACCCAGGCTGGCCACCATGACAAAGGCCGTGGCGATGACGATGACCCGCTTGCGGCTGAAATTGTCCGCCACATGCCCCGCCGGCAGAGTCAATCCCAGCATGGGGATGATCTGGGTCAATCCGACAAGCCCGAGCGGCAGCGCGGAATGGGTGCGGTCATAAAGCTCCCAGCCGACCGCCATCACGAACATCTGCTGGCCCATGGTGGCCACGAGCCGGGCGACCAGGTAGAGGAGCAGATCCCGGTTTCGCAGCACCGAGTAGGCGCCGCGCGAACCACCCGGTTCCTGCAACTCCGCTTTTTGGCCTGTTGTGTCTCCGCTGCTCATGTGTTTGCGATGGCGGGGACATTAGAACCCGGCTCAGCAATAGGCAAGGGGAGCGTTGGCGGGCGCATGATTAATTGCTTTGCAAAAGGGGCGGGGCAGGGCAATTTGTCCGCATGGTTCCCGACGAAGAACAAGCAGCGCAGCCAGAGCCGGTCGCATCCGATTCCCCCGCGCCTCCGCGCGAACGCGGCGAGCGGGGAGGCCGGCGGCGCGGTGGCCGGCGTGGCGGCCGTCGGCGCGGCGGTCAGCGTCCGCCCCCGCGGCCCATGGACGGCCCGGCGGAGAGCGAGCCCCCGGTTTCGGGCGAAGCCGCCCCGGAACAGGATTATCCGGCCGAACAGAATTTGCAGGAGCCCGCTCCCCGGCACGAGCCGTCCGAGGTCCGTGAAACCGCCGCGGCGATGGAACATCCCCGCGTCCCGGCTGTCACGCAGGCCATCGAGCAGGTCAACGGCGTTATCGAGGAACTCAAGCGCGCCCTTGATGAGATGGAGGAAGTGCTCGAAACCCTCGAACTCGCCGAGCGCCAGAAGATCGACGACGAACGGGAAATCGAATCGCTCCAGCGCGCGCTCCGGCAATTGCACCGTCCTCGGGACAGCGGTCCCCGTCGTTGAACTGTCGGGGGAAAGACCGGATGAAAGGTGGTGGGTTGGCTGGGACTCGAACCCAGGACCAACGGCTTAAAAGGCCGCTGCTCTACCGACTGAGCTACCAACCCTTACCCGAAGACCCGCAGAGAGGCTTCCGCAGCAGGGCCGTTCACAGTATCAATTGCGACAAAACTTGCAAGCGTTAGTGAGGGGCTTTCTTTGATGCATTCACTCCTGCTCCGCTGCCGCCCCCTCTGGACTCATCCCGGGTTCCGCGTCCTGTTCGTCCTCAATGTCTTGCTCGGCTTCGCCTACTCCTTCGTCGCGCCGTTCATGTCCATGTTCGGCACGATCGAGGTCGGGATGAGCAAGATGCGGTTCGGCGTGTTTATGACTCTGACCGCCGCCTCAGGGATTGTGATTGGGACCACGCTTGCGCGATATTCGGACACGCACTACAGCCGGCGCTCGATGTTGCTGTGGGGCAGCGTGTCGGGCTTTCTGGGTTACCTCGGCTACGCCTGGTGCCGGTCGTTTGTCCCGCTCGTTTTGATCGGGACGCTCGTGCTTGGGCTGTCGACGATCACGTTCTCGCAGATTTTTGCGCATGCGCGGGAGTTGCTGGCGGGGACGGACATTGCCGCGGAGGAGCGCGTGTTTTACATGAACGTGTTCCGGATGTTTTTTGCGTTGTCCTGGACGGTGGGGCCGACGCTGGCATCGTGGATCATGGTGCCGTTTTCCTACCGGGGCTTGTTTCTTTGCGCCGCGGCCAACTTCGCGCTGTTTGCTTGGGTGGTTTACCGGCATGTGCCGGCCGCGCCGCCACCGTTCGCGCACCAGGCGTCGCGAAATTCGGAATCGATCTGGAAAATCGTCTGCAGGCTGGACCTTTTGGCGCACCTGGGGGCCATCGCGCTGATTTACGCCGCGGCGACGATCAGCATGGTGAATCTGCCGCTGCTGATTTTGCAGACGCTGGGCGGAACGCAGGTGAACGTGGGGATTGCCTACAGCGTGGCGCCGGTGTTTGAGCTGCCGTTCATGGTGGGGTTCGGCTGGCTGGCGACGCGGCGGGACAACGCGGGGATTCTTCGGGCCGGCATGTTCATCGCTGCGGTGTATTACGCCTGCCTGATGTGCACCGGCCGGCCGTGGCAGGTGTACCTGTGCCAGATCCTCTCCGCGGCGGTCACGGCGGTGATTTCGGGAATTGCGATCACGTATTTCCAGGGGCATCTGCCGCATCACCCTGGGACGGCGACGAATCTTTACGCAAACGCGCAGCGGATCGGGTCGACGGCGGGATATTTTGTGTTTGGCTGGATTGCCGGGGCGTGGGGATACCGGTTTGTGTTCGGGGTCTGTTGCGCGTTCGCCGTTCTGAGCCTGGCGTTGATGTTTGTGCCGGTGCGGGTGCCGGAGGAGGAAGCAGAGCCTTTGCCGCCTGCGGGTTCGACGCCAAATTTGGAACCCATGCTTTGAGTCTTACACTGCTCTATTGCAGCGGGGGGCCGAGTTTCACCCGGTAGAATCGCTGCGCCGTGGCGGAATTGGTGTCCGTCCAGGTGAACGGCACCGCGGGCGAGTTGGTGATGAACGCGATGCTCCACTGCAGGAGGTCGGTCGAGGTTTCGACTGCGTAATCCGGCCCGTTTTGGCCGCTGATCGCAAAACTGAATTGTCCGTTCCCGGCCGAACTGTTGCTGATCCCGGGAGCGGCCAGCGGATTCACCAACACGGCAAATGTCTGCGTGGCGCTCATGCTGGGCGTGCCGTTGTCGGAAACCGTCAGCGTGAAGCGGTTGGTGGAGTTCGCCTGCGTCACCAGCGGCCGGAACGAGAAAGCGCCGCTGCCGGCGTCGAGCGTCGCGTTGGTGGTGCTGGTCTGCAGCCCATACGTCAGCGTCTGAGGCGGCTGATCGGCGTCCGTGGCGGCCGCCGTGAAGGCGACCGTTTGGCCGACGTTTACGACCTGGTCGGGAACCGGCTGGAGAGTTGGCGGCGTGTTGGGAGGTGTGACACCGTTCAGCGTGAGCGCGATGGCGCTCGTGTGCTGGATCGTTCCGGCGGTGGCCACAACCGTCACGCTCGTGGTGCCGGAGGCCACGGTGTTCGAAGCAGCGAGAGTCAGCAGGTTTGCGCCGCCGGTGGAGGGATTGGTGGCAAACGCAGCCGTGACGCCAGCCGGGAGGTTGCTCACGCTGAGTGTGTAGCACGCGTTCAGGCCATTGGTCGGGCTGACAACAATCGTGCTCGTGCCGTTGGTGCCGCCATTGATCGTCAGGCTGGAGGGATTGACCGACAAGTTGAAATCCGGCGCCGGTGTGGCCCAGGACACCGAATCGATATAACACGTGTTTGTCCAGCCCGCGCTGGTTGTGAACTGAATCCCGAGAACATGGAATGGCGCGACCGCGTTCGCCGGCACGGTCAGGGACACCGTGTTCCAGGCATTGGCCGTGAGGCTTCCGTAATAGCTGCTGGTCCAGGTCCAGTTGTTGTCCTGCATGTAAGGCTGAAGCGCCGTCACCTTGCTGCCGTTCGGAATCCAGACGTGGAAGTTGATCGTGATGCCGGGCAGCACGGACAGGTTCCCCACCGATGGAGATGCGGTGCCTGAGGATGCGCTTTTGAAATTCACCGCCAGCGACCGGGCGCCGGCATAGTGTTGCACAGCCGAACTCGCGACTCCGGAAACAATGCCCCCGTTTCCGGACCAGCCCTGCGCGTCGGTTTCAAAGTTGAACTGAGCCGGGTCCGGATTCACGCCGGAAATGGCTGCGTGCGCTTCGGCTGAAAAGCCGGACACCCCTGAGCCGTTCACCCCGGCCACCTGGTAATAGTAAGTCGTGCCGCTGTTCAGGTTGATGTCGGTGTAGTTCGTCCCGGTGATGCCGGTGGCGACCGGGGTGGTTCCTTCGAAGCCGCTTTCCGCGGCGCGATAAAGATTGTAGCTGGTGGCGCCGCTGCCGGCCGTCCAGGACAAGGTCACCTGGTTGCCGGCGGCCGCAGCGGTCAGGCTGGACGGGGCGACTGGGGCGCCGTTTGGCGGCGGCGGCGCGTTCCCGCCCGTCAAAACGGAAATGAGCTGCGCGTCATTGACGGCGCCCGAGGTCCAATCGAACGGAGTGCCGGGAGTGCTCCAGAAGAACGGACTCAGCCCATGGCCGCGGGCGGATTCGGCGACATACTTGTGCCAATAATACTCGGACGCCTGGTTCCAGGCGTATTCGGTGGCGTTGGTTGCGGCCAGGTACGGTTTCGAAGCCGCCCCGAATTCGCCGATCATGACCGGGATGCCTTTGCTGACGTACTGGTCGGCCAGTTGTTGGAAACCGGAATCAATGCTGCCCTCTTCGGGCGGGACGCAGTTGCGTGTCGGATCGGCGGCATAATGGTACGCCTGGCCCCAAAAATACTGCACGATGCCCCAGGAAACATCGCTCGATATGATCGCAAGCTGGGCGGGCGTGTAACAGTGATACTCCACCATCAGGCGATTGGGTGTCGGGTCCGTCGGGAGGGCGTTCAACCAGGTGGTGTCTCCGCCGCCTTGCAGCACCAGCCAGCGATTGGTGTTGTTGCCGCCGGTGGCGCGGACGGCGTTGACGAAGGTCTGGTAGTAAAACATCAGCGTTTTCATCCCGTCGGGACTGTTGACGTTGGGTTCGTTCGCTCCGGCGAACAGCAGGCGGTTGTCATAACCCGCGAACCCGGTCGCGATCTGGGTCCAATAGGAGTTCGCCTTCGCGTTGATGACGGGATTCACATTGGTGCCGATGTTGTTTTCCAGCCAGCCGTCATCCCAATGATCGTTGATGACGACCGTCATTCCCGCGGCGAGCGCCCAGTCGACCACCTGTTTGACCGCGGTCATGAAGGCGGGATTGATCGGGTAATTCGTGACACCGCCCGAGATGTTGGTGGTGGCGTTGAAATCCCACGCGCACGGGATGCGCACGGCGTTGAACCCGGCGTTGGCGGCGGTATAAAACGGCGCCGCGGTCCGGCTCGGCACACCCCAGGTGGCTTCCATCGTGTTGCCCAGGTTCCATCCGTAGGTGGGGATCGGGAAGGGCATCGACGCGGGAAGATTCGTGGAAGCGGCGCGAAACCCGAGGTCGAAAACGGCGTCGAACTTATGGCTGGACCCGGTGGTGATCGCGCCGCCACTGATCGGGATGGTCACGATCTCGCCGCCGGCGTAGGCGTTGGTCGCCACCGCCAGGGCCGCCCAGCCGCCTCCGGAGGGTTTGATGCCGAAGGTGAACGCGTAGGTTTGGTTCGCCAGCAACGGCACATTCAGCCCGCTCCACTTCAGCCAGTCCCCATCGGTGAACCCGGGGTTCGCCGCGCTGAACGCAATCAGCATGCTCGCCGTGCTGCCGCTGATCGAATAGATCCGCAGGTAATAAGTGGGGGTGCTGGCCGGCGTGCCGTAGCCGTTGCCGGAATTCAACCCCGCCGTTTTGATGGCCACCGACGATAGAGTCACCGCGTTGGTCCCGGTGGTGAACGTCTGGCCTGCCGGCGGGTTGTTGTCGGTGAAATAATTAACCCCGTCCGGGAAAGCCATATTCCCCTGGGTTGCGAGCTGGGCGATGTCGTTGGTGCCTGGAGTGGGCGGGGTTGACCCGATGTCGGCGAGAGTTTGCGCGCGCAAACTGCCGGTCAAAAGAGCGAGGAGGCAATACCAGCGGGAAGCTGCGAACAGCCGCCGAACGACATTGAACAACAACATGCGCCTGAATCTACCACGCCGGAAGACCTGGAAAAAGTCAGGCGTTTTACCGATACGCAGGGGGCATTGTCGCCTGCAACCGCGCTTGCACTTCAAATGGGTCGAGGATGCCCAACAAGCCGGCAGCCTCTACGAAAGGTGGGACGTGAAGAATCCCGCAGAAAAGCGCGAAATGGTCGAATTGATCACCGACAAGATTACCGTTGCAAAGACGAAATCAAAATAAGCTTCTGCTAAGCCGCATCTTGTAAAGATATGGCAAAAAGGTGGCGGAAGGGGTGGGATTCGAACCCACGTTAGGATTGCTCCTAAGCCTGATTTCGAGTCAGGTGCCTTCAACCACTCAGCCACCCTTCCATTGGACTCGCGAACAATTCTATTATGCGGCCGGTCCGCAAACTTCAAGGCAAATCAGAGGCCCCCGCGCCCGGGATCCCTTGCGCGGCGGTTAAGGCGTCCGGTAGGGGGTCAACCACGGATAGACACGGATGAACACGGATGGGAACCGTCAACGTTTGGTGTGCCCTTCGCCGGATGCCTTGCTCTGCGGCCCTCTGGGTTCACGTGAAACGTGACAGGTCTCCGCGCCTCTGCGTCGATTTGGGGCCCTTCCCACCCAGAGCCAAAGAGAGTCCGTCATGATTCAATCCTCATCCGGCAGTTGAAGCTTCACCGCCGATGGCTGTTGCGGATCCGAGTGGCGGGCGACTGGCGCGAACCGCGGGCGTGCTGGAGCCGTTTCCGTTCGCGCCATCCCAGGCGGGATTCCAGCTCGAGCATCGCCTTGTGCACCGCGGCTTCAATGGTGTGGTCGCGACCCTCGGCATAGACATCCGGACCGGGTGTCACCAGGTGGACGCGCACGCCGTAGGCCGGGCTGGATTCCGAGCGGCATTCCAGCCGGACGTGGGCTTCGTCGATCTGCAACCGCGGTTGCAGGGACAGGATGCAGTTTTCGATTTGGGCGTCCACCGCGTGGGTGGACCGGAGGTTTTGATGTTGCAGGTTCAGTTTCATGGCCGGGTTCAGTTTTGGCCGGACCTCGCCTCAACAAGGGCGGGCGTCCCGGCGTTCATGGAGGCACACTGCACCCGGTGGCGCGGCCGGACCAATACGACGTTCCGAATGGACACTTCGGTTAATCCGAAGCAAATTGGGCGAGCGATGGACTGGCTGAATTACCATCACCTGCGTTACTTCTGGACCGTTGCGAAGGAAGGGAGCCTGGCGCGCGCCGCCGCCGTGCTGCATGTGTCGCAGCCGTCCATCTCCGAGCAGATCCGTGAACTCGAGGAGGCGCTGGGTGAAAAGCTGTTCCGGCGCGAGGGCCGCGGCAACAAGCTCACGGACACGGGACAGGTCGTGTTCCGGTATGCGGAGGAAATTTTCACGCTGGGCGGCGAGATGGTGAACGTCGTGAAGCAGCGGCCCGGCGTGCGCACGCTGCGCTTTTATGTCGGGGTGGTGGATTCCTTTCCGAAGCTGGTCACCAACGACATCCTCGCCCCGGTCTTCGGAATGCCGCAGCCCGTGCACGTGATCTGCCGCGAAGGCAAAATGGAGGACCTGCTCGCCCAGCTCGCGGCGCACCGCCTGGACCTTGTCCTTTCGGATGAACCCCCGTCCAGCAGCACCCGCTTCAGGACCTTCACCCATCCCCTCGGCGAAACCGGCACGACCCTTTGCGCCGAGGCGAAACTCGCCGCGAAACTGCGCCGCGGCTTTCCCCAATCCCTGCACGGCGCGCCCGCCCTGTTGCCGTCCGAGAACACCACCCTGCGCCGGATGCTGGAACAGTGGTTTCGCGAGCAGCGCATCCAGCCGCGTGTTGTGGCTGAATTCGAAGACCTCGCCCTGATGAAGGTCATGGCGGCGGAAGGCCGCGGCTTCATCGCCGTGCCCACCGTCGCGGCGCGCGATGCCGTCCATCATTACCATTTCCACACGATCGGCGAGGCCGCCCAATGCCGGCTGCGCCTCCACGCCATCACCGCCGAACGGCGCATCGCCCACCCGGCGGCGGCCCTGGTCATGCAAAAACGCTTTGCCTGAAAGCGGGCGCAGTCGACGCTAAAGACATCGCCAGGATCGCCGATGCAGGAAGTTGACCGATGTTCGGCCTTACCCGGAACCGGGAATATGAATCCTGCTGAAATGGAGAAGGATCGACGTGAATTTGCGCCGGGGAGCCTGGCTCCCATGCCGGAAGCGCTCCAGTTCGCCGATGCCGATCCGCTGTTCGAGGTGCTGCTGGAGAATTGCCTCGACCTCATCTACTTCAAGGACCGGCAGTCGCGTTTTGTGAAGTACAGCCGTTCCTTCTGCGCCCATTTCCGACTCGCAAATCCCGGCGATTTGGTCGGCAAGACCGATTTTGATTGTTACGCCGACGAGCGCGCCCGGCCCGCCTACGAGGACGAGCAGGAAATCATTCGCACCGGAAAACCGCTCATCGGAAAGATGGAGCCGGAAAGACATCCCGACGGCCGCGTCACCTGGTGTCTCACTTCCAAAATGCCGTGGCGCGACAAGGCGGGCAATATCGTCGGCACCTTCGGGATCTCCCGGGAAGTGACCGCGCTCAAGGAAACCGAGGCCAGGCTGAGCACTATGAGCGACCTGCTGGAGGCGCTGCTGGAAAACGTCCCGGACCGCATTTACTTCAAGGACAGGGAATCGCGCTTCGTCCATTTCAGCAAGGCGTTCGAGGAATTCTTCCATCTGCACGACGCGGGGACCCTCAAGGGCAAGACGGATTTTGATTTCTTCACGGAAGATCACGCCCGGCCGGCGTTCGAGGACGAACAGGCGATCATTCGAACGGGGAAACCGATCGTCGGCAAGCTGGAGAAGGAGACCCACCCGGACGGCCGGGTCACCTGGTGTCTCACCACCAAACTGCCGTGGCGCAATGCGGACAAGAACATCATCGGCACCTTCGGTATTTCGAAGGATGTCACGGAGATCAAGGAGGCGGAAGCCAAATTGGATCAGGTGAACAAGCAGCTCGTTGAGGCGTCGCGCAAGGCGGGGATGGCTGAAATCGCCAGCAGCGTGCTGCACAATGTCGGCAACGTGTTGAACAGCATCAACGTCTCCGTGGGTCTCATTTCGCAGCAGGTCCGAAACAGCAAGACGTGCAATGTCGCCAAGGTCGCCGCCCTGATGCGCCAACACGCCTCGGACCTCGGCGATTTCCTGGCGCACGATCCCAAGGGCCGGCAGTTGCCGCTGTTCCTTGAACAATTGGCGGCGCATTCGTCCGAGGAGCAGAATTTCATCCTGAAAGAGGTGGAGTCGCTCGCGAAAAACGTGGAGCACGTTAAGAACATCGTGGCCGTGCAGCAGAATTACGCCCGGGTCGCCGCGGTCACCGAGTCCGTCAACGTCGCGGACCTCGTCGAAGACGCCCTCAGATCAAGCAAGGAAAGCCTCGGAGGTCTCCATGTGAACCTGGTCCGCGAATACGACAAGAGGTTGCCTGAAATCCGAATCGCAAAGCACAAGGCGCAGCAGATTCTCATGGACCTGATCGCCAACGCCGTCAAGGCCTGCGGGGAATCGTCCCGTCCGGACAGGCAGATGACCGTCCGCATCCACTCAGAGCCTGATCGGGTCCGGATCGCTGTCATCGACAACGGGGTGGGGATTCAGCCGAAAGACATCCACCGCATTTTCAACCACGGCTTCACGACATGGAAGGATGGGCACGGTTTCAGTCTGCACAATGCTTCGTTGGCGGCCCGGGAAATGGGAGGCGCGCTCAGCGTTCATAGCGACGGGCCGGGGAAAGGCGCGGCGTTCACGCTGGAAATCCCCTGCGCGCCAAAATAACCCGAGCCCGCTTCAACTTCCCCGGCTTGAGACCACACGTCGGGTCTCGCGGAGGGCTTGCGGAGATCAGTGTTTCGGCGTTTTAACAACTTCTTAACATCTTCCAGCCCCATCTTAACTACCCGGGCCCTGGCTGGCGGCGCATATTCAAAGCCGTGAACAGCGATATTCAACCTGGAATTGGCATATGCAAGACCTGATCTTTGTCGGCATTGTCGCCGCCTTTTTTGCCCTCAGCGCACTCTACGTCCGCCTTTGCGAGAAACTCTGATTATGGAAACCCTCCTTGTCGGCCTCGTCGCCCTCGCCCTGTTCGGCTACCTCCTGGCGGCCATGCTGCGCCCCGAAAAATTCTAATCCCGCCCCTATGCAAACATCCGGCTGGCTGCAGTTGATTCTCTATGTCGCCGCCATCGCGGCGATCACCAAACCCATGGGCTTGTACCTGCTCCAGGTGCTTGACGTCCGGGGCCGGACCTGGCTCGATCCCATCTTGCGGCCGCTGGAGCGGCTGACCTACCGGCTGATGGGCGTGGATCCGGAGAAGGAGCAGGACTGGAAACAATACACCCTGGCCCTCCTTCTGTTCAGCCTCGTCGGTTGCCTGTTCACCTACGCGATTCTCAGGCTGCAGCAGTGGCTGCCGCTCAACCCGCAAGGTTTCGGCCCCGTCAGCGGACACCTCGCGTTCAACACCGCCGTGAGCTTTACGACCAACACCAACTGGCAAAGTTACGGCGGCGAGAGCACCCTTTCCTACTTCTCCCAGATGGTGGGGCTCGCCTTCCACAACTTCACCTCCGCCGCCGCCGGCATCGCCATCGCCGCCGCCCTCGTCCGCGCCATCGCACGGCCCTCGTCCGGCACGCTCGGAAATTTCTGGGCCGACCTCGTCCGCGTCACTTATTACCTGCTCCTGCCCGTCTGCCTCCTGTTCGCCATCGTCCTGGTCTCCCAGGGCATGATCCAGAATTTCAAGCCCTACACGCAGGCGAAACTTCTCGAGCCCTACACAATCCAGGTTCCGAAAACCGACGACAAAGGCCAGCCAATCACCACCACGAACGGGCCGGTCCTGGTGGATCAAACCGTCGACACGCAAACCATCGCCCAGGGCCCCATGGCGTCGCAGGTCGCCATCAAAATGCTCGGCACCAACGGCGGCGGATTTGTCAACGCGAACGCCGCGCACCCGTTTGAAAATCCGACGCCGCTCTCCAACTTCCTCCAAATGCTGTCGATCTTCGCCATCGGCAGCGGCCTGACCTATTACCTCGGCCGCATGGTGAAGAACCCGGGCCACGGATGGACGATCTGGGCGGCCATGATGGCACTTTTTCTCGGCGGCACCCTGCTGTGCTGGTGGGCGGAAGCGCAGGGGAACCCGGTTCATCAACACCTGGGCGTAGCGGCGGCGGATGGAAACATGGAGGGCAAGGAAGTGCGGTTCGGCATTTTCAATTCCGCGCTGTTTGCCACTATCACCACCGACGCCTCGTGCGGCGCGGTGAATTCCATGCACGATTCCTTCACCCCCCTCGGCGGCTTCGTCCCGCTGTTCAACATTCAGCTCGGCGAAATCATCATCGGCGGCGTCGGCGCCGGCCTCTACGGCATGCTCGTGTTCGTCGTGCTCGCCGTGTTCATCGCCGGGCTCATGGTCGGCCGCACCCCGGAATACCTCGGCAAAAAGATCGAATCCTACGAGGTGAAAATGGCCATGCTCGCCATGCTCATCCTCGCCATCGACATCCTCGGGTTCGCCGCCTGGGCCTCCGTGAGCCCGTGGGGCCCCGCCGGACTGAACAATGCCGGCCCGCATGGCCTGAGCGAGATGCTCTACGCTTACACCTCCGGCACCGGCAACAACGGCAGCGCCTTCGCCGGGCTCACCACCAACACACCCTGGTACAACACCACCCTCGGGATCTCCATGCTCATCGGCCGGTTCCTCATGATCATTCCCATCCTCGCCATGGCGGGTTCCCTGGCGAAGAAGAAACTCGCACCCGTCAACACCGGCAGCTTTCCCGTTTCCGGCGGAACATTCCTCATCCTTCTCATCGGAACCGTGCTGCTCGTGGGCGCCTTGAATTTTCTTCCCGCACTGGCGCTGGGGCCCGTCGTGGAACATTTCCTGAATTTTCAGGGCCGGCTCTTTTAACCCGCGCACCGAATCGTTATGACCCAAAAACCTCCTTCGCTTTTCGACTGGAACATCGCCGGGCCCGCGATCGGCGACTCGTTCCGCAAGCTCGACCCGCGCCTCATGATCCGGAACCCGGTCATGTTCGTCACGATGGTCGGCGCCGCGCTCACCACGGCGGGGATTTTCACCAGCGAACCCGCCCTGCGCGGATTCGTCGCCCAGCTCGCCCTCTGGCTGTGGTTCACGGTCCTCTTTGCCAACTTCGCCGAGGCCGTCGCCGAGGGCCGCGGCAAAGCCCAGGCCGCCAGCCTGCGCAAAGCCCGCAAGGAAACACTCGCCCGCCGCCTCCGCAACGGCCGCGAGGAAAAAATCCCCGCGCCCGACCTCCAGAAAGGCGATGTCGTCGTCTGCGAAGCCGGCGATGTCATCCCCGCCGACGGCGACGTGATCGAAGGCATCGCCAGCGTCGATGAAGCCGCCATCACCGGCGAATCCGCCCCCGTCATCCGCGAAAGCGGCGGCGACCGCAGCGCCGTCACCGGCGGCACCCGCGTCCTCAGCGACCGCATCGTCATCCGCGTCACCATCGAAAAAGGCGGCGGATTCCTGGACCGCATGATCGCCCTGGTCGAAGGCGCCCGGCGCCAGAAAACGCCCAACGAAATCGCGCTCACCATACTGCTCTCGGCGATGACGCTCATCTTCCTGCTGGTCTGCGTGACACTCAAACCGTTCGGCCTCTATTCCGCCGTCAACTTTTCCGTGCCGGTGCTGGTCGCGCTGCTGGTCTGCCTGATTCCAACCACGATTGGCGGCTTGCTCAGCGCCATCGGCATCGCCGGCATGGACCGCGTGCTGCAGCGGAACGTGCTCGCGATGAGCGGCCGGGCCGTGGAAGCGGCGGGTGACGTGGACGTGCTGCTGCTGGACAAGACCGGGACGATCACGCTGGGCAACCGCATGGCGACCGCCTTCCTGCCGGCGCCCGGGGTGCCGGCGGAGCGGCTGGCGGACGCGGCCCAGCTCGCGTCGCTGGCCGACGAAACCCCCGAGGGCCGGAGCATCGCCGTGCTTGCCAAGGAACGATTCAACCTGCGCGGGCGCGAGGTGGCCGAACCGCACGCCAGATTCGTCCCGTTCACGGCCCAGACACGGATGAGCGGTGTGGATTTCCCCGCGCTGGACGGCCAGCCCGCGCGCGCCATTCGCAAAGGCGCCGCCGAGGCGATCCGGATTTATGTCGACCAGGCCGGCGGCAGTTTTCCCCGCGAGATCAGCTCCAGCGTCGATGACATCGCCCGCAGCGGCGGCACCCCGCTGGTCGTCGCCGAAGGCCGCGAGGTCCTCGGCGTGGTGCACTTGAAGGACGTCGTCAAAGGCGGCATCCGGGAGCGGTTCGCGCACCTGCGCAAAATGGGCATTCGCACGGTGATGATCACCGGCGACAACGCGCTCACCGCGGCCGCGATCGCGGCGGAAGCCGGCGTGGACGATTTCATGGCGCAGGCGACGCCCGAGCAGAAACTGAAACGCATCCGGGATGAACAGGCGGCGGGGCATCTCGTGGCCATGACGGGCGACGGCACAAACGATGCCCCGGCCCTCGCCCAGGCCGACGTGGGTGTGGCCATGAACACCGGCACCCAGGCCGCCCGCGAGGCGGGCAACATGGTCGACCTCGACAGCAACCCCACCAAGCTCCTGGACATCGTCGAAATCGGCAAACAGATGCTCATCACGCGCGGTTCGCTGACTACCTTCAGCATCGCAAATGACATGGCGAAATACTTCGCCATCATCCCCGCCATGCTCATGGCCACATTCCCGGCGATCGCCCCGCTCAACATCATGCGCCTCCACAGCCCCACCAGCGCCATCTTGAGCGCGATCATTTTCAACGCCCTCATCATCATCGCGCTGATCCCCCTCGCCCTGCGCGGGGTGAAATACACCCCGATCGGCGCGCTCGCGACATTGCAGCGCAACCTGCTTATCTACGGACTCGGCGGGGTGATCATCCCCTTCATCGGGATCAAGATCGTCGACCTCCTGATCTCCGCCCTCCACCTGGCCTGATTGTTATGAAAGAACTCCTTTCCCAAACCCGCGGCGCCATCGTTTCCACCCTGGTCCTCACCCTCGTCTGCTGCGGCCTCTACCCGCTCGTCGTGTTCGGCGTCGCCCAGGCCCTGTTTCCGGACAAGGCAAACGGCAGCTTGATCGTCGACAAGGACGGATCGGTTCGCGGGTCCGGGTTGATAGGGCAGAATTTCGCCGCTGCGAATTGCTTTCATCCGCGCCCTTCCGCCGCCGGGAACGGTTACGACGCGGCCAGTTCCGGCGGCAGCAATCTGGGCCCGACATCCCAAAAGCTGAACGACGCCATCCGGGACCGGATCGCGGCGTATCGCGCCGAAAACGGCCTGGGGGATTCCGAGGCCGTTCCAGCGGACGCGGTGACCGCGTCGGCGAGCGGGCTGGATCCGCACATCAGCCCGAAAAACGCGGAAATCCAGGCGGCGCGCGTCGCGAAGGCGCGTGGATTGAGCCCGGCGGCGGTCCGCGCTCTTATCACCCGCTGCACCGATGGGCCGGACCTCGGGCTGCTGGGCGAGCCGGGGGTCAACGTGCTGGAATTGAACCTGGCGCTCGACCGGGAATCTTCCTCCTCCCCATCGAAGGCCGGATCAACTATCGTGAAATGAGTGACTGACTTCCACCGACCCAACCCAGACGCGTTGCTGGCCGCGATCCAGACCGAGGCGGCCCGGAAGTCTCGCGGCCGGCTCAAGGTGTTCCTGGGCATGAGCCCCGGCGTGGGCAAGACCTACGCCATGCTCGAGGCCGCGCGGCGCGAACTCGCCGCGAAGCGCGACGTCGTCATCGCCTACGTCGAAACCCACGGACGCAAGGACACCGACGCGCTCACGGCCGGGATTCCCGCCGTCCCCCGCAAAGCCATCGAGCACCGGGGCGTCGCGCTCACGGAAATGGATCTTGACGCGGTCCTCGCCCGGCGCCCCCAGTTGGCCCTCGTCGATGAACTGGCCCACACGAACGTCCCCGGCTCGCGCCATCCCAAACGCTGGCAGGACGTCCAGGAATTGCTCGACGCCGGCATCGACGTTTTCACCACGCTCAACGTCCAGCACATCGAAAGCCGCGCCGATCCCGTCCGCCAGATCACCGGCGCCGAAGTGCGCGAGACCGTTCCCGACAGCGTCCTCGACGATGCCGTTCTCGAACTGGTCGACCTGCCCCCGGCGGAGCTCATCCAGCGGCTCGGCGAGGGAAAAGTTTACCTGCCCGACCGCGCCGCCGCCGCCGCGCAGCATTTTTTCCGCGAATCCAACCTCACCGCCCTGCGCGAAATCGCCCTGCGCCTCGTCGCCGATCATGTCGGCGTCGATACGCGCGAATTCCGCCAGGCCCAAACCGGCGCCGGCGCCTGGCAAACCGGGCATTCCCTGCTCGTCGCCGTCGGACCCGGACCGCTCTCGGAATCCCTCATCCGCTGGACGCGCCGGATGGCCGACGGAATGAAATGCCGCTGGCTCGCGTTGCACGTCGAGGGTTCCCGGCCGCTGTCCGAAGCCGCCCAGGCGCAACTGGTCCGGAACCTATCCGCCGCCCAGGAACTTGGCGCCGAAGTCATCCACACCACCGACGACGATCTCGTCCGCGGAATCCTGCGCGTCGCCCGTGAACAAAACGTCACCCAGATCATCGTCGGAAAACCCGGCGCCGGCGGCTGGCGCGATTGGCTCAAGGGCGATCGCTTTCTCCGCCGGCTCACCCGCGCCAGCGGCGACATCGATCTGCACGTCGTCCGCGCCGACAAATCCGCGGGGCCGGACTCGCGCAAACCCTGGCGCCCTCAGTTCGAATCGGCCTGGCAGCAATACGCCTTCGCCGTCGGAAGCATCGCCCTTGTCGCCGCCCTCAACTGGGGCTTGATGACGTTTACCGGGCCGCGCGTGCCCGGCCTCGTGTTCCTGCTGATGGTCGTGCTGCTGGCTTTGAAAATCGGACGCGGACCGGTCCTCGCCGCAGGCGCCCTCAGCGCCCTTGTCTGGAATTTCTTCTTCCTGCCCCCGCGATTTACCCTCGTCATCTCGAGCTTCGAAGACGCCCTCCTCTTCAGCGCCTACTTCGTCGTCGCACTGGTCCTCGGACAGCTTGTTGCCCGCATCCGGACCCAGGAACGGGCGGAACGCACGCGGGAGGAACGGACCGCGGCGCTCTATGAATTAACCCGAGACCTCGCCGAGGCGGGATCGCGCGATGAAGTCGTCTGGCAACTGGTGCTCCAAATCAACCGCGTTTTCCAGGCTTCCGCAGCCGTCTGCATGCCCTTCAATAACCGGCTGGCGCCACATCCCGACAGCACGATGACGCTTTCCGAAAAGGAACTCGGGGTGGCGGATTGGGCCTACCGCCATCGCAAACCCGCCGGCCGGTTCACCGATAATCTTCCCGGCGCCGATGCGTTCCACCTGCCGCTCGCGACCGAGCGGAAAATCTTCGGCGTCCTCGCCCTCAACATGCCGGGAAACAGCCTCACCCCCGCCCAGCGCACCCTGCTGGAAACCTTCGCCCGCCAGGCCGCCCTGGTGCTGGATCGCGTCGAACTTCGCAACGCCGCCGAACAGGCCCGCCTGCTCGCCGAATCGGAGCGGCTCAGCCGCGCCCTGCTCGATTCCATCTCCCACGAATTGCGCACCCCGCTCGCCGCCAGCAGCAGCGCCGCCAGCGCACTCGCGTCCGCCGATCACACGACGCCCGATCAGCGCCGCCAGTTGATCGCCGAAATCCAGGAGGCCAACGCCCGGCTCAACCGCATCGTCGGGAACTTGCTCGATGTCGCGCGGCTGGAGTCCGGAAAAATCCTGCCGCAGCTCGACTGGCAGGACGCGCGGGACCTTGTCCAGACCACGCTTCGGGAACTGGACCGAGAGCTTTCGTCCCGGAAGGTGGCTACGAAACTTCCCGCCGAACCGCTGCTGGTCCGAATCGATTTCTCACTCGTCCAGCATGCGTTGTCGAACCTGGTGTTGAATGCCGTCATGCACACCCCGGCGGGAACCGCGATAGAAGTGGAGGCGAAAACCGAGGCGAACTTCGCGGTGTTGAGCGTGGCGGACCGCGGGCCGGGCATCGCGCCCGACCTGATGCCGCGGATTTTCGACAAATTTTTCCGCGCGCCGACCGCGCCCACCGGCGGCAGCGGGCTCGGCCTGACCATTGCCAGGGGATTCATTGAGGCGCACGGCGGAACTCTCACCGCCGGCAACCGCCCCGGCGGCGGCGCGCTGTTTGCCCTGCACCTGCCCCTCGCCGACCCCCCCGCCGAAAGCAAAGGATGAACACCCCAAAATCACCCGTCGCCCTCATCATCGATGACGAACCCCAAATCCGGCGGTTGCTGCGCGTGACACTCGAGGGCAACGGCTACCGCGTTTGCGACGCAGCCACCGGAAACGACGGCGTCCTGCAGGCCGCGCAATCCCGGCCGGATGTCATCCTGCTCGATCTCGGCCTGCCCGACCTCGACGGTCTCAAAGTTCTCAAACGCATCCGCGAATGGAGCCGCGTGCCCATTCTCATCCTCTCCGTGCGCGACCAGGAGCAGGACAAGGTCGCCGCGCTCGACGGCGGCGCCAATGATTACGTCACCAAGCCGTTCAATTCCGCCGAACTGCTGGCCCGGCTCCGCGCCGCGCTCCGACAGGTCCAGCCCCAGGGAGCCGACGCCATTTTCCAGAGCGGCCACCTGGAGGTGGACCTCGCGGCCCGCATCGTGCGGAAGAGCGGGACGGAAGTGAAACTCACCCCGACGGAATATTCGTTGCTCCGGCTCTTCGTGCTCCACGCCGGCAAGGTGCTCACCCACCGCCAGATTCTCGCCGAAATCTGGGGCCCGAACGCGGTGAAGGAAACCCAGTATCTCCGAGTCCACATCGCCCACCTGCGCGACAAAATCGAGAAGGACCCCGCCCGCCCGCAAATGATCGTGACCGAATCCGGCATCGGCTACCGCCTGCTGGCACTCTAAATCCTGCCTCTCGCCGTTCCTTCCCGCGGCTCGCACTCGCGGCCCGCCTCGGCTCCAGGGTTTCTCCATCCCCGGGGTTGAAAGCCATCGGATTACTTCTTGCCGTGAACCTCGGCCGGACCCGGTAGTTTTTGCCTGTTTTGGAGGGGGCCGGTTGCGGAACTCCTTGTTTTACAGGCAATTCCTGCACTGGCATTGCCGTTGCTCAACAGACTCGGAAAATTTTGCATGATTGATGCGCTTTTCAACGATCCGAGCTACCTGGCCGGCAAAAAAACGCTCGACGCCATCGCCGTCCGGCAGCAGGCGATCGCCAGCAATATTGCCAACCTGGAAACGCCGGGCTATCGCCGCGTCGATCTCGCCTCGTCGTTCAATGCCGAACTGGAACGCGCCTGCGCCTCGGGCGACGCGCGCCAGATCGAGGCCATCAAACCCACCATCGCCGCCGACACCAGCGCCGTCCCTAACGGGCGCGACGGCAACACGGTGAATCTCGAGCAGGAAATGATGATTCTGAACCAAAACGTCCTCGCGCACACGGTGCAATCCCAGTTGATCAGCGACACCCTGATCAAAATGCGCCTCGCGATCAGCGGCAAATAGCCTGACAACCTATGATTGACATTCTCCAGGGCATCCAAAGCACCGGCGCGGCGCTCAAGGCCGAGAGCACCCGCCTGGACGTGATTTCCGAAAACATCGCCAACGCCCAGACCACCCGCGGACCCGACGGCAAACCTTATCAGCGCCAGGTCGTGGTTTTCGAAACCAGCCTGCAAAAGGCCATCGACGGCAGCAACGGCGCCTCGCCGTCGCTCATCGGCGCCCGCGTTCAGAAGGATTCCCGCCCGCCCATCAAGGTTTACCGCCCGGGCCATCCCGACGCCGACGCCAGCGGCATGGTCTCGATGCCGGACGTGAATGTTCACGAGGAAATGGCCGACATGATCGCCGCCTCGCGCGCGTTCGAAGCCAACCTCGCCGTCGTCAAAAACGCGCGCAACATGGCCATGGCCACCCTCGCCATCGGGAAGAAATAATCCGACCTGACCCGGCCACAACCTCATGTTACCCCTCTCCTCCATCCACACCGCGATGCCGGCCTATGCGCCCGTGGTGCGCCCGGAGATGGTGCCGGGGATGGATTCGCCCCTGCCGGTGCAGCAGCCCGGCGAAGTCACGTCCACGCCGTCCACCGGCGAATCGTTCGGCTCCATGCTCGGGCGCATGGTCGAGGAGGTTAACAACAAGCAAACCGCCGCCAGCCAGGCTGTCCAGGGCCTCCAGAGCGGCGGCAACGTCTCCCTCCACCAGGCCGTCATCGCCATGGAGGAAGCCAGCGTCTCCTTTCAATTGATGGTCGAGGTCCGCAACCGCCTCCTCGAATCCTATCAGGAAATCATGCGCATGCAGGTCTAAGCCAATCGCCTTAAATGAATCAGAACCTGTCCAAACTCGCCGCCCAGCTCCGCGACATCTGGAGCCAGCTCGGAGCCAGCCAGCGCCTCAGCATCCTCTCCGCCACCGTCGTCCTCGCCGGCGGCCTCGTCGCCCTCGCGCTCTGGTCCTCCCACACCGAATTCAGCCTCCTCTACGGACGCCTCTCGGAAAGCGAATCCGCCAAGGTCATCTCCGCCCTCGACGACGCCAAGGTCCCCTACAAAATCGGCTCCGGCGGCGGCTCCATCCTCGTCCCCTCGGACAAAGTCTACCTCCTCCGCATGCAGCTCGCCGGACGCGGCATCCCCCGCGGCGACGGCGTCGGGTTTGAGATTTTCGACAAACCCAACTTCGGCATTTCGGATTTCGTCCAGCGCGCCAATTACGTCCGCGCCGTCCAGGGCGAACTGGCCCGCACCATCGGCCAGCTCGACGAGGTCGAGTCCGCCCGCGTCATGATCGTCCTTCCCGAAAACCGGCTGCTGCTCGACAAGGACAAGCACCCCACCGCCAGCGTGTTCATCCGCGTCCACGGCAACACCCAGCTCCAGCCGACCGCCATCAATTCCATCCGCTTCCTCGTCGCCAATTCCGTCGAAGGCCTCAAACCCAACAACGTCTCCGTCGTCGACAACCTCGGCAACGTGCTTTCGGAAAACTCCGACAACGATTCGCTCACCGGCCTCACCGCCACCCAGCTCACCGTCCGCCGCAACCTCGAACAATACCTCGGCAAGAAAGCCCAGGACGTGCTCGAAAAAGTCCTCGGCCCCGGCCAGGCCATCGTCCGCGTCTCCGCCGAGGTCAATTTCGACACCATCACCCGGACCGAGGAGAAATTCGACCCGGACGGCCAGGTGATCCGGACGCAGACGAAGAACGACGAAAACAACGATTCCACCACCTCCACAGCCAGCACCGGGCCCACGGGCGTTTCGGTCAACACCGCCACGGACACCAACGCCGTCCAGACCGCTTCCGGCCCGGTCAACAACACCAAGAACCGCAAGACCACTTCCACCATCGAATACGAAGTCGGCAAGAGCACGAGCAACATCATCCAGGCCGCCGGCGGCATCAAAAAACTGTCCGCCTCCGTCACGATCGCCTCCCGCTACGAAGGTCAGGGCGCGGACCGCAAGCTGGTCAAACGCCCCGAGGCCGAGCTCGAACAGCTCCGCCGCCTCGTCCAGAGCGCCGTCGGCATCCAGGTCGGCGCGGAAAACACCCGCGGCGACATGCTCGCCCTGGAGGAGATGCCCTTCAACGACCAGTTCGCAGCCGACTTGAGCCGCGAACTCGATCAGCAGCAGAAACACCAGTTCTGGTGGGACATCGCCCGCAACGCCGTCTACCCCGCGCTCGGCCTCGGCGCCCTCCTGTTCCTCGTCGTCCTTTTCAAACGCACTCCCGTCCAGGAAATCCCCATCGGCGTCCCCGTCGGCCGCCTGACCGGCAGCCGCAGCCCCGGAACCGGCGGCGCAGCCCAGCCCGACTGGATGAACGGCACCCAGCCCGGCGTCGTCACGGTCGACGTGCTCAACCGGCTCGTGAAGGAAAATCCCGCCAACATGACCCAGGCCATCCGGGAATGGCTGAACCGCAGCCACCCCGCTGAATAATTGCCATGCCCGCACTTGCCGACAATCCAGCCGAAGCCGCATCCGGCGCGATGAACAAGCTCCAGCAGCTTGCCGCGCTGCTCGTCATGCTCGGGTCCGACGCCTCCGCCCAGATTCTCAAGCAGTTCGAGCCCCGCGAGGTCGAGGCCATCTCCCGCGAAATGGCCCGGTTCAGCCTCATCACCCAGGAGCAACAGGAGGAAATCCTCCGCGAATTCTCCGGGGTCGCCATCGCCGCCAGCACCTCCATCACCGCCGGCGTCGAGGTCACCCGCAACACCCTCGAAAAAGCCCTCGGCACTTTCAAGGCCAGCGATATTCTCGGCCGCGTCCTGCCCGCCCGCGCCCCCGTCGGCGCCATGCAAAGCATCGCCGACATGGACCCGCGCCATATTTTCAACCTGATCCGCGACGAACAGGTCCAGACCATCGCGTTCATCCTGAGTTATCTCACCCCCGAACGCGCCGCCCAGGTCTTCGCCCTGCTCCGGCCCGAGCAGCGGGACAAAATCATCGAACGCCTCGCCACCCTCTCCCCCACGCCGGTCGAAGTCGGCGAACGCGTCGTCGAAGTGCTCAACGCCAAGCTCGGCATCAAGCAAACCCGCGCCCTGTCCCAGACCGGCGGCGTCACCACCGCGGCCGACATTCTCAACGCGATGGACAAAACCGTCAGCCGCGCCCTGCTCACCAGCATCGAGGAACGCAACCCCGAGCTGTGCGGCGCGATCCGCAAGAAAATGTTCACGTTCGAGGACCTGCTGCTCCTCGGGCCCCAGGCGATCCAGCGCATCATGCGCGAAACCGACATGCGCGACCTCGCCATGGCGCTCAAGAAAGCCAGCGATCCGCTCAAGAAACTGCTGCTGTCGAACATCTCGCGCCGCGGCGCCGAGGCCGTCCAGGACGAAATGTCCATGATGGGCCAGATGAAGCTGCGCGATGTCGAAGCCGCCCAGTTCCGGATCATCGACGCCGTCCGCAAACTCGAGGCCGAGGGTGAAATCGAGCTCGACCAGTCCAGCTCGGGGGAAAATGAAGTCGTCTAAAACCATCCGGTTGTCCCTGCCGCTCCGCGATGTCCGGCTTGCCGGATCCACGGACGCGGACGAAGCCCGCCGGCTCGAGGAGCTCGAGAAGGCCGCCTACGCGCGCGGCGCTCACGACAGCGAGAAAACCCTGCGGCGCGAACTCGTCCAGCAGCGCGCCGAGCTGCTCGAACTCCACCAGGGCGTCGTCTCCGCGCTCCGCTCCATCGTCCCACAGGTCGGCGCCGACACCGAGAAAGCCCTCGTCAACCTCGCCCTCGAAGCCGCCCAGAAAATCGTCGCCGGCATGCCCATCGCCCCCAAGATGGTCGAAGCCGTCGTGCGCGAAGCCGTCGGCCAGGCCGAGGACAGCGCCGAAATCACCATCCACCTCCACCCCGACGACCTCGCCCTCCTGCGCAAACATCAATCGCCCATTTTGCAGGGCCTCCCCGAAACCGGCCCGCTCCGGTTCGCCAACTCGTCCGAGGTCACCCGCGGCGGCTGCATGGTCCACACCCGCTTCGGCCTGCTCGACGCCCGGCGCGAAACCAAGATCGAACAGCTCCGCAACGCCCTCACCGCCGCATGAAACCCGCGGGACCCTGCCTCAATCAACGGCTCGATTCGGCCCTGCGCAGCCTGCGCCAGACCCGCGTCACCGAAACCTGCGGCCGCGTCGTCCAGGTCATCGGCCTCGTCATCGAGTCCGAAGGCCCCATCGCCGCCGTCGGCGAAATGTGCCGCATCGAATCCGCCCGGCACGACGGATACACCCTCGCCGAAGTGGTCGGGTTCCGGAATCATCACCTGCTCCTCATGCCGCTCGGCGAACTCCGCGGCATCCATCCCGGCAGCGAAGTCATCGCCACCGGCGCCCCCATGCAGGTGCCCGTCGGACCCGAACTCAAAGGACGCGTCCTCGACGGCCTCGGCCATCCGCTCGACAATCTCGGCCCCGTCCGCGCCCTGCACTCGGCCGGGCTCAATCTCCAGCCGCCGCACCCGCTCAAACGCCAGCGGATCCGCGACGTGTTCCAGACCGGCATCAAGGCCATCGACACCTTCACACCCTGCGGCCGCGGCCAGCGCATGGGCATCTTCGCCGGATCCGGCGTCGGCAAGTCCACCCTGCTCGGCATGATGGCCTCCCACGCCGAAGCGGACGTCAATGTCATCGCCCTGATCGGCGAACGCGGCCGCGAGGTGCGCGAATTCCTCGAGCGCGACCTCGACGAAGCCGGCCGCCGCAAGTCGGTCGTCATCGTCGCCACGTCCAACGAACCCGCGCTGCACCGCGTCAAAGGCGCCTTTCTCGCCATGGCCATCGCGGAATATTTCCGCGACCAGGGCCAGAGCGTGCTGTTGATGATGGATTCCGTCACGCGCCTCGCGATGGCCCAGCGCGAGATCGGCCTCGCCGTCGGCGAACCGCCCACGACCCGCGGCTACACCCCGTCCGTGTTCTCGCTCCTGCCGCAATTGCTCGAACGCGCCGGCACCGGCGAATCCGGCGCCATCACGGGCCTGTTCACCGTGCTGGTCGAAGCCGACGACATGAACGACCCGATCGCCGACGCGACGCGCTCCATTCTGGACGGTCATATCGTGCTGACCCGCGAGCTGGCGACGCAGAATCATTATCCCGCCATCGATGTGCTGGAGAGCGTCAGCCGGTTGAACCGCGATTTGTTGACCGAGGACCAGCTCCGGCTGGCGGCGACCGGCCGCGAGCACCTCGCCGTCTACCGGAAGAACCAGGACTTGATCAACATCGGCGCCTACCCCGCGGGCAGCAGCGCCGCCATCGACCATGCCATCGCGCTGCACGACCCGCTCAACCGGTTCCTGCGGCAGAATGTCACCGAGGGATTCCCCGCTCCCGAAAGCTGGACCCAGCTTGCCCGCACGCTTTCCACGCCGCAGCCAGCCGTTCCGGCCACGGTCAAAGCCAATGCCAACAAAGGATGAGACCATGAAAACGACCCATGCCAGGCCCCGGGCCGCCCGCGATCCGAAAAAAAGCGGCCCGCGCAATTACGAACAGGCGCTGAAAGCCTGCGAAGCCGCCGCCGCGCGGATTCAGTCCGCCAGCCAGGAACTCGCCGCCGGCTGGAACGCGCTGTGCCGCGAGATCAGCGCCGGCGGTCCGCCCACCGAGCTGCTGCGCAAGCGCGCCTGGTGCAATGTGCTCGAGCTGCGCCTCAAGGAACAGGCCCACGCCCTCGAACAGGCCCGGCAGGACATGGACCGCGTCTGGGAAGATCTTATGCTCACCGCCCGCGCCCGCGAGCTGTTCCATCGCTTCGTCCGCAAGGGCGCCGGCACCGAGTTCGTCCGGCGCGAAAGCATCCCGCTGCTGATCCGCACCGCCACGGCGCTCGCCGCCCAGCACGCCGGGCTGGTGCCTATCAAGAAATAAGATGAAACCGTTCCGATTTTCCCTGCAGCCGATCCGCGTGCTCCGCGAACAGCGCGAGCGTGAGGCGCAGAAGGCTTTCGCCGCCGCCATGCGCCTCTGCGAGGAAGCCGCGCTCCAGCTCCAGCTCGCCAGCGACGAACTCGCCTCCGGCTGGAACGCCCTCTGCCAGGAACTCTCGGACGGCGTCAGCGCCACCAAGCTCGTCCGCACCCGCGCCTGGTGCAATGTGCTCGAATTCCGACAGAAGGAATGCAACGCCGCACTGCTGCGCGCCCGCCGCATGATGGACGACGCCTGGAAAGACATGATGGCCTGCACGCGCGACCGCGAAACACTCGACCGTTACCACGACAAATGCCGCGCCGCCTGGCAGCGCGAAGCCGGCCGCGAAGAGCAGAAAAATCTCGACGAATTGGGCCTGCGCCGCGCCACCGCGCCCGGCAGCCTCTTCCCCAATAACGACAGACCCGGAAAGGACCGGTTATGATCCCACGCCTCCTCCAATCCGCCTGGTTCACCGCGCTCACCGGCTGCCTCCTGTTCCTCGGCGTCGTGGCCGCGCTCATCCAGCCGAACCGATTCCAAATCGTCCGCACCGCCATGGTCGAAGCCAAGGTGCCGCCCCAGGAATTGCCGTCCTGGAAATTCCGCAACCCCGAGTTCGACCAGTGGGTCGAGGAAATCCGCCGCCAGCGCGAAGCCCTCGCCGCCCGCGAACAGCAGCTCCAGGAACTCCAAACCCGGCTCGAAGCCCAGCGCCAGGAACTCATCGCCGCCACCCAGACCGTCTACCAGCTCCAGGCCGAGTTCGACAAAGGCGTCGTCCGCATCAAGGAACAGGAAACCGACAACCTCAAGCGCCAGGTCAAACTCGTGCTCAGCATGAGCCCCGACGGCGCCGCCGGCCTGCTCAAACAAATGAACGAGGACGAAGCCGTCCGCATCCTTTTCAGCATGAAAGCCGACGAAGCCAGCGGCATTCTCGAGACGCTCGGCAAGATGGGCAAACCCGAAGCCCGCCTCGCCGCCAGCCTCACCGAACGCATTCTCCATACGCTGCCGCCCGAACCCGCCACACGCCCGAAAGCCGGACCCTGATTATGCAAGCCAGCGAGCTCCTCTTCTCGGCCGCGACCCCGAACCCGGCCGCCCGCACGGAATCGCCACCGCCTCACAACACGCGCTCCAACGACCCGTTCGACGCCCTCATGGGCCGCGCCCTCCAGCGCTCCCAACAGGATCCAGGCTCCCCACCCGCCAGCCCCGATAAACGGCCCCGCGCAAAAGCCAGATCCGATTCCAACCGCCCCGCCGACGCCTCAAACGCGTTGTGCGCGCCTTCCACGGCGCCGGATCCAATTCAAACGCCATCAACAACTTCTGCAACAACTTCGAGCAGTCCCGGCGGAAGCACGGCACCCGTCAGCACGCAAACCATCGGAAATCCAGCCCAGGAATCGACGGCTGATTCTCAAAACCCTTCAAACGAGGAAGTTGCGACGAATCCTTCATCCGGCACGGTCGCGCTCATCGATTTAAAGTTGCCCGAAGCGGCCTCAGAAGCTGCACAACCAATTCAGCCACAATCAACAACGTTACTGACGCCTCCGGGTGATTCGGCGGAAATCGATCCCAAAGACTTAGCATCGAAAGAGCAGGGGACCCCAGCTCCGGATCCGGCTTCGGATCCACCTAAAATCATTGAGCCAAAGCATCTTAGAAGCGTTGTGATGAAGCCTCCGGAAGGGGGTGGCACATCCGCTGCTCAACAGCATGCGCCTATGCAAATGGCCGATAAAAAGAACAGTTTTACCGACTCGACCGAGCAAAATCTGCCGGTGCCGGGTAATTCCGGCAATATCGAGTTGGTTTCGGCCAGAAGCGCTCGAGCGGTTCAGGCACTGACTTCTGCGGCCAAGGCGGATTCGACCTCGAGCGCCGCGCCGGATTCCTCTTCGGTTCCGAGTTCGGCGGCGGTGGAGACGCATGCCGCGGCGGCCTGGCCGAGTGTGGCCCCGATGCGCACCCTGGAACGCGCGCATGATCTTATGTCGTTGCATGCTTTCCGGCTCCGGGATTCCGGGGCGGATTCGCTGCAGGTGGTCATCAAGCCCGGATCCAATCTGCAGCTCTCGCTGAATCTCCAGATGCGCGACGGCCAGGTGCAGATGGAAGCGCGCCTGCACAAGGGCGACTACGATTTTCTGAATCGTCAATGGCCGCAGCTCCAGCAGCAGCTCGAAGCGCGCGGCATCCGTCTCGCGCCGCTCAGCGCGGATACGGGCAGTTTGAACAGCCAATCCGATTTTCAACAAACCCGGCAGCAGCGCCAGGACGAGGACCCGACGGCCCTCAGTGTCCTGGGCGGGTTGCCGATCTCCGCGACCCTGGCTCCGGCCGCCGCCCCGTCGGCGTCGGCCCCGGCGTCCCCGGTCCGCGGCTGGGAAACCTGGGCCTGATTATGCAAATCCTCTCCTCCACCGCGTCGAACATCGGCGGCATCGCCGGCGCGCTCGACGGATCGACCGTCCCGACCGCCGCTTCGCAATCGTTGTCGCAGGCGGATTTCCTGAAATTGCTGGTGGCGCAGATGACGGCGCAGGATCCGTTGAATCCGTCGAGCAACCAGGATTTGCTGACGCAGACCGCGCAGTTGAGTTCGTTGCAGAGCAACACGAGTCTGCAATCGACGCTTGCCGAGATGCAGGCCACCTCGATGGTGGGCAAGCAGGTGACGTTGAAACTGCAGACGGACCAGGGTGTCAGCACGACCCAGGGTGTGGTGAGCGGGATCACCTTCACTTCCGGCAAGCCGCAGATCGTGGTGGGCGGGCTGGCCTACGACGCGAACCAGGTCATTGCGATTACAAATCCGACCACGACGAGTTCCAACCCTTAATCGGAGGCAGAACATGATACGAACCCTGCGATCCAAAGTGGCGAGCCGGCCGGAAGACCCGCTCGGCGACATTCGGAGCCATCTCGCGATGGCCATGGTGGGCAGCACCGTGGATTTGCTGGCGGATCATCACACCGTGGCGCACGGCATTGTCACGGGCGTGTTCATGATGGCTGGTTCCCCGAAGATCATCGTCAACGGCCGGACCTACGATATCAACCAGGTGCTCACGGCGACGCCGGGCGGCACCGAGACACATTAACCCCACCCAGACTTAAATTATGATCGGCTCATTCCAAACCGGTGTCAGCGGCCTCCAGCAATTCCAGCAGGAACTCGAGGTCATCGGCAATAACATCGCCAACGTCAACACGGCCGGCTACAAGGGCTCGCACGTCGAGTTCGCGGATACCTTCAGCCAAAGCCTCCTCAACGGCGCCAACGTCCTGCAGGTCGGCACCGGCGTCGCCACCGCCGCCATCAACAGCTCCTTCACCCAGGGCACCATCAACACCACCGGCACCACCACCGACCTCGCCATCAGCGGAAGCGGCTATTTCCTCGTGCGCGATACGTCCAGCAATACAACTTACGCGACGCGTGACGGCCAGTTCACACTCGACCAAAACGGCTACCTCCAAACCAACGCCGGCATGCGCGTCCAGGGTTACACCGGCGCGCCGCCTTACACCAGCGCCACGCCCACGGCCGACATCCTGATCGATGCCGCCTCCGCTATTGCGGCCTTCGATCCGACCGCGCCCGTCGGGACCAAGATCGCAAACTTCAGCATCGATTCCTTCGGCCAGGTGAACGCGCGGCTGGACGACGGCGTCAATGGCGTCATGGCGCAGGTCGTCCTGCAGGATTTCACGAACCCGCAGGCTCTGATGAAACTGGGCAACAACGTTTACACCTGGGATACCAACGCCGGCCCCCTCGCCGCCCCGGCGGCCCCGCGCAGCGGCGGGCTCGGACAGATTTATTCCGGCGCGATCGAAACGTCGAACGTGGATCTCAGCACGGAAATGACCTCGATGATCACCGCGCAGCGCGCGTTCGAGGCCAACGCCAAAATCGTCACCACGAGCGACGAAATCCTGCAAACGCTGGTCAACCTGAAACGCTAATCCACCATGCCTCCCACCCGATCTGAAGCCGCCCCGGCGGAAGAAGCCGCGGCCCCGGCCGCCGCCGCCGCCGCCGCCGCTGCCGCCCCCGCCTCCGGCGGGTTCGCCGCCTGGCTGCCGCTCCTGGCCACCATCCTGGTCATGCCCGTCCTGGCCTACCTCACCACCACCATGGTCCTGCTGCCCAAATTGCAGAAGGGCCTCAACGCCGCCTCGCCCGCCGCCGGCGGTGAAGCCGCCGAAACCGCCAAGGCCTCCGGGCCCGTCAAAAAGGAATCGGTCACCATGAACAAACTGCTGGTCAACGTCGCCGGCACCATGGGCTCCCGCTACCTCCTCATCAGCCTCACCATGGTCGGCGCCGGACCCCAGTTCAAAGAAAAAGTCCAGGACCTCGAACCGCAGCTCCGCGACATGGCGTGCGGCGTTCTCCAGGCGAAAACACTCGCCGACCTCGAGAAACCCACCGCCCGCAACCTCATCCGCAGCGAGTTGATCGCCGGATTCAACACCGTCTTCGGCGGCGCCACCGTCCAGGAAATCTATTTCACCGAGTTCGCCATCCAATAGCGCGACCGCGATGAATCCACCCGCCTCCCCCACACCGGCTCCCGAGGCCGCCGCGGCAAACGCCCCGGCCGAAATCGATGTCCTCACGTCCCGCGGTGTGCACGAACGGCGCCGGAGCGATTCCATCCGCGCCTGCGATTTCCGCCAATCGGGCTTTCTCACCCCCAGCGAACTGCGCCGGATCCGGATGCGGCACGAGCAGTTCGTCCGCAGCCTCGCTTCGCGGCTCTCGATGTTTCTCCGGCTCGAATTCCTCGTCCAGCTCGGCAAACTCCAGATCGTCGGCTACCAGAAATTCACCGAAACCCTCCCCAGCCCGACCCACATCACCCTTTTCAAAATCGATCCGCTCAAAGGCACCGGCCTGCTCGTCCTGCCCCCGCGCCTCGGCCTCACGCTCGTCGACCGCCTGCTCGGCGGACCCGGCCAGCCGCCCGATTCCACCCGCGACCTGAGCGAAATCGAAATCGCCCTCATCGACCAGGCCGCCTCGCTGCTGCTCAACGAATGGTGCAGCCACTGGCCCGAAATGCGCGAGCTGAAGCCGTCCCTCGTCGGACACGAAAACAACAGCCGCTATCTCCAGACCGCACCGCCCGACACCGCCATGCTGGTGCTGACGCTCGACGCGGGATTCGGCGAACAGCTCGAGCCGATCCAGATGGTGTTTCCCTACGCGACGGTGGAGCCGCTGATGCGGCTGCTCACCCCGGCCGGGCTGGCCGATGCCGAAACCGCCGCCGCGCGCCAGGCGCCGTTTCGCTGGAACAACGAATTCAACGACGTGCCCGTTCCCGTCGTCGCCGAGTGGCAGGGGTTGAAACTTTCCGCGGGCGACATCACCCGGCTGAAACAGGGCGACGTGCTCATGCTCGACCCGGCGTGCGCCGCGCAGGTGCAGCTCAGCCTGAGCCACATCCCCAAATTCACCGGCCGCCCGGGCACACGCTCCGGCAAATGGGCCATCGAACTCACCGGTCCCGCCGCCAAATCCTGATCAATTTAAATGAATGCGATTGCTGAAAATCCAAACCTGAGCCTCGTGCTCGACGTCCCCGTCAGCCTCACGATCGAACTCGGAAGCTGCCAGCTCCCCATGAAGGAAGTGCTGCAGCTCAATGTCGGTTCCGTCGTGCAGCTCGACAAATCGGCCGACGCACCCGTCGAACTCAGCGTCAACGGCAAACTCATCGCCCGCGGCGAAGTCGTCGTCGTCGAGGACCGGTTCGGAGTAAAAATCACCGAGGTCATCGGCGTCACCCCCGCGGCGCCCGCCACCGCCTAACTGATTGAACCTGCCCGACCATGAAACACGGCCCGACATTTTTCCGTTCCCGCTTTTGGCGAAGGATGTTCGCGCCGGCCGTGGCCGGGATCGCCTGCCGCGCCTCCGCACTCGCCGCTGACGCCGTCACCAACGCCGTCGCCAACCCCGCGTCCCCCCTCCGCGATCTTTCCGCCTCCCCGTTCCCCAGCCCCTGGTCGTCGTTGTTCCGGGTGCTCGGCGCGCTCGCCATCGTGCTCGCCGTGTTCCTCGGCGGCGTGTGGCTTTTCCGCAACTGGCAGCGCGTCGTCCAGCGCCGCGGCGCCGCGCCCCGGCTGAACATCGTTGAATCCCGCTCCCTCGGCGGCCGCCACGCCCTCTACGTCGTCGCGTTCGAACAGGAACGATTCCTCATCTCTTCGTCCCCGACCGGCATCAATTTGCTCAGCCACCTTCAGCCCGCCGAAGCGGAATCCCCCGCCGCCGCGGACACGCCCGTCTCGGGATCGTTCGCCCAGGCCCTCACCCAGGTGCTCAAAGGAAAATGAGCACACCGACGCCACAACCCGGAGGGACGAGCTATGCGAGTCCCACGAATCGAGCTCCTTCGGATTCAGGGACTCGCGTAGCTCGTCCCTCCGAACGGTCTCATTCCAGCTTCGCCGGTGTTTTCAGCCGCCGCACCCGCAATCTCCAGACGCCCGGTGACGCACTCCCCGACGCGGCCCCCGAAGTGCGCCCCAGCCGTCCGGCTTCGCGCTGGCGTTCCGGCTGGCTTTGCCTCCTGATGTTCCTGCTCGCCCTCGCGCCCGCAGGCGCCCTCGCGCAATCCACCAACAACACCGCCGCGCTCGGCCCGGTCCAGATCACGCTCGGCGGCAGCAACGGCGCGACGGATGTCGATTCCGCCGTCAAAGTCCTTTTCATCATCACGCTGCTCTCGCTCGCCCCCAGCATCCTGCTCCTGATGACCTGCTTCACGCGCATCGTCATCGTGCTGTCGTTCGTCCGCACCGCCCTCCAGCTCCAGGGCACCCCCGCCAACCAGATCATCATCGGCCTGTCCCTGTTCATCACCTATTTCGTCATGGCGCCCGTCTGGGAAAACATCAACCGCGACGCGCTCGCCCCTTACCAGGCGAAACAAATCACCAGCGAACAGGCGCTCGACCGCGCTTCCGGCCACCTGCGCGAGTTCATGCTTAAACAGGCCCGCCCGCGCGACGTCGAATTGTTCGCCGCCATGGCCAAAATTGAACCCACCAGGCCCGAAGAACTCCCCCTGCGCGTCGTCATCCCCGGATTCATCATCAGCGAACTGCGCACCGCGTTCCAGATGGGCTTCCTCATTTTCGTCCCGTTCATCCTCATCGACCTTGTCGTCGCCACCGTGCTGATGAGCATGGGCATGATGATGATGCCGCCCACAACCTTTTCGCTGCCGCTCAAGCTGCTCCTGTTCGTCCTGGTCGACGGCTGGGAGCTCGTGGTGCGGTCGCTCGTTCGAAGTTTCGGCATGTAAGGCCCATTATGAATCCGGAATTTGCCATTGAACTGCTGAAGAACATGATGTTCCAGGCGCTGGCCCTCTCGGCCCCGTTCCTGATCACCGCCATGGTCGTCGGTCTCGCCGTCAGCCTCTTCCAGGCCGTCACCACCATTCACGAACAAACCCTGGCTTTCGTCCCGAAAGCGCTCGCCGTCGTCGGCGTCCTGCTCCTGTTTCTCCCCTGGATCGTCCGCTCGCTCGTCGAATTCGCGATCGCTGTGATCGAAAAAATTCCACAGATGGTCCAGTAAGCACCCGGCCCATGGATTATTCCTACGCCAACTGGCTGCTGGTGTTTCTCCGCGTGGGGGCGTTCCTGCTCGTGCTGCCGTTTTTTTCGGTCGCCAATTTCCCCGTCACCCTCCGCGTCGCCCTCGCCGCGCTGGTGGCCCTGCTGGTCGCCCCGCTGCTGCCCGCCTACAACATGGGCGGCCTGACGCTGTTTTCCCTGTTCGGCGTCATGATCCGCGAAATCAGCATCGGCCTGCTTCTCGGCTACGTCTCCCGCATGGTGTTCTACGCCGTCGACCTCGCCGGCAACATCATCGCCACCGAGCTCGGGCTGAATCTCGGCGCCATTTTCAATCCCATGACGCAGCAGACCTCCCAGGTGCCGGGCACGATCCTGTTTTTCCTCGCCGCCGTGGTCATGTTCACACTGGACCTCCATCACTGGGTGCTCGTGGGATTTCAACGCACTTACCTGGTGCTGCCCATGGGCGGCGGGCACCTGAACGAGGCGCTGTTCTCCAGCGTGCTGGCCCAGACCAGCCGGATATTCGTGGTCGCCCTCCAGATTTCCGCGCCGGTGCTCGCCGTGTCGTTTGTGGTCACGCTCGTGTTCGCGGTTCTGAGCCGCGCGGTGCCGCAGATGAACGTATTCGTGCTGAGCTTTTCATTCCGGATCGTCGGCGGCCTGGCCGTGTTCGGCTTCACGCTTCAGCTCACCGCCCAACATGTGCTGAACTACCTGCACCGGCTCCCGGACGACCTCCTCAACCTCGCCCAGCTGCTTGGCGGCTGACGGCTCCCTCCTATGGCTGAGCATACCGGCGAGAAGACAGAGCAACCGACACCAAGGAAGCTGGAGGAGGCGCTCAAGAAAGGCCAGATCGCCCGCAGCCCGGAGGTGCAAACCGCCGTCGTGCTGCTCGCCGGGGTCGCCGCCCTCGCGTTCAGCGGCCAGGACACCTGGAAACAACTCGTCGGCGCCACGGTCGTCTCGCTCGGACACCTCCACGACACCCCCGTCAACGCCGACACGCTCCAGGGCTACGCCATCACCGGCACGTTCGTCCTGCTCCGCTGCGTCGGCCCCGTCCTCATCGCCACCACCCTCGGCGGCCTGCTCGCCGGCGCCATCCAAAACCGGTTCAACACCGCCTCGGAAGCCCTCACGCCCGATTGGAATCGCCTGAACCCGGTCGAAGGGTTCAAGCGCCTCTTCTCCATGCGCCAGGCCGCGCCCACCGCCATCGCCGTCGCCAAGCTCGCGGTCATCATCGGGCTCACTTACTCGGAAATCGTCAGCATTCTCAACGACCCCATCTTCACCACCTCCGTCGGCGTCGCGCGCATGGCGTCCTTCCTCGCCGAAACCAGCATGCGCATTTTCCTGCGCGTCAGCCTCGCCCTCCTCGTCGTCGCGGCGGCCGATTACGGCTACCAATGGTGGCGCACCCAACGCGACCTGATGATGACCAAGGAGGAGTTGAAGGACGAAATGAAGAACACGGAAGGCAACCAGCAGATCAAGGCCGCGCGCCGCCGCCGCAAGGCCGTCAGCAAAAAACAAATGCTGGCCGATGTCCCCACCGCCGACGTCATCGTCACTAACCCGACACACATCGCCGTCGCGCTCCGTTACAACCGCAAATCCATGCGCGCCCCCAAGGTCGTCGCCAAGGGCATCCGGATGAACGCCCAGCAAATCCGTGAGCTGGCTCAACAGCATCACGTTCCCATCATCGAAAATAAACCGCTCGCCCGGATGTTGTTCAAGCACGCGCGGGTCGGCGCCGAAATTCCCGCCTCCCTCTACGCCGCCGTCGCCGAAGTCCTCGCCTGGGTCTACCGCGTCAACCGCTACCGCTACTACTCCGAACAAAACGCGGCGTGAATCGTAGCGCAGGCCGCCGGCCTGCCGTATCGCCGACCGCCCGGTCGGCGTTTTTGATCCAAAACGACGCAGGCTGGGCCGCCTGCGACACGGCAGGCCAGCGGCCTGCGTTACTCAGCCGATTCCTTCGGAAAAATCATCCCTGCCCGGGTGCGCCTAAGTCCTCCATCAAAAGTGGCACAAGTCATTGCAAATCAGATTTTAACATTCGTCATTCGTCATTCAAAAAGTTTCATGGCTTTGATTTTGCTTAACACCCCGTTGCGGTCACCGGAATTCACCCGGTTGCATCGCTCCGGAACACGGTGTTTCGGGGAAATGAAGCCAACAGACGACTAGGAAACACGATGGGCGAACTCAGCAACAGAATGCGAAAGTTGCTGCGCTACGGCGACTTATGGCTCGTCGTGGCCTTGTTCGGCACGATCCTCCTCCTGATCCTGCCCGTCGCCCCCGTCTTCCTCGACCTCCTGCTTTCCCTCAGCATCGCCCTCTCGTTGCTGACGTTGCTGGTCATTCTTTACCTGCGCAAACCGGCGGAATTTACCGGGTTCCCTACGTTGCTGCTATTCATCACGTTATATCGGCTTGCGCTGAATGTCGCCTCCACTCGGCTGATCCTGCTCGACGGCTATGCCGGACATATCATCCAGGCTTTCGGAAGTTTTGTGGTACGAGGTAATTACGTGGTCGGTTTGGTCGTTTTCCTGATCCTCGTCCTGATCAATTTCATCGTCATCACCAAGGGCGCGGGCCGTATCGCGGAAGTTGCGGCGCGCTTCACCCTGGATGCGTTGCCCGGCAAACAGATGGCCATCGACGCCGAGTTGAACGCCGGTTTGATCAACGAGACCGAAGCGCGAAACCGGCGGCGGTCGTTGGAGGAGGAAGCGGACTTTTACGGCGCGATGGACGGTGCCAGCAAGTTCGTCCGCGGCGACGCGATCGCGGCGATTCTCATCACGCTGATCAATATCATCGGCGGATTTGCCATCGGCGTGCTTCAAAAGAACATGACGATGGCGGAGTCGCTGCAGCGGTTCACGCTGTTGTCGATCGGCGACGGCCTGGTGTCGCAGATCCCGGCGTTGATCACCTCGACAGCGGCCGGCGTGCTGATCACGCGGGCGACTTCGAAGAACAACCTCGGGAACGAACTCGGCCGGCAACTGCTCTTTTATCCGCGCGCCCTGACGATCCTGTCCGGCATGATGGGCGTGATGGCCCTGGTGCCGGGGCTTCCCACGCTGCCGTTCCTGACGCTGGCGGTGGTGATGGGCATGCTCTCCTACACGCTGCACCGGCACGGCGGCATTCCCGAACTCGGGCTCGCCGGGCCCGGCGCACCGGCGCCGGCGGGATCCGCGGCCGCGCCCGGAGCGAAGCCCGGAGCGCCCGGGGCGCCCGCCGCCGCGGTCGAATCGCGCGGTGCCGAGCCGCTGGAAAACCTGCTCACGCTCGACACGCTGCAGATCGAGCTGGGTTACGGGCTGGTGTCGCTGGCCGACACGCACAAGGGCGGCGACCTGCTGGAGCGCGTGACGGGTGTTCGCCGGAATTTCGCGCAGGAAATGGGCATGCTGGTTCCGCCGATCCGGCTGCGTGACAATTTGCAGTTAGGCACGAACGAATACCGGTTCCTGCTCAAGGGCAACCCGATCGCCCAGGGCCAGTTGGTTCCCAACCAGTGGCTCGCCATGAACGCGACGAACAGCAAGGTCGTGCTCAAGGGCATCCCGACCGTCGAACCCGTGTTCCAGCTCCCCGCCACATGGGTCACCGAGGTGGAGCGCAAGACCGCCGAAGCCGCCGGGTTCACCGTCGTCGACTGCGCCTCGGTCCTGGTCACGCACCTCGCCGAATCCGTGCGCCGCCATTGCCACGAAATCCTCACGCGCCAGGATGTCCAGGCCCTGATCGATCATCTCAAGCAAACCCACCCGGCCGTGGTGAACGAATTGATCCCCGCCCAGCTCACCGTCGGCCAGGTCCAGCGCATCCTCCAGAATCTGCTCTCCGAAGGCGTCTCGATCCGCAACCTCGCCGGCATCCTGGAGAAAGTCAGCGACTACGCCCCGCTCACGAAGAATCCCGACGAATTGTCCGAATACGCCCGCCGCGCTCTCGGTCCGCAACTGGCCCGGCCGTTCCAGACCGACGCCGGCCATCTGCGCGCCATCACGATGGATCCGCGCCTCGAGCAGATGCTCGCCCAGGGATTGCGCCAGTCTCCTACCGAAGTCGCCCTGGTCATTGAACCGAAGCTGGCCAAGCACGTGATGGATTCGCTTTCGCGGTTCGTGCAGCAGATGCTTTCCTCGGGCCAGCCGCCCGTGCTGCTTTGCGCCCCGCAACTCCGGCTCGCGTTCCGGCGGTTCTTCGAATCCACCTTCACCGAACTCGCCGTCCTGTCGTATTCAGAAATTCCCGCCAAGGTCCAGGTTCAGAACGCCGCGATCATCCCCGGCCTGGAGTAACCGCAAAAGGCCATGGAAGTCGTTCAATTCATCGCCGACAATCCCGCCAGCGGCCTGCGCCAGATCCAGGCCCGGCTCGGTCCCGATGCCGTCGTTCTGAGCGTCCGCCGCCTTCCCGCGCAGGGTGTCGCCCGGCTCCTGCCCGGCCAGCGCCGGGTTGAAATTCTCGCCGGCGTTCCCGACCGGAATACCGCCGCAACCAACGCCCCGGTCTCCGTCGGCCGTTTCATGGCCGGCAATCGCCCGGCCGGATCGCCCGGCAATCCATGGCAAACCGTCGCCTGGCTCGAGGCGATGGGATTGTTCCCCGCCATCGCCCAGCGATTGCAGTCGGAACTTTCACGGCTCCACCCCAGGCGGCTGGCCTCGCTTGACGAGGAATGGGTGCTGGTCCGCGAGACGCTGGCCGGTCTGTGGATTTCGCCGAAGGCGCCCGCGCCGGTCGCGTCGGCCACGCATGTGTTTGTCGGCCCGCCGGGTTCCGGCAAGAGCACCGTGCTGTGCAAATGGCTGACGCTCGAAGTGCTCACGCGCGAACGAACGGCCTGCGTCTGGCGGCTCGACGGCACCGTCGCCAACACCGCCGATTTCCTCTCCGTCCACTGCGAAATGCTGGGGGTTCCGGTCGACCGTTTTACCCCGGAAATTCCCGTGCCCGCAGATCTGAAGTTTGTCGATGTGCCTGGCGTGGAAATGGACGATGTCCGGTCCATGGTTTTGTTGCGGGAACAGATTTCGAAGCTGCCTGCGCCGGAGGTTCACCTGGTGTTGAACGCGGCTTATGACGCCGAGGTTTTGCTGGCGCACTGGAAGTCGTTCAGCGGGATTGGGCCTACAGACCTGATTTTCACCCACTTGGATGAGGAGAAGCGGCGCGTCAAATTGTGGAACCTGATGCTGGAGGCCGGGTGCGGCATCCGTTTCCTGAGCGCCGGGCAAAAAATTCCCGGGGATTTCCTGAGCGCCACTCCCGATCTGCTGTTTCCCTCCGTAAACCACCGCTAATCAATGGAAAAGAACCTGGGGCAGGGGAATTCAACGGGCTGGCAGCACATCTGCTAAATCCTCGCCAACGAACGGCATGAAGGCACTAATGATACTTGGAGCGATCGTCGGATTCCTGATTGGAACCGGGTTCGGACTCGCGGGCAGCAGTCCGTGGCCGGCCGCGCTTTGGCGCGCCTGCGCCGCCGCTCTCGCCGCCGCCATCCTCACCCGCTGGTGGGGCCGAATCTGGCTCTCCAACCTCCGGGACGCCCTCGATCAACGCCGATCCTCTCCCGCCCAGACTCCCGCCTCCCCAAAAATCCGGTAATCGTCTATGAATACCAGCACGTCCTGCGACTCCTCACCGGCGCCTGTCACGGAAGCCCGCCCCAATCCCCAGGAGCTCTGGAAGCGTTACCATCACCGGGCCGACACCCAGACCGAGAACGCCCTGGTCGAACAATACCTTCCCCTCGTCCGCTCCGCGGTCGGACGCCTCGCCATGACGCTGCCGGATCATGTCGACCACGACGATCTCCACAGCGCCGGTCTCGTCGGCCTGCTCCAGGCCCTGCGCAATTACGATCCGTCCTGCAACACCTCTTTCGAAAGTTACGCCCGCGTCCGCATCCGCGGCGCCATGCTCGACGAACTCCGCCGCATGGACTGGGTTCCCCGCACCGTCCACGAAAAAGCCCGCCGCATCCAGGAAGTCATGTCCGAGCTGGAACAAAAACTCGGGCGCACCCCAACCGAAGTCCAGATGGCCAAGGCGCTGAATATTTCCCCCGACGAATACAGCCAGTTGCTCGACCAGATCCGACCGGCCGCGTTCGTCTGCCTCGACGCCACTTGCAGCTCCGACGGTTCCGAAACCGGCAGCCTCTACGAGGTCGTCGCCGATCCCACCGACAGCGGCCCGGTCGAGGAAGTTTCACGCCGCGAATTGAAACAGGTGATTCTCGAACGGCTCAAGGAACTGCCCGAAATCCAGCGCAAAGTTCTCGCGCTCTATTACGGCGAAGACCTGCACCTGCGCGAAATCGCGGAGGTCTTCGGCCTCACCGAATCCCGCATCTGCCAGATCCATTCCCAGGCCATTTTGTCCATTCGCGCCTACCTGCAGCGGTATGAAGCCGGCATCGCCGGCAGGCTCTGCTCTCCCAAGCGCACATGATCATCTTCGTCGGCATGTTCATTGTCACCGCCTCCATCCTCGGAGGCTTCATGTGGGGCGGGGGACATCTCGGGGCGCTCCTGCACCCGAACGAATTGCTCGTCATCGGCGGCGGCGCCATGGGCGGTCTCGTCATCATGTCGCCGAAAAAAGTCCTCATGGACATCGGCAAAGGCCTCATGACCTGCCTCAAGGGCGCCCCGCACAGCCGCCAGTCCTACGAGGAATTGCTCAAGGTGCTCTACGAACTGTTCCTCCTCGGCCGCCGCAACGGCATGATCGCCCTGGAAGAGCACGTCATGGAACCCGCCAACAGCTCCATCTTCAAAAAATATCCGAAGTTCGCCGCCGACCATCACGCCGTCGAATTCCTCTGCGGCAGCCTCCGCCCCATCATCGACGGCAAAATCAAACCCGACCAACTCCGCCTTCTCCTCGACGTCGAACTGGAACGCATGGAAACCGAGCACCACGCGCCCGTCAACGTGCTCACCAAGACCGCCGACGCCATGCCCGGATTCGGCATCGTCGCCGCCGTGCTCGGCATCGTCATCACCATGGCCTCCATCGCCGGCCCGGTCGAACAAATCGGCGAACACGTCGCCGCCGCCCTCGTCGGCACCTTCCTCGGCATCCTGCTCTCCTACGGCTACATGAACCCGCTCGCCATGAACCTCGAATTCGTCGGCGCCGCGGAAATGGATTTCACCCGCTGCATCGCCGCCTGCGTCGTCGGATTCGCCAACGGCATGGCCCCCATCACCGCCGTCGAACTCGGGCGCCGCGGACTCAGCAGCGAATTGCGCCCCTCCGCCGACGAACTCGAGCAGATGCTCAAATCGCTCAAAGCCCCCGCCAAGGGCTGATGCCGCATGAAGAAACACAGCGGACATCACGGCGGTTCGTGGAAGGTGGCCTACGCCGATTTCGTCACGGCCATGATGGCCCTGTTCCTCTGCCTCTGGCTCACCGCCCAGGACACCAAAATCAAGGACGCCGTCGAACGCGCCTTCCGCAACCCCTTCTCCGCCGTCAACAAGGAATCCACCGGCATCATTCCCAACAAGGACGCCACCGCCCAGGCCAAGGCCGAGGGCAAATTCCAGTCCGCCAGCGCCGTCGAAATGGAAATGCTCCGCCACATCACCGAGGACCTCTCCAAAATGCTCCAGGACACCTCCGAAGATCAAAGCAGCGTCCAGCTCGAACTCACGCCCGACGGACTCCGCATCAATGTTTTCGACCGCAGCCATAAACCCATCTTCGAGCCTAACACGGACACGTTCACCAAGTACGGAGCCTGGGTGTTCTCGACGCTCGCCTGGGAAATCTCCCGCTACCAGACTTTCAAAATCGAACTGGAAGGCCACACCGAACAGGGCGCGCCCAGCGCTGCGGAATCCACCCAGAAATGGGAGCTGTCCTCCGAACGCGCCAACGCCGCCCGCCGCCAGCTCGTCCAAAGCGGCGTCCAGTCCTCCCAGATCTACCGCGTGTCCGGCCTCGCCGACACCCAGCCCATGTCCGGCGCCTCCGCCTCCTCCGAGGCCAACCGCCGCGTCACCGTGCTCCTCAAGGTGAACGATCCCAACATTCAAACCAGCGGCCAGGCCACCCAGCCCGTGCCCGCCCCCGCCCACGGTTAACATGTCCGATTCCTCGTTCATCCCGCTCACCCCCGTCGCCCGATCCGCCGGCGACCGGCCCAATCTCCGCGTCACCGTCATGTCCCCCGGCGACGCCCAGTCGTTCCGCCCCCTCGGCCAGTCGCTCCCCGCCGCCGCCGCCCACGCCGCCCACAACGGCGCGGAACCGCAGATTGAACTGCAACACGACGGCGACCGCGTCGCGTCCATCCGCGTCCATTGCTCCTGCGGCCAGGTGATCGAATTGTCCTGCCTCTACGATCCAAGCCCCGCCGTTGCGCCCGCGCCGCCTTCGCCGCCTCCCGCTTCCGACCCGCACGTCCACACGCTGCTCGAAGTGCTGACCAAGAGCCCCGAAGACAACTCGCCCCCGCCCGCCCCGATTCCTCCCGTCGCTGCCTCTGCGCCACCCGCTGTTCCCGCAGCCGCCCCGGCCCCCAAATCGAAATCCAAATCCATGAAGTAAGCCAAGGTTCGAATTTCGAATTTCGAAGTGCCCTTCACTCTTCAGCCTTCAGACTTTAGCCCTTAGCCTTCCGCCCCTCCCTCCCGCCCGGCAAATTCTGCAATGGATTCGGGAAACTTCTGCCCTCAGTTTTCGTAAGTGCCTGCAGTTTCGCGTTAAAACCCCTGCAAAAGGCCCATGGCATATCCAGTGCTCAACAGGCCGCGAATGAATGTGAGTTTATACCAGGCTGCGGCGGCCATGAACGCCCACGCGCGCTGGCAGGACATGATCGCGCAGAACCTTGCGGCCGGAACCGCCCCCGGTTTCCGCAAACAGGAGATTTCATTCGACGCCATCCAGGCCGGGATCAATCCCTCCACCGCCCCCGGCGCCCCCAGTTACGTCATCCCCGCCGCCAATGTCAGCACCAGCTACGAAGCCGGCGAAACCCGCGCCACGGGCAACCTCACCGATCTCGCCCTCGACGGGCCCGGTTTCCTCGAAGTCCAGCTTCCCAACGGCACCCGCGCCTACACGCGCGACGGCGAACTCCACATCAGCGCCCAGGGTGAACTGGTCACCAAACAGGGCTACCCCGTCCTCGGCACCGGCGGCCCCATCCAGATCGACCCCAACAGCGGCGGCACGCTGACGATTTCATCCACCGGCGACGTAAGCCAGGGCGACCAGAGCCGCGGCAAGCTGCATATTGTCGAATTCACCCAACCGCGCGCCCTCACCCCGATCGGCAACGGCTGCTTCATTCCCCAACAGGCCGGCGCCGTCCCGAAAAACGCCACCGTCACCACCGTCAGCCAGGGCTTTCTCGAAGGATCCAACAGCTCGACCAGCCTGGAAATGAGCAATCTCATCATGGCCATGCGCATGTTCGAGGCGAACCAGAAAGTGCTTCAAACCCAGGACGACCGCATGGGCAAGGTCATCGCGGAACTCGGCGGATCCTGACATGAATTTCCCATCCAACACCCGCAACTGAGTTATGCTTCGATCCCTCTATTCCGCCGCCGCCGGCATGCAGTCGCAGCAGATGAACCTCGACGTCATCTCGAACAACCTCGCGAACGTCAACACCACCGGCTACAAGAAAAGCAAGATCGAGTTCCAGGAACTGCTCTACCAGACCACCCGCTCCGCCGGCGCCGACCAGGGCTCCGGGAACATCCTGCCCACCGGCATCCAGGTCGGCCAGGGCTCCCGCCCCGTCGCCACTTCCCGCATCTTCACCAGCGGCGACCTCACCCAGACCGGCGAAAAACTCGATGTCGGCGTCCAGGGCGACGGATTTTTCGAAGTCCAGCTCCCCGACGGCACGCTCGCCTACACCCGCGACGGCGCTTTTAAAACCTCCTCCGACGGACGCATCGTCACCAGCGACGGACTCCCGCTCCAGGCCGGTTTCCAGCCCGTCCCCTCCGGCACCACCAACATCACCATCGGCTCAAACGGCTACGTCACGTATTCCGGCGCCAACGGCAACACCAGCTTCCAGGTCCAGCTCGTCCGCTTCACCAATCCCTCCGGCCTCGAAAGCCTCGGCAGCAATCTCTACAAGGAAACCACCGCCTCCGGCACCCCGCAGCTCGGCACCCCCGGCCAGAACGGCTACGGCACCCTCAACCAGGGTTACCTCGAACTCTCCAACGTCAAGGTCGTCGAGGAAATGGTCAACCTCATCCTCGCCCAGCGCGCATACGAAGTGAATTCCAAGGCCGTCCAGGCCGCCGACGAAATGATGCAGCAAAGCAACAACATCAAACGCTGATGCGCACCCCCATTTCAAAAATGTTCCGCCCGATTTTTGTTGCCTGGCTGGCCACCGGGTTCGCCGTCTCCGTTTCAGCGGACGAACCCGCCCTTTCCGCCGCGCCCCCCGCGCCCCCCGCGGCACCCGCGGCACCCGCTCCCGCCGCCCCGCGCCCGGATCGCCCGTTCTCCGAGTCCGACTTGCTCGCCCTGCTCACCGCCACCCTCCAGCAGGATTACGTGCACGACCGCGGCCAGCTCGAACTCCGCTTCACACAGCCGTGGAAAACCCGGAATTTCCCCGACACCCCGCTCACCGTCAAAGTGCTCGAAATTCCGTCCCAGGGCGTGACCCCCAGTTTTATCATCCGATTCGAATTGCGCACCGACCAGGCCACGCTGGGCTCCTGGCAATTGCCCGTCCAGGCCCGCGTCTGGCGCGAAGTATGGGTCGCCCGCTCGCCCGCACCCCGCGGCACGCTGCTGGCCGATGCCGACCTCGCCACCGACAAACGCGACATGCTCCTCGTGCATGAACCTCTCCTCGATTGGTCGCCCGGCGATACCGCCCTCGAACTCGCCGAGCCGCTCCAGGCCGGCGCACCTATCCTCGCCCGCGCTGCCCGCCTCCGCCCCGTCATCCACCGCGGCCAGCTCGCCGATGCCATCGTCCAGGACGGCGCCCTCAATATCAGCATGAAGGTCGAAGTGCTCGAGGACGGCGCCCCCGGCCAGCTCGTCCGCGCCCGCAATCCCCACACGCGCCACGATCTCCGCGGCAAAGTGCTCAACGCCCAAACCATCCAGGTGACTCTCTGATATGAAAACCCGGCGCCTCCTCGCTTTCCTCTGCCTCGCCGCCGCCGCCCTCGCGCCGCTCGCCGGCGCCCAATCGCTCTGGCGCGACGACCTCTCCCGGCCCATGTACTCCGACAAAATCGCGTCGGGCATCGGCGACATCGTCACCATCGCCGTCCAGGAAAGCACCACGACTTCCAAGGACAACAAAACCGCCACAACGAAGCAGTCGAACGTCGACGCCAGCATCGCCAGCTTCCTTTACAGCCCCGGCGCCAGCGGCCTTCTCACCCAGGGCGGCCAAATGCCCGCGTTGAAATACAATTACAAGAACGATTTCGCCGGCGGCGGCACGATCAATAATTCCGAGAAAATCGTCAGCTACGTCGCCGCTCGCGTCATCGACGTCCTGCCAAACCGCAGCCTCGTCATCGAAGGCCGGCGCGAAACCGCGTTCGGCGGCGAACAGCAAACCATCATCCTCCGCGGTGTCGTGCGCATCGACGACATCAGCTCCGACAACACCGTGTTCAGCTACAACATCGCCGACGCCAGCATCCATATCATCGGCAAAGGCACCATCACCGACAGCCAGCGCAAGGGCTGGTTCAACTGGCTCTGGGACAAGGTTTCTCCTTTCTAATCCATGTCACGATTCCATCCTCCATTGAACCGCCGCCGCCTGGCGCCCGCGCTCCTGGCCCTGGTGCTCGCCGTGGCCGCATTCCCGGCCGCCGCCCACGCCGCCGGCGTGCTCATCCGAGACCTGGTCATGTTCTCCGGCGCCCGCGACAACCAGCTCGTCGGCTACGGCCTCGTCGCCGGCCTCGCCGGCGATGGCGACAAGGACCCCGTCTACACCAAGCAGACCGTCGCCAACATGCTGCGCCGTTACGGGATCAATGTCCCGCCCACCACCCTCTCCGCCAAAAACGTCGCCGTCGTCATGGTCACCGCCGATATCCCCGCCTTCAACAAATCCGGCAGCCGCATCGACGTCCAGGTCTCCTCCATGGGCGACGCCAAATCGCTCCAGGGCGGCGTCCTGCTCCAGACCCCCCTCTTCGGCGCCGATAACAAGGTCTACGCCGTCGCCCAGGGCCCCATGTCCATCGGCGGATTCGTCGCCGGCAACGGCGGCGCCGGCGGCGCCACCGTCACCAAAAATCATCCCACCGTCGCTACCATCATCGGCGGCGCCATCGTCGAACACGAAATCCCCACCACCCTCGTCCACGATAACAACGTCGAACTGGTCCTCCGCGATCCCGGGTTCACCTCCGCCGCCCGCATGGCCGCCGCCATCAACCAGGTGTTCACCAACTCCGCCCAGGCCGTCGACTCCACCTCCGTCCGCGTCCATATGCCCGACGGCGCCGAGGCGTCCCCCATCGATTTCATCGCCCGACTCGAAAACATCGAGGTCTCGCCCGAAATGCCCGCCCGCATCATCATCAACGAACGCACCGGCACCATCGTCGCCACCTCCCGCATCCGCATCGCGAGCTGCGCCGTCTCCCAGGGCGACATCACCATCAGCGTCGCCTCCGTCGTCGATGTCTCCCAGCCCGCCCCCTTCAGCGATCGCGGCCACACCGTCGCCGCGCCGCGCACGTCCACCGAAGCCACCGAAACCAAATCCGCCCTCATCCCCCTGCCGGAAATGCCGACAGTGGAAAAGGTGGCCTCCGCGCTCAATACCCTCGGGGTCACCCCGCGCGATATGATGGCCATCTTCGAAGCCATGAAACAGGCCGGCGCACTCCAGGCCGAACTCATCATCCGGTAACATGGAAATCCAACCCCTTCGATCCCAGCACGTCGACGCCTCCGACATCCCGGTCGAGCGGCTCGCGGGGAATTCGCGCCTCACCGAGGACGAGAAGGTGGCCGAAGCGTCCCGGCAATTCGAAGCCATCCTCCTGCGCCAGATTCTCCAGAACACCCAGAAAACCGTCATCCAGTCCAAGTTCGCCGACAATTCCACCTCCGCCGGCATCTACCAGGACATGGTCTCGCAACAGCTCGCCGACAGCATTTCCAAATCCGGCGCCCTGCACCTCGCCGAGTCCCTCCAGCAACAGGTCAGCCGCCAGATCCACCGGGTTTCCCCGGCCGGACATCCTTCCACCCGGGACGCGTCGCCCACCACGCCCGGAACGGAGGGGGCCCGGCCTTCCACTTCACCCCACACCCACGCCGGCCGCACCCGCGGCGGCGTTCGCCCGGCCCATGCCCCATCGAATTTAACCTCTCATGAATGAACTTTTGCAAAACCTGATTGAAGCCCTGCGCGAAGAATTGAAGGAGTACGGCGAAATGCTGGCGCTCCTCGACCAGCAGCAGGAACTCGTCATGCGCCGCCAGACACAGGACCTGCTCCAGTGCGTCGCCGCCATCAACGCCCAGGCCGATACCATCGCCGCCGCCCGACGCGAACGCGAACAACACCAACGCCACGTCGCCGTCGAAGCCGGCCTCGCCGAGGACGCCCCCTTCGCCGCGCTCGCCCCGCGGCTCCCCGCCGAAATACGGCCGCTCGTCCAGGCGCTCGTGCAGGAAAACAACCACCTCGTCGTGCGCATCCAGCAGCGCGCCCGGCAAAATCACCTGCTCCTCAGCCGGGTGGTCGAACTCATGCAACGCTTCCTGGGAACACTGTTCCCCGGAACCCAGCCCGGCACCTACGCCGACAGCGGCCAACTCGCCGCCGCCGCACTGCCCCAACGATCCCTCTACGACGCCGTCGGCTGATCCAATTTATGCTCGGTCTGTTTGGCACATTGAACCTGGGAGCCCGCTCGCTGCAAGCGCAGCAGACGGGCGTGGAAGTGGCAGGCCAAAACCTCGCCAACATCAACAATACCGCCTACGCCCGGCAGCGCATCCAGCTCCAGACGAGCCTCACCATCCCGACCGCCATCGGGCCGCAAGGCACCGGCGCCCAGGTCGTCTCCATCGAACAAATCCGCAACACGCTCCTCGACGGCCAGATCCAGGCCGAGAACAGCGTCGGCGGCTACTGGAACGCCCAGCAAAGCTGGCTGCAAAACGCCCAGACCGAACTCGGCCAGTTCCTCAACCAAAGCTCCTCCAGCGTCGACAACACCGCCAACGCCGGCAGCTCCTCCACCGCCCAGGGAATTTCCGACCAGCTCAACGGCCTGTTCAATGCCTTCAAAAGCCTCGCGACCGACCCGTCCTCCCTCACCGCCCGCCAGGCCCTCGTCAACCAGGCCCAAACCCTCGCCAGCGGTCTCAACCAGACCGTCCAGCGCATCGATTCCCTCACGAACACCCTCAACAACGGCATCTACAACGACGCCGCCTCCGCCAACCAGCTCCTGGCCCATATCGCCGATCTCAACGACCAGATCGCCCGGTCCGAGCTCGCCACCGGCGGGACCGCCAACGATTTGCGCGACCTCCGGGAAGCCGACCTCGAAGACCTCGCGAAAATTGTCAGCTTCGACACCTCCACCGCCACCGACGGCTCCGTCAACATCAGCATCAACGGAAACCCCCTCGTCACCGGCAAGAACGTCGTCGATACCATTCTCGTCTACCCCTCCGGCACCGGGAACGTCTCGGTCGAAACCGCCACCACCAATCAGCCGCTCACCATGACGGGCGGCTCCATCCAGGGCGCGCTCGATACCCGGGAAAATGTCCTCGATTACCTCACGCTCGGACTCAACAACCTCGCGTCGGCCGTCATCACCCAGGTCAACAGCATCTACAGCACCGGCTACGACCTCAACGGCAATACCGGCGGCACACTCTTCACCGGCACCGACGCCCGCACCATCGGCGTCAACAACACCGTCGTCACCGACCCGCGCGCCATCCAGGCCGCCGGCGTCGCCGGCGCGCCGGGCGACAACTCCGTCGCCCTCGCCCTCGGCCAGCTCTCCACCCAGACCGTCGCCTCCCTCTACAACCAGTCGTTCAGCAGCTATTACGCCCAGCAAATCCAAAACTTCGGCACCAAGCTCTCCGATGCCAACGGACAGGTCGCCAATTATGACGCCGTAAACTCCATGCTGCTCAAGCAGCGCGACTCCGTCAGCGGGGTGTCGCTCGAGGAGGAAATGACCAGCCTGATCATGTTCCAAAAAGCCTACCAGGCTTCGTCCAAGATCATCACCACCGTCGACCAGATGCTCAGCATCCTGGTCAACCTCAAGTCCTGACCCGTGAATTCCTGAGGAACTCCTATGCGCGTCACCGGCAACACCTTCACCGATACCCTGGTCACCCAGCTCAACTCGCTCGCCGCCCGCCAATACCGGCTCCAAAGCGAGGCCGCCACCGGCCAGCGCATCCAGGCCCCCGAAGACGACCCCTCCGGCATGGCCCGCGCCCTCGATCTCCTCTCCGAAAGCAGCACCGTCGGACAATATTCCCAGACAATCACCGCCCTCCAGGACCGCACCACCAGCGCCTATAACGCCATCTCCTCGCTCAAAACCATCTCCGATCGCGCCGGCGAAATCGCCACGCAGGGCGGCGATCCCACCAAGCCGATCCAGGATCTCAAAAGCTACGCCGCCGAAGTCACCCAGATGATCAAGCAGGCGGTGCAGACGATGAATACCAAGTCGGCCCAGGATTACATCTTCGGCGGCACCGCCACCGGCCAGGCCCCGTACCAGATTCAAACCGACGCCGACGGCAATGTCACCGGCGTCACCTACGCCGGCAACTCCAGCGTCGCCCAGCACCAGATCGCCGACGGCACCACCGTGTCGGTCGATGTCCCCGGACAAAACAACACCGGCTCCGGCCCGCGCGGCGTCATCACCGACAGCCGTTACGGCGCCGATTTCTTCAACCACCTGATCTCCCTCCAGAATCACCTGTTGAACGGCGACACCACGTCCATCAACAACACCGACCAGCCCGCCTTGCTGAACGACGAAAACAACATCGTCGCCCAGGTCGCCAACAACGGCGTTCTCCAAACCCGCCTCGACGCCTCCGCCTCGATGGCGTCCGCCCGCCTCGCCTCGCTGAAAACCACCCTCACCAGCGTCGCCGGCGCCGACCTCTCCCAAACCCTTGTCAAATTGAGCGAGGCCCAGAACGCCTACCAGGTCGCCCTCCAGACCAGCTCCAACATCCTGAACCTGCAGCAATCCCTCCTCTCCAGCATCGGCTGATAACTAACCCGGTCCGCTAACTCAGCAGGCCAACTCGGTGGGGCGAGACTCCGTCGAGCCCTGTCCAACTCCCCGTTTCCCTGATTGCTTTTCGTGTGTTTCCTGGTTGAAGGTTTTTCTTCCTGCTCGATCACCGTGACGCACGGATTCTGAACCGGCTTGTCCGCCAGGCGGTCGGCGATGCATATCCACGAATCGCGATCTGTTTTTGTGGAATGGAACTCAGTAATCCAGGTGGTCGAGCGTGCGGAGTCCGGGAATCCATTTGAAATGCCCCTCATGAGTGAGCACCGCCGCGTTCAGCCGCACCGGCAACAGGCGACGATCACATCGCACTGGCTAAGGGGTCAGTCCCAGCTATTGTAGAATTTGATTGACGAGTGTGACGTGAGAGGGGCTGGCGGTCAGTCCCAGCTATTGTAGAATTTGATTGACGAGTGTGACGTGAGAGGGGAGGTTTTGGGGTATGGCGCGCAAGTTGCGAGTCGAGTATCCCGGTGCGATCTATCATGTGATGAGCCGCGGGGACCGGCGTGAGCCGATTTTCAAGGACGACAAGGATCGGGAATGTTTTCGGCCACGCTTGGGGAAGTTTGTGGAAAGACCGGGTGGCAAGTGCATGCGTATTGATGTCGAACCACTTTCATCTGGTGGTGGAGACGCCCTGGCAAATCTGTGGCCGGAATGAAATGTTCCTGGGCACCTATGCCTCGCGGTTCAATCGCCGGCACAAGTTGGTGGGCATCTTTTCAGCGGGCGGGCATAAATCATTGATTGTGGACGGGAGCGGCAAGGGGTATTTGCGGACGGTGTGCGAGCATACGTGCATTTGAATCCAGTTCGGGCAGGCCTGTTGGGTGCCCGTGAGGAGCTTGAGGAATATCGGTGGGAGCAGCTATCCGGAGTATTTTAGCGTGAGGCCAAGCGCGTGAAATGGTTGCAGGGTGGATCGGGTGCTGGGGGAAACGGGTATTAAGGCGATGACGCGTCTGGAAGACGGCGTTTTGCCGAAGCCATGGAAGAAAGACGCGGCAGTATAAGCCCGGGGAATGGAAGCGGGTGAAGCGCGGCTGGTTTTATGGCGGAAGGGAGCTGAGGGAGCGATTACAGAGGGAAATGGAAGGGGCGTTAGCAAGCACCACTCTGGGGAAGCGAAACGGGAAACGGACGAGCAGAAGGCAGAACGCCTGGCGAGTGAGGAACTGAAGAGACGCGGGGTGGGGGGAGGAGGAATTCGAGGGCGCGGCGGAAGACGGATGCGGGAAAGGTGGAATAGCCAGGAAGTTGAGGCGGGAGACGGTGATGACGTTGGATTGACGCGGAAGCGGTTGCGAATGGGGTGCCGCCATACACTGGCGAATCGCTTGAAAGCAGAAACTCTACAATAGTCGGGACTGACCGGGGATCGAGTCCCGGTTTGAGCTTGTCACTTCGGCGGAGCGGAAGTTTTCTCCGACACCCGGCGGGTTTCGGTGTTTCATGCCGGGCAATGGCCCTGGCGCCCCAAGTTTTGCTGACGGACCTGCTGCGCGATGTCTCGCGCTCGTTCTATCTCACGCTCTCCGTCCTGCCGCGCTCCGTCCGATCGCAGGTCGGCCTCGCCTACCTGCTGGCTCGAACCACGGATACCATCGCCGACACCGCGGTGCTGCCTCTCGAACTTCGACTGCGCGAGCTCCGGCGCTTCGGCGACCGCATCGCGGGCGGGGCGGGGGAGCCGCTCGATTTCAAGGACCTCGCGGGGCGCCAGGGAAGCGGCGCCGAACGGACGCTGCTCGACAACGCCGAAGCCGCCGTCGGTTTGCTGGCGACGTTTTCCGCCGCCGACCAGGCGTTGATCCGGGAAGTGCTCCGCATCATCGTCAGCGGCCAGGAATTGGATCTGACCCGGTTCCACAACGCCTCCGCCGGACGCGTCACAGCGCTCCAATCCGCCGCCGAACTGGACGATTACACGTACCGCGTCGCGGGTTGTGTCGGGGAGTTCTGGACCCGGATTTGCCGCGCTCACGTGTATCCGCGCGCCCGGCTGGATGACGACCGGATGTTGGCGCTTGGGGTGCGATTCGGGAAGGGATTGCAGCTCGTCAATATTCTGCGGGATTTGCCGGCGGACCTCGCGAACGGGCGCTGCTATCTGCCGGCCGATGCGCTTCAGGATGCCGGGTTGCAACCGCCGGATTTGCTGGATCCCACGGCCTGGACCCGGCTGCGCCCTGTTTATCAAACCTGGTTGAACACCGCAGCGGATCATCTCGCGGCCGGCTGGGATTACACCACGTCCCTCCCGTGGAGCGCGGTGCGGGTCCGGCTGGCCTGCGCCTGGCCACTTTTAATCGGGCGCGATACCGTTCTGGAGCTTGGCCGGGCCAACGTTCTCACCCCGGGCCAGCGCGTGAAGATCAGCCGGTCCCGCGTCCGGAACATCCTCTTGAAATCGGCGTTGTTCTACCCGTTTCCCGGCGCCTGGCGGGCGCTGTATCCGGCCCTGCCGCAACCGGTTTAGCTGTTGCGTTGGCCAGGGATTTGGCGTAAACATTTTTGTATGCAGATTTCACGTCGCACTCTCCTGGTCATTATTAGCGCGGCCACTCTTCTGCCCCTGGCGTGCCCGGCGGAAGACAATGAAGCGCAGAGCAAAGCGCGCCAGGCGCTGGAACAAGCCACGAACCCGGGCGCCGCCACCAACGCGGCGATCAAGCCCAAGGCGGCCGCACCGGTGGTCATTCAGAAACCCGCGCCGCAAGCCGCTGCCGCCGCTCAAAAAACCACTTCACTGCAGGACGCTTTGAATCAGAAAATGCAGGAACTCGACAAGGCTCCCGCGGCTGCCGCCGTCGCCCCCGTCGCTGCCCCGGCTCCCGCCGCTCCTGCCCCGCCCCCCGCTCCCGCCGCTCCTGCCGCTCCGTCGACGAAACCCCAGGCTGCCGTGCCGGCCGCGGCGGCTGCGACGGTAATTGTCGCCCAGGCCGCACCGCCGCCGGCGCCCGCTCCGGTGCCCGCTCCTGCTGCCGCGCCGGCCGCGAAAGCGGCTACCGCCGCGACTGCAACTGCTGCCGTCGCGACCGCCGACGCCTCAGCGGATTCGTCCGGCTCCGGACATTTCTTCGACCTCAGTGCGCTGCCGCAATCCGATCCCCAGGCGGAAGCCAAGGCGCAGCAGGCGCTCGGTCAGAAAATGGTTCAGTTGGACGCCATCAAGGCGCCCGTCTCGACCGGGCTCCCCGAAGCTGGTCCAGCGCTGACGCCCGCCCCGAAAGCCAAGAACGCGTTGCCCGCGCTGTCCGGTCCGCCCCCGGCTTTGCCGGCTGACAAGGAAGCGCGCCTGCAGGCGTTGCTCCAGCAATACAAGGCCGACCAGATCAGCCCCGAGGAATACCACGCGCAACGCGCCAAGATCCTCGCCGAATAGGCGGTTGTTTTTCATTGATCCCGCCGCGCTCCACCGCGGCGGGATTTTTTTTGGCGGTGTAGCCGCGAATGTCAAATCGCGGAGTCCCTTTGCGCGCCGCTTTACTAATCACGACCCTGAACCTAAACTCATTTCGCATGCACGGATTTCATTACGTTCGAAACGAGCTTTTTTGCGAAGGCGTTTCCGTTGAGTCGCTGGCCCGGCGATTCGGAACGCCGCTTTACGTCTATTCCCAGCAAACCTTGACGGACCATTTTCAGAGGCTCGACAAGGCGCTGGCGGGGTTGGATCACGGCATTTGTTTCGCCGTGAAATCCAATTCGAATTTGTCTGTGCTCCGGACGCTGGCGCGGCTGGGCGGCGGGTTTGACATCGTGAGCGGTGGCGAGTTGGGCCGCGTGATTGCGGCCGGCGGCGACCCGCGCAAGTGCGTGTTCGCTGGCGTAGGAAAGTCGGAGGACGAAATCGCGTTCGCGTTGCGCAAGGGAGTTTATTGCTTCAACGCGGAGAGCGAGGCGGAACTGGAACGCATCGATCGCATGGCGGCGCGCCTGGGCCGGAAGGCGCCGGTGGCGGTGCGGGTGAATCCCGATGTCGCCGCGAAGACGCACGCCAAGATCACGACCGGCACTTACGAGAACAAGTTCGGCATCGCCTTCGAACAAATCGAGGCGGTCTAC
>JAXMHQ010000015.1:0-112601 GCA_046346665.1 Verrucomicrobiota bacterium
GATCCGGCGCCCGGATTCCCACCGCCGCGGCGTCGGGGATTTTTCCGAGATTGAACGCCTCGGCATTTTTGACGCAATACAACTGGCCTGCGTAATCGATGGCGTTGGACGGCGTCAAAGCGCGGATCCAGGAATACACGACGTCCGACGACAGGATCGGCCCGCCGGTGGACCATTCCAGGTTGGTCCGCAAATGAAACGTATAGGATTTGCCGTCCGGCGAAATCTCCCATCCCGAGGCGAGCCCCGGCTCCGCCGCGCCCGTCTTCGGATCCACCCGAGTCAATCCCTCGAACAAGGCCAGCACAATCCGCATCTCGGGCTGGCCGGTGACGATGGCGGGGTCGAGCGATTCAGGTTCCGCGCCGTTGATGATGGTGAGGTCGGCCGGGCTTTCACGCCGGAAACAACCGGCCAAAAGAAGGCAGAAGGCAGAAGGCAGAAGACAGAAAAGAAAGGCCCGCGCCGCAAACGAGCGGAGCGACGGCACCGAACGGCAGATTCTGAATTCTGAATTCTGAATTCTGAATTCTATACAGGTGGGGCGAGACTCCGTCGAGCCCTGACCGAGCTGGGCATGCGAACCCGTACGTCCTGCTATTTCGGAGCCGCGTTGGTCGAGACCGGCGCGTTGGTCGACATCAAGGTCGTCAGCAACAGGTTCGTGCCGGCCGGGGCCGGCGCGGAGACATTCGTGGCCGGGGTCGCCGGACGCGGCGCAGGCGCCGGCGACAGCGCGGGCTCGGACGATTGCTGCATCATCTGGCGCCGGAACTCGGCATCCGTCCGATGCGAATAATGGTTCTGCAGAATCGACAGAATAATCGCCAGGCCGAAAAACGTCCCGGCCGCGTATTTCGTTGTCTTGGTCAGCACATTGCCGGAACCCGCCCCGAACAGGGCGTCCGTCGCCGCGCCGCCAAAGGCCACGCCGGCACCCGCCTCCTTCTTCGGCAACTGGATCAACACCAGCAGCACCAGGACCAGGCAATCCAGCACCATCACGAACGTCAGCAGGCCAATGACAAACAACATACGATTTTCGGTTAAATTGAGTTCTTGATGATATCAGCAAAGCTGCGGACTTCAAGTGCCGCGCCGCCCACCAGCGCGCCGTCCACATCCGGCTGGCTCATGAGCTCCCGGGCATTGGCCGGCTTCACACTGCCGCCGTACTGGATCCGTACCTTGCGGGCCGTCGCGTCATCGAACATCTTCGCCAGCACCCCGCGGATGAACGCGTGCGCTTCCTGCGCCTGGGCCGTGGTGGCGGTTTTGCCGGTGCCGATCGCCCAGACCGGCTCGTAGGCAACGATGGTCTCCACCATCTGCTCCTTGGTAAGACCCGCAAGGCTCCCGCGCACCTGGGTTTCCAGGACTTTCTCGGTAAGGTTGCCCTCGCGCTCGGCAAGCGTTTCACCGACGCAAACGATCGGCTTGAGCGCAGCCGCGTGCACGGCGAGCGCCTTCTTCGAGATCAATGCGTCGGATTCCTTCTGGTATTGGCGCCGCTCGGAATGGCCGAGAATCACATAGCGCACCGAGAATTCCTTGAGCATCGTCGCCGCCACTTCTCCCGTGAATGCGCCCACGTTGTTTTCGCTCATGTTCTGGGCGCCGAGGCGGATGTTGGAATCCAGGACGGCTTTGCCGACGGATTCCAGCGCGGTAAAAGGCGGGCAGACGACGATGTCGACTTCCTTGACGCCGGCGACTTCGATCTTGAGGCCGCGCACGAAGTCCAGCGCTTCGGCCACGGTCTTGTTCATCTTCCAGTTACCGGCAACGATCAGTTTGCGTTCTTTGTTCATGGATCAATTCAATCAATGGGTTTCCTGCCGGGCCTGCGGCCCGTTCTGTGGGAAAATCAACCGGGTTTAATGGCCGCAGCCGCAACCGCAGCCCTGTTTGTCGGACAACGCCGCCACGCCCGGAAGCTCCGCGCCTTCGAGAAACTCGAGACTCGCACCGCCGCCGGTGCTCATGAACGTGACCTTGTCGCCAAGCTTGGCCTTGTTCAGCGCCTTCACGCTGTCACCGCCGCCAATGATGCTCTTTGCCCCGTTCTTCTGCGTCGCATCCGCCACGGCCTGCGCCACCGCGTTCGTGCCCGCCGCGAATTGCTTGTTCTCAAACAATCCCATCGGGCCGTTCCACAAAATCGTCTTCGCCTTCCCAATCTCCGCCGAGTAGGCCGCCACCGTCGCCGGACCCACGTCCAGCCCCGCCGCATCCGCCGGACAATTCATGTCCGCGTTCACGCGCGCATTTTGGAAATCAATCACCGGCTTGCCCTTCTTGTCGAGCTTGTCCGTCTTCACCGGCACCGCCACGACGTCGTCCACGGGCAGCAGGAACTTCACCCGCTTCGCCTTCGCCTTCTCCAGCGCCAGCTTCGCCGTGTCCACCTTGTCGGCTTCCACCAGCGATTTGCCGGTCTGATACCCCTGCGCCAGCCGGAACGTGTAAGCCATGGCGCCGCCGATCAAAATCGCGTCCGCCTTCTCCAGCAGGCGGTCGATGACCTTGATCTTGTCGGAAACCTTGGCGCCGCCGAGAATGACAATGAACGGACGGGCCGGGTTGTCCAGTTCCTCGCCGAGGAACTTCAATTCGCGTTCCATCAGCAAACCGGCCGCGCACTGGCCGCCGCGCTTCGCAACGATCCGCGCCACGCCCTCCGTCGACGCATGCGCCCGGTGCGCCGCACCAAAGGCGTCGTTGACGTAAATCTCGGCCACCTTGGCCAGCTTCTCCGCAAACGCCGGGTCGTTCTTCTCTTCCTCCCCGTAAAAACGCACGTTCTCCAGCAACAAAACATCCCCGTCCTTTAGCGCGCCCGCCGTCTTCTCCACCTTCTCACCAATGCAATCATCCACAAATGCCACCGGCCGATTCAACAACTCGGCGAGCCGCACCGCGACCGGGCGCAGCGACATCGTCGGCTCCGGCTTGCCCTTCGGACGGCCGAGGTGCGCGGTCAAAATCAGGCGGGCGCCCTGTTCGATCAAAAGCTTCAGCGTGGGCAGCGTCGCCACAATCCGCGTCTCGTCGGTGATCACCATCGCGCCATCCTTCTCCTCCAGCGGCACATTGTAATCCACCCGCAAAAACACACGCTTGCCCCGGATGTTCTTCAAATCACGAATCGTCAGTTTTGCCATAAATTGTCCTCACAAGGGCCGGTTCGCTCTGTTGCCCAGCACCGGCGCTCCCTGAAAACAGGAGCGGAGAGCATATCGAACCGCCGGGGGGAGTCAAAACCAATTCACACGGTTTGAATGGTGCAAAATTGCGGTTTTATAGGCATTTTTTGCGCGGCACCCCCCCTTCCAATCACGGACAACACGGATCAAGGCTTTGACGCGAATTACGCGAATTACACGAATTCAAGGCAGACGAACGGGGGGCGAAACTCCGTCGAGCCCTGACTGGGATTCTGAGGATTGTTGGATAAATGGAATCGTGGATTGCTGGAGGACTCCGCGCCAGAGTCCCGGCATTTATCCATCAATCCAAGAATCCAGGGCCTTTCTGCATTAGCGAGAATTCGCGTCAATTCGCGTCAACCCGCCTCAATGCACCGATCGATAGATCACATTCACCGCGAAGAGCCCGATCATGGCGGCACAGATGGCGCATTTCCCGATTACCCCGGCAAACAGGCCCAGGGTGGCACCCAGTCCGGCCCGGGCCGATTGCCTCATCTCCCGGCCGCCGATCAGTTCGAACAGCAGCGCCCCGATGAACAGGTTAACCCAGAATTCGAAGCCGTCAAGAATATCCCCCACCAAACCGCCAACCGCCGCGCCGGTCACCCCCGCCACGTCGCGCCGAATTTCTTCGCCCCCCACAAGCTGGCCACCTGGTCGAGGACAATGGAGAGAATCGCCAACACCAGCAGAGTGATCATGACCGCGTTGCTGGCCCCGTGCGGACCGAAATAAAGCCGGTGCCCGAACGCCGCCGCCAACACCAGCGGCGCCCCCGGCAATCCAGGGACGATGCAACCCAGCAATCCCACCCCCATGGCCAGCAAGGCGAGGATTAACCCAACGATTTCAGCCGCGCTCACCCGCCGAGCCTAATTCCCATCCTCCCACGATGCAAGCCGCGCAGAATTCACAATTATAGGACCGACCCCTTTGCCGAAGGGGTCGGTCCTATAATTGTGAAAAAGGATGCTGCCTTGGATGTTCCTCCTTCCGGGAAGGGAAAAACAGCTCTTCCCGGCTCAAAATCCACGCTTGCTTTCCGGGAATGATTCGCTAAGGTGTGCGGCTCCCGTCCCGGGCAGCCGGTCGGCGGGCACAACCTGGATCTTGATCAGTTAGAGTTATGGCAACAGCAAACGATCTTCGCCGCGGCATGGCGATCAATTACAACGGCGACATCTGCGTCGTCCTCGACAGCCAGCATCGCACCCCCGGCAACCTGCGCGCTTTCGTCCAGGCCACCCTGCGCAGCATCCGCACCGGCAAATCGTCCGACGTGCGCTTCAGCTCCACCGAGCGCATCGAACCGGTCCCGATGATCACCAAGAAGATGGAATTCAGCTACAAGGACGGCGAGGATTTCGTGTTCACCGACCCCGAAAACTACGAGACGGTGACCATCACGCCGGAACTGGTCGGGGACGCCAAGAATTACATGGTCGAAAACGGCAGCGTCACCATGGTGTTCGTCGAGGAAAAAGCCGTGTCGCTCGAAGTGCCGCCCTCCGTCGTCCTCACCGTCGCCGACGCCCCCGAAGGCATCCGCGGCGACTCCGCCAACAACGTCCAGAAGCCCGTCACGCTCGAAACCGGCATCACCGTCCAGTGCCCGCTGTTCATCAAGACCGGCGAGAAAATCAAGATCGACACCCGCACGGGGAAATACATGGAACGGGCGTAGGCGCGGAATGGAGTGATGGAGTAGTGGAGTTTTGGAGTGATGGGGTGGCGTAGCGTCTTCGTCCTGGTCTCGTGCTTCGGCATTTCAAGCGGCTGTCCCTTTCCAGCACTCCAGCACTCCGCGACTCCATCACTCCGTTTCCTCACGGCGATACCCATACCGCTCCGCCAACCTCAACGCGTGTTGGAGCGATCCAATCCCTCCCGTCGCGGTCGGGTCCGACAGGCAGGCCGCCGCCAGGCAGGTCCCGGTCTGCAAACACCTCGGCCATTCCCAGTCCAATATCCGTCCCATCAGCACCCCGGCGCAGAAAGCGTCCCCGGCTCCGGTGGTGCCTTTGACATAGCCGGCGGGCAGGCGCAGCGAAGACTGCCACAGGGTCGCGCCGCTGCGCGTCCGCGCCAGGCAACCCTCGGGGAAATGCACAATCACGGCTTCCCGCACGCCTTTCTCCAATAGCACTTCCGCCGCGCGCACCACCTCCGCGGTTTTCAGCTTTCCGTTTTTCGATCGCAACACTCTTCCCGTGATCGCCCCCGCCTCGAGTTCGTTGGTGAAACAGAGATCGGCGTATTTCAGCGCAGGCCCGGCGACCGCCGCGAGCCGGCGGCTTTGAACGCTGACCGCATCGACGCTGGTCTTGAGCCCCGCCGCCTGCGCCCGGGCCAGCAACCGCGCGGCGCGCGTGCCATACCTCGCATCCGGCGCATCCATCGCGTCCAACAACAGGAAATATCCGTAATGAAACCAGCGCGCCCGGGCTTTCGTGAAATCGACGTCCTCCCCGCGCCACAGCGCGTTCGCGCCGCGCTCATGAAAAAAGGTCCGCCTCCCGGCAGCCCGCTCCGTCATCACATCCGTAAACGAGGTCGGCGCCCGGTCGGTCATGCCGACGAACCGCGTGTCGATGCCGAGCTTCCGGCAATGCGCCAGGATTTCCCGGCCGCGCTCGTCGCGCCCGAGCAATCCGGCTCCGACCAATGGAAAGGGCGCGCCGCAGCGGGCGAGGGTGACGAGAATATTGTAAGGCGCGCCGCCGGTGCCCCGCGCCTGGCCGAGGATGCTGGCCAGGTGCTCCGGCGGCGGATAGGCATCGATGGTCTTCACCAGGTCCACCACCCAGTTGCCGCCCACCAGCAGGCCCGAAGACTGTTTTTTCATGGATCGAACGTGTTCAGTAAACAGTAATCCGCGTTCAGTAAACAGTAATCGGTGATCCGAAGTCAAAAGCCAGGTCTCGAGTTTGTTGAATCTGGATTCGTGTAAATTCGGTTTAATTCGCGTCAACCCTTTGCGCCGCCGTCCGTGTTCATCCGTTTCCCTCCGCGGTTGCCATCGGCCCCGGCCAAAAAAACAGCCAATTCCATAAGAAGTGCTTTTCAACCTTCCGGTTTTGGACTATCCCTGACTTGTGCCTGAGCCGCTCCACAAAGGTGAAAAGGTCTTCCGGGGAATCCCGGTTTCGGCGGGCGTTTGCCGGGGCAAGGTGATCGTTTTTGGAAAATCCAGCCGGACCATCTCGCGCCGGCAGGTTGCCGACGCCGATTTGCCGGAGGAAGTCAACCGGTTCGAACGCGCGCTGGTGCAGACGCGCCATGAAATCCTCGACGTCCAGCACAAGGTCAGCGAGGCGATGGGCGCGGCCGAGGGCAGCATTTTCGACGCGCACCTGCTCGTCCTTGAAGACCGCACGCTGATCGACGAGGTTGTCCGGTCCATCACGACCGCCAAGGTCAATGCCGAGTTTGCGTTCCACGAGGTTGCCGAGCGATACGCGGCAACGCTGGCGGCCATCGAGGACGATTACCTGCGCGAACGCGCCACGGACCTGCGCGACGTCACCGCGCGGGTGCTGAACAATCTGTTGGGACACGGGAACGAGACCGACCTGCGCAATCTGCCCGGACCCTGCATTGTCATCAGCCACGACCTCACCCCCTCGAACACGGCGCAGATGGACCGGACCAAGGTGCTCGGGTTCGCGACGGACATCGGCAGCAAGACGTCGCACACCGCGATCATGGCGCGCTCGCTCCGCATCCCGGCGGTGGTCGGACTCAAGACGGCGACGGAGGAACTCGAAACCGGCCAGTACGCGCTGCTCGACGGGTTCAACGGCGTCATCATCATCAACCCCACCGACCAGACCCTGTTCGAGTACGGCCAGCTCGTGCGCAAACAGGTCACGCTGGAGGAAAAACTCCGCGACGTCCTGTCCAAGCCCGCCGTCACGCTCGACGGCCAGCTTGTCGCGCTCGCGGCCAACATCGAGCAACCCGCCGACACCCAGTCGGTCCTGGATTGCGGCGCCGAAGGCGTGGGTTTGTTCCGCACGGAATATCTTTTCATCGGGCGCGATCATCCGCCCAGCGAGGAGGAGCAATACCAGGCCTACCGCCAGGTTGTCACCGCGCTCAAGCCGAACCCGGTCACCATCCGCACGTTCGACCTCGGCGGCGACAAGTTTTTGTCGCACCTGCAGATGCCGACGGAGATGAACCCGTTCCTGGGCTGGCGCGCCATCCGGTTCTGCCTGCAGCAGCGCGACATTTTCCGCAGCCAGCTCCGGGCCATCCTGCGCGCCAGCGCGGAAGGCCGGATTAAAATGATGTACCCGATGATCTCGGGCCTCGACGAACTCAACCAGGCCAACGCCCTGGTGGAGGAATACAAGGCCGAGCTGCGCAAGGAAAACGTGCCGTTCGATGAAAAGATGGAGATCGGGGCGATGATCGAAATCCCGTCCGCCGCGCTCATCGCCGACGCCCTCGCCAAGCGCATCAAGTTCTTCAGCATCGGCACCAACGATCTCATTCAATACTCGCTTGCCGTGGACCGGATGAACGAGAAGATCGCTCATCTCTACGAGCCAACGCATCCCGCCATCGTGCGGCTGGTCAAAACCACCGTGGACGCCGCCCGGCGCCAGAACATCCCCGTGTCGGTCTGCGGTGAAATGGCCGGCGACCCCGTGCACGTGCCGCTCCTGATCGGACTGGGTGTGAATGAACTGAGCGCCGCACCCGCGCTCGTCCCCCAAATCAAGTTCATCCTGCGCCGCCTCAAGATGCCGGAAATGCAGGCCCTGGCCGAGTTTGCGCTCCAATCGGAGTCCGGCTCCGAAATCCTCGCCGCCTGCCAGAAGCTCGCCCGCGAAGCCGCCCCCAGCCTCTTCGAACAACCCGCCAACCCGACGGGGTGAGAGTTTAAGGTTGAAAGTTGAAGGTTCCTGCCGGGCAGGTTTTAGCCCAACTTTCAACTTTCAACCAAGGACTAGAACCCTTTTGCGACGTTGAAAAATTTCACGGTTCCCCCCTTCATCTCGGCGCCGCCGCTCCAGGGATTGTTTCCGTCAAATGAACCGCCCATGTCCCTCACACTTTTCACCTTTCCGCGGGTGGCGCGGCCGGTCTTCGGGTCTTCATAGAGCGGGTTGGATCCGCTGCCGGAACCCTTGTAGAGCGGGTTCAGATACAGCGCGGTTTCCGGGTCCCATTCCATGCCGTGGAAGAGGAACGGGTTTCCGACGGATGACGATTTCGCGGGCAAACCGTCGCCGCCCACCATCGGCAGGCCGTCGCTCGTGAGGAATTGGGGCGCGCCGTAGTCGTCATACTCATACCGCTCCAGGACCGCGCCGCCCGCATCCGCCAGGGCCAGCGTGTTCCCAAGGTCGTCGCAGAGATAATAATGGTCCAGCGCGCCGGTGCCGCTGAAGCAGGCCAGACGAGGGGTTTTGTCCTGGTGAACAACCGAGATGGACGCAAGACGACCGCCGTAACAATACTCGTGCTGCAAGCTGCCCGTCGGTCCGCCCTCCAGCGTGTCGATGATTCCGTTGCCGCAAACCTCGGTCGATTTGCAGCCGCTGCGGAGGTAATACGTCGTCACCGGCGCAAGCGGCACGCCGGAGTAAACGGTCTTGCTGATCCGGTTGCCCAGCGCGTCGTAACTGAAGCTCAACTGGGTGACCACCGCCGCGCCGCTGCTGAAGTCCAGGATCTGGGCCTGCACCAGCCGGTCGGCGTAGTCGTAACCATAAGTCGCCTGGCCGGTGGCGCTGCTGACCTGCACCAGGTTGCCGTTGGGATCGTAAGTGTTGTCGCCAAAGGGCGTCGTGGTGTAACGATCCATCTGGAAATCGCCCGGCGGAATCGCGCTGCTGCGGGTGTAGGCAAATGGCAATCCGTTCCGACTGACAAACGAGCGGTTGCCCACCGCGTCGAGACCGTAATCGGTCGTGTCCGTCGCGCTGGCGCCCCGCGTGGCGGCGGATTGATCGAGCATGTTCAGCGCATTGTAACCCCAGATGTTGGTCAGGGTACCCTGCCCCGGGCTGAACTCCACCATCTGCTTCCGAAGAATCTTGTTCTGGTTCGCATCATAGGCCAGCCGGCGCTGGTCGAGGATGATGTTTCCCGGACCGGTGTGGTTCACGCCCGAGGGTTGGGCCCAGCCGTAATCGCCCGCGGCATTCGGCGCGCCCTGAATACCGTTCCATTGCACGCGCGTGTTGACCCCGTTGGCGCGGGAGATGCGCGCCAGCCGGCCCGGACCGTCATAGGAATAAGTCGCCAGCGTGACCGGCGGAAGCCCGCCGCCCGCGCTGCTCGACACCGACGACACCTGGTCCGCCGCGTCGTAAGTGTAGTTCACCACGCGCCCGCCGGGATGGGTGATCGACAGGCAATTCCCCATGCCGTCGCAAGCGAAGGCAGTGGTCAGGCCGTCCTGGGTGTCGCCCGTGCAATCGCCCAGCGTGTCGTATGCGAGGGTTCGCTGGGAAACATCGTTGGCCGCCAGCACCAGCCGCGAGCAGCCGTCGTAGGCGAAATTCTCAAACGTGGTGGTGCCCAGGGCAATGTTCCGCGCCGCCAGGTCCCGGTGAACCAGGCGGTCCCGCGCGTCATACGTGTTGACCACGGTCGATCCGTTCGGATCGGTGACGGATTCCAGGTTGCTGCGCGGACTCCAGATCAGCGAGCAATGGGAGCCGTCGGCAAAGGTCTCCTGCACGCACCGGTCCCGCGCGTCGTAGGCAAACACGGTGGTATTGGTGTTCGCATCGGTCACGCTGAGCACGCAGCCGTTGTCGTCGTAGCCAACCGCCGTGCCGGCGTCCTTCGAGAAATCCAGCAGCCCGTCGCCGTCCAGGTCCGCAATCGCGAGCGTGCACCGGCCCAGGCCGTCGTAAACGCAGCCGGACAAGTGACCGTTCGCATCGGTTTGGCGCACGACCAGGCTGCGCGAATCGCAGGCGCAGGTCTCGGTGTTGCCGGCGTTGTCGGAGACCTGGACGCAGCGATCCATCGCGTCGTACTGCGCCGCGAGCGTGAACACCTGCGGCGGGCCGCCCAGGTCGGAATGATCGGTCTCCGTGACGCCCAGCACGTTCCCGGCGGCATCGTAGCTGTAACCGGCCGTGTTGCCCTTGGGATCGGTAACCAGCGCCAGCCGCCCCGCGGTGTCGTAGCCGAAACTCGTCGTATGCCCGTTGTCGTCGGTGACGCTCACAGATTCCCCGTTCGGGGCGTAGGCAATCGTGGTGACGGCCTGGCCGCTGCCGATCGGCGACAGCGAAGGCAGGCTGAGGCGCGACACCACTGTCTGAACACAGCGATCCAATCCGTCGTATCGATAGCTCGCCTGCGCCAGCAACTGGTTGCCCGCGGAACCGGGGACATCCAGGACTTCGCCTTGCACCGAACTGGAAAGTACATTGCCGTTTGCGTCGTACGTGCACGCCGCCACGTTGCCCATCGCATCGGTCACGCTCACCGGCCGGTCGAATCCGTCGTAAACGCAGGCCGCGTCGACCTGGCCGTTGAATTCCAGGGAGGCGATGTTCCCGTTCGCATCGAAGGTGAATTCGTTCGTGCCGCCCAGGGTGGTGCCCGGCGCGGCAGTGACGCGGAATGGCAGATTCCGTTCGTCATATTCGGCTCCAACCACGTTGTCCGGGCTGTCGCCGTTCACCGCTTCCGGCGAGCGGGCCAGGATAAGATTGTCGTTGGCGTCGTATTGGTATTGGGCGACGACGGAATGGGACGCATCCCGGTTCCGCTGCACCTGCACGCAGCGGTTCAACGAGTCGTAGCCGTACTGGGTCGTCCATTGCGGCACCGAGGCGTCCAGCGCGCCGGTCGAATCACGGTTGTCCAGGTCCACCCGGACGAGGTTGCCGTTGGCATCGTAAGTGTATTGCGTGGCGATGCGGTAAACCGCGCCGCCGCCGCCTCCGCCCAGTCCCGGCGACCGCGCCTGCACGAGCTGGTCGAGGGAATTGTAGGTGTAAAGCCAGTCGTTCCCCCGCGGATCGATGCAGCGGGTGAGGTTGCCGCGCGCGTCGCCTTCGAACTGCGTCGTGAGCGCCAGGCCATTGGCATCCTCGGTGACCGATTGCAGGTACCCTGCCGCGGGCCCGGACGCGGAATAGCCGAGCAGGGTGACCGCGCGGTAACCCTGGCCGTCGGGCGCATTGGTGACGGCGGTCAACTGACCCTGGCCATTGTAGGCGAAATCCTTGTCGGCCCCGCCCGACCGGTCCCAATAGAAATGCACTTTCACGCGGTTCCCGCGGGCGTCGTAAGCCGCGGTGGTGACGTTTCCGTTCGGATCCGTTGCCGATGTCACGAAATCGTCGTCGTCCAAAAGCTTTTCACCGCGGTGAATGCCATGGACCTTTCGTGCCGTGCCCGGAGAACCGAACCGCGGATCGTAGGCCAGCCGCTGGATGATGAGCTCCAGGTCGCCCGTGGTCGGAGAACTGTTGAAGGGCCTCGTTCGTTCCACCCGCAAGTCGCCCTGCTTGCGCGGGCCGGCATCCGGCGAGAGATCGCACTCGTAGACACAATCCGTTCCGTTCCCGCGCGGCTCCATTTCACTCACGCACAGCGAATGCTGATTCCACCGCAATTGCGTCTCGAAGAACGCCGGGTCCGTGCCGCGCACCGGGTTGACCGGGCGGTTCACGGTGTCGGTCACCGGGCCGACCACGGGTGCGCGGCCGGTGTATTCCTTGAGGTCCACCGGCAGATTGCGCGAGTTGTAAAGGCATTCGCTGACGTTGCCCATGGCGTCGCGCATCGTCACTTTGATCGTGGCGTAACCGTTCCCGGGGGCCGCCACCTGCGGCGCATGGGTGTAATAGACCGGGTCGTTCCCGCCGTCCTGGACCGACACGCACCGCAGAAATTCCAGGTTGGTCTGGTTGTGCTGGTAAACATAACGGCAGGCCGTCTGCCCGGCCGGATCTTTCACCGACAACAGCAAATGATTCTCCGCCTCGTTCGCGTAACCCGTCGAATAGGTGTAAGTCACCGTCTTGCCGTCCGGAAAATCGTTGCCGTTCGGCGTCCCGCTCACCGGCGGCGAGGTGACGGATTTCAAATCGCCCGGCGAGCCGGCCGTGTCACTTGCGCCATAATATTGATAGGCGACCGACCGGCCGCTGAAGTCCGTCACGGCGGCAAGCTGCCCCGATGTATTGTAAGAGACCGTGTTGGTCCGGCCCAGGTCATCGACGACCTGCACCAGCCGGCCCGAGGTATCGTAGCCGAGCGCCATCGTGTTGCCGTTCCGATCGGTGATTTGCGCCAGCTTGCCCGCCGCGGCGGTGCCGTCCAGCGGATTGAACACCCACCGGCCCGTGTCCGGGAAGGTCAGCGTGAAGACGGAATTGCTCAGCCGGCCTTCATTGAACACGTCCGGCCGCGAATACACGCCGTTCGCGCCGGGCGAATACAAGTCGCCGCGGCCCGTGCCGTCGGCCACCACAACGCCCCCGGAGGTTTGCGACACGGAAACATCGTAGCTGTGCGTCCAGCCGGGGCTCATGCCGCCCGGCAGCGCCGTGCGCGACCGGTAGGTGCGAGCCCACACGAAATCCAGACCGCGCCCCGGAATGACGAGGTCGGCCACCTGACCCTGCACTTCGCCCGAGCTTGGCACCACCCTGTAAGGGGAGCTCTCGAAGGTCACCGTCTCCTTGGGCGCTTCATCGTCGTGCGCCCAGCCAATCGTTTTCACAGCGACCAGCTTGGAAGCCGTCTCCTTCGGCGACTCGTCGTCATGGGCCCAGCCCAGCGTCTTCACCGCCACCAGTTTGAACCGGGATGCCTGCGGAGCCTCATCGTCATGAGACCAGCTGAGTGTCTTGACGGCAACGAGCTTGAACCGGGCTTCCTTGGGAGAATTGTCCTGGTGGTTCCAGCCGATCGTTTTCACGGCCACGAGCTTGCCGGTTTCCTTGGGCGATTCATCATCGTGCGCCCAGCCCATGGTCTTCACGGCGACCAGCTTGAAACGGTCCTCCTTCGGGGAATTATCCTGATGACTCCAGCCAATCGTCTTCACGGCCACAAGCTTGCCGGTTTCCTTGGGCGACTCATCGTCATGCGCCCACGATATGGTTTTCACCGCCACGAGTTTGGAAGCGGTTTCCTTGGGCGATTCGTCGTCATGACTCCAGGACAGCGTTTTGACCGCCACGAGTTTGCGGGATTCCTTGGGGGATTCATCCTCGTGCGCCCAGCTCCTGTTTTTGACGGAGATAAGCTGGTAGCGCAGCCTGTTTGAACTGTCCGCTTTGCGGGTGATCGTAAACGGATTGAACGTGACTCTCCCTGCGCCCGACCCGCTGCTTTGGCTGCCGATGGGCGCTTCATCGTCGTGGGCCCAGGACATGGTCTTCACGGCAACGAGTTTAAACGTGTAGGCCGGCGCGGGGGAATGATACGGCGCCGCCGGCGGCGGCTCCGGAGGTTCCAGCAACGACAGGGCGCCCGGCGGTGACGCCGACACCGTCCAGGGATTGCCCGATGACGCCGCCTGACCTGAGGAACCGCTGATGACTTGAAATTGATACGAGCCGGGCACGTCCGGAGTGAACCCGGGGCCGATCACCACGCTGATCAACGTGGGACTGACCACGACGCGGTTGGTAAGGATCAAAGTCCCGCCCGGCCCGGTGAGCTGCAAAACATCGTTCGACCCGAATCCCTGGCCCGCAATATAGACCGTCGTCACCGCGCCCGTGGATATGATCGTCGGCTCCACCGCAGTGATGGCGTTGGCGTCCGTCGCCAGCCGGTAATAACCCGCCGCGCCGCCCTGACCGCCCGCCTGCCACGTCACACTGTTGGTCGCCGCCACCAGGTAGTCCACCGGCGTCCAAACCCCGCCTGTAAGATTTGTGGTGGTTAACACCCGGTAACCACACCCCGCCACCGCATCCCACCGCAACACGACCATGCCGTTCGTGTTCGGCGACTGAAATTGCCGGATCACCGGCGCCGGCACATCGGCCTGGAGCGCACCGAATCCTCCAAACAGAATCGTCGGGACAACCACCCTGAGGAATGCGCGGAACACACCCGCCGGAGAGGAATCTAATTTTGCTTTCATAGGCACGCATTTGAACCGCCGCCCAATGCCAGCCCACCGAAGAGACCGGCTGCCCGACCCGTCACAGGCCAGGGTTCACGAGGAAAACGAACCCTGGACACAATTGGTGTAGCGCATCATCACCACAACCTGACGAATAATACAACTACTTTTTGTCATTAGAATAACAAAAGAGAATCCGCGGGGTGCATGCGCCCGAAGTCTGCCTAATGCGGGTCAGGAATCCGCGGGCGGGATCAGGGCCGGAGGCGGGATTCGTGGAACGGTTTTCCGGCGCGGTAGAGTTCGATCATTTCGCGATTCTTCTCGGCCATGACCTCGTCTCCCGACGCCTCGGCAAACGCCACCGCCTTCTCCGCCATGCCCGCCGCCTCCGCAAACCGGCCCGACTCGGAATAAACCGCCGCCAGGGTGCCGAGGTCGGCCACATCCTGGTAATGCGTCACTTCGCAGGCCTTCTCCGCCAGCGTGACGGCTTCCGGCAGATTGCGCAGGCTGGCCTCCGGACATGTTGCCAGCAGGAAGGCAAAATCGCTCAACAACACCGGCGATCGCGGCCGCTGCTTCAGCGAGCTCCGGAAAACCGCGATCGCCCCCGCGTAATCCCCTGCGTCGTAGCGTGCATACGCCTGCTCGCATCGCGGCCCGGTGAATGCCGCGTCCATCTGCGGCCCGACATCCTTGTGCAGGATCTGGAAAAGGCTCGCGAAATCGTCCGTCCACACTGGAATGGAACCCACATTCATCCGGGCCGGGCGCGCGGCGATCCGGATGTCGGGCCGCCGAAGGGTTTCCGAGTCGCGCGTCAGCAGGACCCACACGGGGCTCATGAGCCACGGCTGGTCCGCGGGCGCCATGACCTCGATGACCGCCGCCCGGTAACCCAGTTCCCGCGCCAGGTTCATCACCACCGGCTCGAGGTTCAGGCTCTTGTTCGAGACATGCACGGCGATGATGCCGTTGGTCCGCACGTGCCTCTCATACATCGAAAAAGCTTCCCGGCTGAGCAAATGAACCGGGATGGCATCGCTGTTGAAGGCGTCCAGCACCAGCAGGTCAAATTGCTGCGGCGCCTCCCGCTCGAGCGAGAGCCGCGCGTCGCCCGGCGTGATTTCCACCCGGCCCTGGCAGTTGCTCAAATAGGTGAAATACGATCCCGCCAGCTTCACCACGTCCGGGTTAATCTCGTAGACATGAACAAAGTCCCCCGGCCGCGCATAGGTTGCCAGGGTCCCGACGCCCAACCCGACCAGCCCGATCCGCCGCGGCTCCGCCGGCAGGGCGTTCATGGCCAGGCCGATCCCCGATTGCGTGCCGTAATACGTCGTGGGCCACTGCGCCCGTTCCGGGTCGGTGAATTGCAACCCGTGCAGCGTCCGCCCGTGCGCCAGCGAAAGCCCGCGCATGCCCGGGTCGTCGTCGTCTTTCCGGTAAATCGTCAGCGTCCCGTAAAAACTCCGCGTCCTCAAAACCCGGTCCTGCGAAAAATGCGTCGCCTCGTACCAGAAAATATTCGCAAGCGCCAGCATCCCCACCAGCAGGCCCGCAAAAGCCAGGGAGCGCTGCCATCGCTCCCGCCTCGAAAGTCCGATCCACCGCGCCATGCCGGCCAGCATCCATTCGCGCAATTGCACCAGGGCCAGCAGTCCCACGCACAGCGTCAACCCGATCTGCAGTTCATAATAGTCGTTGAAGATCAGCGGCCCGATCAACGCCACAAAAATTCCCCCCAGCGCGCCCCCGCCGGCGATCGCCAGGTAATAGCCGGTCAGGCGCCCCGGTTCCGGTTTGAGCCGGTAAAGTTCCCCGTGACAAATCATGCAGCTCACGAACAACCCCGCCGAATAAATCAGGATCTGCAATTCGATGGATGCATTCGGCCCTTTGAAAAGCGCCCAGCAACACGCGGCCGCGGAAGCGGCCAGCAACACGCCCCACGGCAGGCGCTGATACCAGCGGGGGCTGTCGAAGCTGATGATGAAGGTCAGCAGGTAGAGCGAGAGCGGCAGGACCCACAAAAACGGAATCACCGCGACCTCCTGGCAGATCTTGTTGGTGGTCGCCAGCAGCAGCACGGAGGCGCACATCGGCAGCGCCAGCCAAAGGATTCGTTGCGCCCCTCCCGGCGGACGATCGCGCCCTGCCCCGGCCGAAGGCGGCGCCTCGGGAATTGTCCGCCACACCCTGGTCCCGCACCACAGGATGCCCGCCGCATACACCGCCAGTCCCCAGCCCCACACCCGCGCCTGGAGCGAGCGCGTGAAATGCGACTCGACGAAAAACGGGAAGCTCAGCAGGGCGATCAGCGACGCGGCATTCGAGAGCGCGAACAGCCGGAACGGCGATTTTCCCGGGCAGACCCGGCTGAACCAGTGCTGCATCAGCGGGCTGGTGGCCGACAGCACGAAGTAAGGCAGCCCGATGCTGCCGAGCAGCAGCAGCAGGATTTGGCCCGTGGGATTGCCGGCGCCGCCGGGTTTCCAGCTATCCGTGGGGGTGATGGGCAGCAACGCCAGCGCGCCGACCACAAGAATCACCTGGACCAGCACCTGGACGCGCGGTTTCAGCCATTGGGCGCTCGCGTGCGCGTAGGCGTAACCCGCCAGCAACAGGACCTGGAAAAACAGCATGCACGTCGTCCAAACCTCCGGCGCCCCGCCGAACCACGGAAGAATGAACTTGCCAATCAGCGGCTGAAGCTGGAACAGCAGGAAAGCCCCCAGAAAAATGGCGATGGCGAAACTCGGCACAATAAACGGTTAGTGGTTCGGTGCCCCAGAATCCCCCAAAACCCAACGGAGCGCAACTATGGGAAAAGTTGCAGGTTGCAGGTTGCTGGTTGCTGATTCTCCTTCCCGCGGGGCCGCAGGAAGCTGCAACCTGCAACCTGCAACTTTCAACTCCCAACCATTAGCACCTCCCCCGCCCGCCCGCGCGCCAACCGCACCAGGTCGCCGTCCTCCGCCAGGTCGCCAAAACGCAAGTCCGGCAGGCCGCTCTGGTCGCGCCCCAGAAAATCCCCCGGCCCGCGCATTTTCAAATCCGCTTCGGCAATCACAAATCCGTCCGACGTCCGCTCGAGGGTCCGCAACCGCTCCCGCGCCTCCGGCTGGCCCGCGTCGGAGACCAGCACGCACCAGGCATCCGCCGCGCCGCGCCCGATCCGGCCCCGCAACTGGTGCAATTGCGCCAGGCCGAATTGCTCCGCGTTTTCCACCACCATCAGTGTCGCGTTCGGAACGTCGACGCCCACTTCAATCAGCGACGTCGACAGCAGCACCTGCAGAGCGTTGGACCGGAACGCGGCCATGACGTCCTCTTTTTCCCGCGCGCGCATTTTGCCGTAAAGCAATCCCACTTTGTGCGGCGCGAGCCGGCGCTGCAGGCCCTCGAACTCCTTCAACACCGCCTTGGCGCCCGGCGCGCCGGTGTCTTCCACGCGCGGATACACCACGTATGCCTGCCGGCCCTGCGCGAGTTGCTCCCGCACAAACTCCCACACCTTCGGCAGCGTGTCGGATCCGCGCACGAATGTCTTCACCCGGCCCCGCCCCTTCGGCATCTCGTCGAGAACGGAAACATCGAGCTCGCCATACAACGTCAGGCCCAGCGTCCGGGGAATCGGCGTCGCGGTCATGACCAGCAGGTGCGGATACTGTCCTTTCCGCACGAGTTGTTCCCGCTGCGCGACGCCGAACTTGTGCTGCTCGTCGATGATCACCAGCCCGAGCTTCGGCAACTCCACGCCCGCCGACAGCAGCGCGTGCGTGCCCACCGCCAGGACGGGCCCGTTCGTTGAGCCGGCGCGATCCGGCTTGGAACTGCCGGTGTAAAGCTCCACCCGGACGCCCAGGGGCCCGAACCAGTTTGAGAAATTCCGATGATGCTGCTCCGCCAGAATTTCCGTCGGGGCCATCAACAGCACGCCGTAACCGCTCTCCAGCGCCATCGCCGCCGAACACGCCGCCACCAGAGTTTTGCCCGACCCCACGTCGCCCTGGAGCAGCCGGCGCATCGGGTGCGCCCCGCGGAGGTCCGACCGGATTTCGCGCAGCACGCGCGTTTGAGCCTCGGTGAGGCGGAAGCCGAGCGATGCCAGGAAGGGCCGGACGATCCGGTTATCGCCGCCGCACGGAAGCGCGCGGGCGCGGGATTCAAATATTTTCCGGCGGCGCAGGATTCCGAGCAGGAGTTCTGTGAATTCATCCAGCGCGAGCCGGCGCCGGGCCAGGGCGATGTCTTCCGCGGCCTCGGGAAAATGCAGCATGCGAATCGCCCCGGCTCGCGGTGGGAACGGCGGCGAACCGGCCCCTGCCAGCAGCGGCGGCGGCACGCGCGGCCACGGTTCGGCGACGGCCGATTCATAGCGCTCCAGCGTCCGCCACATCAGCCCCCGCAGCCAGCGCTGGGGCAATCCTTCGGTCAGCGGGTACACCGGCGTCCAGCGGTTGACGTGAATGAAACTTTCCTCGCCGCCTTCGACCACTTCGGTTTCCGGGTGGTCGATGGTGCGGGGTTTCAGGGAAAGCGGTTTTCCGTACACCACCACCTCGTCGCCCGGTTTGAAGTATTTCTCCATGTAGGGAAGATTCCACCACCGGCAATGCAGGCGGCCGGTGCCGTCTTCCAGGATCATTTCGAATACGCTCTTGCTCCCGTGCCGGAATTTTTTCAACCCCTGCGCCACCACCACCCCGCGGGTCGTCGCCGGCTCGTCCAACACGAGTTCGCCGATCGGCCGGAACCGCCGCCGATCCTCATATCGCCGCGGGCGGTGCAACAGGAGATCTTCCACGGTGACGATCCTGAGCCGGGCCAGCTGGATGGCGCGTTCGGATCCGACGCCCCACAGCGACGAGACCGGCTGCGACAGCGGCGTCACCCGGGCGCCCGGGTTTTGTCCGGAGATCCGATTCGGCTCGTGCTTTTGGGGTGTGACAGCCATAACAGCCCGTCCGCTCTTAACATGGACAGGTGCGGTTGGCCAACCAATACAGGAGGAGCGGAAGTAAACTTTTTTACAGGAGGCAGCGGAGAGAGCAGAGGGGGACAAGACTGAAACTTGTGAGGCAGGACAATGAACGGCAGCGAAGCTCTTCCGCCGACCCCAAGTAGGAGTCGACGTAAGGAGACTCTGACATTGTTTGGCCACGGAACACAGGGAACACACGAAAGGAACCACAGAAAAGTGTTTGCACATCCCGCGGGGCTACAATGGAATTCGTGTAGGTGGACCAAGCCTCATTCCTCTGCCATTCATCCCCCTGCCGTCGGTTTTGTACGTGTCTCCTTTCATGTGTTCCGTGTGTTTCGTGGTTAACCCCGCTTTTCTCTGCTATCTCTGCTTTCTCCTGTTCAGATTGTATTCTCCTCCCGCTCGCTTCGATCCGGGTCTCATCGTAGAATCCTGTCATGCCGTCGAGCCCGTTGTCTTCGCCGCTGCTCCTGTTGCTGCGCATTCATGTGCGGCAAAGCTGGCGGCGGCTGGCGGCGGTGAGGCAACAATCCCGGCTGCTCACGGCGGTCATCAGGCTGTTCATCGTAGGCTATCTCAGCCTGTCGTTCTGGCTGTTTTACAAGGGGCTCGAGTTCATCGCGGCCTTCCCCGGCCTCGGCAGCGTGCTTACGGAACGATTGCTGTGTCTGCTGTTCGCCTTCCTGTTCGCCCTGCTCACCCTCAGCAATGTCGTCATCAGCTACACCAACCTGTTTCAGAACCGGGAAACCGCCTTCCTCCTCGCCGGGCCCGCCCAGCGAACCTCAGTGTTCCAGTGGAAATGGATCGAATCCACCCTGCTCGCCTCTTGGGCCTTTCTGTTCCTCATCGCACCGCTGCTCGCCGCCTACGGCCTGACGCATCATGTCGCGTGGCATTTCTACCCCGTCACCGTCCTGCTGATGGCGCTGTTCATCATCCTGCCGGGCGTGCTGGGTTCCTGGATCGCGATTTACCTGGGCCGCTTTTTCGACCGGCGCAGTTTCCAGGCGGCGGTGGTGTTGGGGGCGTTGGCGCTGCTGGCCGCGGCGGCGTTTTGGTGGCAGGTGCAGCCGGCCACGGATGAACTGCTTGAGTCGCGTGTGCTTGACGTGCTCGACAAGCTGCTGGCCAAAACCCGGTTCTCCGAGGCGCCCTGGCTGCCCAGCCTGTGGCTCACGCGCGGCGCTCTGCTGTGGGCCGACGGGGCGTTGATCGATTCGTTGTTCTTCGCGATGGTCCTGTTGAGTTATGCCGCCTTTTTCGGTTACCTGGCTTTTGCAGGCCTGGGCGATGCCTTCTACGACACGGCCTCGGCGGTTCAAAGCCGGGCCGGGGTCCGGCGCGCCCCGAAAACGTCCGGACCCGACCGCGCGCCCGGCGTCCCTTTGTCGGAGCGGCTGCTGAACCGCCTCGGCGCCTGGCTGGATCCCGACGTCCGTGCGCTGGTGCTGAAGGATGCCCGGATGTTCTGGCGCGACACGACGCAATGGGGCCAGACAATCATGTTATTCGGCCTGCTCGGAGTATATATTGTCAATCTCCGCCATTTCACACATGGACTGACCCAGCCTTTCTGGATCAACCTCATCGCCTATCTTAATTTGAGCGTCTGTTCCCTGAACCTGGCGACGCTGACCACGCGGTTCGTGTTCCCGCAATTTTCGCTCGAAGGCCGGCGGCTGTGGATCATCGGGATGATTCCGCTCGGGTTGCGCCGCGTGGTGATGATCAAATACTGGATGGCGTGCGCGTCGTCGATGGCCCTGACGCTGACGCTGGTGACGCTGTCCTGCTGGCTGCTGCGGCTGCCGTGGGACCAGGTGCTGTTCTTCGCCGCGGTGATCACGGCCATGACGCTGTCGCTGAACGGCCTCGCCGTCGGCTTGGGCATGTTGTTTCCGAATTTCCGGGAGAACAATCCCGGCAAAATCGTCAGCGGCTTCGGAGGCACCCTCTGCCTCGCCCTCAGCTTCCTCTACATCCTCGCCTCCATCCTCGTCCTCGCCTTCGGCACCGCCGGATGGCACAGCCGGCTCGGCTGGGTCGCCGCCAGCGTCGCGGTGTTCCTGGTGCTGTCCTTCGCCACCGGCTGGATCCCGGTAAGGCTGGGATTGAACCAGCTTCACCGGATTGAGTATTGACAGAATTGCTGAGCTGAGTTTAGTTGGTTCTATAAGGATCGCACCTCTTCACACGCAATGATGCACCTATGAAACTTATTCTCCATCTTATCGCAGCGTTGCTTTCTGTGGAAGGATTCGCCCAGCCGGCTTACGTCGATTACGCGGCGGGAATGCACTTGGTTTCAAGCCGGTTTGACCCGGCTGCATTGAATGCGCGGTGCACGTTCGCGGTGCCGTCGGGCAGCCTCGTGCCGACCTGGTCGAGTGTTGTGGTGACTCCGCCCAGTTGGGCGGTCAAACATGTGCCGTCCTGGCAGGGCATCGCGTTGAGCAGCCCCAATGCCTTGACCGTTGCATTCACCAACAACCCGGCGCCGCAACTGCCGCTGGCGCTGCCCGCCGGGATTTCCCTGGTGGCTTCCCAAACCAATGGCCCCGCCACATTCCAGGACATCGTCGGCCGCCTGCCCGATCCCGGCACCAGGCTCCTTCGGCTGCTGACCAACTACGCCGGAAATCCCTACATCGATTTCAGCGAAACCAATTACGCGATCTACACCTACCGTGACGGCGCCTGGTCGCCGACAGAACCGGTCATGGACGCCGGCGAAGCGGTCTGGATCAGTCAGCCGCCCGTGTTCTCCAATCTGCAGGTTTCAGGCAGCCAGCTTTCGTTCGACGTCCTCACGCCCAGCATGGGGACGCTGGCAGTGGAATTTTCGGACGGGTTGGTCGAAGGATTTGCCTGGCAACCATTGACGAATTTCACGGGGAACACGGGCGCGACCAGAAACGTCGTCGATCCAACGATGCTCTCGGATAATCCAAAGCGCTGCTACAGGCTGAAGGCGTATTGAGAAGAGTTTGGGAGTTTGAGAGTTTAAGACTGGTCCCGAAACTCGCGGGGCTGCGCCCGGTCCACTCCTAAACTCTCAAACTCTTAAACTCCCAAACTGTTTTCCCCGCCGGATCGTTCTAGAATTGCCCGGTGCGACCTGCCATGATTTCCCGGCATGCCGCGCCACACAAAAACTTCGCGCACGCGCCGGGTCGCCGGCTTCGTCGCCCTCCTGCTCGCCGCCGCAGGCGCCGTCGCGGTGTGGATGCTCAACCGTGATCCCGCCCCCAAGCCTTACCACCCCGGCCCGTCACCGCGGGGAGATGCGCTCGCCAAACTCGTCTACCCGGGCTACGCCGGATCGCCCAGTTGCAGGGATTGCCACGAGGAGGCGTTCGAGTTGTGGGAGAAATCCAATCACGGCCTCGCCGAACGCAATTGGGACAAGACCCGCGATGGGCGCGCGTTCAATCCATCCCGCACCTTCTCCCACGGCACCCAGCAAACCAGACTCGGCCTGAGCAACGGGATTCCCCAGGTCACGGCCGTCGGGCTTCAGCATCAGCCCGAAACCTTCGACGTCACACGCGTCATCGGAAATAATCCGCTCCAGCAATTCCTCGTCGCCTTTCAGGGCGGACGCCTCCAGACGCTCGAAGCCTCCTACGATCCGCGCAGCAATCAGTGGTTCAATGTCTACGGCGCCGAAGACCGGCAACCCGGGGAATGGGGCCACTGGACGGGGCGTGGCATGAACTGGAACAGCGAGTGCGCCGCCTGCCACAACACCCGCCTGCTCAAGAATTACGAAGCCACCAACGATTCCTATCACACCGTCATGGCCGAGATGTCGGTGGGCTGCGAAGCCTGCCACGGACCGCTCCGCGCTCACAATGAATGGCAGGCGCGCTTCGGCAAATCCGGCCGGAAAGATCCCACGGTCCAGCGGCTGCCACGCTCCCAGGTGGTGGAGTATTGCGCGTTCTGCCATTCGCGCCGCGGGGAACTGGACGGCGATTTCTGGCCCGGCGAACTGTTTCTCGACCATTGCCGACTGACCATCCCCGACGGCTCGGAGGTTTTTTACGCCGACGGCCAGGTGCACGAGGAGGATTACGAATACGCGGCGTTTCTCGGCAGCCGGATGCACGCGCGCGGCGTCACCTGCCTGGATTGTCATAATCCGCACTCGGCCAAAACGATCCTTCCGGGCAACTGGTTGTGCATGCGCTGCCACAACGGCAGCTACACCAACGCCCCGGTCATCGCCCCCGTCGCCCACAGCCGCCACAAGGTGTTCGGCTACGACACCAATGGCGTCGTGCAAAACGTGGATCTCATGTCCTATCATCCCGACCAGATCACGGAGACCGGCGGCGAGTGCGTCAACTGCCACATGCCGCAAACGACTTACATGCAACGCCACCGGCGGCACGACCACGGGTTCACCATCCCCGACCCGCTGTTGACCCTTCAAAACGGAATTCCCAATGCGTGCAATCGATGCCATGCCGACAAGGACGCCGCCTGGTCGCTCCAATACTGCACGAACTGGTATGGGCAAAAGATGGATCGACCCAGCCGCCACCGCGCCCAACTGGTTGCCGCCGCGCGGGCCGGGGATGCGGCGGCCGCCGCGGGTCTGGCGTGGCAGCTCGCCACCAACGACATTCCCTACTGGCGCGCCGTGGCGGCCGGGCTGCTGGGCACCTGGGCGGCGGATCCCGCGATCCAGAAGGCGCTGCTGGACGGCCTGGGGGATTCCAACGCGCTCGTCCGGGCGGAATGTGCGCGATCCCTGGAATCCAGCGCCGCCACCCGCGCGGACGTCGCGTCGCAATTGTCCGACCGGCTGGCCGACCCGGTTCGCGATGTGCGACTGGCCGCCGCCTGGAGCTTGAGACAGAACATCCCGCTGGGTCACGACGCCGCGCGGGAGCTCCTGGAAATGCTCGCCAACAATGCCGACCAGCCCCCCGGCCAGATGCAGTTGGCGCTGTTCTCGCTGGCGCGCACCAACGCGGATGCAGCCGTGGCCCATTGCAAAACGGCGGTTGCCTGGGATCCAAATTCCGCGGCGATCCGGCGCGACTACGCCATCCTTCTGTCCACCCTGAACCGGCTGCCGGAGGCCGTCGAACAGCTCCAGGCCGCAGTGCGGCTTGAACCCCGGAATGCCGAACTCCATTACAACCTGGCTTTGGGCTGGAACGAACTCGGCAAGGGTGATCAAACCATCTCGGAGCTCCGCACCGCCGTCGCCCTGGATCCCGCCTTCGCACGCGCATGGTACAATCTCGGCCTGGCCCTCGACGCCGCCGGCCAAAGCGCCGATGCCCTGGGCGCCTTTGCCCAATCGGAATCGGCGGATCCTTCCGATCCTTCCCCTCCGTATGCCCGGGCGCTGGTGCTGGCGCGGCTGGGGCGGACGGATGAAGCCCGGCGCGCGGCAGCCCGGGCGCTTGCCTTGCGACCCGATTTCGCTCCCGCGCGGCAGTTGCTAAGCCAGCTGCGCTGAAAGGCAGAAGGCAGAATGTAGAATGTGGAAAACGGAAAGGAGCCCCGCAAAGCCGTCAGGCATTCTGCATTCTACATTCTGCCTTCCCAAAGCCCAGGGCTGACGCATCTAATTTGGAAAGAGGCGCGCGATCGTGGAATGCAGACGGTAGGGACGCCGCGCTGCGGCGTCCCCGCCCGCGTATCAGCGGGCGGAAAGCGGAACGGCGCCTGGCCTGCCTTCTGCAAGGTCGCGCCGCTGGACGCGGCGCGGACGGCGCAGCGCGCCGTCCCTACCCGCGATTCAGATGCGTCGGCCCTGTCCCAAAGCCGGGCTTTGCTTGATACGCCCGTCGCGGCTGGATAGGTTGGGCCCATGGCGGCCGAACCAGGCACAGGCGCGGAGAAAGCGCCGCGCATTTTGATCGTGGACGACGATCCGGGTCAGCGCGGATTGCTGAATTCATTTCTGCAAAGCCAGGGGTTCCGCACGCAGGTGGCCGATTCCGGGGAGGCGGCGCTGGCGGCGCTCAAGGGCGCGGCTTTTGACATGATGATTTCCGACGTGCGCATGCCGGGGTTGTCCGGGCTGGAAACCCTCCGGCTGGCGCGCAAGGAGCACGCCACACTGCCGGTCCTGCTGATCACGGCTTACACCGACATCCGGGATGCCGTGGGCGCGATGCGCGATGGCGCGGTGAATTACCTCGCCAAACCCATCGACCTGGAGGAATTGCTGTCGACAGTCCAGGACGCGACGGGACTCTCGGAGAAAGCGCTGCAATACCACGAAACCCGGCGCCTGCCGGATCATGTCGTCGCTCACAGCCCGATCATGCAGGCCGTGCTGCGCGATGCCGCGCTTGTCTCCGGCTCCGACACGCGCGTCCTCATCACCGGCGAGAGCGGCGTCGGAAAGGAAATCCTCGCCGAAGTCATCCATGCCTGGAGCCCGCGCCACGCCGGGCCGCTGGTCAAGGTCAACTGCGCCGCCATCCCCGAAAATCTTCTCGAGAGCGAATTGTTCGGTCACGAAAAAGGATCGTTCACCGGCGCACACGCACAGCGCATCGGCCGATTCGAGGAAGCCGGCGAGGGAACGATTTTCCTGGATGAAATCGCCGAGATGTCGCCGCAGCTCCAGGCCAAACTGCTGCACGTGACCCAGCGCGGCGGATTCCAGCGCGTCGGGTCCAACCGCGAACTCACCACGAACGCCCGGATTCTCACCGCGACGAATCGGAACCTGGAGGAACTGGTCCGGGCCGGGCGGTTCCGGGAGGATTTGTATTACCGGTTGAACGTGGTGGAATTGAACATTCCGCCGCTGCGCGAACGGCGGGAGGATATCGCCCCGCTGGCGGCGGCGTTCATCGCGGAGTTCGCGCACGGCCGCGGCAGGTTTTCCGAAGCGGCGGCCGCCTGCCTCGAAGCCTATTCGTGGCCGGGTAACGTGCGGGAATTGCGCAACGCGATGGAACGCGCCGTCCTGCTGTCGCGCAGCGAACTGATCCTGCCCGAACACCTGCCGTCCCGCGTGCGCGAAGCCGTCCCCAAACCGGCGCCCGCCTCCCCCTCGGAAGCCCTGCAACTCGAGGAAATCGAACGCCAGGCCATCCTCGAAGCCCTCGCTCAACACGCCTTCAACCGCACCGAAACCGCCCGGGCCCTCGGCATCAGCCGCCGCGCCCTCCTCTATAAACTCCAGCGCCTCCGCAGCCAGGGCTATAAGGTCGGGGGACCCGCATAGAAAGGCAGAAGGCAGGCGGGGCGAGACTCTGTCGAGCCCTCGAAAGGATTGGTGGATTGGTGGATTTCTGGATAAATGGGAAGACTTGCGCGCGGAGTCCTCCAGCAATCCATAAATCCATTTATCCAACAATCCTCACGGCTCCAGTCAGGGCTCGACGGAGTCTCGCCCCACCAGCAGCGAATCCCCCTCACGTTCTCGCGAAAAACTGGCGGATCACTTCCTCGATCGGCACTTCCTCGATGTCAATATCGCTGACCGGCAGTTCGTCGAGCAGGGCTTTGCAGACCGGGATCACGCGGTCGCGCTTGACCTTGAACGTGATTCCGGCGGCGGTTTGGGCGACAATCTCGCCATAGCGGGCCAGCTCCGCCTCCGGCTTCCGCGACCCCCGGTCACACTGGATCGTCACCAGCTTGAAATCGGCGAACCGATCCACCACCTCCGCCAGGCGGCCGTCGAAGGAAATCACCCCCTTGTCGATGATGATCACGCGCTCGCACAATTCCTGGATGTCGGCCATGTAATGGCTCGTCAGCAGAATGGTGGTCTTGCTGCGGCGATTGTGCTCGCGCAGGAATTCGCGGACGGTCTTCTGCGAAACCACGTCCAGGCCGATCGTGGGTTCGTCCAGGAACAACACGCGCGGCTTGTGCAGGAGCGACGCGATCAGCTCCATTTTCATGCGTTCGCCGAGCGACAGTTCCCGCACCGCCACGTCCAGCTTCTCCCGGATCGCAAGCAACTCGGTCATCTCTGCCACCGTCCGGTCGAGCTCCGACTGCGAAATGCCGTAGATGCGGGCGTTGAGATCGAGGGATTCCCGCGCGGGCAGGTCCCACCAAAGCTGGTTCTTCTGCCCAAGCAGAAGCGCAAACTGCCGGCGGTAACCGTCCTCGCGCCGCCACGGCACGTAACCCAGGACCTGGGCGGAACCGGAGGTGGGATGCAGCAAACCGGCCAGCATCTTCAGCGTCGTGGTCTTGCCCGCCCCGTTCGGCCCGAGGAACCCCACAAACTCGCCGGGCTCAATCTGGAACCGGATGTCCCGCACCGCGACCGTCTGCTCGTATTCGCGCCGGAACAATCCGCGGATCGCGCCGCGAAATCCCGGCTGCTTCTTATAGGTGCGGAACGTCTTGGTCAGTCCGCTGACTTCAATGGCAGGCACCGGGGAAAGTTCGGGAGTTTAAGAGTTTTAGAGTTTTAGAGTTCACGGAACGCGCGGAGCTTACTCCTAAATTCCCAAACTCTCAAACTCCGAAACTGGATCCCCGTAGCCGCGATCGTGAGATCGCGGGCTTTTGAAGTTTGGGCAGAAAGTCCGCGATCTGACGATCGCGGCTACGGCGCTTACCGGGCGAGCTGCTTCTCAAGATAGCTGACCACCTGGCGCACGTTGGCGTCCACTTCCATCCGGTCCTTCACCAGGCGGCAGGCGTGCAGCACCGTCCCGTGATCGCGTCCGCCAAAGGCTTCGCCAATCGCACTGAGCGAGGTCTCGGTCATCTGGCGCGACAGGAACATCGCGACCTGGCGCGGAAACGCGATGTTCTCCGGACGCCGCTTGCTCGTCATGTCCGCGAGCCGGATGTCGAAATGTTCGGCCACCTTTTTCTGAATGACCTCGATGCTGATGGAGAACCGGCCTTCCTCGTGCAGGATTTCGCGCAGCAACCCTTCCACCACTTCGATCGACAGTTTCTTGCCGGTGAGGGAGGCGTACGACGCGACGCGGATCAGCGCGCCTTCGAGCCGGCGGATGTTGGTCCGGATCCGGTTCGCCAGGAAATTGATGATTTCGTCCGGCAGCGCCACGCCCATCTGCAGGGCTTTCTTGTTCAGAATCGCCAGCCGCATTTCCACGTCCGGCGGCTGCAGGTCGGTCACCAGGCCCCACTCGAACCGCGAAACGAGGCGGTGCTCCAGGTTCTGGATTTCGCTCGCCGGCCGGTCGCAGGTCAGAACGATCTGCTTGTGACCCTCGTGCAGCGCATTGAATGTGTGGAAAAATTCCTCCTGGATCCGCTCCTTGCCCGCCAGGAACTGGATGTCGTCAATCAACAGCACGTCCGTCTGGCGATACTTCTTCCGGAACCGCACGAGCTGGTTGTTCTGAATCGCGTCGATGTATTCGTTCGTGAATTTTTCCGACGAGAGATAGGCGACGCGCGATCCCTTGCGCTGCTGGGTCACGTGCTGGCCGATGGCATGGAGCAGGTGCGTCTTGCCCAGCCCGACGCCGCCGTAGAGAAAGAGCGGGTTGTAGGATTTTCCGGGCGCCTGAGCGACGGCCTGCGCGGCGGCGTAGGCGAAATTGTTGTTATTGCCGACGACGAACGATTCGAACGTGTTCTTCGGATTGAACCCGAGATCGGCATGGTGAGAGTTGCGGTCGGCCGCAGCCGGCTCCCCCGTGCGCGTCTTCGTGGTCGCGGGAACCGCCGCCACGCTCGGGAGCACCACCGGCGCAGCCGCAGGGTTCACCTTGAACCGAACCTGGAGCTGCCGCCCCGCCGCCAGCGTCGCCACATCCTGCAACAGGCTCAGATAATTGTCCTTCAGCCACACCTCGCAAAAATCATTCGCCACCTCCAACACCAGCGTGTTGCCGTCCAGCGAATGAGCCTGAAGCCGCGCAAACCAAAGATTGAAAATATCGGAGCTCAACATGGAACGCAGTTGTTCCAGTGCCGCTCTCCAAATCTTTTCCGCGGAAGCTTGCATGTCGTTTTTTTCTCCCGAAAGCCCGATTTTCGGGCAATTTATTCACCTGGCTTCTGAACGCATTAGCGGACGGGCTCTCGACCGACTCTTTTAGCACTAAAATCCGTTTGAACCAGTAAAATCAATCCGGTCCAGCATTCCCGATTCAGAACACCGCCAAAAACCGCATTACAAATACCACAAATACAGCCACTTACAGAAAATCATTTTTCGGAGTTTCCCTGTCCTTCCCCCATCTTCCCCGCACAGCGCCCGAAAGCCTTTAAGTTCCTGAGTTTCTATTCAATGCGCCGTCAAGTTACGAGGACAACATATTAACTTTTATTCACGACTTATTCACAGCCCGGTTTTGACCAATAAAATCAGGCGATTGGAATGTTTTGGGGGCGAAAAAAGGCGCCCCGTTTCCGAGGCGCCTGTTCGAGACTCACGCCGCTCTACACGTCGTAGTAGAGGAAAAATTCGTAAGGATGCGGACGCAGCCGGATGGCGTCATGTTCCTTGCGTTTAGTGGTGATCCACATGTCCAGGAAATCCTGGGTGAACACGTCGCCCTTGAGCAGGAACTCGTGATCCTTCTCCAGGCAATCCATCGCTTCACTCAGGCTGCCCGCCACGTTCGGAACTTTCTTCAGTTCTTCGGGCGGCAGTTCGTAAATGTTTTTGTCCAGCGGCTCGCCGGGTTCGATCTTGTTGAGCACGCCGTCCAGGCCGGCCATGAGCAGCGCCGCGAAGGCGACGTAGGGATTCGCCGCGGGATCCGGCGGGCGATACTCGATGCGTTTGGCTTTGGGATTTTCGCTGTAGGTCGGGATGCGCACGGCGGCGGAGCGGTTGCGCGCGCTGTAGGCGAGATTCACCGGCGCCTCGTAGCCCGGAACCAGCCGCTTGTAACTGTTGGTGGTCGGATTGCAGATCGCGCACAGCGCCTTCGCGTGCTTCAGCAGGCCGCCGATGTAATACAGCGCCATCTCGCTCAACCCGCCGTATTCCTTGCCCGCGAACAGGGGCTTGCCCTTCTTCCACAGGCTCTGGTGCGTGTGCATGCCGGATCCATTGTCGCCGAACAGCGGCTTCGGCATGAAACACGCCGTCTTGCCGTGCTTCCGCGCCACGTTCTTCACGACGTATTTGTAAATCATCATCCAGTCCGCCGCCGTCACCAGCGTGTTGAACCGGTAGTCAATCTCCGCCTGGCCCGCCGTCGCCACTTCGTGATGCTGCCGCTCAATCTTCACCCCGAGCTGCTCCATCGTCAGGCACATCTCCGTCCGGATGTCCTGCTGCGTGTCCGTCGGCGCCACCGGGAAATAACCTTCCTTGTGCCGGATCTTGTTGCCCAGGTTCGGCATCTCGTCGCGGCCCGTGTTCCACACGCCCTCCTCGCTCTCCACGGAGTAAAACGTGCCGTTGCTCTTGCTGTCATACTGCACGTTGTCGAAAATGAAGAATTCGGCTTCCGGACCGAAAAACGCCTGGTCCGCCAGCCCCGTCGAAATCAGGTACTTCTCCGCCTTCTGCGCAATCCCCCGCGGATCCCGGCTGTACGATTCCAAGGTCCCCGTCTCCGCAATCGTGCACGTCAAACTCAACGTCGGCACCGCGCAAAACGGATCGATGAACGCCGTCTCCGGATCCGGCATCGCCAGCATGTCGCTCGCCTCGATGCTCTTCCAGCCGCGGATCGACGACCCGTCAAATCCCAGGCCCTCCGCAAACGATTCCTCCGACAACTCCCCGATCGGCATGCTGAAATGCTGCCAGGTGCCAAAGGTGTCCACGAACTTGATGTCCACCATCTTCGCGCCGCTCTTCTTCGCCAGCTCAATCACGCTCTTGGGTGTGCTCATAATGATCCGTAGGTTTAGTGTTTTACGCCGCTTCGCAAAACGTCTGCGAAATTCAAAATCTCCACCGTCAAACCGCTTCGTCGCCCGTCTCCTCGGTGCGAATCCGCACCGCGTTCTCAATCCCACTCACAAATACCTTCCCATCCCCGATCTTCCCCGTCTTCGCCGCCTGCACAATCGCCGCCACCGCCGCCGGCACCGCCGCATCCGACAACACCAGCTCCACCTTCAGCTTCGGCAAAAAATCCACCGTGTACTCGCTCCCGCGATAAATCTCCGTGTGCCCCTTCTGCCGCCCGAACCCCTTCACCTCCGACACCGTCATCCCCTCCACACCCAGCGCCGACAACGCATCCTTCACTTCCTCCAGCTTGAATGGCTTGATGATGGCTTCAATCTTCTTCATGCGCGCACAACTCCGGTAAATCGAACCGAAGTCTAACAACCGCCCCCCGCGTGTAAACACGAATGTTGAAAATCCACCGCCCGCAATCCGGCCAAACCATGCCGTCCGATCCGCAGACCCCGAAAAACAGGATCTGTGCCCTCTGCGGATGCTCCTTCAGGCGCCTGCCGGACCTTGAACTGCTCTAACAGCAAAACCCCATCTCCAGCGCTTCTTATGCTTGCCAGAATACGAATTAATATTTTTTATATTTTCATTGACCTTGATTAGTCGGATTGATTTAATGTCTGCAGCCACGCAAACCCGGCTCTGCGGAGCACTGTGATTTGTTCCTTGATATTGCGTGTGAAGATTTCGGTCCCGCTCTTTGGTACGGAATGGGTCCGATGTTCTCCGATATCCCACTGTTGTACCTATTCGAAATTCTCCGGGCCTCTCAGTCACCCCCTGATTGTTTGGCCCGGTTTTTTTTGTCCAGTTTGGGAGTTTATGATTTATGAGTTTGAGAGTTGAAGCCGCGAAAGCCGGGCCGCATACAGTTGGATCACCGCGCCTCCGGTTCCCACTCTTAAACTCCTAAACTCTTAAACTCTTAAACTTCCAAAACGGTAAGCCTCACTCCGCCGCCGCCATCTCCGGCTTCCGCTCCCACGACCGCGCCACCCGCTCCGGCAGCGACGTGTCCACCTTCGCGTAATAGGTGTCCGGACCGAACCGTTCCTCGATGGCCTGCTGGAATTCCACGCTGGGCGCCACGTTGTAGCGTTCGTGGGTCTCGATGAAAATCACCTCGCCCGCGGGCCGGATGAAGCACAGGAACAACGGGCATTTGCCGGGATGCGCCGCCACCAGCTCGCGCAGGCTTTCGATTCCCGAGGGCTCGATCTGGCCGGTCGGCAGCCGCAAATGAACCTGCCGCGTGTATTTCCGGGGCGCCTCAGTGAGCAGCATGATTTCCTGCGGAAATAACTTCGGCTTTTCGTCGCCCGTGTTGATTTCGCCCACCACCAGGATCGCCTGGTTCGCCACCAGTAACGGCCGGTATTTGTCGTAGTTCTCGTTCATGCAGAGCATCTGCACCGAGCCCTGCAAATCCTCCAGCGTCACCATCGCATACGCCTTGCCGCTCTTCTTGGAGACCCCGTGCTGCACCGCCGCAATCAGCCCGCCGATCCGCGTCAGGCTGCGGCTGGGGAGCTGCGCGACCGAGGCCGTGTTGGTCAGTGCGTATTTCTCCAGCAACGGCACGTACGGCGTGAGCGGATGGCCGGTAACATAGAACCCAAGCAGCTCCTTCTCGTGGGCCAGCAACTCGTGCTGCGGCCATTCCGGCAGCGACGCCACCGGCTCCGATGGCTCCGGCGCCCGCTCCTCCAGCGTGCCGAACAGCGAGGTCTGACCGCGTTGACGGTCCGAAATGACGCTCGCCGCCCGGGCCAGCGTCCGGTCAATCTGCGAACACAGCGTCGACCGCGTCTGCCCAAAACAATCGCAAGCGCCCGACTTGATCAGCGCTTCCAGAATCTTCCGGTTCAGCGTCCGCCCGTCCACCCGCTCGCACATTCCCGCCATCGTCGGAAACGCCCCGCCCTCCTGCCGCGCCTTCAAAATCGTCTCGACCGCACCCTCCCCCACGCCCTTGATCGCCGCCAGCCCGAACCGGATCCGGGCGGTGTCCGCCCCGCCCGCCGGCGCAAAATACACATGGCTCTCGTTCACGTCGGGCGGCAGCACCTCGATCCCCATGCCCCGCGCTTCCGCGATGTATTCGCTCAGCTTCGCCGTGTCCGCCATGTCGTTCGTCATCATGGCGCAGAAGAATTCCACCGGGTAATTCGCCTTCAAATACGCCGTCTGGTATGCCACCACCGCGTACGCCGCCGCGTGCGATTTGTTGAATCCGTACCCGGCGAATTTCTCCAGCAAATCAAAGATCTGGTTCGCGCGCGCCTCCGGAATGCCGTTCTTCTCCCGGCAACCCTTCACGAAACTGGCCCGTTGCTTGGCCATTTCCTCGACCTTCTTCTTCCCCATCGCGCGCCGCAACAAATCCGCCGCGCCCAGCGTGTAACCCGCCAGCACCTGCGCCGCCTGCATCACCTGCTCCTGGTAAATCAAAATCCCGTAGGTCTCCCGCGCAATCGGCTCCAGCAACGGATGCTCATACTCGATCTTCACCTCGCCGTGCCGCCGCTTGATGAATTCAGGAATCAGGTCCATCGGGCCCGGCCGGTACAACGCCACCAGCGCCGTGATGTGCTCCACGGAACTGATCTGGAATTTCCGGCACAAATCGCGCATGCCGCCGGATTCCAACTGGAACACCCCCAGCGTGTGCGCCTTGTTCAACAAATCGTAGGTCTTCGCGTCGTCCAGCGGCAGATGATCGATCGGAATTTCCACCCCGCGCCCCCGCCGCACCATGTCGCAGGTATTCCGGATCACGGTCAGGGTCTTCAACCCGAGAAAATCCATCTTCAAGAGCCCCAGGTCGCCCACGGGCCCCATCGCGTACTGCGTGACGATCGTTCCTTCTTCGTCCTGCTTCAGCGGCAGTAGGTTCACCAGCGGCTGATCCCCGATCACCACGCCGGCCGCGTGCACGCTCGCGTTGCGCGTCAGGTCCTCCAGCACAAACGCCGTGTCGATCAGTTCCCGCGTCACTTCCTCGCTGTCATACGCCTGCTTCAATTCCGGCGACTGCTTCAACGCCTTCTCCAGCGTCATCTTCAGGTCGAACGGAATCATCTTCGCCAGCCGGTCGCACTCCCCGTAACTCAATCCCATCACCCGCCCCACGTCACGCACCACCGACTTCGCGCCCATCGTGCCGAACGTGATGATCTGCGCCACCGCGTCCCGCCCATACTTGCCCCGCACATACTCGATCACGTCCGCACGCCGGTCGTCAGCAAAATCGATGTCGATATCCGGCGGATTCACGCGCTCCGGATTCAGGAACCGCTCGAACAGCAGCCCGTATCGGATCGGGTCCACGTTCGCAATCTCCAGCAGGTAGGTGACGATCGAACCGGCGGCGGATCCACGGGCCACGCACGAAATACCCTGGCTGCGCCCGTAGCGGATGAAATCGCCGACGATCAGGAAGTAGCTCAGGAACCCGGTCTTCTCGATGACGCGCAGCTCCAGTTGCAGTCGGTCGATGATGGCCTGGATCGCCGCGGCAACCTCCGGGTCGAGAGTCGAGGGTCGAGAGTCGAGTGCCGGTGCGCCCGGCGCGAGCGCCCCTCCGGCCCTCGACTCTCGACCCTCGACCCTCGACTCCCCTTTATAAGTGGGCAGTCGCCTCGGATCCTCGAGACTTTCGACAATAAACTCCTGCCCCTCCGCCCGCACACGCAGGCCGTACCGCTTGTAAAGCCCCTCCGCCAGCAAGTGCCGCAAATAACCATCCCGACTGTAATGCTCCGGCGGATCGAACACCGGGTAATGCAGCTTGCCGAACTCGATCTCCAGGTTGCATTTCTCGGCCACTTCCAGCGTGTTCTTCACCGCCTCCGGCACCTCCGCAAACCGCGCCGCCATCTCCGCCGCGCTCCTCAGATAAAACTGCTCCGTCACATACTTCATCCGCTTGCTGTCCGCCAACTGCGTCTGCGTGCCGAGGCAGATCAGGCAGTCGTGCGCGTGCGAATGGCTCTTTTCGACGTAATGAACATCGTTGGTCGCCACCAGCTTCAGGCCAAATTCCTTCGACCATTCGATGAGCTGCCGGTTGACCTTCGCCTGCTCGGGGATGTTGTGGTTCTGCAGCTCGAGATAATAATTCTCCGGGCCCAGCGTCTGCCGGAACCAGTCCAGAGCCTGGCGCGCCTTCGGCAGTTGACCCTTCAATATTGCCTCGGGCACCTCGCTCGCCAGGCAGCCCGACAACGCAATCAACCCCTCCTTGTGCGCCGCCAAAAGTTCCTTGTCGATCCGCGGCTTGTAATAATACCCCTCCAGGTGCGCCGCCGTCGTCAGCCGGATCAGGTTCTTGTAGCCCGTCTCGTCCTTCGCCAGTAACACCAGGTGATTGTAGACATCCCGCCCGCCCGTCGAACTCTTCTTCTCCAGCCGGCTGCCCGGCGCCACATACACCTCGCAGCCGATGATCGGCTTGATCCCCGCGTTCCGCGCCGCCTGGTAGAAATCAATCGCCCCGTACATCACCCCGTGATCCGTCATCGCCAGCGCCGGAAATTTCAGCTCGCGCGCCTTGTCCATCAGCCGGTCCAGGCGGCACGCCCCATCGAGCAGCGAATACTCGGTGTGCAAATGCAGATGAACAAACTCGGCGTGCGACATTTCAATTCAAACTACCACCCCCTCTCCGCAAGGGGCAAGGAAGGGATATTCACAACGCCCGCAACCCCCGTCCTCGCGGCATAACAACGGCCAAAAAATCCCTCTGACCGTCCAAATGTTGAATGTCTAGATGTGACACCGGGACCCGGTGTCACATCGAGACATTCAACATTTGGCCCCCGGGCGGGGGAGTTTGCAGAAAAATCTTCCTGTTTCGGCTCGCGTTCTGCACGATGGGTTGGGTGCCGCTCATGACTTTGGCTGCCATATTGCCCTGCCTCCTCGCCGCTGCGGCGATGACCGTGTCCGCCCAGGCCATGGCCCCGTTCCACGCGGTGCCCGCCGATCCCCAGGCAAGCCCCGCGGCGCGCAAACTCCTGTCCGACCTCTCCGCCGACTGCGGCCGCCGCACCTGGTCGGGCCAGCACGGGACCGGCGAACTGGACCGCATCGCCGCCGATTCCGGCCGCAGCCCGCTCGTGATCGAGCAGGATTTCATGGATTATTCCCGGTCGCGAATCGCGTTCGGCGCCGGGGGCAAGCGGATCACGGAGGACATGATCGCGCTGGGCAAGGCCGGGCATGTGCTCGCGTTTTCCTGGCATTGGAACGCCCCCACCAATCTCCCGAACACGCCGAAGCAGCCGTGGTGGAGCGGATTTTACACGCGGGCCACCACCTTCGACCTCGCCGCCGCCCTGGCGGACACCAACTCGTTACAGTATCAGTTAATGTTAGGAGACATCGACGCCGTCGCCGTGGAGCTGAAGAAGGTCGCAACGAACGGCCTGCCCGTGCTGTGGCGGCCGCTGCACGAGGCCGAGGGCCGCTGGTTCTGGTGGGGCGCCCGCGGCCCGGAACCGTTCAAGCAACTCTGGCGGCTGATGTTCCACCGGCTCACCGTCGATCACGGGCTCCACAATCTCGTCTGGGTGTTCACCGGCGAAAAGGAAGACTGGTACCCGGGCGACGACGTCGTGGATGTGGTCGGGGTGGACGCCTACCCGAAGGATCGATCGGACCTGCTCCTGAACCGCTGGGAGCCGCTGGCGAAGCGGTTCGCCGGACGGAAACTCATCGCGCTGACCGAGTTCGGCAGCATGCCGCAAATCGACCGGATGCAGTCGAACGGCGTCTGGTGGGCCTGGTTCTCGCCCTGGCCGGGAATGCTCCGCCACGCCAGCAACAACCTGATCGAACGCGTCTACCGCTCACCTGGCGTCCTGAGCCTGCCCGCGAGTCCGGCGCCGCCTCCCGCCGCAGCCGCGCCCGCGCTGCAACTCTGGTGGCCGCAGGAGGGAACGGAAATCTGCTCCCACGAATTCACGGCGGACGGCCAATTGGATGCCACCAACATCACCGTCTCCGCGGAAATCCGCTCCGATCAATCCACCAACAGCCTGGACGCGGTCGTCGATCGAAACGGCCATTTCTGGCTGGAATCCGTGCCGGTGACCGGAAAAACCAACACGCTGACCGTCACCGCCCGGAACAAGGCCGGCCAGAGCTCGACCCTTCAAATCCAGGTCCTGAAGAGTGACACGGTCATTTCCATCGATCCGTTTTCGCCGGATGAATTGTGGAAGCCCAGGGCGCGGCTCACGGGAGGTGTGTTCCCGGGCCGGCGGCAGGTTTGGATCAATGGCATCCCGGCCGAAGTGGATCGCGACGGCCGCTGGATCGCCGAGGAAGTTCCCGTGCCGGCAACGAATCACGGCGGCAAAGGCATGTTTCACACCAGCACGCGGCCTTAACCGCGAATGGACGTGAATGTACGCCAATCGCGGTTAGGAAATTAGCGTTAATCCGCGTCGGCTCAGGCCCGGAAGAACGATTTGATCACGTCCGCCACCCGCTGGACCTGTTTGTCGGTCAACTCGGGATAAACCGGCAGGCTGAGACATTCGCGCGCCGCCTTTTCCGCGACGGGGAAGTCGCCGGCCTTGTAGCCGAGCGACGCGTAACATTTCTGCAGGTGGAGCGGCAGCGGATAATGCAGGGCGCAGCCGACGCCGTTCGACTCGAGGTGCTTTTTGAGTTCGTCGCGTTTGGGATGCCGCACGACGTAGAGATGCCAGGCGCTCTGGGCGTAAGCCGCTTCGCGCGGCAATTGCAGAGGCGTGTCAGCCAGCAGGTCCTGGTAGGTGTGGGCAATCGCCCGGCGCCGCTCCGTCCACGCCGGCAGATGCTTCAGCTTCACCCCCAGCACCGCCCCTTGAAAGCCTTCCATCCGGTAGTTGAATCCGACTTCGTCGTGGTAATAGCGCTGCGTTGATCCGTGCTCGCGCAGCGCCCGCGCCCGCGCCGCAAACGCCGCGTTGTTCGTCACCAGCGCGCCGCCTTCGCCGCACGCGCCCAGGTTCTTGCCCGGATAAAAGCTGAAACACGAAATCTGTCCGAATGTCCCGATGACTTTGCCCTTGTACTTCGCCCCGTGCGCCTGCGCGGCGTCTTCCACCAGCGGCAATCCGCGCTTGCGGCTGATTTCCAGGAACGGATCCAGATCGAACGGATGCCCGTAGAGATGCACCGGCATGATTGCCTTCGTACGCGGTGTGATGGCCTTCTCCACCCTGGCGGGATCGAGATTGAACGTGGCGTCGTCGATGTCCACATATACCGGCTTGGCGCCGACGTAGGAAATCGCCCAACTGGTCGCCACGAAGGTCGTGGGGGTGGTGATGACCTCGTCGCCGGAGCCCACGTTCAGCAGCAGCATTGCCACGTGCAGCGCGGAGGTGCCGCTGTTGAACGCCACGCAGTGCTCCGCGCCGGCATACTTCGCGAAATCCTTCTCGAACTGGACCACGTCCGGCCCAAGGCAAAACGAGCACGCGTCCACCGTGCGCGCCAGCGCCGCGTCAATGTCCTTGCGAATGCTGCGAATCTGCGCCGGCAGATCGAAATACGGAATCGTGTCACTCATGTCAGTTCCTGGTGTAAATCCTGGCGCGCAACATAGCGGACGCCGGCGGCCGTTCACAAGAAATTCATTGCCGTATTGCTGCGGAGCCCGCGTCCCGTGCATTGCGGACGGAGGGCGGGAACTTGACTCGAATGAACGCGCTTTCCGAATGGTGGGGCGAGGCTCGAGCCCTCGAAAGGACTGGAGTGATGGAGTGTTGGAGTTCTGGAGTAATGCAAATGAACTCGCGCGTCCCTTCAGCACTCCACCACTCCATGACTCCAGCACTCCAGCTTTTCGAGGGCTCGACGGAGCCTCGCCCCGCCATCGCGTCAAAATCATTTCTTCGCGGGCTTCACGGTCTGCAACCGCGGCGGCAGCAGCCATTCCAGCATCGCGCAGCGGCCGCAGGCCAGCGCGTCCACGTGCAGCCGGCACAGGCCCCCCTTCTTCATCGCCATCTGCAAATGCGTCTCGCCCGTGCACAAAAGCGAGATCAGCCCGCCCAGGTAAGGCTCGTGCCCCACCAGCAGCACGCTGTCCGGATGCGGATGCAGCCCGTTCACCTGCCCCACCAGCTTTTCCATGCTGCCCAGCGGCGCCAGGTGATCCGTCAACACCAGCTCCCGGCCGCCCGCGAGCCGGTCCGACACCAGCTCCGCCGTCTCGCGCGCCCGCACCAGCGGACTCGAAAACATCGCGTCGAATGTCACCCCGATCTCTTCCAGGTAACTCGCCAGTTGCTTCGTCCGCTGACGGCCCTTCGACGTCAGCGGCCGCTCGGTTTCCTTGTAGCGCGGGTCGCCCGATTCCACCGCGTCGCCGTGTCGCAATATAAATAATTTCATCTCGTCGCTGCTGCCGCGTTTCCGCCAGGGATTTGTGCTTGCAACTTACTTCCCACAATTTTGCCGCCCGCGCCACTCTGAAATCGCGGCTGCCACGGTAGCCGCGATTGTAAAATCGCGGAATCGCGGCCCTGTCCGGGTCCCGCGATCTCACGATCGCGGCTACAATCACCGCCCGAATGACTTTTTCACTTGGCGATTTTCCGCGCACTGGTCTAATCACGGCATGACCAAATCGCGCCGCGCCGTGATCGACGTGGGCACCAACTCCGTCAAGCTGTTGGTGGCCGACGTGGAGGGTCGCGAGGTCCGGCCGGTTTGGGAGGAGAGCACGCAGACGCGGCTGGGCAGCGGTTTTTACGAGAGCCGCCGGCTGCAGCCGGAGCCGGTCGCCCGCACGGCAGCGGCCGCCGCGCAATTTGCCGGGGTCGCCCGCCGGCACGGAGCGGACTCGGTCTCGATCATCGCCACCAGTGCCGCACGCGAGGCCCTCAATGCAGCCGAATTGATCGCCGCCATCGAAACCGCCGCCCGGCTGCCTGTCCGGGTCCTCACGGGCGACGAGGAGGCCGAATGGGTTTTTCGCGGCGTCACAACCGATCCCGGCCTCGCCGACCGTCCGTTGCTGCTCCTGGATGTCGGCGGCGGCAGCACGGAATTCATCGTGGGCCGCGGCACGGATCTTCAATTCCGGACCAGTGTGCCGCTGGGGACGGTTCGATTGCTTGAATCGCTGCGGCCCGCCGATCCGCCCGGCGGCGCCGGACTTGGCGCCGCCCGCGACTGGGTGCGCGATTTCCTAACCCGGCAAGTGCAGCCGCTGCTCGACCCGGCCTTGCGCGCCGCCGAACAGGCCGGGCCGAAATTGTCCCTGGTCGGGACCGGCGGCAGCACCACCCTGCTCGCCCGGATGCAGACCGGCATGCTGGATTTCGACCGCGCCCGGATCGAGGCGACCCGGCTGTCGCTCGCGGACATCCGCCGGCAAGTGGAACATCTCTGGAGCCTGCCGCTGGAAGCGCGCCGCCGGGTGCTCGGCCTGCCGCCCAACCGCGCCGATGTCATCCTCACCGGTGTCGTGATCTACGAGGCGATTCTCGGGCAATTCGATTTTCAGGAACTGCGCGTCAGCACCCGCGGACTGCGCTTCGCCGCCGTGCTCCCCGGTTGATCCTGATTCCACCCTTGCGAGGCAATCCGGCCCGTCGTTACTCTCCGCCCATGCAATCACGCGACCGTGCCTGGCTGGTTCTGGTGCTGTTCTTTTGTTCCGGCGCCACCGCCCTCGTTTACGAGGTGATCTGGTCCAAGTTCCTGTCCCAGATGTTCGGCAGCACGATCTACGCGCAAACCGTCGTGCTCGCCGCGTTCATGGGCGGCCTCGCGCTCGGCAACCGCCTCTTCGGCAAATGGGCCGACCGCCTCGCCCAGCCCGTGCGCGCCTACGGCTACCTGGAACTCGCCATCGGCATCTACGCGTTCTTCTTCGCCGGCATCGACCAGGCCGCCGACCGCGTGTTCGTCAGCGTCGGCACCGGGATCGCCGAGAATCCCGGCTGGCTGCTGCTGCTCAAGGCCGCGCTCAGCGCCGCCCTCCTGCTCGGCCCCACCACGCTCATGGGCGGCACCCTCCCCCTGCTCGCCGCGTGGCTTCAGAAAACCAGCCCCGAGGCCGGACGCCGCTCCGCGCGCTTCTACTCCGTCAACAGCCTCGGCGCCGTCGCCGGATCCGCCCTCGCCGGCTTCTGGCTCGTGCAAAACCTGGGCATGGTCGCTTCGCTCCAGATGACCGCCCTTGCAAACGTGCTCGTCGGTTCCGCCGCCATCCTGCTCAGCCGCCAGCTCACCCCGGACGCGCCCCCCACCGAAGCCACGGCCGAACCGGCGCCATCCTTGCCCCCGGAACCGCTTGGCTGGGCCGCCCTCATCGTCGCGCTCAGCGGCGGCGTCTCCATGGGCCTCGAAGTCCTCGCCTCGCGATCCCTCGCCCTCGTGTTCGGCTCCTCCCTGCAATCCTTCGCCCTCGTCCTCATGGCTTTCATCCTCGGCATCGGACTCGGCAGCGCCTGGATCGCATCGCCCCGCCGGAAAATGTCGGGCGAACAAACCGTCGCCATCCTGCTCACGCTCGCCGCCGCCTGGGTCGCCCTCCTCGTCTATAACATCGAATCGGGCGTCAATTTCTACCGCATCGCCAGCATCGGCCTCGGCCGCAACCCCGTCGGTTACGTCTATCACGAACTCCTTGCCGCCGGCATTGCCCTCGCCGCCCTCGGCTGGCCCGCCGCCTGCATCGGCGCCGTCCTGCCCCTCATGATCCGATCCGTGTCCGGCACCGCCGCGCCCCTGGGCGCGCGCGTCGGCGCCCTGCTCACCTGGAACACCCTCGGCGCCGTGGCCGGCACGCTGTTGACCGGATTTTTCCTGATGCCGCTGGCCGGGCTCCGCAACGCCTTCGCCGTCCTCGCCTGCACGCTCGCCGCGATCGCCGTGACCGCCGCCTGGCGCCGCCGCTGGACCCCCGGCATCGCCCTCGCCGCCACCGCCCTAGCCCTGTCCGCCAGCCTGTTCGCCTTTGGCGGCCAGGACTGGCGCCATATCATGAGCTCGGGCGTCTTCCGGTCGCGCGAGACCGAGTTCGATCCCTCCACGCTCCCGCTGCGCAAGCAGCACATGAAAATCCTTTTCTACGAGGACGCCCCCGACGCCACCGTCACCGTCGAACAGGGCGACGGCATCGGCGCCCCCGCCGACATCGGGCTGCGCATCAACGGCAAACCCGACGCCTCCACGCGTGTCGATCTCAGCACCCAATTGCTCGTCGCCCACCTGCCCATGCTCGCCCGGCCCGGAGCCCGCGACGTGTTCATTCTCGGGCTCGGATCCGGCGTCTCGGGCGGGGCGCTGTTGTCCTACCCGGTCGACCGCATCGACATCGCCGAGAATTGCGACCCGGTCATCCGGGCCGGACGCTTCTTTGAACCCTGGAACCGCCATGTCCTCGACGACCCTCGCGTCCGCGTCTGGCGCGAGGATGCGCGCACGGTTCTCAAGCTCCGGCCGCAGCTCTACGACGTGATCATCACACAGCCGTCGAATCCCTGGACGGTCGGCGTCGGCAGCGTGTTCAGCCGGGAATATTACAACCTCGCCGCCTCGCGCCTCAAACCGGGCGGCGTCGTGGCCCAATGGTTCCACGTCTACGAAATGCACGACGGCATCGTCGGACTGGTCCTTCGCACCTTTTCCTCCGTGTTTCCTTTCGTCGAAGTCTGGGATGCCTCCGGCGGCGACATTATCCTGGTGGGGTCGATGCAGCCCTGGACGTCGGGGCCCGATGTTTACGCCCGCGGCTTCGCGCTCGAGGGTGTGCGGCTGGACATGAATGCCATCGGCATCCGGTCGCCCGACGCGCTCTGGACGCGCCAACTGGCGTCGCAACGCACCGGCTTCGCCATCCCGGGCGGCGGCCCCGTGCAAAGCGACTGGTTCCCCGTCCTGGAATACGCCGCGCCCGAGGCTTTTTACATCGGGCTGCAGTCGCGCATGCTGGAAAAATTCGACGAACGCACCTGGCAGCAACTCCTGGCGCCGCGGGAAAAACAGTCGGTGCTGAAACAATTGCCGCAGCCGGATGCGGAATCGGTGTTCAACTCCTTTGGCAGCGTCAATCATGCAATGCTTGCCGCGCTCCACGAGCCCGCCGGGGGGACCAACAGCCCGGTCGCCTTCGGCGCCGCCACGTTCCGGCCGCCGCCGCCCTCCGCCCTGGACCGGGCGCTGGCCGCGCTGAACGACGGCAACCTGCCGCTGGCGGAACAGCTCGCGGCCGAAGGCGTGCTTTCCAACCCCGCCTCGGCCCAGGCCGCCTATCTCCAGCGCATCGTCGCGCGCGCCGCGCAACTGAACGCACCCCGGGCGGGAGTCACTGCACCGTGACCGCCGCCGCCGCGGGCGCCGCCGCCAGCTCGCCCCGCACCTCCGCCAGCCGGCGCTGAAATTCCGGGCTCGCCTTCATCTGCCGCACCAGCGCCTGCGCCAGCGTCCGGCCCGCGTAAATGTCCGTCGGATAATGCCGTGCCAACTGGACGCGATGCCAGCCGATCGTCCGTCCCAACGCGATCAAATCGTCCCGTTTGTCCGGATAAATCTCCGCAAGCACGAGGGCGAACACCATGCCGCGCGTGGCATGGCCGCTTGGGTAACTGAAACTTTTTTCCATCTCGCCCACCGTCCGCGCCAGGTCCGGGTCGACCACGTACGGCCGCGGCCGTTTCCAGAAATTCTTGCCGGCATCCGTCACCGCATCCGCCTCCCGCTGCACCTGCTCGAAAAACGCGGCGGTTGTCGGAAGGTTGGTGGAATTGAAATAGGTCCCGATCACCGGGGCGAACCGGAACACGGTCACCTTCTTCTCCGCGTTCCCGGCCGCGGCATCGGAGGCGGAACATTGTGCGTGAACGGCGGCCGTCTCGAAAAGGTCGGCCGCCTGTTCGGGCGATTCCGCCGGCGGCGGACCGGGCAGCAACACCACCGCGTCCACCTGCCCCGGCAGGAGAAAGGGCGGCGCCTGGACCTCGGCCCCAAAAGTTGAAGCGGCGCACAGGACCCAGGCCAGACGGAACATCGGCAGCACGCCTGCCGTCGAACAAAGCGCGGATTTCATGGCGGCACCTTGGAATGTCGGACCTGAAAAAACAAGACTCTCCGCTCACGTCACACAAATGTAACGGAACCGCCATTCTTCGTTCACATACACCACCTAGGGTGGCTCCATCCCGCGGCGGTCCTGCGCAGTAAAACCACAGGCCTGCCGCATCTGCAACAGAATATGAAGAAATCAATTTGGCTGGCGGCGGCGATCGTGGCGGCCGGACTCCACGCCTCCTTCGGCCAACTCGCCATCACGGAAATCATGACCCAGGAATCGGCGACGAATACCCTCGGCAAAGGGCCCGACTGGTGGGAGCTGTCGAATTACGGCAACGGCGACATCGACCTGACCGGCTACCGGTGGAACGACGACGCGCACGGCGGCGCGCTCGGGGCGGACACCTCGATGTTCACCGGCGTCATCATCCATGCGGGCGAATCGATCGTCATCACGGAAACCAACAAGGCCGTTCCCGATGCCGCCACGTTCCGGCAATGGTGGGGAATCGGCGCAGGCGTCCAGGTGCTGGTCTGCCCGGCCTCGGATCCCGGTCTCAGCCAGACCGGGGACGAAGTGCGCCTGTGGGGCCCGGGTGCCGCGGCGGCCACGGAGGCCAATGATTTCGACAACCTGGTCGACCGCGTGACCACGGGCGCCGCGCCGCTGATCATGGTGCCCACCTTCACTTACGATCCCAACAACGGCACGTTCGACTGGCTGAGCACGAACGGCGTGCGCGGCGCCTTCCAGGCCGCCACATCCGACGAAGTGGGATCGCCCGGAGTGAAACAAGCCGCGGGCCCGATCGTCATCACGCAGCAGCCCGGTCCGAAATCCCAAACGCTGCCCGCCGGCGTTCCGTTCACCTACACCGTCTCGGCCATCGGCATGCCGAAACCCCGGTTCATCTGGCTGCGCAACGGCGCGCCCGTCGATACCAACGCCCTGGGCGCGGTCATTTCCTTCGCGATCACCAACAACCAAAGCGTCGGCACCCTGAGTTTCCCCGGCGTCCAATCGGTGGACAACGGGACCTACAGCGTGATTGTGAGCAACGGCATCCTGGCTTCGGTTGCCAGTTCGAACGCGACCCTCACGGTCACCAGCTCGCCGCTCGCCCCGCAAATCGCCTCAGCGCCCCAGGATCTCTGGGCTTACCCCGGCCAGTCGGCCGTGTTCACCGTCGATGCCTTCGGCAGCCCGAGCCCGACACTCCAGTGGAAACGCAATGGCGTCAATCTCCCCGGCGAAACCGGGCCGCAGCTTTCCGTCCCCATCTCCGACACCAACGCGGCCGGCGTCTATTCGGTCGCCATCACCAACTCCGCCGGGACCACCAACGCCTCCGCCCTCCTGACCATCACCGCCAAACCCAACCTCCGCATCACCGAAGTGATGTCGAGCGAAAACGGGACCGGCCACCAGGACTGGTGGGAATTGAGCAACCTCGGCGCGTTCCCGGTGAACCTGCACGGGTTCCGATTCGATGACAGCTCCTTCTCGCTCGCCGCCGCCTACACGATCACCAACAACCTCCTCATCGCTCCCAACGAATCCGTGGTGCTGGTTGAAGACATGTCCGCCCAGGAGTTCACCGATTGGTGGGGCGCCGACCAGCTCCCGCCGTCGTTGCAGATCATTTCCTACCACGGCGCGGGGCTCAGCCTCAGCAGCGCCGGGGATTCGCTCACCGTCTGGAACGCCGCGGCCGGCACGGAATCGGATTACCTCGACTCCGTGTCGTTCGACGCCGCCGCGACCGGGGATTCATTCACTTACGATCCTGCGTCGGGCGGATTTGCGGGAAGCACCAACGCGGCGGGCGGGATCAGCGTGACCGGCTACGACGGCGCGTTCCTGGCGGCGACCAACAGCGATATCGGGTCGCCCGGCTACATCGTCAATACGCCCCGGTTCACCGAAATCACCCGGTCGATCGGCGGCGCCGCGCTGACCTGGGTTTCCCAGCCGTCGCTCCACTACGCGATTCAGTACAAGAACAGCCTGTCCGACGCCAACTGGGCGACGCTGACCACCGTGACGGCGGCAGCCAACACCAACCTGCAATCCTACACCGACAGCACCGCGCCGGCGGCGCAGCGCTTCTACCGCCTGATTCTGAATCCATGAGCAAGCAAAACTTCAACCGTGGCTTTACGTTGATCGAACTGCTGGTGGTGATCGCGATCATCGCGATCCTGGCGGCGATGCTGTTGCCGGCGCTGGCCCGGGCCCGGACCTCGGCCCAGCGCATCTCGTGCCTGAACAAACTCCGGCAATGGGGCATCGCGGTCACGATGTATACCCAGGAAAATGAAAACCTGCTCCCCCGTGAAAGCGCCACCGCCAGCGCGTCGCTCAACAACTGGACCCAGGTCACCAACTCCGCCAACGGTGACGTCTGGTACAACGCCCTGCCACGCCTGATCTCGCTGCCTTCCGCGGCGGACTACGGCAGCCAGGGGATGCGGGACAAGTTCTACGATTCCAAAAGCCTGTTCCATTGCCCGGCCGCGGCGTTCCCTAAAACCGCGGCGGCGAATCCGAACGTGCTGTTTTCGATTGCGATGAACTCCAAGCTCATCCAGGGCAGCGCCAAAAGTATCCGGGTCACCAGCATCCAGCAGCCGTCCCAGACGGTGTTCTTCCTGGAAAACCGGCTCACGGGCGAACCCCGCGTCGACCCTGCGCAGGTCAGCGACACCGATCCGAACGCCAACCTCGGCCAGCCCAGCAGCTTCGCCAACCGCTTCGTCGCCCGCCACGCCGGCATGGGCAACCTCACCTTCGTCGACGGCCATTCCGCCGCGTTCAAAGGCAAACAAGTCGTCCAAACCACCGCCGGCTCCGACCGCGGCAAGGCCATCCTCCCTCAATTGGACGTCGTCTGGACGACGGATCCCGGCGTCAACCCGAATTAAACAGCTTTTTATTGAATAAGTCCGCCGAAATTGATATAGCATGATGCAAAAGTTTTCCTTGTCGTAATCCTCAACCCAAAAAAACAACTCATGAAGTCGTATCGTTCCCTGGTCCCCTTCATCGCCCTCGCGGCCCTCATCCCCGCCACCTCCCACGCCCAACTCCGGGTCACGGAAGTGGAATCCTCGGAATTCGGCAGCAGCAAGCCCGATTGGTTTGAACTCAGCAATTTCGGCTCGTCCTCCGTGGATATCACCGGCTACACCATGGACGATAATTCCGCCAGCGCCGCGCTCAGCGTGCCGCTCTCGGGCATCACCAGCCTCGCCCCCGGCGAATCGGTCGCCTTCTTCGAGGTCGCCGGCTCCAACCCGCTCACGATCCAGGGATTCCGCGACTGGTGGGGTCTCTCGGCCTCCATCCAGATCGGGACCTATACGGGTTCCGGCGTGGGTCTCAGCAGCACGGCCGACGGGGTGAATATTTACACCGGCACCGCAGGTTCGCTCGTCTCGGGCGTCAGCTTCGGAGCAGCCACCAAGGGTTACACCTTCAACTGGGATTCCACCGGTGCCTATCTTGGACTGAGCGTCTCCGGCGTCAACGGCGCCTGGACCGCTCCCCAGGACGGCGACGTCGGATCCCCCGGTGTCGTGCCTGAACCCACCACCGCCGCCCTCGCCGGCCTCGGCCTTGCCGCCCTGGTCGCCGCACGGCGCCGCAGCTAGTTTCCAGCTATTCCATCCACCGGCGCTTCGGGTCCGCCCGAGGCGCCGTTTTTTTGCCTCTGCCTCAACATTTCTCCCGGTTCCATCCGTGTTCATCCGTGGTTAAAGAAGCCTGCCCGGACTCGACGAACGCAGAATCTCGGCTAGCTTGCTGGTGAATGTCCGCCACGGCTCCAGAGACGACCCGCGCCGACGCCAACGCCCCGGCGACGAGATCGGAATTCTCCATCACGGGCATGACGTGCGGCAACTGCGCGCGGCATGTCACCGAGGCCATTCAAAGCGTCCCCGGCGTCCTTACCGCCTCCGTCAGCCTCGACGCCGGCCGCGCCTCGGTCCGATGGAAGCCCGGCGAAACCGCCAACCCCGGCGCCGTCACGCAGGCCGTCGCCGCCGAAGGTTACGGGGCGAAACCGGTTGACCCTAACATAGATTCGGCGTATAATCGGCAAGCCGGCTGGCGAATGAATCTTTGGATCGGACTCGCCGGGACCCTCCCGCTGATGATCGGGGAATGGGTGTTCCGATTCGGCATGGAACCCTGGTACCGCTGGACTTCCTTCGCCCTCGCGGCCGTGGTCCAGGTCTTCGCCGGCGCCCCGTTTTATCGCGGCGCCTGGAACCGGTTGAAAACGGGCGGATCCAACATGGACACGCTGGTCGCGCTCGGATCCACCACCGCGTTTGCCTACAGCGCCTGGACACTGTTCGCCGACCCGCACCGCCACCTCTATTTCATGGAGTCGGCCGCCATCATCACCCTCATCAGCGTCGGCCATTTCATCGAAGCCCGCATCGGCGCCCGCGCGTCCGGCGCGCTCCGGCAACTGCTGGATCTCGCCCCGCGCATCGCCCGCAGGAAACTGCCCGATGGAACGACGGCGGATGTCCCCGTGGGCGAACTCGTCGCGGGTGACGAAATCCTGCTCAGCCCGGGCGACCACGTTCCCACCGACGGCCTGGTCCTGGAAGGCGCGTCGGCCGTGGATGAATCGATGTTGACCGGGGAATCGGTGCCGGTGGACAAGGCGCCGGGCAGCCGGGTGTTTGCGGGCACGGCGGCAATCAACGGACGCCTGGCCGTGCGCGTCACCGCGACCGGCGACGCCACGGCGCTGGCGCATGTCATCACGGCCGTCCAACGCGCCCAGAACAGCCGCGCCTCGATCCAACGCATCGGCGATGCGGTCAGCAATGTGTTCGTCCCGATTGTCGTGGCCATCGCCCTGCTTGCGGCGCTGGGCTGGGGATTCGCGCCTGAGTTCATGGGCCGCATTCATGCCGGCCTCTCCGGCTGGCTGTGGCATGCCGCGGCTCCCGAACCCGGCTGGGCCGGGGCCTGCATCGTCGCCGCCGCCGTCCTCATTGTCGCCTGTCCCTGCGCCATGGGACTCGCCACGCCCGCCGCCATCATGGCCGCCGCCAACGCCGCCGCCGCCCGCGGCATCCTCATCCGCGACGGTGTCGCGCTGGAAAAAGCCGGGCGGATCAGCTCCATTGTTTTCGACAAAACCGGCACGCTCACCGAAGGCCGGCCCAAAGTGGCCGCGCGCGAAGCGTTCCCCCGGGCGGTGCCCGAGGCGGGCGGCGAAGCGGGCATTCTGCGGCTCGGCGCATCGCTGGCCGCGCTGTCACGGTATCCACTCAGCCAGGCAGTCGCCGAGACCACCGCCGACCGCGTCACCCTCCAGGATTTTCGGGAATACCCCGCGCTCGGCATCCGGGCATTGGCCGGATCCGGGGCCGCCGGAACATTGCTGGTCCAATTGGGTTCACCGCGCTGGTTCGCGGAGGAATCCATCGACTTCAAACCCGCCGAAGCTTTCGCGCGCCACTGGATGAACCAGGGTTCCAGCGTCATCGGGCTGGCCATCGAAGGCCGGCTCGCCGCGGTGTATGCCTTGAAAGACCCGTTGAAACCCGGCGCGGCCGAGGTGGTGCGAACCCTGAGCTCCGGGTCCGCTCGACTGAAAGTACACCTGATGTCCGGCGACGCGCGGCCCACGGTGGAAGCCATCGCGCGCGAACTCGGACTCGACCGGCTCCCCGGCGCCGCCGTCCATGCCGAAGTGCCGCCGGACCGGAAATCCGCGCTGGTGGCGGATTTGCAGAAAAGCGGCGACCGCGTCGCGTTCGTTGGGGACGGGATCAATGATGCCCCGGCACTGGAGCAGGCCGATCTCGGCATTGCCGTCAGCCGGGCCAGCGACATTGCCCGGGAAGCGGCCGATTTGATCCTGTTGAAATCGGATATTGAAGCCGTTCCGGAAGCGCTCGGCCTTGCGCGCGCGGCGTTGCGCACGATCCGGCAGAACCTGTTCTGGGCTTTCTTTTACAACGCTCTGGGAATCCCGCTTGCCGCGCTCGGCTTCATGAGCCCGGTTCTCTGCGCCGCCGCGATGGGATTTTCGGACATCATCGTGATCGGCAATGCGCTCCGGCTGTATCGCTCGCACCGGCGCGGATAAGGCAGGGACGCCGCTGCGGCGTCCCCGGTCGGCGCAGCGCGCCGACCCTGCCTATTTTACTGACATCTCCGTCGCCAGGTTTTATCCAATATGGATGAAGATTTCTTCCGCCGTTCATCGACTGATCCCCCCGTGCTGGTCATGGCTCGCGCTCAGCCTGGCAGTGCCAGCAGTTGCTTCCGCCGGCGAAACGGCGCCGACGTATTGGAAGTGGGCGTCGACGCCGCCGATGGGGTGGAACAGTTACGACGCCTGGGGCACCAGCGTCACCGAGGTTGAAACCCTCGAAAACGCCTGTTACATGCGGGACAAACTGTCGTCCCATGGCTGGCAATACATCATCATCGACGCGCGCTGGTACGATTCGGTGTCCTCGTTTGACGATCGCGATTTCAACAAGGAGCGTGCCGGCGCGAAATTGTTCGCCGACGACCATGGCCGCATGACGCCTGCGTTGAATCGATTTCCGTCCGCCACGAACGGGATGGGTTTCAAGCCGCTGGCCGACCGGGTTCATGCGATGGGTCTCAAGTTCGGTTTTCACATGATGCGCGGCATCCCGCGCCAGGCGGTCCTCGCAAGAACACCCATCGAAGGCAGCACCTTCACCGCCGCGGACGCAGCGGATACGAACAGCATTTGCGGCTGGTGCCCCGACATGTTCGGCGTCCGCAACAATGCAGCGGGCCAGGCATGGTATGACTCCTGCACCCGGCTGTGGGCCTTTTGGGGCGTTGATTTTATCAAGGTGGACGACATTTCGAACGGCTATGTCACGCATGAAATCGAGATGATCCGCCGCGCCCTGGACAAGTGCGGCAGGCCCATCGTTTTCAGCGTCTCGCCCGGGCCGACCGATCCTTCGCATGCAGCCCACGTCAGCACCAACGCCAACCTGTGGCGCATCTCCGGGGATTTCTGGGATCAATGGGGCGAGTCGCATCGCTCCGGCTTGAATCAGCAGTTCGATTTGCTGGCAAAATGGCAGGGCGTCGGCGGGCCGGGACACTGGCCGGATGCGGACATGATCCCGCTGGGGCATATCGGCATCAAGTGCACCATCGCGGGACCGGATCGGCAGACCCGTCTGACCCGTGACGAACAGCGCACGCTGATGTCGCTCTGGGCCATCGCGCCGTCGCCGTTGATGCTCGGAAACAATCTGCCGGATACGGATGAATGGACGCTGTCCCTGCTGGCCAACGACGAAGTGCTGGCGGTGAACCAGGACGCGCTCGGCCAGCCCGCGCGGCGCGCGGCCCAGGCGGGAGAATCGGAAGTCTGGGTCAAGCAATTGGCCGATGGCGGCACGGCGGTCGGCTTGTTCAACCGCGGCGATCAGGCGCAGCAGGTTGAGCTGAAATGGAACGCTGCCGGGCTTGCCGGCGACCAGGAACTTCGCGATCTCTGGTCCCACAAGGACCTGGGCAGGTTCCATGACACCTTTTCCGCCGAGGTCCCCGCCCATGGCGTGAAATTCCTGAAGGCCAAATCACGGCAAAATTAGAAAGGCCGGCCGACGGCTAAAACGGTTTATAGGATTTTCAAAAGAGTCCTGGACGCAAAAAGGCGCAAGAGGGGCACAAGAAACCGGTTTGCTTTTGCGTCTTTTGTGCCTTTTTGCGGCTACTGTTCTACTGGAAGTGCCGGAGGCGGATCCAGAGCGCCCCCGAACAGGAGTGCCTCACAAGCTGGACCCGGGAAGGTTGCTCGAGATAGCGGGCGCGACGGAGTTGGTCCCATGTTCGCGGCCGGGCGTATGGCGGGGAGGACGCGGTTTCAGGAGATCTTCGAAGCGCGTTTGCTGGTCGGGGGTCAGCTCCCGGCGGATCTTGGCCCGCGTCTCCACCCACTCGACCCGCCACAGTTCGCGCGTGCGATCCTGGCCTTCGCCGATGAGCTTTTCAATGTGATCGCGCTGCTCCGGGTTCAGTTTCAATTCGCGGCTGAGCCGGTTCAGAAAATCCTTCCGAAACAACACCCCGGCCGCGGCAGGCATGCGCAGATCGCGGTTCGTGCCGACGGGATTGGCCAGGACGGGAACGGCATCGGTCGGCACCACCGCGGAGATTTCGAGCGGGTGCACCGCGGCGGGCGCGCCGGAGCGCTCGACATAGTTCACCAGCAATCCGCCGGTCAGAACGCCAGATCCGAAAATGACGAGGGTTGCCAGGACAACCTTCCAGGGGCTGGTGGGATTCATAACCCGGATTCGGTGTCGACGGCGGCCAGCATGGTCTGTTCGAAATCCTGAGCGAGGTCCGGCTGTGCGGCGGGGGCGGGATGGAACAGGGCGATGGCGCCGAGCACCAGCATGACGCCGACGCTGGCGGCGGCTCCGCGCCAGAGCCATTGGGCCCAAACACCGAGGAGATCCGGTTGACCCGAGCCGAGCCGGGCCATGATGCGCTTTTCAAACGCAAGCGGCACCCGGTCGTCCGGCTTCCGGGATCGGGCCGCGGCCATGAGTTTTTTCTCGAGTTCAGAGATGTTCATGATTCCGGCAATACTTCAGACGCGCGCCAGGGCGCCGGGGTTACAGGTATTTTTCTTTCACAATGCGGGACAGGATCTTGCGCATTTCGGCCCGGGCGCGAAAGGCCCGGACTTTCACCAGCGTCACCGACCACCCGGTCAGCGCCGCCGCTTCCTTCACGGATCGATCTTCTATCTCCAGGAGAGTGATGATGAGCCGGGCGGCCGGCGACAACTCCTCGAGCACGCGCTGCACCAATTGCCGGGCGGCTTCCGCCCGGTCATCCGCGCCGTCGGGTTGCCGGGCAAATCTCTCCAGCCATTCGGACTCGGCATCCGTCAGGTCCGTAAACGCCGCTTCGCGGCTGCGCTGGTGGGACCGGAGGAAATCGTAACAGGTATGAACCGTGAGCCGCATCAGCCAGTGTTCGAAAGGCGCATCGCCGCGAAAACCGGAAAGTTTCTGGAACGCCTTGAGCCAGACTTCCTGGACGATGTCCTCCACCTCGCTTTCCCGCCGCGCATAACGGCGGGCCGTGGCGAACACCCGGGGAGAATACCGCGCCACCAAAGGCTCGAAGCTGGATGCGTCGCCCTCCAAAACCGCCCTGATCAGTTCGGTCTCGGTCCGTTCCATGAAAGTATCTGTCCCGCCTTCCTGCCGCCCCGGATCCGTGTTCATCCGCGTCCATCCGTGGTTGAAATGAACCGTCCGGCCCAAAAACCCGCGCGACCCGGCGTTCAGCGCGTGATGCCGAACGTATGCTCGAATTCGGCCGAGTACTTCGCAATCGCCTCCATGATCCGCGGCGGCTGCTGCGACAGCGTCTCCATCATCTTCGGCGCCAGCTCGGGCTTGAACCGCACCATCTCCACCGCCGCCATGATCAACGACAAATGATTGTTCACGTCATGCCGGAACGTGGACAGTTTCTGGTTCAACGCGGCGATCTGCTCGGCGTTCAAGGTGACGGGTTCTGTGGGCAAGCCCATGCCCAACCTTGCCCAAATCCCCCACCCGAACGCAAGCCGGTTTGCAGGCCAGCCGGATCGACTTGATCAAAATTGTCCAGGCGCGGGCAAACCAGTGCCGGAATTGTCGCTTTTTTTATTGCGCCCCGCGCCGGGTTGGCGAAGATGCTCCCGGTTCAGCCACCTGTTTTGTGTCAGCCGATCCAAACAATCCGTCGGACACGAGTTTTCAATCGGGCGGACCTCCGAAGGACCTGGAGTTCATCCGTTGGGACAAGGAACGCATGGGGACAGGTGTGGAATCGGTGGACGAGGAGCATCGCCAGTTGATCGGCAAACTCAACGAACTTTACCGGGCGCATCAGGCGGGCGCCAGTGTGGATGACATTTCCAAAATGCTCCGGTTCCTCGGACGTTATGCCGAAACGCATTTCCGGCACGAAGAGGAAATCATGGAGCACCGCAAATGTCCGCTCTGGCGCGAGAACCGCTCCGCCCACGCGCGCTTTCTTCGCGAATACCAGGAGCTCGCCTCCGCATTCTCCATCGAGGACGACACCGACCAGATGGCGACCGACATCGAAAACATGGTGGCGCGCTGGCTCTCCACCCACATCTGCAAAATCGACGTGGCCCTGCGGGACAGCCCGCCGCCGGACACGAAGTAACCCGGCGGACCGGCAGCCACGGTGTCACAGGGGGGCCTGCGCAACTCGCGGCATTGCCGATGCCGGTGGATACGACTACCTTCACTTCCCGGATGCCGCTGCCTTACAAAATTGCCACCTTGCTTTACGCGTTCAACGAGCGGGATGAAATCCTCATGCTTGAACGCACGCGGGAGCCGAACCTCGGACATTGGAGTCCGCCGGGCGGCAAACTCAAGATCGCCACGGGCGAATCCCCTTACGCCTGCGCCTGCCGCGAAGCCGGCGAGGAACTCGGCATCGCGCTTCAACCCTCCGATCTCCACCTGACGGGCCTCGTGAGCGAACACGGATATCTTGGGCGGAACCACTGGCTGATGTTCCTGTTTGAAGTCCGTCCCCGGCTCACTCAACTGCCGGCGCCGCATCCCGAGGGCCGGTTCGGGTTCTTTTCACGCGCCGCACTGGACACCCTGAAACGCCCTCAAACCGACGTCGAAAGCCTCTGGCCCTGGTTCTGGCGGCATCGCGGCGGATTTTTTGCCGCCCATTGTCATTGCCACGACGACGGCCGGAACGACTGGACGCTCGAAGAATCCATTCCACCAAAATCCTGATGGACCCGATCATCGATCTGCAGAGCGACCAGTATTTCATGGGTGAAGCCCTGCGCCAGGCGGTCCGCGCCTATGAAGCCGAGGAAGTTCCCGTCGGCGCGGTGGTGGTGCGGCAGGGGCGGATCATTGCGCGCGCGTTCAACCAGGTGGAATTGCTCAAGGACGCCACCGCGCACGCGGAGATGCTGGCCCTGACGCAGGCGGAACAGGCCGTGGGCGACTGGCGCCTGACGGATTGCACGCTCTACGTCACCAAGGAACCCTGCCCCATGTGCGCCGGCGCCATCGTTCATGTCCGGCTCGCCCGCGTCGTTTTCGGCGCGGCCGATTCCAAGTCCGGCGCCGCCGGCAGCGCTCTCAACCTCCTCCAGTTCCCCGGGCTCAACCACAAGTGCGACATCACCACCGGCGTGCGCGAACCGGAATGCCGCCAGTTGCTCCGCCAGTTCTTCCTCGAAAAACGCCAGTCAAAAGAAACCCCCGGGGAATCCAATCCATCCCCATAACTGGAACGATTCAGTTTAAACCACGGATGAACACGGATTCACACGGATACAGAATGGTGAAAGCCAGTTTCCGGGGGTGCTTTCAATTCACCGTTTGGTTTGCGTTTGATTCCCCGAGTGCGGCCGTTTTTTATCCGTGTCCATCCGTGGTTATCCGTGGTTAAAAGCCTTTTCAACTGGATCGTTCCGGCTATGCCGCGGGGATTTGACAATCGCGGTTACGAGCCGAACCAGCGCGACCAAATGGATTTCCAGGATCTCGACGGATACCGCGCGGTGATTCGCTTCAGAGCCAGCGGCGGGGTGGTCCGGGTGTTTACACCGAATTCCGTCGTGCAGGCGGTGGCGTAACCGGCTTCTCCCACCAGGTCGCGGACCGCGTCATTCCAATCGCCGTAAGGATAGCAAAAATGATCCACCGTGACGCCGAACCGGTCCTGGAGTTTTTTTCGACTGGAAGAAATCTCCTCGCGCGCGGCGGCGGGCGAGAGGCGGGTCAGTCGGGGATGTGTGAGGGTATGCGACCCGATTTGGTGTCCCGCGGCGAGCCATTCGCGCACCTGGCTTTCATCCATGAGCGGTTCCGCGATGTCCCCGGCTGCTTCCTGCCAGGTGCTGGTTTTTCCAAGAAGATCCGCCACCAGGAATTGAATCGCGCAGAAGCCCTGTTGCCGCAGCACGGGCAGGGCGTTTTCAAACACGTCGCGGAACCCGTCGTCGAACGTCAATGAAATCAAGCCGCCGGCGCCTCCCGCCGCTGCGTCGCTGATCGGCCGGGCGTCGAAACCCGCCCCGCGCAATTCCTGCATCTGGCGGCGGAACAGCTCCGGACTGACATAGAGACCTTTGATGCGAACCCCCCGACGCCGGGGACCGACGTGGTGATACGTCAGGACCGGGTGTCCGGTTTGGAAGAATCCCTGAAAAGAAGAGAGGCTGGAATAGTATTGCGGCTTCATGACTCACCCGGGGCGCCGCATGATGTCGTCGTAGACGTCGCAGAGGTTCTTTGCCGCGACCGGAAGTGAAAAGGCGGCGGCGACGCGCGCATGAAGTTCCCAGCGGGCGGGCATATCGAGGGCGGGCCGACGAGCCCAGGTTTTCATGGCGTCCGCCAGTTCCCCGACAGATCCCGGTGAAACCAGCTGGCCGTAACCCGCAAAACGAAACCCTTCCGCGATCCCGTCCAGGTCGGATGCGATCACCGGTTTGCCGCACGCGTGCGCTTCGGGGACGACGCTGCCCAGGGCCTCGGTGCCCACCTGGGGATGCACCAGGCAATCCAGCGCATTCATCACCTTCGGCATGTCGTGGCTGTAGGCGGGCAACCAGGCCTTGCCCGTTAATCCCAGCCTCTCGATGTCGGCGCGCAGGATATTCTCCAGGTTGCCGCGACCGATGATCAGGAAGCGCGCGTGGGGCACTTCGGTGTGGATCCGCGCCGCCGCCTCGAGAAATTCGCGCTGGCCCTTTCCGCGGGGCAAGGCGTAGGAGCCCGCCACACCAAATACGTAATGCCCCGGCTCCAGCTTCCACTCCGCCCGCTGCGCCGATGCGTCCGACGGCCGAAACTCGTCCGTGTCGATGCCCCCATACACAACCCGGATCCGATTGAAATCCCCCCGCATCGGCGGACGAAACCGGCGTTCCGGATTTTCCGCTCCCGGTTCGAACACCCCTTCGCGCATGACCCTGGCGGTGAATTCCGACACCGCCACCATCGCGTCGCAATTCTGGAGCAGAAACCGGCGGCTGAACCACGAACTCGGACTCTTGGCCAGGTGCCGGCTCAGGACCACCTTGGCCCGCACACCGGAAAGCCGCGCGGCAAGAATCGTCGGCCAGTAGTCGCGTCCGTGGCGCGCATGAACGATCTGGATGCGCTCGCGGCGCAAAATGCGGGCGAGGCCGAAAATGAACGGCACCTTCAACCAGCCGGTGATCGAGATGGGACAAAACGGGATTCCCAAATCACGAACCACCTTCGAGAATTCCCGTCGATCCGGCCCCGCCATCCACGTCGTGTGCCCCCGCTGCATCACGCCCCACGCGACCCGGACCGAGCGCTCGTCCGTGCCGCCGCCCGACAGCATTGAATTGACATGAAGAATACGCATAGCAACCTGCTCTCACCGAATCAGCCGATAATTCTTATGCACCCCCAGGGTGACACCGGTGCAACGCTTCACGATCATGGCAATGTCTTCCCAGAAATAATTCCGCCGGAACCGGATCAGCGGGTTGCGCGACGTGTAGGTCCAGTCGGCCGCCGCGGCCAGCTCGCGCATGGTCGCCGGGTGCGTCCCCCGGAACGGCTTCACTTTCTGGTCGTCATCGTAAAACCGCTCCGGCCTCTGTGCCGTCTTGCGCTTGTGCTTCTCGTCGCCGTAAACGTGGGCGAGGTTGCCCACCTTCACGCGCGCCTGGCTCGGCTTGAGCCCGAAACCGTAGTGAAAATAATGTCCGCCGGAATTCTTCACGCGCAGCTTTTCGTTTTGAATCGTTCGAAACCCCTGGGCGCCGCCGCTGGCCCGGATGCTGGGATCGCGCCGGACCACGCGCACTTCCTTGTAATACCAGCCGAACGAATAGACCTCCGTCCAGAAGCTCCCGTAAAAGTGCGTGTAATCCACGAGCAACCCCTGCACCGCCGGGTTGTTCAATTCCAGCTCCATCGTCCGGCGCATGGCCGGGATCGTCTCCTCGTGCAGCACCTCGTCGCCCTGGATGTACACACACCAGTCCCCCGTGCATTGCTCCAGCGCCAGGTCGGTGTGCCGCCGCATGATCGGGTCGCCCACCCGCTCGTTTTCGTCCCAGTCGGATTGGATGATCCGGATTTTGGGATCGCCGATGGCCTGCACCGCGGCCAGCGTGTCGTCGGTGGATCGCGGCACGTTCACAATAATTTCGTCGCACAGGGGCAACAGCGAACGAATCGATGGAACGAAGGGATATCCCAGGACAGTCCCGTTCCGGATGAAGGTAAAGCCGCTGATTTTCACCCAATGATTGAATGTTGAACGGGGGGCGCCAGCAAGACTATTTCTGGCGGTAATGACGGTAACGGCGGTAATACCGCCACGCATTGCGACCGGCGCGCAGCCGCTGGCTCATTCGGTCCAGCAGCCCGTGGCCCGTGGCTTGAAGCAGCTGCCGTTGCCGGCGCGCAGGAACGCCCAATTCGGCCAGCCACCCTTCGAGACGGGCCAGGAGCGCCCGTCCTTCTGCAGGATGGTCCGCCAGGACGTTCGGCGCGTCGTGGGAATCCTGCCGGCGAACATACAGCTCGGAACCCGGCAAGCCATGGTGGGGCGAATAAACAAAACACCAGTCCTTGGTCCAGAGGGTGAGGTTGCTCTCATGCCCTTTGCGCGGGTAGCAGCCTGCGACGGCGAACGGGCGGGAGGTGCATCCTTCCCCCAGCGCCAAAAGCAGCGAACGGCCCTGCACCCACGGCGGCGCCGGGATCCCCGCCAGGTCCAGCAGTGTCCCATGCAAATCGGGCGGCTGACAAAACCCCGTCACCCGGCGCCCCGCCCCCATCCCGCCGGGATGGCGCACCAGCAGCGGAATCCGCCCAAGCGTGTCGTAAATCGTCGTCGGACGGCCGTAGCCCATTTTTCCCACGAGCTCGTGTTCGCCAAAATACCAGCCGTGATCGGAACAAAAAATCACCGCGGTCGTGCCCAGCAATCCCGAGCCCTGGAGGGATTCCATGATCCGGCCCAGCCCGTGATCCACTTGCGCCACCTCGGCCCGGTAAAGCCTGCGGATGTTCTCCAGCTCGACGCTCGAAAAATCGCCCGCCTTGCCGGGTCGCGGCCAAAACAACGCCTCACCCGACGGGTCGAGCGGGTAGAGATCCTGAAATCGCTGCAACGCGTCCCAGGGCTCGTGCGGGTCAAAAACATCCACCCACATGAAAAACGGCCTGGAGCCGGAGTGCAGCCGGCGGATGGCCTCGTCAAAAACCTGCTCGGTGGTGTTGGTTCCCTGCTGTCGGTTCCACCAGGCGTTGCGCCGGTAGCGCTCGATGCGCCTCGGCCGCGGATCGAGCTTGGACACATCGCAGCCCAGTTCCAACATCGGGTCGCTCTCCGGCCGGATGTTCATGTCCGCCTGGCCCGGGATGAATTTCACAAACTCAAATCCACGCCCGAAATCAAATTCGGGCTTCATGAGGTGCGGATTATCCGTCACGAGGGCGGTCTCGAAGCCGTGATGCCGGAACATTTCCGATAGCACGGGGAATTCCCGCGGCAACCGGCCCCAGTCGACAAACGGAAACGTCACCCGTCCCGTGAACACCTCGATCCGGTTCAGGACGGTCGGAAAAGAACAAAGCCGGAAATCCACGAAGTGAACGCTTTCGGAAGCCAGCCGGTCCAGGTGCGGAGTCTGCAGCGGCTGCACTCCCAGAAACCCGAGATGATCCAATCGAAATGTGTCCGAGCAAACGACGATGACGTTCATGAATTCCTTCGGCAAGGCCGCAGAACAGGACCGGGACGCTCGCCTAGGGTACCAAAACCACGCCACGCTTGTCAAAAGGGGCAGGATCCTTAAGATGCGCGAACCCATGCGTCTCGTGGACTTTTTGTTTCCCGCCCGCATCGAGCCGTGCCGCAAGGAACTCGCGGCGCTGGAGCCGGTGGTCTTGATGGGACGCGGCCATTCCGGCACGCGCGTGCTTTCCTGGATCTGCACGCACCTCGGCGTGAAACTCGGCACCCTCAACACCTCCGCTCCCGGCGATGTCCAGGACCTCCCGTTCCAGGACGCGATCCTGCGCCTGGCCCGCCGCACCCTGGACGCCACCCGGCCCGCCGAGGTGCGGCAGTCCGACCTCGCGGATTTTCAACGGGCCGTGTGGCGCTATTATGACGGGCTCGGCCGTCCCTCCGGCCCCTGGGGTTGGAAATTTCCAGAGGCTTATCTCATCGCTCCCGGCATCGAGCGCACCTTCCCCAAAGCCCGCTACATCCACCTTGTCCGGGACGGACGGGACCTGGCGTTCAAGGAACATCTCACCGACAACCCGCGGCGGACGCTGGGGCGGGCCATCCTGAAACGCTGCGGGGCGCTCCGGAAACCCCGCCACCTCCAGGCCGCCCTCTCCTGGGCTTACCAGGTCGATCGATTTGATGCGTTCAAGTCGGACCTGCCCGCCGGCCGCGTGCTGGAGATGTCCTACAACCAGCTCTGCCTCGACCCCGCAGGCATGGCGTCGCGCGTCTGTGATTTTCTTCGACTCACGATGACCGACGACTGCCGCCGCTATCTCCAAACGGAAGTCCAGTCGGGCAAGGTCGACCAGTTCCGAAAGGAAGACCCCGCCACAATCCGCGAAATCGAATCCGCCATCGGCCCCACCCTCCGCCGGCACGGATTCGGAGCGGGTTAGAGCTGGCGGGATCAATGGATCGATGGATTGCTGGATTGTTGTCACATCCAACAATCCACCAATCCAGAAATCCGTTACTCTCCCGGCGCCACGAGCGACGCGCACAACTCCGCGTATCGCCGGGCCATGTGCGCGGGGGAAAACTCCGCCAGCGTCCGCTCCCGGGCGGCGCCGGCGATTCGCGCGGCCAGCGCCGGGTCGGATATCAGGTCGCCCACCGCGGAGCCGAGTCCGGCCGCGTCCCCCACGGGAACCAGGCGCCCGGTGCGGCCGTCCTGAACGGTTTCAGGAAGGCCGCCGCCCGCCGTTGCCGCGACCGGCACACCGGCGAGATTGGCGTCCAGAACGCTGGTGCCCAGCCCTTCCATGTTCGAGCTCAGAACAAACACATCGAACGCCCGCATCAGGCGCTGCGCCTGCGGCATGAACCCCGCAAACATCACGCACGACTCCAGGCCCAGACCGGATCGAAGCCGCATCAGCTCGGCGCGCAGTTCGCCTTCGCCGATCACGACCCAGACCGCGTCCGGCCGCCGCTCCCGCAGCGCGCGCGCGGCGCGGAGCAGCGTGTGATGATCCTTGTGCGGCACGAGCGCCGCGATGTTGCCGACCAGGGGCCGGCCTTCCGGCAGCGGCACACGCGCGCGCAATTCGCGCCGCGCCTCCTCCCGGCTCAGCCAGCCTTCGTCCGGCACCGCTTCGTAAATCACGTCCAGCCGGTCCGCCGGAACGCCCCAGCTCTCCAATTGCGCCGCAATAAACCTCGACACGCAAACCGTCCGGTCGGCCCGGCGATATTTCCATCGATTGAACCCGGTTGGCGACGGCAGGAAATCGACGCGGCGTGACACCACAAGCGGCCGTTGCGAAACCAGCCCGGCCAGCGCGGCGAGACTATGCGCCCGGCCGGTATGCGCGTGAACCACATCAAATCCCGACTGCAACCGCAGGAGCGCCAGGCAGGCCGCGGGAGCGAAAACGGGAAGATGTTTCACCGGCACACCCGCCTCGCGGGCCTGCGCCTCCAGCAGCGAACCGGCGCGGCAGGCAATCCAACTGTCGCACCCCGCCCGGCGCTGTTCCACCGCGGTAATCAAGGTCTGGCGCTCGCCGCCGCGCCAGGTCTTCTCGTTGTTGACGTGCAAAATTCGCATGCCCTTGGCCGTCACTCGCGCCGGCCCGGATGCCCCGGCGCCCCGGCTTCGGCCTGGGATTCCAGCGCCTTGAAATACCTGAAAAATGTGTAGAACGCCGTCATCCAGGCGATCGAAAATCCCTGCCAGCCATCCAGGAATCCTAACTTTAAAACGTACCCCCTCACAAACCGCCACGGCGGACGGATGGCCAGGTCCACAAAGCCCACGCGCCGCCCGCCGGCCTTGCAGCCCCGCGCAAAATCATCCGCATACCGGATGATTTTCCGCAGCTGCCCGTCGATGCCTTCCATGCTGTAATGCAGCAGGTCCCCGCGCAGCTTCCGCACCCCGCCCCGGACTTCCAGCTTGTCGTGCGGATCCACCCCGCCCCACGCCGCCTGCCCCCGCCGCCACAGCCGCGCCCCACGGTCCGGATACCATTCCCCGTGGCGGATCCAGCGCCCGTAATATTGCGTCACCCGCGGAACACTGAAGGCCGCGGTGCCGTCCTCCACCCCGGCCGCGAAGGCCCGCTGAATTTCCTCACGCAACTCCGGCGACACCGCCTCGTCGGTATCCAGGCCGAGGATCCACGGCTGGCCCGCCTTCTGCGCGGCGGAATTTTTCTGCGCCACGTGCCCTTTCCAGGGTTCTCGGAAAACCTGGGCCCCGCGCGACCGGGCGATTTCCTCCGTGGCATCCGTCACCTCCTCGTTGAGCACGACAATCACCTCGCTGGTCCACCCGGCCACGCTGTCCAGGGCGCGCGAAATCCGGCGCGCTTCCGCCCCGGAGATCATGCAGACCGAGATGGGGAGTTTTGTCATTCTTGCCGGAACCCTAAAGGCTCGCGCCGCAGGTGAACAGTTCAAATTGCGATGCCCAGTTCCTGGAACGCCTTGCGGCATTCCGAGGCCACCGAGTCGATCGAAACGTCCCCGATATTCCGGCTGGCGGGTGGCACCACGGCCCAGTCGGCGTGGTGAAACGGGTGCGTCGTTCCCGGCCGGGCGGAGACCATGATCATGACCACGCGTTTGCCCAGGGCCATCGCGAGATGCGGCATGCCGGTGTCGCCGCCCACCACCAGCGCGCATCGATTCATCAATCCCGCCGTCACCAGCAGCGGCACGCCGGCGGACACCGGGAATCCCGCCGCGCGAACCGGCGCCAGCGCTTCCCGATCGCCCGGCCCGCCGCCGAACAGCACCCCCAGCCCGCGCCCGCTCCACTCCTGCGCCAGGACCAGGTAACGCTCCAGCGGCCAGTTCTTTTTGGGCGTGCTCGTGAACGGCTGGATGAAAATCAACGGCCGCGAGCGATCCACCTTCTCCGACGCCAGGAACCGGTCGGCTTCCGCCTGCGCCGGGTCCGGCAACACAAATTCGTTTGAAATCCGCCCCGCGCCGAGTCCGCATTTCTCCAGCAGTGACAGATAAAAATCCGCCGGATGAACCCCGCCCGGCCTGAGCCGCAAGGGATGCGTGTAGGCCCAGGCGCGGGCCGGCTGATAGACCACGCCCCAGCGCCGCGGCGCGCGCGTGCACCAGGTCAACAACGCCGTCTCTCCGTAACCCTGCAAATCCACAGCCAGGCCGAATCGTTCCCGGCGGAATTCCCGCAGCAACGACCATGTCGCGCGAACGATCGCCACCGGGTTGCCGCCGCGGAATTCGCGCCGATCCAAAACCAGCGTCCGATCGACGCCTCGAAAGCCTTCGATCAACGGCGCGTTCTCGGCCGAGACCAGGAATGAAATGCGCGCCGCCGGAAAATTCCCGCGCAACGCATTCACCGCGGGCAGCGTGAACACCACGTCGCCGAGCGATTTCAACCGCGTCACCAGGATGCGCTCGGGGGCGTTCACGGGATTTCGAGCAGGTTTGACACCCGGAACCCGGCGCGTTCGGGGTGAACTTCGGCGTCCTGGAGATGAAGCAACGGACGGTTGCCGTAAAAGGAGGCCCATTGGGAAAAGGTGCTTGGCGGACCCACGATCGCATCGCAACCCGCCAGCGTGCAAAGATCCTGCAGCGGCGAGGCGCCTCCGAAATGAACCTGCAGCCCCGGGAATTCCGACGCCGACCGCGGTTCATCGCTGCACACGAAAAAGGCCACGCGCCGCCCCGGTAATTGCTCCGCCAGTTCCCGCATCCAGGCAGCGTATTTCGCGATCGGAAAGAAAAACCGGCCCTGCTTCCAGGTCCGGTAATCGCCCTGGCGGATATGCACGCCGATCAATTCATCGCAATCGCGGCGCATGGATTCCAGGGAATCGCGGCAGGCGGACTCGATGGGGTCGATCGGCCGGAAATAAGCCCGGATCTTGTCCGCGTGGGCTTCGACGCACGTCGGCGCCCGGAAACGCCAGCCATAGACGAACACCGTTCGGGCCGGGTCCAGTCGGGCCAGGATTTCCGGGTCATCGAGCAGCGTGACCGGGCGGCCGCGGATTTCGCGCAGGGTGATGACCTGCCGGCTGGAGCCGTTGAGCTGCTCATTCAGCCGGCAGGCGGCGCGAACACTGTTGGGAAAGAGCCGGGTCCAGCGAATGCCCGCGGCAAGACCCGGCACCGCATCGATCCAGCTCCTGGTTGCGGGAACCGGGTAGCGACAGAACACATTGCGCCGGGTCGATTCGAACAGGTGCGCGTAGGAATGGAACGTGACGTTTGAAGCCAGGCATTTGAGGGATTCCGCCAGCGCGATGACATTCGCGAACAGAACCAGCCGGTTCGCCAGCCGCCCGCACCGGAGCGCGATGACCAATCGTTTTGAAGAATCTGCCGCAGGTTCCATTGGAATTGCTGCGGGATGATGGCGGACCCCAATCCCGCCTGTCCAGCCGGGAGACGCGATCGATCCCGACGGAAGAAATCATTCGTAACCACGGATGGACGCGGATAGACACGGTTAAAGACATTTTGACGCAAACAAACGCAAATAAACGCCAATTGCTCCAAGAGTTAGTGGTAATTCGCGTAAATTCGCGTCAAAGCCTTTCTGCTTTATCCGTGTTCATCCGTGTTCATCCGTGGTTGATATTCCCCGGCCACAAAAACTCTCGCCTTATTCCACAGGTCGGCAACATAATCGCCGCGGATGAGCTTGTTCTTGCGCAAGATTTGGGGCTTCGTGCGGCCCTACCGGTTCCGGTTCTTTCTGGGACTGTTCTGCGGGATCTGCTACGCCCTCATCAACGCCATGCTGGTGGCCTCCATCGGGCCGATCACGGACCTGCTCTTCAGTGGCTCCATCAATGTCGCCGAGAGGCTCCGGAACGCACCCACTTTTCTCCAGCCGCTCGTGGACCGCATCACGGCCGCAGTGCCATCGATCACCGCGCCAGGCTCCAGGAACGCCTTCCTCCTGATCATCGGCCTGATCCCTCTGCTGATGCTGCTGCGGGTCGTGGCAAATTACCTCAGCGTTTACATGGTGAGCTGGTCGGCCTCCCGGGCTATCGCCGACATCCGGATCCGGCTGTTCGATCATCTCCAAAACCTGTCGCTGGAATTCTTCAGCCGCGCCAATACGGGCGACCTTATTTCGCGCATCACCAATGACACCCAAATCCTGTATGGGATTGTGAGCAATTCGTTCGCCTCGATGGTCAAGGACCCGGTGACGGTGCTCGGAATCGTCGCGTTCGCGTTCTGGCGGCAGCCCAAGCTGACCGCGATCCTCCTCATCGTGCTCCCGGCCTGCCTCGGGCCCATCGTCATTTACGGCCGGAAGGTGCGCAAATCCGCGCGGGCCATGCAGGGACATATTTCCGACCTGACCCGGCTGATGCATGAATCCTTCACCGGCAACCGCATCATCAAGGCGTACAACCTGGAGGCGCCCGCGCTGGCCCAGTTCCGCGAAACCACGGCCAAATACGTCAACCACGTGATGCGCGTGGTCCGGGCCAACGAAATCCCCAGCCAGCTCACCGAGTTCCTCGGCGCCGTGGGCATCGCCCTCGTGCTGGTCTTCATCCAACTCGCCCCGGCCAATGAACGGCCCTCCGCGGGCGACTTCATGACGTACCTCGGCGGCATCGTCGTCCTGTATCCGTCCATCAAGGCGCTCGCCCGGCTGCACAACCAGCTTCACCAGGCCGCCGCCGCCAGCCAGCGCGTCTTCGAACTCCTCGCCACCCGCAGCACCGTCACCGACCCGCCCCAACCCGTGCCGCTCAAGGCCGCCGGCGCCGACATCCACTTCGACCAGGTCGATTTCAGTTACGGCGACAAACCGGTGCTGCGCGATATCCGCCTCACCGTCAAATCCGGGCAGTTGGTCGCGCTCGTGGGCAGCAGCGGTTCCGGAAAAACCACCGTCACCAACCTCCTCCTCCGCTTCTACGATCCCCAGCGGGGCTCCATCCGCATCGGATCCACCGATATCCGCCAGGTCGCCATCCGGGATCTGCGCAGCCAGATCGCGCTGGTCACCCAGGAAACCATCCTGTTCCACGACACCATCCGGCATAACATCGCGCTCGGCCGGCCGGGAGCCTCGGAGGCAGAGATCGAAGCCGCGGCGCGCGCCGCCAATGCGCATGAGTTCATCGAGCAACGCCCGGAAGGCTACGACGCCGTTGTCGGCGAGAAAGGCATCAACGTTTCCGGCGGCCAGCGCCAGCGCATCGCCATCGCCCGCGCCATTTTGAAGAACGCCCCGATCCTCGTCCTCGACGAAGCCACCAGCGCCCTGGACACCGAATCCGAACGGCAGGTGCAGGCCGAGCTGGAAAAACTGATGCAAAACCGGACGACGCTCTGCATCGCACACCGCCTGTCCACCATCCAGAAAGCCGATCTCATCGTCGTGCTCCAGGAAGGCCGGATCGTGGAAACCGGCCGGCACGAGGAATTGCTCGATCGCAACGGGGTCTACCGCAAGTTGCACGAACTGCAGTTCAATGCCTGACCAGGGGTGGTTGAAGGTTGAAGGTTGAAAGTTGCAGGTTCTGAGGCAACCCACCAACGCTGCGTCCTTTTCCTCTTCCCCATTCCGCGCTCCGCATTCCGTACTCCGCATTGGACTCACCGTTCGGCGGCAGCGGCGCGGGCGAGCAGGACGCGGCGGCTGGGTCGATAGCCCGCGATGAAGTTTCGACGGTAGTCGGAGAATGTCCCTGCGGCGATGGCGGCGCGGACTTCGGCCATCAGCTTCAAATAAAGATGGCTGTTGTGAACGCTGAGCATTCGCAGCCCCAGGATTTCATTCACGTTCAACAGGTGCCGCAGGTAGGCCCGCGTGTAATGGCGGCACGCAAAGCAGTCGCAGCCTTCTTCGATCGGCCGGAAATCGGATTTGAAGGCGCCGCCTTTGATGCCGATGTTGCCGCTGCGGGTAATGGCGGTGCCGTTGCGGGCGACGCGGGTGGGCAGGACGCAGTCGAACATGTCGACGCCGCGGGCGATGAGTTCGATCATCTGCGCCGGGGTGCCGAGGCCCATCGCGTAGCGGGGCAGGTTCGCGGGCAGGAACGGCTCGGTCATCTCGATGGCCTGGAGCATTTCGGGTTCGGGTTCGCCGACACTGACGCCGCCGATGGCGTAGCCGTCGAACTTCATCGACACCAGGGCGCGCGCGCATTCCTCGCGCGCGGCGGCGTTCGATCCGCCCTGGACAATCCCGAACACGAGCTGGCCCGGGGCGCGCGGCTGTTCGCGGCATTCCGCCGCCCAGCGCAACGTCCGCTCCACCGCCGCCCGCAATTCACGCGGCGTACTCGTGTGCGGCGGACAATCGTCGAAAACCATCGCAATGTCCGATCCCAGCGCCCGCTGAATTTCCATCGCCTCCTTCGGCCCAAGGAACAGCAGCGAACCGTCAAGGTGCGATCGGAACTCGACGCCGTGCGTCTTGATTTTCCGGATTTTCGCGAGGCTGAACACCTGGAATCCGCCGCTGTCGGTGAGGATCGGCCGGGTCCAGTTCATGAACCCGTGCAATCCGCCCGCGGCCCGGATGATGTCGAGTCCGGGCCGGATGAACAGGTGATAGGTGTTGCCCAGGAGGATCTGGGTTTCCATCTCCAGCAGCTCGCGGAGGTCGAGCGCCTTGACGCTGGCCTGGGTGCCGACGGGCATGAACACGGGCGTCTCGACGACGCCGTGCGCCGTGGTGAGCCGGCCCAGTCGCGCGCGGGAGCCGGGGTCGGTTTTCAGCAGCTCGAACATGAAAGCAAAGACAGTCCGCAGATGACGCAGATTTCGCAGGGAAATTCAGACAGCGCAATCGGCGTCATCTGCGGAATCTGCGGATGAATGTCATTCCGCGGGCTCAGTTGCCTCCGCGGAGGCATCCGGGGCGGGTTCGGCGACCGTCTCTACCTGGGTGGCGTAATGGACGCCGAGATTGTGCTGGGCGGTTTTGTCGCCCTGGCGCGCCGCGCGGATGAACCATTTCACGGCTTCCTGGGGATTTTGTTCCACGCCGCGGCCGGTTTTGTAGCAGAGGCCGAGATTGCACTGGGCGGGGGCGACTTCCTGTTCCGCGGCGCGGAGGTACCACTTGACCGCTTCCTGGAAATTCTGGGGGACGACGTGTCCCTGCTCGTAGAAGACGCCGAGATTGAACTGGGCCTGGGGTTCGCCGCGTTCGGCGGCCGCGTGATACCATTTCACCGCCTCGGCATAATTCTGCGGGACACCCTGGCCGGTTTCGTATAGAACGCCTAGATTGAATTGCGCGGCCGGGTCGCCCTGCTCCGCGGCTTCCCGGAACCACTTGGCCGCCTGGCCATATTCCTGGGGCACACCCAGTCCGGCCTGGAAACAAACACCCAGGTAACACTGCGCCACGGGATCGTTCTGGTCGGCGGCTTTCCGGAACCATCTCACCGCGTCCGAATAATCGAGCTGAACGCCCTGCCCGGTCTGATAGCAAACTCCAAGATAACACTGGGCCTGCGGATCACCGTCCTCCGCGGCCTTGCGCATCTCGTCAAAATTCTGCCAGGTTCGCCGGTTCATCACTTCTTAAAGCCGCTCTGCCCGCCCAGCTTAGTCAATCCCCACTCAAACTCAAGCCGCGAATGAAATCGACGCGGGTTTCGATTGCGGGAGAAATAGTGGAGAGAAGAAGATCCGCAATCTGACGATTGCGGCTACGGCAGGCAGGGAGCCGCGATCGTGAAATCGCGGAGCACGGTGCATCGGCGAAACCACCTTAGCCGTCTCTATGCAGTTCAAAAATCTCAGACTCACGCAGAGACGCAGAGGACGCAGAGGGCCGCAGAGAAACGGGTCAGGCAAATCGCTCACTAATCGGTGACCTGGAAAAAGCCGCCAGTTCTCTGCGAATCTCTGCGTCCTCTGCGCCTCTGCGTTTATCCCCAGGAAGACCAACTGAATAGAGACGGCTTAGCCCGGGACTGGGATCGCGATGTGCTTGTGAATGGCGGCGATCAACTCGGCGTTGTCGATCGGCTTGTGAAAGAAATCCACGGCCCCCGCGGCGATGGCCTTGTCGCGATACTTCGCGGCGTCACCACCGGTGATAATGATGATCGGGGTGTTCTTCAACTCGTCCATCCGCTTGAACCATTCGATGATCCGGAATCCGTCCCACGGCACACCGCCGCCATGACCGACGTCCGGGGGAAAACCAATGTCGAGAAGAATCAAGTCCGGCCGCGCGCGGCGCACTGCCGCCAGCGCCTGCGACCCGTCACAGGCGGTTGCCACTGAGAATCCGCTGCCGGTTAACTTCATCGACAGCGTTTTCAAAATCACCTCGTTGTCATCGACGACGAGTATCAATTTTTTGCCATCCATAGCGACTAAGCACCCTGCTGACACCCAAAGACTTCGAAATAGCACCCTTCGTTCAGCAAAATTCAAGCCACGAGTTCAGGCCCCTTCAACCCGTCTCAAGAGAGGCCGGTTCTGTACCATTTTTTGTCGCCTCAGACCGCAAACTGTTCGATCCTCACACCTGGGAGGGACGAGCTATGCGAGTCCCAGCGTTCCGAGGACGAGAACCAGTAAGGAGACTCGCCGCAGCTCGTCCCTCCCGAGAATGAACCAGACTTTCTACAGCCCCGGCGAACAGCGGGCGGACCGCGTGAACGCGTTGTTCGCCGCGATCGCCCGGCGCTACGACCTGATCAACGATGTTCAGAGCCTGGGCCTGCACCGGCTTTGGAAGCGGCGCCTGGTGAACCTCGCGCAGATCCTTCCGGGCACCCCCGCCCTCGATGTCTGTTGCGGAACAGGCGATATCAGTTTCGCCCTCGCCCGCGCCGGGGCACAAACAACCGGGTTGGATTTCAACGCGCCGATGCTCGAGGTCGCCCGAAAACGCGCGAACCCCGGTGAATCGAACCCGCGGTTTGTCCAGGGCGACGCGTTGCACCTGCCTTTTGCCGAGGCGGAGTTCGACACGGTCACGATGGGATACGGATTGCGGAACCTGTCCGATTGGAAATGCGGATTGAGCGAACTGCGCCGGGTGCTCAAGCCGGGCGGGCGCGTTTTGATCCTGGATTTCGGCAAGCCGGACAACCGGGCCTGGCGCGGGTTGTGGTTTGGTTACCTGCGCTGCGTGCTGCCCATCCTCGGCCGGGTCTTCTGCGGCAACGCCGCCGCCTACGCCTACGTGCTCGAATCGCTCGAAGCCTACCCCGCCCAGCACGGCGTCGCGGCGGAATTGCGTGCGCAAGGCTTCGCGGACGTCCGGGTTCAGAATTTTCTCGGCGGCGTCATGAGCATCCATACCGCACGCAAACAGGGTTGACGCGAATTAGCGCGAATTTCCGCTAATTCGTAACCCACCCCGGGAGGGACGGCGTCCTCGCCGTCCCCGTCTGAACTGTTCCGCCCGTAGCGCATTTTGCTTTATCACGTCAAAAGGATGTTTGGGCCGGCGAGGACGCCGGCCCTCCCTCATTAGCGGCCATTCGCGTCAATTCGCGTCGAAGCTTTTCCCGGCCGGCCAACCTGCGCCCGGCCGTTAAAAGCGTTGCCAAGTTGTCCCTCCTCCCGCCAGAATCCCGATCATGAATTTTCGGGGAAAAATCATTCCCTGGGACCGCCTGCCGGAATGGCGGCTCTCGATGCGGCGCGCGGGCCGGAAACTGGTCGTCACCAACGGCTGCTTCGACCTGCTGCATCTCGGCCACGTCACGTACCTGGAAAACGCCCGGAACCACGGCGACGCGCTCCTGGTCGGAGTCAACGGCGACGACGCCGTCCGCGATCTCAAGGGCGCCGGACGCCCCGTCAATCCGGAATCCGACCGCGCCTCGGTCCTCGCGGCGCTGGAAAGCATCGATGGCGTCTGTATTTTCAGTGAGAAAACCGCCACGCGCTTTCTGGCCGCGGCCCAGCCCGACATTTATGTCAAAGGCGGCGATTACACGCTTGAAAGTCTGAACCAGGAAGAGCGGCGGACCGTGGAACAGGCCGGCGGCAGGATCGTCATCATTCCGTTCGTCCCCGACCGGTCCACCACCGCCCTGCTGAAAAAAATCATGCGGCTGTGAAGATCCTGGTCATCTCGCTCGCCGGAATCGGGGACACCCTCTTCGCCACCCCGCTGATTCACGAGCTTCGACTCAATTATCCGAAAGCGACGATCGAAGCGCTCGTGATGTATCCCGGCTCGCGCGACCTGCTGGAGGGCAATCCGCACCTGGACCATGTCCACCAGAAAAACCTGCTTCAAACCGGCCGCCTGCAATCGCTGCGCTTTATTCTCGGCCTCCGCCGCGGCGCTTACGATCTCACGATCAACACGCTTCCTCAGAGCAAGCTGGAATACCGGGTCATCGCTCGGCTGATCGGCGCGCCGAACCGCATCAGTCACGAATACGCCTCCGGCGCCTGGTTGAATTCCTGGCTGGTCAACCGGACGCTGCCGCAGAATTACGAAATTCATTGCGTGGAAAACAACCTGGACCTGCTCCGGCTGACCGGCGGCAAACGGCTCCAGGAATCTCATCGCTACGAAATCTACCTGTCGCCCGCCGAGCAGGAGTGGGCGGATTCCTATCTGCGGGAACATCAACTCGGCGGACGCGCCCTGCTCGGCATGCATGTGGGATCCGGCGCCACGAAGAACTTGGCCTGGCGCCGCTGGCCGCTGGATCAATACGCGGAATTGCTGGAGCGACTCGGAAAATCGCATCCCGATGCCGCCGTTCTGCTGCTCGGCGGCCCGCAGGAGGTGGACGATCACCGGCAACTGCTCGCGCGCGCGGACCACACCCGCGTCGTGGCGCCGGAGACCCGAAATCTCCGCCAGGCCGCCGCACTATTGGAAAAGTGCCGCGCCTTCCTGAGCGTCGACACTTCCCTCATGCATCTCGCCGCCGCCATGCGCGTCCCCCACCAGGTCGCCATCGAAACCCCCACCTGGAACAAAACCGTCGAACCCTACAACCGCCCGTTCACCCTCGTCCCCAACCCCGCTGTCGCCGGCCGCAGCCTGGAATTCTATCGCTACGACGGAAAAGGCATCCGGGGATCCCAGGAGGAAATCATCCGCTGCATGAGGTCCGTGACCGTGGACGCGGTGCACGCGGCGCTCAGCCGGGCGCTGGGAAGCTGAGGCTGGATCTGGACCACTCGACCACTCGATCACTGGATGATTGGATCACTGGATGACTGAAAGAAAATCCACAGATTTCACAGATTTCACAGATAATCTGCGTTCATCTGTGAAATCTGCGGATAAATAAAGGGCTACAGTTTTGTTGAAAACGCTCGAACCGAATCCCTGGTCAGAGTCTCGTTACCGGTCTTCGTCCTGCTGAGAGCGGGACTACGCCCCGGCAGGCCTCGACTTCCATTTTTTCGAGGAACCCCGCCGGGCGTGACTACGGCCGGCAGGCGAGGACGATTACGAACCGTCCCCACCCCATCCAACAATCCATCAATCCATCAATCCATCAATCCGGCTGTATCCACCCTCAGCCGCGGAAGTAGAGATACGCGCCAAGGATAGCCGCGAGGATAAACACGGACCCGGCCACTTCCAGGGCGCCCCAGCTCGCGCGGGTCTTGGCGCGGTCCTCGGCGCTGATGGTGGCGAACGTCAGGCTCTTGATCTTCGCCTCGTCCGGCTTCTCCGTCGCGAGGCTCACCACGACCATCACGATGGCGGAGATGATGGTGATGAGGATGCTGAAGTACTGGAAGTTGATGTTGTTGATGATCCAGAGGAACGATCCCTCGGCGTAATGGTTCTTGCCGCCGGACAGGGTGACTGGGGTGTCGACCAGCATGCGGAAGATGCCGACGAGGAACCCGATGATCATTGCCCAGAGGCAGCCTTTCGCGTTGAGCCGTTTCCAGAAGACGCCGAAGAAGAACACCACGAAGATGGGCGGCGCGAGGTAACCCTGGACGGATTGCAGGTAATCATACAAGCCGGTGGCGCCCTTCACGACCGGGATCCACAGCAGGGCGATGACGATCATGACGCCGGTGGCGATGCGGCCCATCTGGACGATTTCGCCCTGGGACGCTTTCGGCCGGAGTTTCTCGTAGATATCGACGGTGAACAGGGTGGAGCAGGCGTTGAACACGCCGGCGAGCGAACCCATGAGGGCGGACAGGAGGCCGGCGACGACGATGCCGCGGAGGCCGGCGGGCAGGAGATGCTGCACCATCATCGGGAACGCGCCCTGGGCGCCGGCGCCGTTCGGATCCGTGAACGCGGCGGTCAAGTCGGGGACTTTGCCGCTCTTGACCAGCGCGTAGCAGATCAGGCCGGGGATGATGAACAGGTAAACCGGGAACAGTTTCAGGAACGCGGCGAAGATGCTGCCCTGGCGCGCGACTTTTTCGTTCGGGGCGCCGAGCGCGCGCTGGACGATGTACTGGTCGGTGCACCAATACCAGAGACCGATGACCGGGGCGCAAATGGCCATGCCCAGCCAGGGGAAATTGGAATTGAAATACCAGGCTTGCTTGACGATTTCGCCGGCGGCGTTCTTTTCGATCACGGGCGCCCAGCTGTTCGCGACGCCGGCGGGCACCAGCGGTTTCCAGAGATTGAACATGTCGGAACCGCACAGGTTGCGCAGTTCGCCCCAGCCGCCGAGCTTGCTCAATCCGTAAAACGTCAGCAGCGCCGAACCGCCGATGAGCACCACCACCTGGACGGCGTCGTTGTAGGCCACCGCGCGCATGCCGCCCAGCATGGTGTAGAGGCCGGTCAGAACGATCACCAGGACGGAGCCGACCCAGAAGCTGTCGATGCCGCCGATGTGCAGCTCGGGCAGAAGGGTCTTGAACACCACGCCCCCGGCGAAGATGCCGACCGCGATTTTCGACACGATGAACGTGACGATGGAGACGATGGACAGGACGTAGCGGGAGCCGGTGGAGAAGCGGCGCTCGAGGAATTCCGGCATGGTGAACACCATGGACCGGGCGTAGAACGGCACGAAGACCCATGCGAGGACGAGCAGGCACCAGGCGTGCAATTCATAGTGCGCCATGGCGACGCCGTCTTTCGCGCCCGAACCCGCAAGGCCGACGATGTGTTCGGAGCCGATGTTTGAGGCAAAGATCGAGGCGCCGATGACCCACCAGCCGAGGTTGCGGCCGGCCAGGAAGTAATCCGCGGCGGTGTCTTTGCTCTTGCTGATGACCCACCAGGCCACGCACAGCAGCGCGGCGAAGTAGAGGCCGATCATGGCCCAGTCCAGGGGGGCCATGGAGGAATTGGCGATGGCGCCAAGAGTTGGTGTGAGGTTATTCATGGGATGGGTTCTGAAATTCGGCCGCGCGCCGTTTACTGCACGGAGAACTTAAAGATGATCGTGTTGTGATACGTCTGGCCCGGCTTCAGTTCCGTGCTCGGGAATTTGGGTTGATTCGGCGAATCCGGGAAATGCTGGGGTTCGAAACAGAACCCGTTGCGCTTCTGGTAAACCCAGCCGCCCTTGCCCGTGATCGAGCCGTCCAGGAAATTGCCCGAGTAAAACTGCACGCCCGGCTCGGTGCTCAGCACTTCCAACACACGACCCGTGGAAGGATCGACCACGTGCGCCATCAGCCGCAGTTCGCCGGCCTTTCCGTTCACCACGTAGTTATGATCGTAGCCGCCGCCAAATTTGATCTGCTGATCATCGGCGGAAATCCGGGCGCCAATCGCCGTCGGCTTCCGGAAATCAAACGGCGTTCCGTCCACCGGCTTCAGTTCGCCGGTCGGAATCAGCGTGGCGTCCACCGGCGTGAACTTGTCGGCGTTGATCGTCGCCACATGCCCGAGAATGTCGCCCTTGCCGGCCAGGTTGAAATAGGAATGCTGCGTCAGGTTCACCACCGTCGGCTTGTCGGTCGTGGCCGCGAAATCCAGCCGCAACGCATTGTCCTCCGTCCAGGTGTAGGTCGCCGTCACCTTCAGCGTGCCCGGGTAACCTTCCTCGCCGTCCTTGCTGACATAACTCAGTTCCAGCACCGGGCCGTTCGGACCGACCACCGCCTTCACAGGAGTCCAGACAACCTTGTCAAAACCCTTGGGACCGCCATGCAGCGCATTGGGCGGATTATTGGTCGCCAGGTGATACGTCTTGCCTTCCAGGGTGAACTGGCCCTTGGCGATGCGGTTTCCGTAACGGCCAACCAACGCCCCGAAAAACGGGCTGTCCTTGATGTAACCGTCCAGGTTGTCGTAACCCAGCGCCACATCCCCCAGCTTGCCGGACTTGTCCGGCACCAGGATGGACGTCACGATGCCGCCATAGGTCGTGATCGTCACCTCGGCGCCCTTGGCATTCTTCAATGTGAACAGCTCGACGGCGGTGCCATCCGGCGTTTTTCCGAAGGGTTTGCGGTCAATGCTCGGACCGGGCGCCGCCGCGGCGGCGAAGCCCACGAGACAAACGGTTCCCAGAACGAGAAGGAACATCCATTCGATCATGTTATTTTTCACAGTTGATGATTAAGTGTAGGAGCGATTAGTGGAGAGACGCTCGGCAGCGTTTTGAAGGACTTGTTGTGCTGCAGGCGCGAACGCCTGCCGCGCCTTACCAACCCGCCAGTCCGTCAAAACCGCGGTTTTCACGGGATTCCTAATACTGATCCCGGGGGGAATGGTCAAAGTAATTGTGCAGCCGGCAGGCGCGCAGGGAGTCATTAAAATTGACGATGCGAAGAGACCCGCGTTGCTGCGGTGCAGGTAGGGCTGCGCTCCGCGCAGCCGGCGCCGCGGAGCGGCGCGCTACCCATCCGAGGAACAACCCGTCAGACCAATCCTTCCAGAATACTGGGCAGCCGCTCGAGGCAGCGATGCAGCGAGGCGCGCGCAATGGTTTCCTCGCCGGCGGCCTGGTCGGGAAATAACACGCGCCAACCGGAAGCCTGCATGCACTGTTCACGAGTCACTTCCACCCGGTTGCCGCTGTATCCAATGCCCGCATTGCGCATCAACAGGTCCGCAATCTGCACCGAAGCGATGATCTGGGCATTCGCATCCGCACACTCCGGTCGATGATGAAACCGGGCCGAGCGGATCATCAGTTCGGGAAGCTTGTGCCGCTCCATGTAAAGCGCTCCCAGCTCTGCGTGGTCGACTCCCAGGAGTTCCGTCTCGATCTCCACCAGGTCGCGCGCGCCTGCGGCCGCACGCTGGTGGATTTCCGCAAAATGCTCGGGAAACGTCCAGGCCATCACGATTTTGCCCACGTCATGCACCAGGCCCGCGATGTAATCCGACTCGTCCGGCGGCGCCTGTACCGCGCTCACCACTTCCCGGGTCAAAATGGCCGTCCCGATGCAATGCTGCCAGAAATCGCGCCACGGAAAGGCGCACTGCTTCGACAACCGTTGAAAATCCTCGATGATCGGCGTCACCATCGTCAACTGCCGGATCTGACGCACCCCGAGGTAAAACACCGCCTCCTCAATGCTGTTCACCGGGTTCGACAGCCCGTAATAAACCGAGTTCACGAGCCGCAACAGCCGGGAAGTCAGGCTCGGATCGCGCCGGATAATTTCCGAGATCTGGAGCGAATAGCGTTGCTCGGCAAACACCAGGCCCTGCAAGGCCTTGTTGATGCTGCTCAACGAGGGCAGCGACGGGCAGGATTCCAACCGCGCATCGATTTCCTTGCGGTCCAGAGGTGCCACGCTGCACTGCGCGGACAATTGAGTCATAGATTCAGAGTTCTACTCCCGTCTCCATCGGCTCAATGAGAAGCCGCTTAAGCTGCACAACCCGTTAATCCCCACATATTTTTTTCTTAAGCCCCGGCAAGTTTTGCCGATCACGAATCAGTCGAATTATGGCCGGAGGGGCGGGTCAACAAACCCCTCCAAAGCCAATGCGGCGCAACTCAATAAAATGGGAACACGCTTTTCAAGCAACTGCCTGCCCGGCGCAGCCAGTCTCGCGCTCCTTTTCGGCAGCGTCGCGCCCCAAACTCTTCACGGCGCCACCTACCTCGCCGCCGTCGGCCCAACCCCGCTCCGATTTCAATCGCTTCAAAACATCCCGCCGCTGAACCTGCCGGAATTGGCCATGGCGGATCCCGCCGCACCCGCCGTCACCGGCACATGGACCAATATCACTGGCGCGCCGGAAGTGCTCACCGCGAAGTCGCCGGACCCGGCACCCCAACAGTATAATTTCGGTTACATGCCGTTCGGCGTGCCCTGGATGCCGCCGGCGCCAGGCGGCCCCGGCTACGATTCGATGCCACCCCGTCCGCCGGAACCATCCCCGGTCATGCCGATGGGTTCCGAGAAACCGCCCGGCCCTGGGCCCGGTGCCGGCATCCTGGCGCGTGAGGCCAACCCGGCCCCCGAACCGCCCTCCGCCGCGCCGCTCATGGTCGTCACACCCCAAATGCTGGTCGACTATTTCCGCCCGTCCAAAACCAACAGTCCCGCCAGCAACGGCAGCGTCGGATTCACCGCTCCAACCTCCGCGCTGCCCACCGGCCCGTCGAATCCCGGAAGCCGAACGCCATGATTTCCCGGATCCAACCCCTCGCGACCGCACGGTCGGCGTCCCTGGCCGGCCTGGCGATCGCGCTGCTGCTCTTCGCGCACGGCCTGTCCGCCGCGACGCTGCAGACCGCGACGCGCGCCGGCGCGGATCCCGCCGCCACACTCAGCGCCGCGGTCCCGGCGCGGGCGATCACTTCACTGGATGACATCACGAACGCGGCGGCGATCGACCAGGCCGCGCTGGCATCTGAGAACAGCCGGCGCGTGGCTTCTTCGAATTCGATCCCTGAAAATCTGCTGAACCTGGTGGCCGAAACCAATGGTCTCCCGGCCAAAGCGATGTCCGAACAGGAATTGCTCGCGCACACCGTTCATCGACTTGAGATCGCCCGTTACCTTCGCAACACCCGCCAGCCGCACGACGCCGAGCCGATCCTGGTGGACCTGTTGGGCGACAAGTCGCCGGAATTCGTCAAGCAATCGGCGTTGCTGGAACTGGCGGCCGTGGCCGAGGACGAAGGCGAACTGACGCGCGCCAACCACATTTACTCCCAATTCGTCAGTAAATGGCCGAACGACCTCCGCATCCCCGAGATCCTCCTGCGCCAGGGCATGCTCTTCCGCAAACAAGGCCTCTACAACGTCGCATTCACCAAGTTCTACGGCGTCATGACCAGCGCGCTGGTCCTGAAAAACGAGCAGATGGATTACTACGTCCGGCTGGTGCTCCAGGCCCAGACCGAGATCGCCGAAACACAGTATCAACTCGGTCGCTACACCGAGGCGGCGGATTTCTTCTCGCGCCTGCTGAAACAAAACAGCCCGCACATCAACCAGCCGCTCGTGCTTTACAAGCTCGCCGCCTGCCACGCCGCGATCAACCAGCCCGAGTCCGCCGTGTCCGATTGCATGGATTACCTGGTCCGATTTCCCAACGGACCCGAGCAGGCGGAAATCCGCTTTAACCTGGCGCAAAGCTTGAATAAGCTGAACCGCAACAACGAATCGCTCCAACAAGTGCTGCTCTTGCTCCAGGAACAACGCGCGCGGACAGCCGGGAACCCGGAAGCCTGGGCGTATTGGCAACAGCGCACCGGCAACCTCATCGCCAACCAGCTCTACCGCGAAGGCGATTTCTTCAAAGCGATCGAAATCTACCAGCGCCTCGCCGAGCTGGATCCTTCGCCCGCGTGGCAGCTCCCCGTCCGTTACCAGATGGCCATGTGCTATGAACGCCTTTACCAGCCGCAAAAAGCCGCCGAGATCTACCAGTCCATCGCCGACCAGGAGAAAAAACTCGGACCCGACGCGCCGCTCGGCCTGAAGACCATGTTCGACATGGCCCGCTGGCGCATTCATTTCATCCAATGGCAGGGCCACGCCGAATCCGCCTTGCGCCAGTCGCTCGGGGGGCCGTCCACCAACAGCCCCACCGCCGGCCTGCCTGCCTCCCCGCCCGTCGCCGTCCAATGAACCCCGGACCGATGTTCCCCGCCGAACTGGCGGTTCATCTGCGTCAATACCTCGTTCTCTGCGAGGAGGCGCTGGCCCTCACCGCGCGCGAAAACAAGGCGCTCAGCGCCGCCGAGGATTATCAACCCTTCGAATTCTACCAGGGTAGAAAAGCCTTGCTTTTGAAGCTGGACGAAGCCCTTAATTTGTTGCGCACGTGGCGGCAAGCCTGGCATCGGCTTGATCCGGCGGAACGCGCGCAACATGCTGAAGTGAAATTGCTGCTGCAGGCTGTCCAGGATTCCCTGGTCAAAATCCTCGTGCTCGACCGCGAAAATCAGCAGGCCCTCCTGCGCCGCGGCATGGTCCCCGCCCGCCAACTCCCCTCCTTCAGCGCCCAGCAGCCCCACTACGCCGCACGGCTCTACCGGCGCCACGCGTCCTGACTATGTCTATCGAGAAAATCATCGTCCTCGAAGATGACCTGATCGTCCGGAAAAATCTCGAACACCAGCTCCGCCAGCGCCGCTACGACGTCGCCTCCGTCTCCACCATCGCCGACGCCCAGGAATACCTCAACAAGGACAATTTCGACCTCGTCTTCCTCGATGTCCGGCTCCCCGACGGCGACGGCACCGAACTCCTCAAGTCCATCCAGCTCCGCCCCCAGCGGCCCCTCGTCGTCATCAGCACCGGGTTCGGCTCCGTCGAATCCGCCGTCGAATGCATGCGCAACGGCGCGTTCGATTACCTCATCAAACCCTATTCCGCCGAACAGATCGAGGTCGTCCTCCGCAAAGCCGAGGAGTTCACCCAGCTGCTCAAGGTCAACCGCTTTCTCAGCCAGGACAGCGAGGATTCCGGATACGAATTGCTCGGACACAGCCCCGCGATGGAAAACCTGCGGCAACTGATCCGCAAAGTCGCGCGCACGCTGGCCACCGTCCTCATCCAGGGCGAAAGCGGCACCGGCAAGGAACTGGTCGCCCGCGCCCTCTACCGCGAAAGCGCCCGCGCCAACGCCCCGTTCATCCGCGTCAATTGCGCCGCCATCCCCGAAAACCTCATCGAAAGCGAATTCTTCGGTCACGAAAAAGGCGCGTTCACCGGCGCGCTCACGAAACGGGAAGGCCGATTCGAACTCGCGCACGGCGGCACGATTCTCCTGGATGAAATCAGCGAAATTTCCCCGAACGTCCAGGCCAAGCTGCTCCGCGTCCTCCAGGAACGCGAACTGGAACGCGTCGGCGGCAACCGCACGATCAAGGTCGATGTCCGTGTCATCGCCACCACGAACCGACACCTGGAACAGAGCGTCCAGAAAAAGGAGTTCCGCGAGGACCTGTTCTTCCGCCTGAACGTCGTGCCGATCCGCGTGCCTGCCCTGCGCGATCATCGCGAAGACGTCCCGCACCTGGCCGAAGATTTCATGCGCCGCTTCGCCCGCAAACACGGCATCCGCGCCAACGGCTTCACCGACGACGCCCTCCGCCAGCTCAAGGAACATCACTGGCCCGGCAACGTCCGCGAACTCCAGAACGTCATCGAACGCGCTGTCATCCTCTCCGGCGACAACGGCCTCCTCGAATCCGAACACCTCGGCCTCGCCCTGTCCGCCGCCGAATCCGGCGCCGCCACCCCCGCGCCCGCCGTGTCCGCCGGCAGCGACGCCGAATTTCCCACGCTGGCCGACGTCGAGAAACGCCACATCCTCGCCGCGCTCGAGCGCTGCAAAGACAACCGCACCCACGCCGCCAAACTCCTCGATATCAGCATCCGCACCCTCCGCAACAAACTCCACGAATACCACGGCACCACCCCCAAGGGCGACGCGGAGGAGGAGACGGCGGAAAAGGAGAGTTGAAGGTTGCAGGTTGCAGGTTCCTGGCGGCCCGTAGCCGCAATCGTCAGATTGCGGATCCTCGAAAAAAATCAAGCCTAGAGGCGCAGAGAACGCCTTCGCCCCCGTCGCGTCCTTCGCGCGACCCCGACTTCTGAATTCTGACTCCTGAATTCCGCGTTACAGCAGTTTGATCTGCGCGCGGTCTTTCGCCAGCGCTTCGCTCAGGCTTGCCACGCGGCCGTTGCGGCGTTCGATGATGTGCTTGTCCACCGCCGGATCATACGGCACGGGGTAGTTGCCGTCGTAACACGCCATGCAAAACGCGTTCGCCGGCAGCCCCGTCGCCTTCACCATGCCCCCCTGCGACAGGTAATGCAGCGAGTCGGCCTTCAAATACTTCCGGATCTCCTCCAGCGAATGATTCGCCGCCATCAGCTTGCTCCGATCCGGGAAATCAATCCCATACACACACGGGTTCATGTGCGGCGGACAGCTCACCAGCACGTGCACTTCCTTCGCGCCCGCCTGCTTCAAATTGTTCACGCGCGTCTTGCACGTCGTCCCGCGCACGATCGAATCGTCCACCACGATCACCCGCTTGCCCTTCACCAGCTCGGTGATCAGGTTCAATTTCACCCGCACGTCGAAGTCGCGGATCAGTTGCGACGGCTGCAGAAAGCTGCGGCCGACGTAGTGATTCCGGACGAACGCCATCTCGTACGGGATTCCGGACTCGAGCGAATAACCCAGCCCGGCGCAATTGCCGCTGTCGGGCACGGGCACCACGACGTCGGCATCGATGGGATGTTCCCGCGCGAGTTGACGGCCCATTTCGACGCGGACCTTGTAGACGTTGCGGTCGGCGATGGTGCTGTCGGGCCGCGCGAAATAAACGTATTCGAAAATGCAGAACGCGCGACGCTGAGGTTCGGGGAAGGCCTGGATGCTGGTCAGGCCGTCCTTGTTGATGATGACGATTTCGCCCGGTTCGACGTCGCGGACGAACTTCGCGTGGATCAGGTCGAGCGCGCAGGTCTCGCTGGCCAAAATATACGCGTCGTCCACCTTGCCGATGCACAGCGGCCGGAATCCCTGCGGATCGCGCACGCCGATGAGCTCGGTCTCGGTCATGATCACCAGCGAATAGGCGCCCTGGAGCTTGTGGACGGTATGGACGAGATGATTCTCGTGGCCGTTGTTGTTCGGCTGGGCCAGCAGGTAAAGGATCACCTCGCTGTCCACCGTCGTCTGGAACATGATGCCCTTGGCCTCGAGTTCGTCGCGGAGCTGGGCGGCGTTGGTGAGGTTGCCGTTGTGGGCGATGGCGATCTGGCCGCGCAGACAATTGCCGGTGAGCGGCTGCGCGTTGCGCAGGTGGGAGGAGCCGGTGGTGGAATACCGCGTGTGACCCACCGCCATGTTGCCCACGAGACCATGGAGCATGTCCCCGTTAAACACCTGCGGCACCAGGCCCATGCCCTTGTGCTCGCGAAATTGCTTTCCGTCGCTGGTGACAATGCCGGCGCTCTCCTGGCCGCGATGCTGCAACGCGTAAAGGCCGTAGTACGTCAGCTCCGCCGCGTTCGGGTGACCGAAAACACCAAAGACACCGCAATAATGTTTGGGATAGCACTGCATACACCAGCCACTCGCTCAGCCGCGCCCAGCATGGCACCGGATCCCACCGGGATCAAGTGAAAGGCAAATGAGTCGATAAAGTAGGAGCCGACGTAAGGAGGCTCTGACAAAGACCGACACGCTCTCTTGCGAACCTCGTTACCTCGTCCTCATGCGCCGGGGGCCCGCGATCTCACGATCGCGGCTACGCGCGAATCAAGCCATCGCCCGGGCGATCGCGTTCCACCACGCGTCGTGCAGCCCGCTCACCGGGCTCGACCACTCGCCTTGCGCCGTCTTGATCGCCAGCGCGTCGCCCCCGACCGTGCCGATGCGCGCGGCGGGAATGCCGAGAATCTTGGCCTGTGCGAGCACCTTGCCCGCGTTCAGCGCGGACGTGGTGATCACAATGCGGCCCTGCGTCTCGCCGAACAGCAGCGCGTCCAGGCGGACGGCGGCGGACGTGGAGGCGAACAGGCCCGAAAGATCCACGTTCGCCCCAATCAACCGCGGTGTTTCGCGGGCCAGCAATTGTGAAACGCAGGATTCCGCCAGCGCCACCGCCAGGCCGCCTTCACTGCAATCATGAGCGCTTTTCACGACGCCGGAATGGATCAGCGATCGCAACCCGAGGTGCAACGCCTTCTCCTTCTCCAAATCGCACCGCGGCGGAGTCCCGGTCTTCAACCGGTGTTCCACCTGCAAATACGCGCTTCCACCCAGTCCCTGCAATGGATCGGCCATGTCCACCGCGTCGCCCAACAGCAGGATCGCGTCGCCCTCGTCCTTGAACCATTGCGTGGTGATGTGCTCGGCTTTCTCGATGATGCCCACCATCGCGACGGTCGGGGTGGGATCGATCGGGCCGTTCGGGTTCTGGTTGTAAAGCGAACAATTCCCGCCCGTGATCGGCGCGTTGAACGCCTTGCAGGCCTCCGCCAGCCCGCGCACGCTTTCCCGGAGCTGCCAGAAGAGCTCGGGCTTGTGCGGATTGCCGTAATTCAAATTGTCCGTCGCCCCCAGCGGCACCGCGCCGGAACACGCCAGGTTCCGCGCCGCCTCCGCCACCACCGTCTTGCCCCCTTCATACGGATCCAGGTAAACATAGCCGCCGTTCCCATCGACAGAAATAGCAATGTATTTTTCGTCAAAACCGGTGGGGCGAGACTCCGTCGAGCCCTGACTCAATTCCGGCAGTGAATCCGCCTTGATCCTCAACACCGCCGCGTCACTGCCCGGGTTCACTGCGCTGCCGTTGCGGACCATGTGGTCGTACTGGCGGTATACCCAGTTTTTCGACGCAATCGTCGGCCACGCGAGAAGGTTTTTCAAAGCGGGCATCGGGTCGCGCAGATCCGAAATCCCATCCAGCCGGAACGCGCGCACGGCCTGCAGATACGCCGGCTCCTGCGCCTCGCGCTGGTAAACCGGGGATTCGTCGGCGATCTTCTTCGCCGGAATGTCCGCCACCACTTTGCCGTGATGCTTCACCACCATCCGGCCCGAGTCGGTCACGAAACCGATCTCCGACCAGGGCAGATCCCACTTGTCAAAAATCCGCTTCACTTCCTCCTCGCGCCCCTTGTGCACGATGATCAGCATGCGTTCCTGGGATTCGGAAAGCATGATTTCGTAGCTCGACATGTTCGGGGCGCGCTGGGGGACCTTGTCGAGTTCGATCTCGATGCCGGTGCCGGCGCGCGCCGCGGTTTCGCAGGTGGAACAGGTCAAACCCGCCGCGCCCATGTCCTGGATCCCAGCCACCGCGCCGGTGGCCAGCAGTTCCAGGCAGGCTTCGCACACGAGCTTTTCCATGAACGGATCGCCCACCTGCACCGCCCCGCGCTGTTGCTCGGCCGATTCCTCGGTAAGATCCTGCGACGCGAACGCCGCGCCCGCCAGGCCGTCGCGGCCGGTGGCCGGGCCGACGTAAAATACAGGGTTCCCGATGCCCTTGGCCGCGCCGCGCGCGATCTGCTCGTGGCGCAGCACGCCAAGGCAAAACGCGTTCACCAGCGGGTTGCCCTCGTAACTCTTGTCGAAATACACCTCGCCCGCGATCGTCGGAATTCCAAAGCAATTCCCGTAATGCGCGATGCCCGCCACCACGCCCGCAAACAACCGGCGGTTGTTCTTCAAAGCTGCTTCCTCCTCCTGATTTGTAGGAGTCGAGGTAACGAGACTCTGATCGGTTTCGGATTTCGAAGTGAGACTCCTTACGTCGTCTCCTACTTTGACGATGGGTCCGAACCGCAGCGAGTTCACCGAACAGATCGGCCGTGCGCCCATCGTGAAAATGTCGCGCACAATGCCGCCCACACCCGTCGCCGCGCCCTGGAACGGCTCCACGGCGCTCGGATGATTGTGCGACTCGATCTTGAAAGCGATGGCCAGGCCGTCCCCGATGTCGATGATCCCGGCGTTTTCCTCGCCGGCGCCGACGAGGATCTTGGGCGACTTTGTGGGAAACGTTTTCAGCAGCGGGCGGGTGTTCTTGTAGGAGCAGTGCTCGCTCCACATCACGGAAAAAATGCCCAGCTCGGTGTAGCTCGGATCGCGGCCGCCCAGGATTTCCCGTGCATGCGCATATTCCTCCGGCGTCAGCCCGTGCTTCGCAACCAATTCGGATGTAATGGCAGGTTCGGTCATTTCAAATCTCAAATCTCAAATCTCAAATTCCGGCTCAAGCCGCCTTCGCCGCCGGCCGGTTCTGAAAATGATTCACGATGCTTTCAAAAACCCATTTGCCGTCAGCGCTCGACAACAGCGGTTCGCACGCGCGCTCCGGGTGCGGCATCAGGCCCGCCACGTTCCGCCGCTCGTTGCACACGCCGGCGATGTTCAACAGCGAACCGTTCGGATTCGATTGATCCGTCGGGTTGCCCGTCCGATCGCAGTATTGCCACAATACCTGGCGGCTGGCCTGCAGACGCGCCAGCGTTTCTTCATCCGCAAAATAACAGCCCTCGCCGTGCGCGATCGGGATCCGCAATATCCGGTCGCCCGGGATCCGGTTCGTGAATGGAGAATCGGGCGTCACGGTTTTCAAATAAATGTGCTCGCAGTGAAACTGCAAATCACGATTCCGAACCAGCGCCCCCGGCAGCAATCCCGCCTCGGTCAACACCTGAAATCCGTTGCACACCCCCAGAACCAGCCCGCCGTTGTCCGCAAACTGCCGGACCGCCTGCATGACAGGGCTGAACCGCGCAATCGCCCCGCACCGCAGGTAATCCCCGTAGCTGAATCCGCCCGGCACAATCACGCAATCGGCGTCGCCCAGCGACGTCTCCTTGTGCCAGACATAGCGGGCCGAATGCCCCAGCAGACGCGCCGCATGGATCGCGTCCTGGTCGCAGTTGGAAGCGGGGAATTGTAATACTACGAAATTCATTTTGTTTTTTGCCACAGAGGCTCAGAGAACACAGAGGAACTCTCTGCGCGCTCTGTGTCTCGGTGGCCAAGAGCTCAGTCGATTTCCAACCGGTAATCTTCGATGATCGGGTTGCTCAGGAACCGGTGCGCCGCTTCCTTCAGGGCCGTCTCCGCCGCCGCCTTGTCCGTGCCCGGCGCGAGGTCGATCTCAATGTATTTCCCGATGTGAACATCGGCCACGCCCTGGTATCCCATGTGAGCCAGCGCGGTCTGGACCGTCTTGCCCTGCGGATCCAGCACGGCCTTCTTCGGAGTCACAATAATCTTGGCTTTCATCGATTCAAATTCACCCCGCAACCCGTGTTGCGGAAAGAGGCATGGTGCGGAAGGAATCCATCCTTGTGAAGTAAGAAATGACTGCAGCAGACAGGGCCGGCGAAGACGCCGGCCCTCCCGAACACGGGTGCGGCCGAACGGATGGGAGGGACGCCGTCCCCGGCGTCCCAAACCTCAAAACGCTTATTGCGCCGGGGCGGGCGTCATGTCCTGCATGAGCGCCAGCGCGGTCGCTTCGGTGATCTCGCGCACATTATACGTGGCGAGCACCGCCGGGGGAATGTTCGCGGTCACCTCGGCCGAGGAAGCCTGGCCGATGATCTTCGCGTCCTTCAGGCTGACAACGGTGGCCTGGATGTCGGGCAAGGCGACCGTCTGTTCGCCGGTGGTCGTGGCGACGGTGGCCGGCTTGGAGGAGATCAGGATTTCGATCACCGCATCGGCGATCTTGTTGACGGCTTCCCGATCCTTGCGAGCCTGCGGAGAGTCGCCGGCACCGATGACTTCGGTGATCGGCCGGTCCGCGATCAGTTCGGCGGCGACCTTCTGGTCGACGATCGAGGCGCCCGCGGCGCGCAGCGGCCGGCCGAAGAGGCGTTCCACGTCACGCACCGTCTGCTTGTCGGCCAGCGTCGGCTGCGGCCTGGCGGCGGCATCCGCCCGGTATTCGTTCTTTTCGACGCTCTTCACGGCAGGCGCGGCGTTGGTATCCGCGGCGGAAGCGTTGGTGACCGCGGCGGAAGCGGTTTCGACCGTCTCGGTGCGGTTCACCAGTTTCATCCCGTTCTGATCCTGCTCGACCAGTTCACGGTTCACGTAAATCAGGAATCGCGGGCTGCCCATCTTGGGGTAAGCCGCCTTGAATCGATTGACAATTCCCTGGGCCTGCTCGGGCGAGATCAGCGGCTGCCGGCCCGCGGCGGGTTTCTGGTCGTAAACATACACCGGCACCGGTTTGCCGGGCTGCTGCACGGCGATCGGGGGCGGAGGCGGATCCACCACGAAATCGCTCGGGGGCGGCTTGACCGGAGGCCCGGGCACCCGTGAATAGTCCGGGGGCGCTTTCTGCCCAAAAGCGGCCGGGACCATCAACAGGCCGGCCAGCAAACTGAATGTCAGAGTTTTCATAAAACCAATCAGCGCAGTATTGGACGACGGTGGCCCCTGGAATCATCAACGGGCCTGCCGGATGCGAATGGTATATCGCACGGCCTTGTCGTTCATGGAAATGAACGTCACGTCTTCCTGCGCGTTCTCATCGAGGAATACATTTTTAAAGGGCGTCGCGTCAATCACGAAACCTTGCGGATCCTTGAAGTCGCAGTTGGCCTGGACCTGGATTCGCCGGTTTTCGCGGTTCCGAAGATGGGCCACCACCTGGATCCGGCCGTCGGGGAGCCGGGTTTCCTGGATGCCGGGACAGGTGACCGAATATTGAACCCCGGAATCCAGCAGCACCAGCGAACTGCGATCTTCCAGGTTGTTGACCGAGACATTCACCGGCAGATACGCGCCGTGGTCATGGTCGGATTTGCAGGCGGAAACACCGGCCAGCAGGCCGGACGCCGCGAGGAATGTGAGCAGTTTTGTTTTCATAAGTTTTGAGGTGTGCCGGATCGATCGCTGACAAAAAGGACCTTGTCGCGGCTGTCCGGCGGGACAGTGAACGTTATCGATTTGGTAAAAGCCGGCAAAGCATGGCCCTGGGCATCGCAAAACTCCACGGTCGCGGTGCAAGGGCCCGGCGGCAGCCGAACCGCGGCAAAACTCAAGTAACGAGGCAAATTATCCCAGGTGCGCCGGTCAGCCTCCGGAACGGTCGCCGCCGACACAAGCTTCGTAATAAATCCCGCCGCCATCAATCCGATCCCGACATTCTGAGCCGTCCGGTTTCCCTGCGTCGCCGCGATCGCACCCCCCAGAATCGCCGCCGTCCCCGCCACATCCGTCGTCGTCTTGAACACGGCCTTGTTGTTCAATATATGATCCATCACCCGGCCGCCCCGGGTCGTTGCCTGAAAATACAGATCGTCGTAGGGCCCCACATCCACGTATTGGCCGGGAACATTGATCCGCGCGGTGTAAATGGGCGATGGAACCACGCTGAAACGCAGTTCCTGGTGATATTCCCCGGTCGTGTATTTGTAGGGACCCGAACCGAATTCCAGGAAAAACAAAACATTCGCCTTCGGATCCGCCGCCGGAGGTTTCGACGCCCGCGCCTCCTTCTGCGCGCGCGCCACCGCGTCCGAGCCGTCCCCTGCCAGTTTGAACGACGCCAGCCCATCCAGGTAATCCAACAACACGTAATCCGCCGAATACTCGTTCTTGTCCGCGTCCGCATCCTGGATCGCCGCGCTTCGGAAACAGGCCCGCGCATTGTCCGGCTCCCCGTCCATCCAATACAGAATCCCACGGTAATAATACGCCATCACCCGCTCATAGGGCTCGCCAATGAAGTTCTTGGAGGATTCGGAATGAAAATAACTCCGAGCCAGTTTCGTGCTCTTGTCGGTTGAAACCCCGCCCATCGCCAGCAATGCGTCGTCCAGCGTGCTCCGCGCCAGCGCGTAATCCGCCTTCCGCATCGCCGCCAGGGCCAGCCGATCCTGCCACAAAATGCGGTCCTGCGGCGGACCGTTCGTGATCATCCGGGGCGCATCGATGAAAATGTCGCCGGTGAGCGGAATCTTCGGCGTGGAGGCGCAGCCGCAAACCAGGATCAACGCCAGCAGCGCAGCCCCCACACCCGCCCGGTTCAAAAACCCGAAAGGTTTCACCTCAGCGATAGGCGGCGTCCACCAGCCCCTGCTTCTTGATCTCGGCCGAGTCTTCCCAAATAATATCGCTCGTCCGCGCATCAATCAGCTGAAAGCTGTACAAAACATAATCGCTCGTGCCCGCGGAGGTCTTCGTCGTCATCCCGTCCAGCTTGCCCGTCAGGAAGAAATCCGCGCCTTTGAACTCCACCACGCTGGGATCCGAACTCGACGTCACCTGCCCCGATTGCTTGAGCTGCCGCTCGTGCTCCAGCGCCGCCATCCGGTCGCGCGCCAGGAAAATCACCTTGCCCTGCGCCTTGCTGTTCAGTTGCGTCCGAATGCGCGTCAGGAAAATGTCTTTGTTGATCGCAAACCGCGTGTTGTTCACCACCGGGTCCAGCACGATCCGCGGTGTTCCCTGCGCGTTCGTGATCTGCGGAATCGCCAGGATGCTCCGGGCCATCTTGTCCGTCACGGCAACCAGGTCCTGCGACTCGATCCCGGTCCCGGTGACAAATCCCTGCTCGTCCGCCCGCATCTGGGTGACGGGAACGCCTGAGGGATTCTTGACGCCGTTGGATGCGCAGCCGCAAACCACGGCTGCCAATGCCGCCGCGGATAGCATCGTATATTTTTTCATGGGGTTCAGTGAGATCATGGATCAATAGTGGTCAACCGCCCGCAAAAATCAATCGGCAAGCAGCCCGCCGTACGTAGCCGCAATCGTCAGATTGCGGATCCTGAGAAGCCGGGAGAACCTCATCGCCCGAACAAACTGTTCGCCCCGCTGGATGTCATCACGGTCGGCGCGGGCGCCGGGACTGAAGTCGTCGACGAAACTGCGACCGGCACTCCGCTGTTGGGAACAATCGCCGGCTGCTGCACGTACATGGGCTGCTGAACAGCCACCTGTCGCGGCTGCGACACCAGCTGCGCCACCGTGCCGGCTGCAAGTCCCGCCGCTGCACCGATCGCTGCATCCTGCCAGCCGTTCCCGTTCGCGCTGCCGATCCATCCGCCCGTCCAGGCTCCCAGCATCGCCGTGTTCAACGGATAATTCGGGCTGTAATCATACACAACCGGAGAAGGCGCGTAATAAGGATACGGATACGGATAATAATAGGGCGAGTAGGCGTAAGGATAAGCCGGCCAGCCCCAGGGATAACCCGCGCCCCAGTAGAAAGACACGCTCGTGCCGCCGGGATAACAGCCGCCGGGCGGAGGCGGAGGCGGATGATTTCCAGGCGGCGGCCCGCCGGGTGGGGGCGGGGATCCACCCCCGTTATGGGGAGGCGGAGGCGGCGTTCCACCCCAGCCTCCACCCGGAGGCGGTGCACCACCACCACCGTTTGAAGGCGGCGGTGGGCTTCCCCAGCCACCCCCCGGCGGCGGAGCTCCACCGCCACCTGAAGGCGGTGGCGCGCCGCCACTCGAAATATGCGGAGCACCACCGTAACCGGCGCCGGACGATCCGCCGCCGCCACCGCGCGGTCCGCCCCCGGCATACACGGTCGCCACAGAAACCACCAGAATCGCCACAATCGTTTTCATAACCAACGCAAGTTTAGACGCTCCCTCGAACCCTTTATTCGCACAGGCCAATATAGCACGGACGAGGCCGGGGTAAATTCTTGGAAATCAGAATCCTGAGCGGGAGGGTCGGCGTCCCCGCCATCTCCAGACACCTGTGAATCACCATCTGGTGTCGCCAGAGGAATCTATTTGCATCGAGGCAGATGCGACGTTTTGAGTGGGTTTTTAGGCCTTATAGAGCGATTTTTGGCCTCGTTTTTTGCTCCATAGCGTCGATCAGGCGCGAGCTCAATCTACGGCATGGGCCTTATGGGCGAAAAAACGACCCCCAAAACTGCGCCATAGGCCCAAATTCCGCCTCTTTTTCGGTGCATGTTTCTGCCTGACATGAAGATGCTCTGGCGACACCAGACCGGCATGTTTCCGCCTCCAAATCGATCACACACTCAAACCATCTCCAGACACCTGTGAATATTAACAAATCTGCACTCCCCTGACCGCCTTAACTGGACAGCAGGGGCGTCCCCGGCGATCCTGGCTGAAACGGCAAGGGGGCCGTTCCCCAGGGAATCGATCAGGGCTGGCGCGATCGGTAATAGCGCTGCGGATAATTCGTGGCGTCGGAATCCACCACCTGCCAGGAACCCGCGACACCGGGGACATTGGTGCTGATGCTGATCCAGGCGGAGGGATCCCCGAGATTCGTGCTCGCTTCCACCTGGTAACTCAATCCCGGGATGCCCGTCAGTTGCAACGTCATGCCGCCGTCCCCGTTCACCACGATCCCCGTGAATTGCTGGATTACCACCGCGACGGAAACCAGCCCGGTGCCCAATCCGCCCTGGCCGTCGGAAATCGTGTAATTGAACTGGTCCGCCACGCTGTTGGCGTTGGTGTAATAGATGAAGTTCGAATCGAACGCGGGCTGGACGCCGTTCGTGCTGGCGGACACGCCGGCCAGGCTCAGCGGGTTGCCGTCGGAATCATACCAGTTGGTTGATAGGCTTGAAACCGGGATCTGGAGCGGCAACCCGGCGAGGCGATAGAAGGTGGCGGGATTGGCGGTGGGAGGGTGATTCGTAGCAAGAGCGGCGACGACGATGTTGACCTGGCCCGCCACATTGGTTTGCAGGGTGTAAGTGTAGGAGCCGCCGGGATTGGAACCGAGGACGGGGTTGCCGGTCAGTTTGCCGGAATAGCTCAGGACCGTGTACGTGCCGTTGGAAAAGCCGGTGCCGGCGGCCAGGTTCAAGGTGCTGCTCAAGGTCAGATTGCCCGTGCTCTTGATCTGGCTCTTGTTCGTGCCCAGGACAAAATTCAGGGCGCTTGTGCCCGCCAGGTTCAAGGCGTTGCTCACGGTCAAAGTCCCGCCGCTGACGGAGATCGGGTCGGCCCCGAACACGTCGTTGGTCGTCGTCGCCGCATTGCAGTTCACCAGCGTCAGCGCCGTGTTCGTGGAGGTCAGCCCGGTCAGCGTTATCAGTGGAGCACCCGGGGCCGTGTTTGATACCGTCACGTCGGCGTTGTAAAGAGCCAGCGTCCGCTGACCGCCGGGCACGGTGATTTGCGAGTCCAACAGGCGCACGCCCTGGGCGTTGTAGATATCGAACGCGGCGGGCGCCGTGATATTGACGTGGCTGAGCGTGATATTCGTGGCGGGCAACTCGATGCGGCCCCAAAGGATTCCCGCGATCCCGCCGCTGGCCACGGTCGCAGTGACGTTGCTGATCGTGATGTCCCGCCAGATGGGAGTCATCACGCTCCCGACCGCCTGGGTCGACGCGATGAACGGCGTGATGGCCGTGGGCGTGCCGTATTCGTTGTAATAACTGTAAATTACGATCGCGCCCTTGAGAATGTTCGTCATGCCGATGTTGGAATAGGTCAGGTTCCGCGCGATTCCCCCCTGCCCGCTGCCGCCGCTCGTCGCGTTGTCCGACTTCATCCGGATGCCGTAATCGGTCCCGCTGAACGTGCAGTTGTTCACCACGAGATTGGAAACCCCGCCCTGCGTGTTGCTCCCGATCGACACGCCATGCCCCGAGCCGAAGGTACAGTCCGTGATCAAGACATCCGAAGTCGTCGCCGTGCTGCTGCTGCTGCCCAGCGCAATGTTGTCGTCGCCGCTGCTGATGTAACAGTTCTGGACCAGGCAGTTCGTCCCGATCAGGTCGATGCCGTCCGTGTTCGGAGACGTGTCCACCGTGTTGATCGTTACGCCATCGATCGTCACGTTCGAAGCGGAGTTCTTGAAGACCAGGTGCATCTTGGGCGGATTCTGGAGGGTGACGTTCCGCACCCATACCCGCTGGCACTTGGAAAAGTAGATCATGTAAGGCCGGTTCGGCGGATTCGCCGACCACCAGCCTGCGCCGTTGCCGTCGATCGTCCCGGATCCGCTGATCTCCACGTCGTTGCAGTTCGCGGTGCTGATCGGGTAGGCCGGGGTGCCGGTGGCGTTCGGATATTTGTTCTCCGGCAGGAACAACAGCGTCGCGCCGGCATCGAGTTGCAGGTTGACCTTGTTCGTCAAATTGATCGGCCCGCACAGAAATGTCCCCGCCGGAATCTCCACTGTCCCGCCCCCCGCGGCGCCCGCCGCATTGATCGCGTTCTGAATGGCAGTCGTGTTCGTGATCACTCCCCCCGAAACCGCGTTGTATGGCGAACTGGTGATGTTAAACACGCCCGGAGGGATCGTGGGCAGAATCGGGGTTGCAGCCGCCGGGGTGACAACGAATGCAACAGTTGCGATCACGGCGACCAGGGGAAATCTCCACATAGAAATCAAAGGCAAGACTTTAGCGTTGTGCAAACCGCATTCGACCATCCTAGCAGACAATAAACAAAAATACATCGTGAAATTTGTGCCTCGAATACTGAAAAATCGGCACTCTCTGAACGGTCGGACCGAAACAATCTACTGCGCAAGAGATTGTTACAGAATAAATGACTCCCAAAATATCGCTTGGAGTCGCTTTCGGCGCCCTTTTTCGATCTGTAAGGAACACCTCGCCAATCACGCACGACGCGACTGCCAAAAAGAATGCGCTTGGGCCTATAACAGCTTTTTGCAGCCAAAAACAGGCGCTAAGCATTAAAAAGGCGCGCGATTCTTTAAGAGGCCATTTGCCATCAACAGGTTATCGCGGTCCGACCGCGCTGATTTAACCCTTATCACGGTGACACCGCGAGAGTCTGCCGCGCTGAACGTTCAGAGATTGATTCCACGCGCCACTGAGGGTCAAATGGATGCAGCCATGATGGCAAAACGAGTCATACCCTGCCTGGACGTGCATGACGGACAGGTGACACGCGGCGTTCAGTTCGGCATTGCGGAGAAAGGCGGCCTGCGCAATGTCGGCGACCCGGTCGAATTGGCCTTGCGCTACAACGAACAGGGCGCGGACGAGATGGTGTTTTTCGACATCACCGCCACGGCCCATGGCCGGAAATCCATGGTGGAGGTCATCGAACGCGCCGCCGATCAGTGTTTCATGCCGCTGACCGTGGGCGGCGGGATCCGCACCGTGGACGACATGTATACCATGCTCCGGGCGGGGGCCGACAAGACAAGCATCAACTCCTCCGCGCTCGCCACGCCGGACCTGATCCGCGCCGGGGCGGAAAAATTCGGCAGCCAATGCATCGTGGTGTCGATCGACGCCAAAAAGGTGGCCCCGGATCGCTGGGAAGTTTTTTCGCACGGCGGCCGGAAGTCCACCGGCCTGGATGCGGTGGAATGGGCGAAGAAAGCGGTGGCGCTGGGCGCCGGTGAAATTGTGCTGAACAGCATCGATGCCGACGGCACCAAGGCAGGGTTCGACCTGGTGATCACGCGACGCATCAGCGAATCGGTCGGTGTGCCTGTCGTGGCGAGCGGCGGCGCGGGCAAACTGGAGCACATGGCCACCGTGCTGCTGGATGGCAAGGCGGACGCGGTGCTGGCCGCCAGCATTTTTCATTTCGGGACCTACACGGTGGGCGACGTCAAACGTCACCTGGCACAGCAGGGCATCCCGGTGCGCCTTTGAAGGGGCCCGGCCGAACTCCAGGATTTGTCGCATGAACACCCTGCTTGAATCCCGCTGGCTGCCGATCGTGCTGCTGACGTTCTCGAACCTTTTCATGACCGTCGCCTGGTACGGTCACTTGAAATTCCGCCAGAAACCCCTGCTCCTCGTCATCCTCGTCAGTTGGGGCATCGCACTCTTCGAATACATCCTGCAGGTCCCCGCCAATCGCTGGGGCAACTCGGTCTACTCCGCGACGCAGCTCAAAATCATCCAGGAAATCATCACACTCACCGTCTTCTGCGGATTTGCCACGCTCTACCTCGGCGAAAAGCTGCGCTGGAATCATTTCGCGGCTTTCGTGTGCATTCTCGCCGCCGTGGCGTTTACTTTTATACCGCGGACTTCCTGAATGGGCCTTTGACGCGAATTCTCCCGAAATTTTCAAAACACAAAATCCGCCGGGAGCCGGGCGACCCGCCGGAATTCCCGAGCACAGTTTTTTCAGTCTGAATTGGCGTCCATTCGCGTCGAGCTTCGCCGTCTTCCGCGGCTTGCTTTCGGCGGGTCACAATTTAAACTCCCCTATTACATGAGCTTTTACGACAAGCTGAAATTCGATGCCAACGGCCTGGTGCCGGCGATTATTCAGGAACAGAAAACCGGCCGCGTGCTGATGATGGCCTGGATGAACCGGGCTTCCCTGGAGAAGACAATTGAATCCGGCAAGACCCATTTCTGGAGCCGGTCCCGCCAGAAATTCTGGATGAAAGGGGAAAGCAGCGGACACACGCAACAGGTGAAGGACATCGCGTTTGACTGCGATGGCGACACGCTGCTGATCCAGGTGGAACAAATCGGCGCCGCCTGCCACGAAGGTTATCAATCGTGCTTTTTCCGGTCCATCGAAGGCAACGGCGCGACGTTCCGCACGACGGAACCGATGCTCGAGGATCCCGCGAAGATTTACGGAAAGAAATAGCCGGGCCACGAACCGCATGCACAGAAGGAATTATCGCGGGACCGGTTCCGGTCGGGCGGAGGTTATTTGACGCATGGATGAAGTGGTTCCATTCGCCTCCCGAGGTTACGCGCTTTTTTTCCTGCTGCTGGTGTTTTCGCGCGGGATGGATTTTCTGAGCACGTGGGTGGCGACGCCGAATCTCGTTCTCGAAGGCAATCCCATCGCGAAAAAGCTCGGCTGGAAATGGGGAATCCTTCTCAACGCGGCGGTCTGTTTCGGACTGGCTTTCTGGAAGGCGCCGGCGATCGCCGTCAGCACCACCAGCCTCCTGGTCGCGGCGCGTAATTTTCAATCCGCCTGGCTGATGCGGTCGCTCGGCGAGGAGATTTACCGCGACTGGCACGTGCAGCGGATCCAGGAGACGCGCATCACGCTTTACCTGTTCTGTCTCGCGGGCAACACCGTGTTGACGGGCCTGGTGGGCGCCGGGCTGCTTTACTTCAGCCAGGGCGACTCCGGCACGATCCCGTTCTGCATCGGCATGGGCATCGTCGCCTACGCCATCGCCGTCGCCTTCTACACCGTCCTGGCCGTGTGGCGGCTGCGGCACGCGCCCGCGTCGCTGCCGCCGCGCCGCGTGCAGGCCATTCTTGCGGCCAACGGCGCGCACAGTTCCGTCAACGGATCCAACCACGCCCCCGGCCTGCCCGCCGCTCCCAAACCCGCCGTGACCGAGACCTGAACCGCGGTTCCCGACCATGTACTCCCCAACACTCCCCGAATTCACCGCCCTCGCCAGGCAGGGCAACCTGATCCCCGTCACGCGGCGGCTGCTGGCCGACGTCGAAACGCCCCTCTCCGCCTATCGTAAAATACGCGGTTCCGGCGAATCCTTCCTGTTCGAATCCGTCGAGGGCGGCGAACATCTCGGCCGTTATTCCTTTGTCGGGTGCAACCCGCGCGCCGTGATCCGGCAGGACGCCGGCCGGGTCACGCACCTGGAAAACGGGAAAACCGTCGGGCAATACACGATCCACCGCCCGCCCGCCGGCGCCTCCGAGGTGGCCGACGGCCTCGCCGTCGTCGAGCAGGTGATGAAGCAATACCGCCCGGTCGCGGTTCCGGGCCTGCCGCGGTTCACCGGCGGCGCCATCGGGTTCATCGGCTACGAGTTCATCCACGATGTCGAACCGGTCGTTCCCCGGCCACCTCGCGACGAGCTGGGCACGCCCACGCTCTGCTTCCTCATCGCCGATCAATTGCTCATTTTCGACCGGGTCCAGCAGACCATCACCGTGCTGGTGAACGCTGCCGTGGACGAGGCCGCGTCGCCGGAGGAAGCCTACGAGAACGCGGTCGGCGAAATCGACCGCCTCATCGCCCTGCTCGAACAACCCTCCGAACACCGCCCCGTCAGCGTGCCCGACGAGGTGCCCGATCACCCGTTTGAATCCAACATGACCGTGGAGTCGTTCTCCGCGAATGTGCTGCAGGCGAAAAAATTCATCACGGCCGGCGATATCATCCAGGTGGTCGGATCCCAGCGCTTTTCAACCCCCCTGACCGCGTCCCCGCTGGACGTTTACCGGGCGGTTCGCAGCGTGAATCCGTCGCCTTACATGTTCCTGCTTGAGCTGGACGGTTTTTCGCTTGTGGGCGCCTCCCCGGAAATTCATGTGCGGTGCGAGGATCGGCGGGTGGAGATCCGGCCGATCGCCGGCACGCGGCGCCGGGGCAAATCCGTGGAGGAAGACGCGGCGCTCGAGCGGGAGTTGCTGGCGGATCCGAAGGAGCGGGCGGAGCACGTGATGCTGGTGGACCTGGCGCGGAACGACCTGGGCCGAGTGTGCGATTACGGCAGCGTGCAGGTGAAGGACCTGATGATCATCGAGCGTTACAGCCACGTCATGCATATCGTGTCGCAGGTGGAAGGCCGGCTGTCGCCGGACAAATCGCCGTACGACCTCATGCGCGCCACGTTCCCGGCGGGCACGCTGAGCGGCGCGCCGAAGATCCGGGCGATGCAGATCATTTCCGAGCTGGAGCAAACGGCGCGCGGTCCTTATGGCGGTTGTGTGGGCTATTTCTCCTTCAACGGCAACCTGGACTGCTGCATCACCATCCGGACCGCGCTGCTCAAGGATGGAAAAGCCTTCGTTCAAGCCGGCGGCGGCTGGGTGAACGACTCGACGCCCGAAGCCGAGTACCAGGAAACCGTGAACAAGGCGAAAGCCATGCTCAAAGCCGTCGCCCTGGCCGAAAGTTTTGGGCGGTAAGACCGCGTCCCTCGGGCCGCTTAAGTCGCTTCAGTCCCTTCCAACCGGGCTCGTCAGCCGGCTAGAACAAGTGGCTCACCGCGATGCCCAGGACGCTGAGCGGCCCCTGGTCTTCGAGGCTGTCCGCGGCCTTGTCGAGCTTCTGCAGGCTCATCTTGGCGTTCTTGTAGAATTCCTGTTCGTTGACCAGCTTGCCCACGGTGCCAGTGCCCTGGTTGATCTTCTCGAGAATCTCCTTCAGGTTGGTCATCGAGGCGGCGGTCTCGTTGTAGAGCGTTTCGTCCTTCATCAGCTTGCCGACCGTGCCTTCGCCCGCATTGACCTGGGCGATCATCTGGCGCGCGTCGGTCAGGGCCAGCTTCATCTCGTCGCCGGCGATCTGCAGGTTGCTCACCGTGGTCATGGCGGAATTGTAGAAGCCTTCGTCGAAGATCAGTTTGCCCACGGTGCCTTCCCCGGCGGCGATCTTGGCCGAGACCGATTTCAAATTCGCGATGCTTTCCGTCAACGGCCCGCGGTTCGCCTTCAGGAAATCCGTCATCGGCCCAAGCAGGTTGTCGATCTTGTCGCCGGTGAAACTCTTGGTCAGGTTTTCAACGCCCGACGCGACGTTGTCGAGCTTGGCCAGAATATCCCCCAGGTCCGGCTGCTCGCCCGTGTTCACATACTGGTTGTCCTTCAGCAGCGGGGCCGTCGGCGTGCCGAAATCGATCGCCACAAAATTCTGCGCCATCAACCCGGTGAACTTGATGACCGCCTTGCTGTCCGTGCGCACCTCGGCTTCCTTGCGCAGCTTCAGCGTCACTTTCACCTTGCTGCCCTGGAGCTGGATTTTTTCCACGCGCCCCACTTCCACGCCCGCCATTTTCACGCGGTCGCCCACCTTGAGCTCCTGGATCGTGTCGAACTGCGCGAACAAATGATAACCGCTGGTGAAACGGTCGGGGCCGCCCACGATGTCCAGGATGAATATGGCGGCCAGAACAATCAGGGCGACGAACAGTCCAATGCGGGTTTCGAGCGAATTTCTCATAATCAACTGGGCAAATGGCGTTTAAAATCGGCGTGCAAAAATCGTTGAATCATCGGGTCCGTCCGCCGCCGGATCTCGTCCGGGGTGCCGATCGCCACGATGGCGCCTTCATGAATGACGGCAATGCGGTCGGCGACGCCGAACGCAAGGTCCCGGTCGTGGCTCACCACCAGGGAGGTCACGTGGATGCGGCGGTTTAAATCCAGGATTTCCTCGCCGATCACCACCGCCGAAAGCGGGTCCAGCTCGCTCGTGGGTTCATCGTAGAGGATGAGTTGCGGTTCGATGACAAGGGCGCGGGCGATGGCGGCGCGTTTCTTCATGCCGCCGGATAATTCGCTGGGCATCTGGTCCTCCGTGCCGCGCAAGCCGACGCTCTCGAGTTTTTCCGCCACGATCCGCTCGATTTCCTCCGGGGACTTGAGCCGGTGCTCCGACAGGTAGAGCCCGACGTTTTCGCCGACGGTCAGGGAATTGAGCAGGGCGCCGGACTGGAACACCATGGCCATGCGGTAGCGATCCATGGTTTCGGGCGACTGGATGGGCTGGCCGTTGATGAGGATTTCGCCTGCGCCGGGGGTCTCAAGCCCGATGATGTGTTTGAGCAGGACGGCTTTAAAGCGCCGTTGCCGCTGGGCCCCAAGGATCACAAAGATTTCACCCGGTTGACGGAAATATCAATGCCCTTGAGCACTTCGTGGCCGCCGGTCTTGCGCAGCCTCGCGCACCTCGACGGCGACACCGGAATTGGTTGGGGACGGGAGGGTTCATCTATTTCAGGAGCAGCATCGGTCAGGATGTAGTCCGTGATCAACAGGATGCGATGGAGTTGACCACGGCCTTGGTGACCGAGCGGCCGATGCCGCGCGGACCGCCGCGAGTGACGAGTCCTGGTGGCAGGACACCGTGCCGACGAGAATGGCGAAGCAGAAACTCGAACAACCCGTTCGCCATCGTTCCATGGAGCTCCACGACATCGCGCAGGTTGTTGAAAAACACCTGGAAAGGAATGTCGATCCGGTTGTTGCTGGCGGCCACCGCGGCGCCGCCGAGCCAGCCGACGAGGATGGCGAACACCATCAGCAGCGGCACGGCCAGGGCGATGGCCAGCATGCGGGGCAGCACCAGGTAGTAAACCGGGTTGATGTTCATCGTGCGCAACGCGTCGATTTCCTGGTAGACGCGCATGGACCCGATCTCGGCTGCCATGGCGGACCCGATCCGGCCGGCGATGAGGATGGTCATCATGACCGGGGCGAGTTCCTTGCACATGGAAATGCCGACAAGGCCGCCGACGGCGCTGGCGAGGCCGCGCTCCACGAGCACGGGCCCGGTTTGCAGCGTCAGCACCCCGCCGACGAAAAAGGACAGGATGCACACCATGAAGAGGCTGGCGTTCCCGATCTCGAAAAACTGGTCGAGGACCTTCTGGCGATGGCGCCACGTCTGGGGCAGCGCCAGAAGCGTGCGCCAGAATAACACGACCATTTCGCCGATATTTTGAAACATACGGTTGCTATACTTCGTTCGTCATCCGCCAAAACTCAATGCGGCGCCGGGGAGATCGTCTCACCCGAATCCGCCGCAGCCGGCGCGGCTTTCTTCATCACCGGTATATAAAACAGCCGGAGCTGCTTGCCCGCGGACCCCGATTGATACTGAAACAAGCCGAACAGGAGCGAGCATTTTTTCGATTCGGGATTGGCGTCGCGCCGGTAAAGGTTCCACAGAAACGACTGGCTGCTGGCGCCGGTCTTGGGATTGGACTCGCTCCGCCAGACCGACCAGAGCGGCGACCAAACCCGCTCAATGTGCTCCGCATAAGGCACAAACGGCTCCAGCGGAGTAAAGATCTGCAATCGGCTGTTCCCATTCATGTCCTGGATATACCGGTAAAACGGCCAGAAATCCCGGCGCCGGTCGAACTTCCCCGTTTCCGTATTTGTCTGGGTCGTGTCCGAGTAGAGAAAGAGCATGATCCGCCACCGCCTCCGGTCCAGGTTGCCGCTGTGAACGTGGTTGATCTTGTAAAGCGGCCAGGCCACAAACCCGCTCTCCTCCGTCGCGTTCTCCGCATGGCTGTAAAACGGGAACACCCGCGTCGTGTGCTTGCCCGGGCCATGCGCGAAAATAATCAGTGGCCACGGCACCTGCCACTCCTTGTACTGCAAACGCCGGTCCGTCACATGCGCAATCAACGGCCATAACACCGTCGTCGAATCCCGGTCCGGCGACCGCACATAATCGTAAAACGGCAGGATCGCCTGCTCATACTGCGGACTCTCCGTACCCAACTGCGTCTCCGCAAAATTAATCATCGGCCACAACCCGAACCAGATGTCACGACCCGGCATCGCCGTCAGATCCCCAAACCCGTTCGTGCTGACCGACGGATCCTTGTGCTCATGCCCGATCAACGGCCACACCTGCCAGCCCCTCAACTCGGGGCCGCGCCGGAAATGCACGATCGGAAAAAGAAAATTGTCCGTCACCGCGTCCTTCTTCTTGCTCTGCGCATACAGCGGGAACATGACGAAGAAACTTTCGTCCCTGAAAAACCGGAACTGCAGGTGGCCGTAAAACGGAAACACCGCCCAGTAACGCCGGCCGGGATCGTCCGACCATTGCTGGAAATACACCGGGAACAGCGTCAGCCGGCCGTCGTGGCTGCTGTTGTTCGTGCTCGGACTCGCCCCACCCGCCAGCGCGAAAATCTGGAAGAACTGATACCGATACTCATCCTCATACCGCCGATAGGTGAAGAGCGGATAGAGAATGTCCGACTCCTGCGCCTTCGCCAGCGAATCGTGCCAGCTCAGCCAAAATGGCGGAATCGCCCACGACGACTCTTCGCCGGACTTCTCAGAATAGAAAAACGGCCCCAGCGCCTCCGTCCGCTCTCCCGGCTTCCACACCAGCGAATTGCTGTCATACAGAAACCCCGCGTGCAGCCAGTCCTGCCCACGCCCGGCCGCAAGCCCGGTCACCCACAACACCAGGCAAAACCACCACCGGCTGCGCAATCCAAAAATGTTCCGATACAGTGCCATTTAGAAAGAACAACAGCCGTCAAAAGGACCGGAATCCGGATAAACGGTATCGTTATTGGAGCTCTGGATAAGTCCAAAATGCGCTACTTTAACATATCGATTGACTTCGGCCACGTGTATCTTAGCTTTTTATCTGCAGTTTAGGTTTCTAACTCGGTTCCTTCCGACCCAGGCCGGTTCTTGCCGGCACTGGGTCGGTTCTTTTCCGCCTGGTGCCGGAGGATCAAACTCAGCAATGCCGGCAAAAACGTCAGCCCAGCCAGCATGCACATGCCGATGCCGATCGACATCACGTAACCGAGGCTGCGGATGCCCTGGTGCTTGGCGAGGATCAGGCTGCCGAACCCGGCAATGGCGGTCAGGCCGGATACCAGGACCGCCTTGCCCGTGCTGCGCGAAAGGATGCCCGCCTGCTGTTCCTCCGCAAAACGATTCAGAATGTGAATGCCGTTCGTCACCCCGATCCCGATGACCAGCGGCAGCGTCATGATGTTCGCCGGGTTCAGGGAAATGCCGAACACCCCCATCAACCCGCCCAGCCACACCGACCCGATGCCGACCGGCAGCAGGGCGAGAATGACGGACGAGAGCGTGCGGAAATGGATGAACACCAGGATCACAATGGCGCCTAACGAATACAAAGCGGCTTGCTCGTAGCTGACCTTCAGCAGCTCGGTGTAATAATACAATTGCACCGGGGTGCCGGTGATGATCGGGTGATTGGTCCGCTGCGGGTCCAGCCGGTCGGTGAGTTCGTTGATGAATTCCTCCTGGTTCTCGCGCTGCCACACGTCCTTCTCCGGGTACACCTGGATCAGGAACTTGCCCGTGACGCCCACAAACCGGTTCCGCAACGCCGGCGGCAGGTCCGCCACCCGCAGCGCCGAACTGTTGTCCTGCGTTTTCAGGGCAAAAAACGTCTCCCGCAAATCGTTGAACAACGCCTGCTGAAACGCCGCCAGCTTCCGCGACCGCACCTCCCACTCCGTCGGACTGCCGCTCAACATCTGCTTCCGGAACTTCTCGATCGTCTCCCGCAACGCCGTAAACTGCCGGCTCAACGCCGGCCGATTCGTCCCAATCTCGTCCAGTGCCGCCCCGCAATACCCGTAAAGCGAATACAACGTCCGCGTCAGGTCCGTGATGTCCACCGGCCGCGCATCCGGCACGCTGAACTGCAACGAACTCAGGTCGCGCTTGATCTCCCCGATCACCCGCAGCTTCTCCTCCTGGTCCTGCTTCAGAAATCCCGCGATCGACACCACCCCGCCCTTGCGCGCCACCGTGTGCAGGTTCGTGATCTGGCCCTCGATCCGCACCGCTTCGTCCAGCGAATCCGCCACGACCGCGGCGTAGAGCACCGATTTGGAGGCGGAATTGATGAGTTTCTGCTCGTATTCCACCGCGGGCAATCCCTTGCTCTGCATGTTCAACAGGTCGTAATCGAACCGCACCTTGTGCAACTGCGACGCCGCCAGCGCGAAAAGCACGCCGGTGACGGCGCAAACCGCAAACGGCCGTTGCAGCCAGAAATTCTCAATCTTCGCGCGCGTGTCCGAAATGTCGCTGTGCGAATGGTCGATGACGTTCTGCCGGCCGCGCAGCAGCAGGACGGGCAGCAGGACCAGCATCGGCACCAGGCAGACCAGCAGGCCGCCGCCGCAAATGATGCCCATTTCCTGGATGCCTTTGAAATTCGTCAGCCCCATGGCCAGGAACGCGCCGGCCGTCGTGAAGGCGCCCGTGATGATCCCCTGCCCGGTAAACACCATCGCTTTCTTCAGCGCCTCCTTCTCCGTCTTCCCATGCCGCAACTCCTCCTCGTAACGCGTGATCAGGTGCACGCCGTAATCAATCGCCAGGCCGATCAAAATCGGCACAAACGTGATCGTCAGGATGTTCAGGTGCCCGACACTCAGGGTGCCGAACGCCAGCGTGAACGCCAGCCCCACCACCAGGCAGATCGTCGCCTTCACCGGCCGCCCGGTTTCCTGGTAGCCGTAAATGAAAATCAACGCGCACACGATCAGCGACACAATGCTCGCCACCGTGGTGTCGGTCTGCGATTGCGCCATTTCGTCGTGCTCGAGCACCGGTTCCCCGGTCAGCCCCACGTTCAATCCGGAAATCTCCGTCTTGGTCTCGTCCACCAACTGCCGCAACCGCTGCACCGCCTCGCGGTTCAATCCCTCCCGCGCCGCCTGCGCCGTCACCAGGTAAATCTGGCCATTCGCAAACGTGATGTAAGCGTCCTTCTCCGCCTGGCCGCTCGGATCGAACAACGCCGTGATGCCGGGCGACGGCGGCGTCCCGCTCCGGTTCATGCACGCGTCCGCCTGCTGCAAAATCCGGTTCAACGCCGGCAGCGCGCTCACCAGCGAAGTCGCCGACCCGTTCGTCTCCCGCTTCGCCGTCCGGAACTGCGAATTCACCATGTCGAACAACGACACGAGATTCGTCGTCCGGGCGAATTGCTGGATGAATGGGCCGTAATCCTTGAGCTTGGCCTGCAGGTTGACCAGGTCGGCGTCCGGCACGAACAACAGCGCCTTCGACCCCATCATCTTGAGGTCGCCCTTGTAAAAGACGTTGACGAAAATGTTGGTTTCCGCCTCCAGCTTGGCCCCGAGTCGCTCGACAAATTGCCGGTTTTTCTCCGGGTTCTCGCTCTCCGCCACCACCACCAGGTCGTCCTGCTCGGGGAACTCCCGCTTGAACGCCATGTAGTTCTGGTGATACTTCTTGTTCGACCCCACCAGGTTGTCGCGGCGCGTGTCGAACTCCAGAAAACGCACCGTGTAAAGCACGCAAATCACGAACAGCACCGCGTGCACAATCACGATCAGCCGCCCGTTCCCGGTCACCCGGGCCGCCACCCAGGCCAGGCAACGCCCCATCCAGGAATTCTCGTTCAGACGCTTCACAGCCGCGACGCCCCCCAAACGCCGCCCGCCCTGCAGGGCAGCGCCACGAATCCGTCCCGGCATCCGCCGCGACCCATGGTGATGCTGGAAATCTTCACTCGGGAAATTCGCCGTTCGTGTAAACCTCTTTCACGTCGTCGCTCTCCTCGAGCGCCTCGATCAAACGGTTCACCGCCGCCACCGCCGCCGGATCGCTCAACGGCACCGTCAACGTCGGAATCGCCGTCACCTCGGCCACCTCCGCCTTGATCCCCTTCGCCTCCACCTTTTTATGAACCGCCTCAAATTGCCCCGGCTCGGTCAAAATCTCGTAGCCCTGCGGCTCCGCCTTGAAATCCTCCGCCCCAGCCTCCAGCGCCAGCTCCATCAACGCGTCCTCGTCCGCCGCCTCGCGCGACACAATGATCTGACCCTTCCGCTGAAACAACCGCGCCACCGCCCCCTGCGCCGCAATCGACCCGCCGCTCTTCGTCACAATGCTCCGAATCTCCGACGCCGTCCGGTTCCGATTGTCCGTGCTCAACTCCACCAGCATCGCCACCCCGTTCGGACCGTAAATCTCGTAGGTCAAATCCTCGTAATTCACCGTCCCATCCCCGCCCGTCCCCTTCTTGATCGCCCGCTCAATGTTGTCGTTCGGCATGTTCGCCGCCCGGCACTTCAATAACACCATCCGCAGCCGCGGATTCAAATCCGGATCGCCCCCGGCCAGCCGGGATGCAATCGTGATCTCCTTGCTGAGCTTGGAAAAAATCTTCCCGCGCTTGGCGTCGATCGCCCCCTTGAAATGCTTCACCTTCGCCCATTTGCTGTGACCAGCCATAGTTCAAATTCAACGTGTTCGCTTCGCACCTCAGACCCGCGCCGGCTCCACCGACACCGCCGTGCCGTAACAGAGCACTTCCGTGATGCCCGGGGCGATTTCAGTGGCGTCGTAACGCACTCCCACCACGGCGTTTGCGCCAAGCTCGCCGGCGTGCTGCAGCATGAGATTGTAGGCGTCGCCCCGCGCCCGCTCGCACAACTCCGTATACAACGAAATGTTCCCGCCAAATAACGCCTGGATGCTCGCCCCGAAATTCCCGATCACCGACCGGCTCCGCACAATGATGCCCCGGACGACACCGAACGATTTGACCACGCGATACCCCGGAAGTTCGAAGGTTGTCGTTGTCAACGGATGCGTCTGGTTCATGAGCACCGCCGATTGAACCCGACCGCGCGGCGGAGAGAAAGGCAAAATTAGCGGTTTCGAACGAACACCTTCCCCGGCAATTGCCGCACCACGCGCTTCATCTCCAGGCCCAGCAACGCCACCGACACCGTCGACGCCGGCAGGCCGCTCCGCCGGATCACGTCGTCCATCGCCGTCTCGTCCTGCGCCAAGGCGTCGTAGACCTTTTGTTCGTCCGACCCAAGTTCCAGCGCCGGCAACACGCCCGTCTCACTCGGCCCCGGCGGCCGGTTGCTCGGCGGAAACAAATATTCAAACTCGCTCAGAATATCCTCGACGCCTTCACAGAGCTTCGCCCCCTTCTTGATCAGCTCGTGGCAACCCTTGCTCCGCGGCGAATCAATCCGCCCCGGCACCGCGAACACCTGCCGCCCATATTCAATCGCAAAATTCGCCGTGATCATCGCCCCGCTCGTCAAATTCGCCTCCACCACCACCGTCCCCAAAGTCATCCCCGCCACAATCCGGTTCCGAATCGCAAACGATTGCTTGTCCGCGTTCCGCCGGAAGGGATACTGCGTCATCACCGCCCCCGACCCCGCAATCCGCTCAAATAACTCCCGGTTCTCCGGCGGAAATACTATGTCCATCCCCGTCCCCAACACACACACCGTCCGTCCCTTCGCCGACAACGCCCCCTGGTGCGCCGCCGTGTCGATCCCCCGCGCACCCCCGCTCACCACCGTCACCCCCACGTAAGCGAGCTGATACGACAGCCGCCGCGCCACCTCCAGCCCGTAATGCGTCGTCATCCGCGACCCCACGATCGCCACCGCGTTCTTGTCGCGCGAACCCAAATCCCCCTTCACATACAACACCACCGGTGGATCATAAATCTGACGCAGCAACTCGGGATATTCCGGGTCGGAGGACACCAGAACCCGGCAGCCGTAATCCTGGATGCGGCGGAGTTCGGCGGAGAGATCGACGGATTTTTCCCAGCCGGCGATGGCGCGCGCGACGTCTTCGCCGATGCCGCGGACGTGCAGAAGCTGGGATTCGGTGGCGCGCAGAACGGCGGCCGCGTCTCCAAAATGTTCGAGCAATTGCCGCACCCGGACCGGCCCCACATGCTCGATCAGATTCAACCCCACCAGCGCTTCCCTCGAATCCATGAACGCTGGAATACCCTGACGGCCAATTGAACTCAAGCAAAACTCCACAGGACTCGTAGCCGCGATCGTGCGATCGCGGTCCCCCTTCAAACCGGAACCGCTGCCATTTCACCATCGCGGCTGCCGGGAGAATTCGTCCCCTTTATTGACCCCCGTCAAGGCGCCGGCGGCGCGCCTGCGTATGTTAAGCTCCGTATGAATCGACCGGCGACAACTCTTGATGTGCGCGACGACCTCCGGCAGGGCCGGGAACCGTTTTCCAGGATTATGCAGGCCATCGGAGACCTCGGGCCCGACGAAGACCTGCTGCTGATCGCGCCGTTCGAACCGGTGCCGCTCATCTCCGTCCTGCAAAAATCCGGACTCGGCTACGAATCCCGGCAATCCAAAACCGGCGACTGGGAGGTCCGATTCTCCCGCTCTCTGCCCCGGCAATCCGTTCCGGCCGGCCCCCCGCCCACGGCGGCGGAAAACAACGTGTCCGGCCTGAATGTCGACGCGCGCGGACTTGAACCGCCCCAGCCCCTGGTGCGAATCCTCGAAGCGCTCCAGTCGCTTTCGCGCGGAACCGTGTTGCGCGCGCGAACGGACCGCCGCCCAATCCACCTGTTCGCCCAGTTGGAATCGCGCGGCTTCAACTCCGTGTGCGCCCAGCAATCGGACGGCAGCTTCATCACCCATATCCGCCATGCAACCCGCTAAACCATCCTTCGGGCCGGCGGCGCTCGCGGTGATTTCGGTGTGGCTGCCGTTGCGCTTTATGGTGCTCGGATTGCTTTCCCTGTTTGCCGGAACCGCGCTGCTCGTGATCCACCCGCCGCTGCTGGCCACCTACCATTACAACCAGCACGTCATCGCCGTCACCCACTTGTTCACGCTCGGATTCGTCGCTTCCATCATCATGGGCGCCATGTACCAGCTCGTGCCGGTCGCCCTCGAAACGCGTCTCCATAGCGAGCGACTCGCCCGCTGGCAGTTCGTCCTCCACGCCACAGGCATGACCGGCATGGTCTGGATGTTCTGGCACTGGAACATCGCCCAGGTCGGACACTTCGCCTCGGTGCTCACCGTCGGCATCGCCCTGTTCGCCTATAACATGGTCCGCACGCTCGCCACCGTCCCGCGCTGGAATCCCACCGCCACCGCCGTCGCCTCCGCCCTCGCCTGGCTGGGCCTCACCGCGCTCGCCGGACTCGCCCTCGCCACGGCCAAACTCAACTTCGATCCCGAGGAATCCACCACCGCCGCCAACCCGTGGAGACACGGATTGGAAACCGTCTCAGGATGGCTCGGGCACTTCGATCCCATCGCCCGCATGCATGCCCACGCGCACCTCGGCGGGGTCGGATTCTTCCTGCTGCTCATCGTCGGGATCTCCTACCGGCTCGTGCCCATGTTCACCCTCAGCGAGGTCCAAAGCCGCCGCCGCGCGGCCACTTCCATCTGGCTGCTGAACGGCGGATTGGCCGGGCTGGTCCCGAGCCTGCTCCTTCGCAGTCCCTGGAAATTCGTGTTTGCGGCCGTGCTGGCCGCCGGCGTGACCGTCTATTTCGTCGAATTGCGCGCCATCCTCCGCGCCCGACAGCGCCGCGCCCAGGATTGGGGCCTGCTATATTTCTTCACGGCGCTCGCCGCGCTGGGCGCGTGCACCGCGCTGGGCCTCGTCCTGAGCTGGCCATGGCTGCCGGCCAACGCCTTCACCGGCCAGCTCGAAAATCTCTACGGTTTCACCGCCCTGTTCGGCGGAGTCGCCCTCGCCATCCTCGGCATGCTCTACAAAATCCTCCCGTTCCTCGTCTGGTACGCCCGCTACAGCCCGGACATCGGCCGGCGCAAGGTGCCGTCGCTCTCCGATCTTTACTCGCCCCGCCTCCAGGCCGCGGGCTACTGGACCTTCCTGGCCGGCATGATCGCCACCGGGATCGCCATTCTCGCCGGCAGCACGCGCGCCATGCCGGCCGGGTGCGGATTGCTCGCGGCCAGCCTCGTGATCTTTGCCGCCAATGCCGCCCGCATCCTCTCCCACCTGGTCCACACCCGGAGGAACGACCTGGTGCGAGTCCCCAATATTGCCCCCGATAAAGTGGGACTCGCCTAGCCCGTCCCTCCCATGAATACAACACCATGATCCCCGAATCCCAGCTCTGGCAAGCCCTCCACGAAATCATCGACCCGGAAATCGGCTGCAACATCGTCGATCTCGGCCTCGTCTACGACATCAGCCTCGCCGGCGATTCGGTTACGGTGCGAATGACCCTCAGCACTCCGGGTTGTCCCATGGGCGAAAGCCTGGCCCACGGCGTGCAGCAGGCGATGCTCGCCCAGCCCGGGATCGCCCGCGCGGATGTCGAACTCGTCTGGGACCCGCCCTGGCATCCCTCCATGATGACCCCGCAAGGCCGCGCCGCATTGAACCATTTCCAAAACTAACAAATGCAAAATCACCTTATGACAAACACCCCTGAAATCGGCCCCGACCGCATGCTCGACGTGCGCGCCACGCCCTGTTCCATCAAACACGGATTGATCCTCCAGACGTTCCTCGATCTCCCGGTCGGGGAACATTTCATCCTCCGAAACGGCCACGACCCGGTGCCGTTGAAGTACCAGTTCGACGCGGAGTTTCCCGGTGCTTTCACTTGGGAACACGTCCATCGGCTGCCGGAAGACGTCGCGGTGAAGATCACGAAGACCAAATCCCTGTCGCCTAAATCCGAGTCGATCCCGCACTGCTGCGAAGGCCACTGACATCCTCGAGGCAGTCTTCCGCGCCGGCGCCCTGTGTTTCACGGGGCGCCGGTCTTCTGTTTCGAGCGGTCCCTTCAAACTCTCCGGAACCTTGACGCCGGTCAACGCGCCGCGCCCCGGTGGCCGTTATCTTGTCCACATCAGCATTGCACGGGCAGGCCGGATTAACCGCCATGAAAAAAGCATCGTTCCGTTTGTTTCAATTCGCCGGGCTCAGCCTGTCGCTGGCAGCTTTCAAAGCCTGCGGCGCCGCCCTCCCGCCCGACACCGAAGTGCGCGGCCAGGAAACCGCGATCCTGGTGGCCCCGCCGAATGTGCCGCCACCCATCACCCGCCGCTACCCCACCAGGGTCGTCGTGAATCTCGAAGTCCGCGAAGTGACCCGACGGCTCGCCGACGGCGTGGATTATGTCTTCTGGACCTTCGGCGGCGCTGTGCCCGGAAACTTCATCCGCATCCGCGAGGGTGACGAGGTGGAGTTCCACCTGAACAACCATCAGGACAACAAAATGCCGCATAACATCGATCTGCACGCGGTCACCGGCCCCGGCGGCGGGGCGACTTCGTCATTCACCGCCCCCGGCCATTCATCCCAATTCTCCTTCAAAGCCCTCAACTCCGGCCTCTACGCCTATCACTGCGCCACGGCCCCCGTAGGCATGCACGTCGGCAATGGAATGTATGGTCTGATCCTGGTCGAGCCCAGGGACGGCCTGGCCCCCGCAGACCGCGAATATTACGTCATGCAGGGCGACTTCTACACCACAGGCAAATACGGCGAGGAAGGACTGCAATCGTTCGACATGAACCGGGCGATCGATGAGAAGCCAACCTACGTGGTGTTCAACGGGGCCGTGGGCTCGCTGGTCGGAGACAACGCGCTCACCGCCAAGGTGGGCGAACGCGTGCGGCTCTTCGTCGGCAACGGCGGACCCAACCTCACGTCGTCGTTTCACGTCATCGGCGAGATCTTCGACACCGTGTACCCGGAGGCCGGATCCCAGCCGAATCATAACGTGCAGACCACCGTCATTCCTCCCGGCGGCGCTGCCATCGCTGAATTCAAAGCGGAAATCCCCGGGACGTACATCCTGGTCGATCACGCCCTGTTCCGTGCGTTCAACAAGGGCGCGCTCGGCATGTTGAAGGTGGAAGGCCCGCCGAACACCCTGGTTTACTCCGGCAAGGAAGTCGACGCCGTCTACCTCGGCAAACAGGCCGAGGCCGGGTCCGACGCCGAAAAACGCGTGGCCACGTTGACGGCACAAAAGCAGGCCGAAATCGAAAGCAACCCGAAGATCGCCGGCCTCACCAGGGAAATCCAGATTCAGAAAGGCAAATCGGTTTACATGCAAACCTGCTTCGTCTGCCACCAGCCCGAAGGCCAGGGCGTGCCCGGCCAAATCCCGCCCCTGGCAAAATCCGACTTCCTGGCGAAGTTGTCGAAGGAAGATTACATCACCGGCGTGCTCATGGGCCGCACCGGCGCCATCACGGTCAACGGCCAGTCCTATAACGGAACCATGGTGCCGCTGAATTACCTCAGCGACGACCAGATCGCCAATGTGCTGACGTACGTGCGCAACAGTTTCGGCAACAATGGCGACGCGGTGACGGCGGATGAAGTCGCGCGCTCTCGCAAGCAGCTCGCGCCCCCGGCCCCCGCCCCCAGCCAGTTTGAATAACCGGCCATCCAACCCATGATCCGAGCCGCCAATCCCGCCTTCTGCCTCGCCGCGCTGCTGTTCTGCCCGGGCGCGATAACCGCCGGGACAAACGCCGTTCCAGCCGGCATGGCCCGAATACCGGCCGGCGTTTACCGCCCGCTGTTTCCGCCGGCGGGCGGCCCGAAGGAAATTCCGGTGAAGAGCTTTCTCCTGGATGCCGAACCGGTCACGAATGAACAGTTCCTGGAGTTTGTCCGCGCCAACCCGCGCTGGCGCCGCTCGCAGGTGAAGCCGCTCTTTGCCTACAGCGGCTACCTCAAACACTGGGCCGGCGACCTCGACCCGGGCCCCCAGGCCGGGCCCCGCCAGCCGGTGATTTGGATCTCCTGGTTCGCCGCCAATGCCTTCGCCCAGTGGCGCGAGAAGCGGCTTCCCACAACCGCAGAATGGGAAATGGCCGCCGCCGCGAGCCCCACCCGGCCCAACGGCGCCGCCGACCCGGAATTCCAGCAAATGATCCTCAACTGGTACACCACGCCCTCCAACGGCCAACTCCCCGAGGTGGGCCGCGCCACGCCTAACATCTGGGGCGTCCACGACCTCCACGGCCTCGTGTGGGAATGGGTGGCCGATTTCAACAGCGCCCTCGCCACGGACGACGGACGCGGCAATGGCGCGCCGGATCGACG
>JAXMHQ010000016.1:0-108683 GCA_046346665.1 Verrucomicrobiota bacterium
GTTTGGGCGGCGGCATGGTGTGCAGCGGGGGCGGCGTGTAGAGAACGGGAGCGAGGCTGGAAGGCACGGGCGCAACCGGCGCCTTGGGCTGGACGATGGACGGATCCACAATGCTGTTCACCGGCAGAGCCGCCACCGGCGTCAATAGCGGGTTCGGCAGCAGCTTGCTCTTTGAAGAGGCAGCTCGCGTGGCGGACTCAAGCGACTTCCACGGGCTGTCCATGTGAAGGCTTCCTATGCCCGCCCCGTGCATCCCGGAAACGCCGTCGAGAAGGTGTTCGTAATCCCTCGCCAGCGCCTTTTCATGGGCACGTTTTTCCAGCCGCTGCGCCTCGATATCCGCCGCCGTCCGGTTCGCGCTGAGCCCGAAGACATCCCCCAAACTGGTGGGCCTTTCCGCGCTCTGGAATAAAGGCGATCCAAAATCCGCTCCCGGCCGGAGGCCGGTTGCTCCCAGACTATTCTGGCGGCCGCTCAGAAGGGAAAGGGTGTCATCCGCGGAGTTCACGCCGTTCTTGTCCTCGCCTGCTCCCTGCCGGCTCAGGTCGAACGGATCACGGCCCACCCACGGATTCGCCTTGGCGCTCGTCCCGGAACCGTAAACTTTGCGATACACACTTTCCGTCGAAAACGGATTCTGAGGCTGCTTGTAAGGAGCCCCGCTCGGCGCCAGCAGGGTCTTCGTCATCAGCGCCTCCATCGGATCCTGCGAATCTCCAAAATTCCACCCCGGCCCAAGATCCAACCCGTCGGAATTCCGGTGCGGCCGGACAATAATCACATCCGGCGCTGGGGGCGGCAGACGGTTGTTGCCATATGTCTTGGGCGTGTACTTTAACTGCGGGGAAACGGAAAGGCTGTCCTGCAAAAGTTGGCTCAGGGAATTCCCTCCTCCCAATTGGCTGACGCCCGAAATGATGTTGCTCCCGCTGGGAGCCGAGATTTCAATGGGCCGATTGCGGCGCACCCCGTCGTCTGCCGCCCGGCCGCTGCTCACAGCAAAACCAATCGCGACAACCACCACCCCGGCCACCCAACGCCGAGTCAGTAGGCCACTGAAACTCATCTTCGGTTCAAAATCGTACTCCAAAAGAAGCCAGTAGTCAAAGAATCAGCCGTCTTCGCCGCTTGAACCAAGCCAGCAGGGCCGATTTCACCAAGTGATTCAATTTTAACGACTAATGCTTGAACCCATGCGGACTTTATGTCGTACGTACGACAGAAAGGTTGCAGAGTGAACCATCTTGTTTGCTGAAAATGAACACCGCCGCCGAGATCGCTCCGGAAACCGACGTTGGATCACAGGACCAATGAATCGTCCTGCTTTTTGCGGGGTGCCACCATTTCAATCCTCGTCGGAACCCGCTTCGTCGCTTCTTCGGCGCAGGGCCGCGCAGAATCCGCGCTTCGATTCCTGGAGAAACTGCAGCAGCTTGCGCGCGGGCGCACCCGCAGCCTGCGACTGGCAGTCCGCCACCGCCGCGCGGAGATTTTGTCCGGATCGGAACACCGCGTGATAAATCCGCCGCAGCTCCAGCCGGTCTGCCGACGAAATCCCGGCGCGGCGCAGGCCGATCGTGTTCAGCCCCGAAATGGCATTGTACCCGCGCGCTATCGTGAACGGCGGTAGATCTTTGCTGATCGCCGCGCCGCCCTGCATCATCGACAGCGTTCCGATCCGGCAGAACTGGTGAACAAGGCAGTTGCCGGAGATGAACACCCGGTCTTCCACAGTCACATGGCCGGCCACCATCGCGCCGCCGCCGAGAATCACGTGGTCCCCCAGCCGGCTGTTGTGCCCGACATGGCTCTGGACCATGATGAAATTGTTCGAACCGATCACCGTGTCCTCCGTCAGCGTGGCGGAGCAATTCACAACCGTGTGTTCCCGAAACACGTTGTTGTCCCCGATCCGCAGCCGGGTGGGTTCACCCCGGTATTTCAAATCCTGCGGCGTATCGCCGATGACCGCCCCGGCGTGAAACCGGTTGCCCGACCCGATCACAGTGTGCCCCGTCAGGTGAACATGCGGGCCCACGACACAATCCGGCCCCACTTCCACATGCTCGTCGATCACGGCGCAGGGACCCACGGCAACGGTCGAATCGAGCTTCGCCTTCGGATGAATGACGGCAGTCGGATGAATCATGGCCAGCCCAGAATCTCAAAAGCCGCGCGACAAATCGAGCGCAACTTGGACCGGACAAGGTCACGAATAGAAATAGCCCAGCTCCCTCAGCGACACGTAATCCTTCGGCCGTTCCTGCGTCGCCCGGCCCAGGATCAGGTGATCCAGGACCTCGATTTTGAGCAGTTGGCCCGCGCGGATCAGGTCGCGTGTCACCTTGATGTCGGCTTCGGACGGGGTGGGATCGCCGCTGGGATGATTGTGGGCCAGGACGAGTGCCGCGGCATTGGCGGCGATGGCGGGTTTGAACACTTCCCGGGGGTGGACCAGGATGGTGTCGAGCGTTCCCTGGGAGATGCGTTCGACGCGGATGAGCCGGCGGCGGGTGTTGAGCAGGACGGCCTGGAAACATTCCACGTCGAAGGCGCGGTTGGCTTCGCGGAGCAGGTCGGCGATGCGGTCGGGGGTGTCGAGTTGCGGGGATTCCTGCCGGAGTTCCGAAGCCAGCCGCCGCGCCAGCGTGAACGCACTCTTCAATGCCACCGCCTTGTCCCGCCCCAGGCCCTTCACCTGCCGCAAATCATCCACGCCCGCCCGCGACAACCGGTCCAGTGTTTCAAATCGCGACAGCAACTGTTCCGCGATCTGCACCGCGGAAACACCCTTCATCCCCGTGCGGAGAAGAATGGCGATGAGTTCGGAGTTCTTGAGCGCGTCCGCTCCCTGGGAAATCAATCGCTCCCGCGGCCGCTCGCTTACAGGCAAATCCCGAATCCGAAACCCTGAGCCCGTCATGACACCAGCATCCTAAAATTCAGTAAGGCGGCAAGCAGAAATCCTGGATTAATGGATTGATGGATTATTGGATTGGTGGGATTTCGCGCGGAGGTCTCCCCAATTATCCAACAATCCAACAATCCAGTAATCCATTTATTCACTCCCACCCGCTGCGCGGACGGCGAACGGCGCGAACTCGCGGTGCAGATGCGGCGGGATGCGGACCTTGAGGCGCGCGGCGCGGCCGGTGTAGCGGCGCTCGAGCACCTGCCCAACTTCATGCAGCCGGGCGATCACATCGGCGTTGGCGTGTGGGACGGCGAGATCCATGATTTCACGCGTGGGCCGGAGCTGGGCGCCGAGTTCCTCCAGCAGCGCGGGAATCCCCGTGCCGTCCTTCGCCGATATCGCCACGCCGTGCGGGTAGCGCTCCAGGAATCGTGTCAGCCGTTCCCGGCTCCCGTTCAGCGCGTCCACCTTGTTGAAAATCATCAGGGTCGGCTTGCCTTCCGCGCCGATTTCCTTCAGCACCGCCTCCACCGCCAGCAACTGCTCCTCGGCCTGCGGATGGCTTACGTCGACCACATGCAACAACAAGTCCGCCTGTACCACTTCCTCGAGTGTCGCCTTGAAGGCTTCCACCAGCCCGTGCGGCAGCTTGCGAATGAATCCCACCGTGTCCGTCAGCAGCACGTTCTGATTCGTCGGCAGCCGCAGCCGGCGCGTCGTCGGATCCAGCGTCGCAAACAGGATGTCCTTCGCCAGCACCTCGGCCCCGGTGAGCCGGTTCAGCAAGGTGGACTTGCCGGCGTTGGTGTAACCGACGATGGATGCCAGCGGCCAGTTGTTGCGCTGGCGCCCGGCGCGCTGTGTCGAACGGCGGCGGCGGACGTCGTCGAGGTCGCGGATGATCTTGTCGATGCGTTCCTGGACCTTGCGCCGGTCGGATTCGAGTTGCGATTCGCCTTCGCCGCCGCGCATGCCGATGCCGCCTTTTTGCCGGGACAAATGGCCCCAGAACCGTGTCAGGCGCGGCAGGAGGTGCTGGAGCTGGGCGAGCTCAATCTGCAGTTTGCCTTCGCGCGTCCGGGCGCGCTGGGCGAAAATGTCCAGGATCAGCGAGGTGCGATCGAGGATCTTGCGGTTGAAAACCTTTTCGAGATTTCGGCTCTGCGCGGGCGAAAGGTCGTCGTCGAAGATCACCGTGTCGATGTTTTCGCGCCCGCATTGCTTGGCGAATTCCTCGGCTTTGCCCTTGCCGATGAAGGTGGCGGGGTGGAGGGCCTCGAGTTTCTGGATGCCTTCCCCGATGACCTCGCCGCCGGCCGTGCCGGCCAGTTCGGCAAGTTCCTCGAGCGATTCGCGCGTTTCCCAGCCGTTGCCGGATTTCAATTCGACGCCGACCAGGAAGACGCGTTCCGTCCGGGCCTGCCGATTCTCAATCAGTGCCTTCAATCGATGTTCAGCCGCCCATGAGCGCGGCCACTCACAGCATAGCATGAATCGGGGCCGGGAAAAGTCCCATCTGCCTCGCGTGTTCTGCGGTGTTCGGGGCATTTGAGGGGCATTTGAGGGTTGCGGTTGGAGCGGGAGATCGTTCAACTATGCGGCGCTGAACACGATCGAAGCTGTCATATGTGTATTGCTGCTGTTGATGGCCGTTCCGGACCTTTGTCAGAAACTCGGGCGGCCTGCCCTGGCGTATTCCTTCTTCATCCTGTTCGGCCTGCTGCTCAACCCGTTGGTCGATGAACCGGTCGGCGCGGCCCTGATCCAGGCGGGCAAGGTGGGATTCCTGCTCCTCTTGTTCGGAGTGGGCATCGAGATCGAGCTGCCGGCGTTCCGCGAGTTCCTCCGCCCGCTCCGCTTCGCCCTGCTCTGGTCTGTGTGGCAGTATCCCGTGATTCTGCTTATTGCCACGACCGCCGGCGTCGGGGTCGGCCCGTCCCTGCTTGCCGCCGCCGCCCTGGCCAGCTGTTCCGTCGGGATGTCGCACGAGGGCTGGAGGCATTACCCGTGGGCGGATGAGGCCACGAAGCGGTTTGTGCTGCACGTGATGGTGGCGCTCGAAATGATCGCCATCGTGCTGCTCGCGGTGGAGATCCCGGTGGTCGAACAGGGATTGCAGTGGGTGCTGATCGCCAAGTTGCTCGGCATGGGAACGGTGGTCTGGCTGGTCAGCCGGTTTACGCGCCACCTGGAGGGCTTGTTCCAGTTGATCCTCGCCAAAACCACCCGCTGGCGCGTCCATTTCCTCGTGCTCCTCGTCCTGGCCGTCTGCGCCGTGGGCGAACGCCTCGGGCTTTCCGCCGCCAAGACCGCGTTTTTTCTGGGCCTCTTCATGAGCCACACCCGCCACGCCGGAATGGATCTCGAGGAACAAATGGCCCCCATCAGCCGGCGCTTTCTGATCCCCGTGTTTTTTGTTTCGCTCGGATTGCAGATTCCCTGGCGCCATCTGTTGACGGTCGGCACCGCCATCGCCCTGGGAACCGCCATTCTCCTTCTCTGTGTTCGCGAAGTGCTGCACCGTCGCTGGCTCAAAACCGGCGGCGATCGCCGCGCCTTTCTCCTCCTCTGCCCGAACCTCACACTGGTCGCCCTCGCCGCTTCCGCGCTTCTGCTGCGGCCGGAAACCGAAGTCGCCGGGGCCTCGCTCCTGCTAGCAGGCCTGTTCGTCACCGTCCCCGCTGTCCTGCTCCTCCCGGGCTCAAAAAACGGGTCAAAAAACGTTCCATAAGCCCAAATCTGACCTCCATTTTGGCGTAAAACCAAGTCCGGGAATGAGATGCTCTGGTCAGACCAAACGGAGTTGGGTTGGCGCCAATTCGCTTCATTTCGCGTGAAAGTATTTGAGATGGATTTTGCCTTTGTGCGCGTGCAACATGGCAGTCCGATGAATGCGGTAATGAAATTGTTGCTTGAAGGCGGCGGATTGAGCACGGCGCAAATGGCGCAGGTGCTGAACCAGCCCGAATCCGAAATCCACCGCCAGCTCGATGAGCTCAAGAAGGAGAAAATCTTCCTGGGCTGGCGCCCCGTCCTCAACCTCGCCAAAGAGGAAGCCGGCGCCGTCCGCGCCGTCATCGAAGTCCGCATCTCCCCCGAACGCGGCGGCGGATTCAACCGCCTCGCCGACCGCATCAGCCGCTTCGAAGAGGTCGAGTCGTGCTACCTCATGTCCGGCGGCTACGACCTGCTCGTCTTCGTCAACGGCTCCAGCCTCCAAAAAGTCGCCGGGTTTGTGTCGGAAAAACTCAGCACGCTCGAAGGCGTCCTGTCCACCGCCACGCATTTCATGCTGCGATCTTACAAGGAACAGGGATTTCTCATGGACGTGGCCGCCGAGGAGACCAGCCGGCTGAACGTGGCGCCCTGAGTTGATTTCAAATCTCAAATTTCAAATTTGAAATTCGACTGATGGACACCACCCGCTACATCGCCCGGCACGTGATCAACCTGCCCCGGTCGGGCATCCGCGATTTCTTCGAGATTGTTTCGAAGATGAAGGACGTCATTTCGCTGGGCATCGGCGAACCCGATTTCGACACGCCCTGGCACATCCGCGAGGCCGCCATTTACGCGCTCGAAAAGGGCAAGACGCATTACACGTCGAACCTGGGCCTGATCGAACTGCGCCGCGCGATCCACAAATACGTGGAGCGGCATTTCAAGGTCGTTTACCGGCCCGAGGACGAAATCCTGGTGACGGTCGGAGTTTCCGAGGCTTTGGACATCGCGTTCCGGGCGCTGGTGAACCCGGGCGACAAGGTGATGTTTCACCAGCCGTGTTACGTGAGTTACCATCCGAGCATCACGCTGACGCATGGGGCGGCGGTGCCGGTGCCGACGTATGCGAAGGACAATTTTGCGCTGACAGCGGAGGCGCTGCGGGCCGCCTGGCAGCCGGGCTGCAAGCTGCTCATGCTGAATTTGCCGTGCAATCCCACCGGCGGCACCTGCAGCCGCGCGCAACTGGAGGACATCGCGAAGTTCGCGGTGGAAAAGGACCTGCTCGTGCTGAGCGACGAGATTTATTCCGAGCTGACCTTCGAAGGTGAGCACGTGAGCATCGCGAGCCTGCCGGGAATGAAGGAGCGGACGATTTTCCTGCACGGATTTTCCAAGGCGTTCGCCATGACGGGCTGGCGGATCGGGTATGCCTGTGGCCCGGCGCCGCTGATCGAGGCGATGATGAAGGTGCACCAGTATTCCATGATGTGCGCGTCGATCATCAGCCAGGAAGGCGCCATCGAGGCGCTCCAGCGCGGCGAGGACGCCATGAAAGCCATGCGCGAACAATACCAGCGCCGGCGCGATTTCATCGTTCGTCGCTTCAATGAAATCGGACTCAAATGCCACATGCCCCGGGGATCCTTCTACGCGTTTCCCGACATCACGGTGAGCGGGATGTCGGAGAAGGATTTTGCGGTGGGCCTGTTGAACGCGGAGAAGGTGGCGATGGTGCCCGGCACGGCGTTTGGCGCGAACGGCGCGGGCTTTTGCCGCGCCTGCTTCGCCACCAGCTACGAACATCTCATCGAAGCCGGCGACCGCATCGATCGCTACGTGCAGTCGCTGCGGAAGTAGAGGCAGGTTGCGGGTTGCGGGTTGCAAGTTGCAGGTTGGAAAATTTCGAGGCGTTTGACGCTGGCGGGTGTATTGATACCCTGCGGAAGTGAATCCGATCCGCCTAATTTCTCCGTGTGTTTCCGCAGCGACATGCCTGGCCATCATCTTTGCAACGTTGCCGTCGGCTTTTGGCCAGGATTACGCGAACGCTCACGGATGGTTGAAAGTTCAAGACGGCCGCCTGTGCGACGCTTCGGGCGCGGCGATCCAGCTTCGCGGGATGAGTTCGCATGACCTGAAACAATTTCCATTCGGCACCAATACCGTCGAATGCCTTGCCCGCGACTGGGGCGTCACCCTCGTGCGGGCGGCAATGTACACCGACAGCTACGGCTCGAGCTACATCCGGGATCCGAAGGTGAAGGAGGATGTCCGGAGAATCATCGACGGCGCATTGCGCGCCGGGATTTACGTCATCGTGGATTGGCACATTCTCGAGGACGGGAATCCGAACCGTTATCGCGAGCAGGCCCGCGACTTCTTCGCCGAAATGACGCGGGCCTACGGCGACAAACCGAATCTGATTTACGAGATCTGCAACGAGCCCAACGGGACCAATGTGGACTGGAACTCCATCAAGTCCTACGCCGAGTTCATCATCCCGGCGATCCGGAAAACGGATCCGAACCGGGTGATTATCGTCGGCACGGATTCCTGGTGCCAGGGCTTGCGCGCGGCCGCTGAGGATCCGCTGGGTTACAGCAACGTTCTTTACGCGCTGCATTTTTACACCGGCACGCATCGAGACAATCTTCGGGCCAGTGCCGATACCGCGCTGACAAAGGGGCTGGGCATTTTCGTGTCCGAATGGGGGCTGACCGATTACACCGGCAAGGGCGCGATTTATCCTGAGGAGGCCGCACGCTGGCTGGCGTGGATGAATCAACACGGCATTAGTTGGGCCAACTGGTCGATGAGCAACGCGGACGAAGCCAGCGCCGCCCTCCGGCCCGCCGCGGGCATGAATGGGCCATGGGCCGAAACCGACCTCACACCGTCTGGGAAATGGATCAGGGACCGGATGCGGGCGGCTACGGATACCCGGTAAGTTGCGGAGTTCCGCGATGTCACGATCGCGGCTACGAAGTTCGCGGTAACTGCTGAAGAATCCGTTTCACGACGAGGTCGGCAGCGTCCCCAGTTCCCAGTTCAATCCACTCCAGATGTAACTGGCGCCGGAACCACGTCATCTGCCGCTTGGCGAATTGCCGCGTCCGGACCTTGACCAGTTCGACGGTTTCATCCAGCCCGCGTTTTCCCTGCAGATGTTCTGCAACCTGGCGGTAGCCGAGCGCCTGCATTGCGGTACGATTGGCGGCCAGGCCGCTTTCCAGGAGCGCTGCCGTCTCGGCCACCAGGCCTCGCCGGAACATTGCCTCCACCCGCGCGTCAATCCGCCGTTTCAAATCGTCCGCCCCGCGGCTCAGTCCGATTCCCTGGGCCGCCGCCGGTTTCTCCCAGCCGGTGCGCTGTTCCGAAAACGGCCGGCCGGTGAGTCGAATGACTTCCACGGCGCGGATGATTCGCCGCGGATTCGATTTGTCGATTTTAGCGAATGCCTCCGGGTCGCGCTCGGATAGCTCGCGCAACAGTTCTGATTGCGGGATGGATTCCAATTCGCGCCGCAGTGCAGGATCGGAGGCCGGGGCGGTGCCGAGGCCCTCCAGCCACGCCTTGAAATACAGGCCCGTGCCTCCGCACAGGATCGGGGTCCGGCCGCGGGCGTGGATTTCCTTCACGGCAACCTGCGCGAGTTGGAGAAATCGCGCGGCATCGAAGGACTCGTTCAAGTCCGCCACGTCAACCAGGTGATGCGGCACGCGCGCGCGGTCGGCCGCAGACGGCTTGGCGGTGCCGATATCGAGGCCGCGGTAAACCTGCATCGAATCGACCGAAACGATCTCCCCGCCGATTTGTTCGGCGAGGATCAGGGCGACTTCGGATTTGCCAACCGCGGTGGGTCCGGCGAGCAGGAGCGGCGCGGGAGTCATGGGCTGCTTGTTTAGCTGCCTGGCTTGGTTTTTCCGATCCGGTGTTGCAATGCGTAGAGCAGTGCGCCTGCGATGAAAATGCCGATGCTGACGAGGTGTGCAGGGGTGAGGCCGGTGTGGAGGTGTGTCACCGGGTAATCGCCCCGGAACGACTCCACGATGGAGCGGGTCACGGCGTAGCAGAGGAGGTAGGCGGCGAAGACCTGGCCGCGGAATTTCTTGTGGCGATACAGCCAGGCCAGGAAGCCGTACATGCCGAGGTTCAGCAGGGCATCGTAAATCTCGGTCGGATGGACGCCGTTGGGAAAGGTTTCGTGTCCCTGTGGAAAGTGAATGGCCCACGGCAGAGAACAAGGCTGGCCATAGCAGCACCCGTTGAGCAGGCAGCCGATCCGGCCGAACACGTAGCCAAGCGCAATGCTGGGCGCCACGATGTCGGCGAGCTGCCAGAGCGGCAGTTTCCTGATCCGGGCATACAACACGCCGGCGGCGATGGCTCCGAGCAATCCGCCGTAATACACCAGTCCGCCGTGCTGGATCATGAAAATCTCGATGAGCGGCTGGCCGGCGAAGGATTCCTTCCAGTAACTGACGACGTAGAAAATGCGGGCGCCGAGAATGCTGCCGACGATGAGCCAGGGGCCGATATCGAGGACTTTGTCGCTGGGAACCCCTTCGATACGGCAGCGTCGTCCGGCGGTCCAGAGTCCGGCGATGAAGGCGAGCGCCATCATGACGCCGTACCAATGGACCGTCAGCGAGCCGATTTGAAATGCGATCGGATGCACGTGCGGCCAGAGTATAGCATGACCGCGAAGGGGTCAGTCCTATAATTGAGAATGTTGGCCTATGGATCGCAGAAATTCACAATTATAGGACTGACCCCTTTGCGGGTTATCTCGAGGGGGCGGCGGTGGGGTTGGTGCGGTCGGGGGTGCCGGAGCCGGTCGGGGCGGGGGCGAGGCCGGGGGGCAGGATGTCGAGTTGCTGGACGAGGTCGCGCCAGGCCTGGCGTTCTTCGGGGGACATTTGTTCCCAGCGGGCGAGGTTCCTCATGAACTGCTGGCGTTCGACGGTGGACATTTCGGCGAATTGCCGGAAAGCGGACAGGTAGCGGTCCTGCTGCGATTTCGGCCATTTCTCCATCGGGCCGAGCGCCTCGGTGATTTCCTGCCGCTCCGGTTCGGTGAGGGAATCCATGATGCGCTGTTTCTCGGGATCGTTCAGTTCGAAGTAGTGCTGGAATCGATCGTAGAGTTGCTGGCGTTGGGCGAGCGGGAGGGCTTCCCAGCGGCGAAGTTTCCGGTTGAGTTCGGACCGCTGCCAGTCGGGTAGATCGTCGGCCGCGGGTTGGAGTTGGACCTTGTAATCCTTGCCGACGAAGTAGTGCATGGTGGATTCGTAATCGAGCACTTCGTCCTTGAGTGCGGGCGGCCAGATATCCCATTCATCGAGCCGTGCGGCGACCATTTGGCGGGAGGGTTCGGGGATTTGTTTGAGTTGTTCCTCGCGCTGGGTGCGGGGGAGTGGCATCAGGGGGAGCAGGTACCAGCGGAGTTCGGTGACCTGGAGTCGTTGTTAGCGGTATTCGGGCGGGAGCAACTGGTATTCGAGCAGTTTGGCCTGGATGCGTTCGCGTTTGGCGGGGGGGTAATTGGTCAGGAACCGTTCGCGCTCTTCGGGAGTCATGGCGAAGAGTTTTCGGAACACGGCCACGGGTGAGGCGCCGGGCGATGGGGAGGGGATTTGGAGCATGCGAACCGTCGCGGGGGGCGCGGCCGGGGCGGGGTCGGCGGCGTGCGCGGGAATCCCCGGCAGCAGAGCGGCCAGGAGACAGCAGATCCGGGTGACCCGGGCGGCGTTCATTTGAGCAGGGCGAGCAGCTCTTCGTCGGCGGGCGGAGCCTGGCCGAGGCGCCGGATGGCTTCGAAATCCTGGAGAACTTCAGGTTTGGAAGCCGCGGCGACCGTGGAGACGGCGGCCAGGCTCCGGGCCATCTCCGCCCGTCGGACGACCAAGTGTTGCTGGTAGGAGAAAATGCAGAGATACACCGCGAGACCGGCGGCGGCGGCGCGGGGGAGCCAGGCGCGCCAGGTCCAGGACCAGTGCCGGGGCTGGCCTCGGCTGGAGTCACGCCGTACGGTTTCGAGAACGCGGGCTGTGAAATTGGATGGAACCGGCGCATCCGGCAACTGGTCGAGCAGCCGGTTCAAGGCCTCGTCGGCGTGCACGCCCGGTGCCTCGCCCGGGTGACCGGCCAGCCAGGCCTGAAGTTCCGCGTCCTGTTCCGGCGTCCGGCGGCGGCGCCAGGCGGACTCGCGTAAAGGATCATTGTGCGGATCTTTCATAGGTTCCTCCTGATAAAAAACCGGGCGGGGTGAAAAGTTGCGGTCATTCGGATCGGGTCCATTCCCCGGTGCGGAGATAGGGTTTGAGGCGGTCTTTGAGGGTTTCGCGGGCGCGATGGATGAGGGACTTGGTGGCCGAGAGGGAGCAGCCGAGGATTTTGGCGATTTCCTCGTAGCTCAATTCGTCCTGGCGGCAGAGGAGCAGGGCGGTGCGCTGGTTTTCGGGCAGGTCGGCGAGAGCCTCTTCGATTTTCGACGTTAATTCGCTTTGGATTAACGATTCCGTGGGGCCGGTGGAGCGGGTGTCCTCGACCTGGTGGAGCGGCTGGTCTTCCTGGGTGGGGTGGGGTGCGTCGAGGGATTCGACGCGGTGCCGGGAGCGGCGGCGGATTTCGTTGAGGCAAAGGTTTCGGGCGATGGTGAAGAGCCAGGTGGAGAACTTGGCGGAGGTTTTGTAGCGCTGGGCGGATTTGTAGACCTGGACAAACACCGTTTGGGCGAGGTCCTCGGCTTCGGTAAGGTCCCGCACGGTGCGGAAGGCGAGGTTGAGAACCGGCTGCTTGTATTTGTCGACCAGCTCGGCAAAGGCATCCATGTCGCCCTGCTTCACACGCAGCATCAGGGCGGCATCCGGATCAAGGTTCGAAGGCACCATCGGAACAAACGACCAGGCTCTGGCGCAATCTATGCAAACACCGGGGGCCTCACAAGGTTTCACCGCGAGGAACGGTTTATTCACCACGAAGAGGCGAAGGGTTCGAAGGGAATTTGGCAAGAGGCGCTTGCTGCCAGGGACTGTTTCGGACTTGCACGCAATGACGTGTCAGGGATAATTCGTTCATGAACAGAGGAGGCTGTTTCCACAATCCGTCCCTTCTTCGACGTTGTTTCCGGGTCATCTGCATCGCTGCTGTTGGATTGGGCGTTTTGCCGGGGATGGCCGGTCCGCTGGACAACTGGCATTGGCGCGCGCCGTTGCCGCAGGGGAATTCGCTGAACAATGTCGTCAACGTCAACGGCGGCTGGCTGGCGGTTGGCGAGATGGGAACGCTGCTGACGTCGAGCAACGGGACAGACTGGGTGTCGCGCGACAGCGGGGTGGCGGACAACCTTCGCGGCTGCGCCTGGGGCGGGGGCACGTACGTGGTCGTGGGAGATTACGGCCTCGTGCTGACCTCGACCGATGCGAAGAGCTGGACGCTTCAATATCCCGGCACGTTTTATTCGCTGAACGCCGTGATGTATTCGGGCGGACAATTTGTTGCCGTGGGCGAGCAGACGACGATTCTCACCTCGCCGGACGGCGTGAATTGGACGCAGCGAAGTTCGGGGGACTGGGAATTGTACGATGTCGTCCAGGCGAAGGGGCTGTTCATCGCCGCGGGCGGCCTGTCGCCCACTCAGACCTTCTCCGGCGGGCAGGGCGTGATCCTGTCCTCCCCGGACGCCCGGGTCTGGACGCGGCGGGTGTTGTCCACGGCGGGGCCCATTCGATCGATCGCCTATGGACAGGGAATGTTCGCCGGCTACAGCGCGAACCAGAATTTTTTTGGTGCCCAACTGTGGACCTCCACCAACGGCTTGGTTTGGGACAGTTCCAGCCTCGTCTCTTACTTCGAAGGGAAGCTTTTTTACAGCGGTCAAAGCTGGTGTCTGGCTCCGATCCCCTTTGCCTTGTACCCGAATTACCCGAATTACGGAAACTTCTCGGAGTTGCTGATTTCTCCTGATTTGTCTGGTTGGACTCCGGTTGTAAGCAACACCCCGAGCATTACGGGGATGGCTGTGGCAGGCGGCTTTGCGGTGGCTTCACGCGGGGACGGATCCTTCCTGCTTTCCAGCAATGGATGGGATTGGGCCAACGCAAGGGCGGACCAGGTTCCCTTTGAATTCAATGATTTTGAATATCTCAATGGTTCCTTCACCGGCCTCGGTTCAGGGCAGGTTGTGTTATCCGGCAACGGCGGGGTATGGACAAACATTGCCGCCCTGACCAGCCCCTCGGAGCTCTTCTCGATCACCTGGGGCAAAGGCCTGTATGTGGCGGCCGGATGGGCCGGGCCATGCGTCTCAATGAACGGCCACGATTGGACCAACCCTGCGCCGGGACTGGTTTATTCGGGCCAGGCGAGATCCGCTGCGTTCGGGAATGGCAGATTCGTGGTCCTAACCGACTATGGGTATTCGCTTGTTTCCGATGACGGGTCCAACTGGTCGGCGCAATACATGGGCACGAATGCCGACAACTCCCTTGACCTGCGGGCGCTGACCTATGGGGGTGGCCGGTTTGCCGCGGTCGGCGACTACTACACTGCGACCTCCCCGGATGGGACGAACTGGGAGGTGCGTCCCGCTGCTCAAGGTTTGGCCACGATTGTTTATGGAAACGGAACATTTGTGGCCACGGGCTACAGTGTCCTTGCGACTTCCGGTGATGGTACAAACTGGACATTCGCGTCGTCGCTTTCGGTGAGCGGTGCCAATCCCATTGCGTTTGGAGACGGCTGGTTTGTTTTGCCGGAGGCCGGCGGAGTTCTTTCGTTCGGCGCAGAAAAGAACGTCTGGATTTCTCGGGACGGCACCAACTGGTCGATCGTTCCTTCCGGCTGCGCGCGATCCCAGCGCCAGGCCGCCTTCGGCGACGGCACCTTTGTGATCGCCACGGTATCCGGCGGCATCCTGCAGTCGGACCCGATCGTCCTGCTGTCGATCTCGATGAATCCAGAGCCGCAGCTCACGTTGTCGGGTCCGGCGAATCGCGCCTACGAAATCGACTGGTCGGACCAGGCGCAGGGACCCTGGACCGCGCTGACCAGCGGTGTGGTCGCCCAAATGCCCGCCATCTTCAGCGATCCATCGGGACTGGGCCAGCGCACGCGGTTTTATCGGGCGATGCTCCTGCCTTGAGCAGGTGAAGAGGGGGCCGGCGGGAAACAGAGGGTGTTGCTTCGTGCTCCTCGCGTCCTTCGTGGTGCAGGAACCTCCCTGTCGAACCCGGCTTCGTGGTGAGCTTGCGTCCGGGGCGGTTTGCAACCAACATAACTCCCTGAATGTTGGATTTGCTTGCGAAAATTGAAGCGGACGCCGCGGCGCGGCTGGTGTTGCCCGCGGGGAAAACGCCGTCCCAGGAGCTGTCGCGGTACAAAGGGTTTTTGAAGGTGGAAACGCACCGTCTGAAGCTGGTGCACCGGGCGGGCGGGGACGGGCGGCAGGTATGCGCCGCGCGGGCGGCGATCCTGGACATGTTGTTGAAGCATTTGTGGGAGGCGGCCCGAGGCGGGCTGAGTCCGCAGGCCCAGCGCGAATTTCCGCCGCTGGCGCTGGTGGCGATCGGCGGATACGGCCGGGCGGAGCTGAATCCGCACAGCGACATCGATTTCATGTTTCTGCACGAGGGGCAGGTGGTGGTGGGGAACAAGCCGCTGCCGCATTTGCAGAAGCTGGTGGACGGCATTCTTTACCCGCTCTGGGACATCGGCCTGAAGGTGGGCTACTCGGTGCGCAGCGTGGACGACGCGGTGAAGGTGGCGAACACCGACATGCAATCCAAGACTTCGCTGATCGAATCGCGGCTGATCATCGGGGACGAGGCGTTGTTCAAGCGGTTTCAGAAGGTGCTGGTGGCGAAGTGCGTGAAGGGGCACGTGGACGAGTACATCGCGATGCGGCTGGAGGACCAGTCGGTGCGCCGGTCGAAGTTCGGAAATTCCGCGTGCATGCAGGAGCCTAACATCAAAAACGGCTGCGGCGGGCTGCGGGATTACCAGAACCTGCTCTGGATGACGTTTTTCAAATACCAGACGCGGTCGTTGAAGGATTTGCAGCAGCTCGAATTTGTGAGCGCGTCGGAGCGGAAGCAGCTCGAGGCCGCGTATGATTTCCTGCTGCGGGTGCGCACGGAGATTCATTATCACACCAACCGGCCGACGGACGTTTTGACCAAGGCGATCCAGCCGGCGGTGGCGCACAACCTGGGTTACCGCGAACGGTCGCCGAGCCGGCGGATCGAGCGGTTCATGGGGCAGGTGTACCTGCATTCGCGGAATATTTACCTGATCACTCGGACGCTGGAGCAGCGGATGGCGCTGCGGCCGAAGCCGAAGGCGGGGCTGTCGCTGCGCGCGCTGCTGCCGCGCCGCAAGCCGGCCCCGGTCGAGCCGGTGGACGGGTTCCGGTTCGAGAACGGGGAGATCCATGCGACGTCGAACCGCATTTTTCGGGACCAGCCGCGCCGGCTGATGCGGGTGTTCCTGTATGCGCAGCAGCGTGGGCTGCGGCTGCACCCGGACCTGGCGCAGCTCATCCGGAACCAGGTGTCGCTGGCCGACCGGAAATTCCTGGCGGACGAGCATGTGCGGGAGACGTTCCTGACGATATTGAGCCAGCGGGGGAACGTGGCGCCGGTGTTGCGGGCGATGCACGAGGTGGATTTGCTGGGGAAATACATGCCGGAATTCGGGCGCCTGACGTGCCTGGTGCAGCACGAGTTTTATCATCAATACACGGCGGACGAGCACACGCTGGTGTGCCTGGAGCAGCTCGACCGGATCTGGGAGGCGAAGGCGGCGCCGTATGACGCGTATGCGCCGCTGTTCCAGGGTCTGGAGCGGCCGTATCTGCTTTACCTGGCGCTGTTGCTGCACGACACGGGCAAGCCGCAGGGGCACGGGAAGCATGCGGAGGTGAGCGCGACGCTGGCGATGCGGGTGGCCCGGCGGCTGCATCTGGACGGGGCTTCGGCGCACGTGTTGTGCCTGGTGATCGAGCATCACCTGACCATGGCCAGCGTGTCGCAGCGGCGCGACCTGGATGATCCGCTGGTGATCCGGACCTTCGCGGGCCAGGTGCAGACGCCGGAAGTGCTGTCGCTGCTGACGCTGCTGACGTTTGCGGATTCGCTGGCGACGAGCGACAAGCTGTGGAACGGGTTCAAGGACACGCTGCTGTGGACGCTGCACAAGCGCGCGATGCCGCTGCTGACGGGCGGGACGGAATTTTTGAAGGCGGAGGAGAAGCAGCGCGAGCTGTTGATGGAGGAAGTGGACCGGATCATGAACGGGCAGCTCAGCGAGGAGGAATTGCGCGCGCATTTCTCGCAATTGCCGCCGCGCTATTTCCTGATCCACACCGCGCGGGAGATCCTGGACGACCTGCTGCTGGCGCACCGGTTCATGCGGCTGCAGGTGGCCGAGGAGCAGAACCCGCCGGCGTCGGTCGTGAACTGGCACAACGAACCCGACCGCGGCTACAACACCGTCAAGGTCTGCACGTGGGACCGGGCGGGGTTGTTCAGCAAGATCGCGGGCCCCTTCAGTGCGACGGGGCTGACCATTCTGAGCGCGCAGGTGTTCACGCGCGGCGACGGGATCGTGCTGGACACGTTTTTTGTCGCGGACGCGCGCACAGGCAGCCTTGCCAGCCGCGATCAGCGCGAGGAATTCGAGAAGCTGCTCAACCAGGTGCTGGCGGGCGAGGACGTGGATTTCCCGGCGCTGCTGGCGAAACAGAAGATTAGCCGGCCGCTCTACCAGGCCTACATTGGCGAACAGCTTGCGACCGAGGTGCGGTTCGACAACGAAGCGTCCGAGACCCGGACTCAGATTGAAATCGAGACCGAGGACCGCGTGGGATTGCTCTTCGCGATTTCGCAGGCCCTGGCCGAATTGAACCTGAACATTTCCGCGGCGAAAATTTTGACGGAGAAGGGGGCCGCGATCGACAGCTTCTACGTGAGCGAACTGGACGGGCGCAAGGTGACCGACCCGGAGCGGCAGGAGCGGATTGCGGCGACGCTGCGCGAGGCGGTCGAGAGACTGGACGGTGCGGTGGCGGTTTGAGGGCTCCGTAAACCTTGGAATTCCTGGGGCGCCAGCTTGAGGTTCCTCCTTCGGCGGACATGACCTTATTGACATCTGTCGATCATTTGATACAAAGGTCGAGTATGAGAGGTTTTTCAGCCATGGTACTTCGATTCCTCATGTTGTGTCTTCTCCACAACCCGCTGGCGCAAGGTTCCATGTTGCTTCCGGCTGGAGCTCCCCTGGAACAACTTGGCTCCAGTGCAGATGGAAAGTCTGCGACCAACGGGCTGGCAATTGTGCCAACCTCGGAAGGTGCGCGGTTGCGATGCGTCCTTCAGCGTCTCGAAGGGAGGGTTGTCTCCGGGGGACTGTGGCTGAGTTCCACGGCAGAAGGAGCCACGGGAGCGCCATTTCAAGTTTCAGCCTCCGGAGTTGGCCGCGGCAGCCTGCACCTGGCGCTGCAGGAAACCGGAAAGGTTATCGTGAGCGGCAAGCAGGCACGATGGATTCGGCCCGGGGTGATTGAGGACTACCGGGTGGGTGTGGATGGGGTGCAGCAGGATTTTCTGATTGATGAACGTCCTCCAGGCAGCGGGCCGGCACGGGTGGATCTTAAAGTCACAGGCGCGACAGTCGAGCAGAAGGGTGGCAAGGTTCAGCTGGTGTTGGTCGACGGCGGGCGGCGGATTGTTTATCATCGGCTGAAGGCTGAAGATGCGCGGGGGAATGAAGTCAACGCCAGATTGGAGGTGAAATCCCCAAGCCAACTGGCCGTGGTGCTGGAGGACGAAGGGGCGGAGTATCCCGTCCGCATTGATCCGACTTTCAGTGATGCAAACTGGACCAGCCTGGAGGGAGTCGGGCGTGAAGGCGGCGTGATCACCACAATGGCGGTAGATGACGACGGAACCGTGTACGTGGGCGGTCTTTTCGCGATTGCCGGGGATGAGATTGCCTTGAACATAGCGAAATGGAACGGCAGCTCCTGGTCGGCACTGGGTTCAGGCTTGAACGGTATAGTGAGGGCCCTATGTGCGTCCGGCACCAATCTGTATGTCGGGGGCGACTTCACCTCCGCAGGCGGGATGGCGGTCAATCACATCGCAAAATGGGATGGCAACTCCTGGTCCCCGCTGGGTTCCGGGACGAGCAATACCGTCTATGCAATCACGACCATTGGCTCAAACGTATACGCCGGCGGCCTCTTCACTTCCGCCGGTGGTGTCCCCGCGAATTATATTGCCCGTTGGGACGGCACTTCGTGGTCGGCGATGGGGACGGGCCTGGATGGCATTGCCATGGCTCTTGCCGCATCCGGGCAAACACTTTTCGTGGGTGGATATTTTTCGACCGCCGGTGGTTTGCCCGCTATGGGCATCGCCCAATGGAACGGCTCTTCCTGGGCGACAGTGGGTTCCGGTTTGCAGGCATCCGTTTACTCTCTCACCACGTCGGGGACCAACGTCTACGCCGGAGGCTGGTTCATCTTGCCGGGCGCCACAATGTCGAGTGACATCGTCCGTTGGGACGGCAACGCCTGGTCTGAATTACGGACGAATCAGTCAATGCAGGTGAAAGCCCTCGCTGTCATGGGAGGCAATTTGTATGCCGCGAATTACTCATATTACGCTCCGAATTACGTGACCCGGTGGGACGGAAACTCCTGGTCCTCGGCGGCATCACCGAACCCAGTGCTGGCATTTGCAGTATCCGGTGATGTCCTTTTCGCCGGCGGCGCTGCCGGCACTCTAGATGAGTGGGATGGTTCAATCTGGGCTTCTGTGGCTCCGATCGTCCGGAGGGGCGGCACCGTCCATGTCATGGCATTGACGGAAACCAATGTGTTCATCGGCGGTGATTTCACCCAGGTCGGCAGCGTTCTTTGTTCCAACATTGCGCAATGGAACGGAACCGCCTGGTCCCCCCTGGGCTCGGGAATGAGCGGCGTGGTCCGAAGCCTGGCAATCTCCGGCACCAATCTCTTTGCAGGAGGTGACTTTGTCGTGGCAGGCGACATCACCGCCAACCACATCGCCCTCTGGAATGGATATTCCTGGTCCCCGCTGGGATCGGGCACAGACAACGGCATCGCTGCATTGGCAGTGTCGGGCACGAATATCTATGCTGGAGGCTGGTTTCAACACGCCGGCGGCGTTTCTGCGACCAACATCGCCCAATGGAACGGAGTCGCGTGGTCTCCCATGGGCTCAATCGACGGCGCCGTCTACGCATTGGCAATCTCTGGAACCAATCTCTTCGCAGGCGGCATCCTCGGGACCAGCGGTGGAGTGGCCACTTACAACGTCGCCCGATGGAACGGCACCTCCTGGTCCGCCCTCGGTGCACAAGTCGTCGGCGGAGAAAGTGGCCCCGTCGTTTATGCCTTGGCGGTTTTCGGAAACTATCTGTACGCAGGAGGAAGTTTCGCAGGGGTAGGCGGCGTCGCGGCCAACAACGTTGCCCGATGGAACGGCACCTCCTGGTCCGCGCTGGGCCAGGGCGTGGATGGCAGGGTTCACACGCTGGCCGCTTCGGAAAATACGCTGTTCGTGGGCGGGGAGTTTGTCGGCGTCACAGGAGGTCCCGTCAGCTGGATAGCGCAGTGGGATGGTTCCTGGTCCAGCCTGGGGTCCGGCATGGATTACGCGGTTTATAGCCTGGCGCTTTCGGGGAACCAATTGTTCGTGGGCGGGGGGTTCACAATGGCCGGCACCAACGCGGCGCCTGGCTTGGCTCTCGCACAGGTAGACACCAATGGCGTTGCCCCGATCTTTCCCGTTCAGCCCGTAAGCCAGATTGTTCGAGTTGGCACCACCGCGATCTTCACCGCCAATGCCAGCGCGTTTGCCGAATTCACGCTGGCCTGGTACCGGGATGGGACAGCCATCGCCGGCGCGACCAACTCCACCTACACTCTTCCGAACGTCCAGCTATCGGATGCCGGCAGCCATTTCTTCTGCGTCGCGAGCAATAGCTTCGGCTGCACCACCAGCAGCATTGTCACTCTGACCACGTACATTCCGATTAGCATCACCCGCCAGCCCGTTAGTCTCACGGTCTCCAACACTTCGCCGGCAACATTCAGCCTCGACGTGACCGGAAGCAATCCGGTGTATTCCTGGTATCGAAACGGATCAACCATCCCGGGAGGCACCAATGCCAGCTATGTGATCGATCCCGCTCAAATGGCGGATAATGACAGCCTGTTTTTCTGCATCGTCAGCAATGGTTTCGGGAGCGCCACCAGCAGCGTCGTCCATCTGACGGTTTACATCCCGCTCGCCATCATCAGCCAGCCGACGGATCTGTCGGTTTTCAACGGCTCGCCGGCCACATTCAGTGTGTCACTGGCGGGGAGCGGCCCGCTGACCATCCACTGGATGCTGAACGGTACCAATCTGCCTGAAGCTTTCACAGAAACCGTGGCAGGCGTCGGTACGGCGGGATACTCCGGCGACGGGGGCCGCGCGACCAACGCCAGTCTCTACTGGCCAACAGCCGTGGCAGTTGATTCTTCCGGCAGTTTCTTCATTGCTGATGAGGGGAACAGTTGCATCCGCCAGGTATCCAGCAACGGCATTATCACCACCGTCGCCGGTACGGGTGCCGCCGATTACACCGGGGACGGAGGGCCCGCAACGAGCGCCGCGCTTTCCTATCCGGATGGCGTCGCTGTCGACGGGGCCGGAAATCTCTACATTGCGGATTCAGGCAATAACGTGATTCGGAGGGTGAACGCGGGCGGCAGCATCACGACGGTCGCGGGCACCGGTGCCGCCGGTTACTCGGGCGATAGTGGCCCTGCAATCACCGCCACGCTGTCCTACCCCGAAACGGTGCTCCTGGACACCGCCGGAAATGTTTATATTGCAGACTCCCAGAACAACGTTGTGCGCAAGGTCGATACCAACGGCATTATTCGCACGGTGGCGGGAAGCGGCGTGCTGGGATATCGCGGGGATGGCGGTTACGCGACCAACGCCCGGCTTTCCTATCCTTACGGCCTCGCCCTAGACAGCTTTGGCAACCTGTTCATCGGAGACTCCGGCAATCACGTGATTCGCAAGGTCTCGGTGGACGCGACGATCAGTACGGTCGCTGGAGATGGCAACCGAGGTTATTCAGGCGATGGAGGCCCCGCCCGAAGCGCGCATCTTGCATTTCCCAACGGCGTTGGGCTGGACATCTACGGAAACCTGTTTATCTCCGACGGACAAAACAACGCGATGCGGAAAGTGGACCTGTCCGGCATCATTACCACGGTGCCCGGCACGGCCCTGGCAGGAGCATTTGGACTGGCCTGCGACACCTTCCGCAACGTGTATGTGGCGGATACTTCCAACAATCGCATCCGAAAGATCACCCGGTTTTCCGATTACCCGGTATTTACCTTGAATCAGGCTGCGTCGACGGATTCTGGAAATTACTCGGCCGTAATCAGCAGTCCGTTCGGCACGGTGACCACCCGCTCGGCTGTATTGTCCGTTACCTGGCCTGCGCCGAACATTCTGAATTCGGCCGTCACCAACGGGACAATCCATTTCACCTGGTCCACGATTCCGGGCCACGCTTACCAGGTCCAATTCTCGGCCGATCTCACCTCAACCCAGTGGCAAAATCTGGGGGCCCCGTTGACTTCCACGGGCGACACCTTATCGTCAACCGATTCGATGAGCCCGGAACAACAGCGCTACTACCGGGTCGTGCTGGAACCCTGATGTAACATCAGCAGGGAAACTCCCTGGCGCGGGAGAAGAAACTCCAGGGTTGCACTGCCGCCTTTGACCGGGATCTCAGGCGAAGGGCCGAGCCTGGTCAGGCGTCCGGCTTGCTCGAGCTGCATATACTGCTCCTGCGTGAGATGGCCGGGTGCCCCCATCTTCTTCCAGGCTTCGAAGGCGTTGCTGTGGTCCGCGTCCACCCGGTAATGCGTCAGCTTGACGGTTCCGTCCGGGAACGGAAGTCCGCTCAACTGCAAATCAATCGCCGCCTCCGGTCCGGGCAGGTCGTCGTCGTGATAATGCCAGACCAGGACGGCGACGGTGTTGCCGTCCAGGCTTGCCCAGGCGGACACGTCGGGTTTCTCGCGTACATTGGAGCGGCGGATGCTCTCGGCGTCCAGACCGGCGCTGCTCGTCGCGGCGATTTGCGTTCCGCTCATTTTGCCGAACATCCGGAACACATTCAGGACCGGCAGATCGATCCCGGCGCTGGCGAGCTGCCGGAACCCGGCGAACGGCGGCTGGTCTTCGAATTCAAAGGCCCACGTGAGCGCGCCTTCGAGGCGGATGCCGTGTTTTGCCGCGATCTCCAGCTTGCGCGGAAAGCTCGCCGCGGTGTAGCTGGAATACATCGTGCCGTTGCGATAGGCGTCGTTCGGATCCCGGCATGCGGCGCAGCCTTCCGGGTCGGATTCGCCGATCACCACGGGGAGGTGTCGGTACTCAGGAAAGGCGGCGATGACGGCGCAGGCGTCGTCGATGTTTTGGAGTTGGTTCGCCATTCCCATTCGGACATGGCCGTTGGTGAAGACCGGCGCGCCCTTGGCATGGAACGCAATGAAATCGAGGGGCGAACCGATGGCGCCGGTGGCGAAGTTGGTTTCGCTCGAACAGTGCCGGAGGAAAGTCGCAAGAAAGGATCCGCCCGGTCCGCCGGCCGTTTCGGGTCCGCCGACGCGCGCCGAGGGCAGCGCCCGGCGAACACCATCCACTGCGTAGTCGTAAAGCTTGCAGTAATCCGCGGGCGATCCCTGCCAGTAGGGGATGTTCGGTTCGTTCCAGACTTCCCAATACCAGGATTCCACCTCGGGGCGGCCGTATCGATCGACGCAGTGCTGCGCCCACGCCTGGCAGAGGTTTCCCCATTTCACGTAATCCTTCGGCGGATACGACTGCCCGCCTTCGACGGGTGCGCGCTGATTCTTCGGCGGGTTGTGCGGGTAATTTTCCGGGTGCGTGGACAGCGCTTCCGGCATGAAGCCGATTTCCACGTAAGGCTTGATTCCATGGGCGAGGTAGGCGTCGAAGATTTTGTCGTTGATGGTCCAATCGTAGACCGGCTGGCCGTTGGTGGTTTCCTTGTAAGCGCTGGTGGAACCGAACTTGAGGGCGTAGGCGCCGTCGCCGCTGGTCAGCAGGTGGTGCGTGCGGAAGTAAACGGTGCGGCCGTGTTCGCGCCCGATGTCTCCCAGTTCACCCAGCAGTTTCTGTCCGTCCTTCATGCAGGCGTAGTTCGGTTCATCCGCGCCGAAGAACCGCCAGATGGGTTTCAATTCGCCGATCGGTTGGGAGGCGTCGACGGTGATCTGGACCGGAGAGAGATTTGTCTGACTCGCGGAGGTTAGAGCAATGGACAGCGCCGCGATGAGACAGGTGATTTGAAGCAAGCACGGTCGCAGAGACGTTGTTGGTCTTATCTCTGCGTCCTCTGCGCCTCTGCGTGAGTCGTGTTTGCCCATGATGATTTGCCCGATGCTGCTGTTCATGGACTATCGCCGGATGCGGGCGGGGTCAAGCCTGGCTTTTTCTCGCGCGGAGGCGCAGAGGACGCAGAGGACGCAGAGGGGGAAATCCAGAAAATGGAGCGGGCGAAGGGAATCGAACCCTCGTGTGAAGCTTGGAAGGCTTCCGTTCTACCATTGAACTACGCCCGCCTCCGTCCCGCCAGGGCGGGACTACGGCGCGGCAGGCCCGCCTCCGACGACGCACGAGCCTGCCTGGTGCGGGAATCATAACCCGCGCGCTTGCCTTGTCAATTCGCCAGCGTGTATCCTCGATGCACATGAACTCGCTGCTACTGGCCGGCGGCCGGGTGATCGATCCCGCGCAGCGCCTCGATACTTCCGCGGACCTTCTCATTGTGAACGGCAAGATCGCCGCCGTCGGGCCGGACGCGGCAGCCCGGGCGCCGAAGGATGCGGAGCGGCTGGATGTTTCGGGGCTGGTGGTTTGTCCCGGGTTGATTGATTTGCACGTGCACCTGCGGGAGCCGGGCCAGACCGCGAAGGAAACGATTGCGACCGGCACGGCTGCGGCCGCGCGCGGCGGGTTCACCTCGGTGGTGTGCATGCCGAACACTTCGCCCACGGTCGACACGGCCGGGACGGTGGCGCTCATTCACGAGCGCGCCTCGCACCTCGGCATGGTGAATGTTTTCGTGGCCGGCGCCATCACGCGGAATCTCGCCGGCGAAGAACTCGCGCCGATCGGGTCCCTCAAGCGGGCCGGGGTGGTGGCGATCACGGATGACGGACGCTGCGTTCAGAACAACGAGCTGATGCGCCGCGCGCTCGAGTATGCGCGCATGTTCGATCTGCCGGTATTCGATCATTGCCAGGATTACTCCCTGGTGACCGAGGGTGTGATGCACGAGGGTTACTGGAGCACGGCGCTGGGGCTGCAGGGCTGGCCGTCGGCGGGCGAGGAGATGATTGTGGCCCGGAACATTCTGCTGGCCGAACTCACCGGCGCCCAGGTGCATTGCCAGCATCTCAGCGCCGCGGGCAGCGTCCAGCTCCTGCGCGACGCCCGGAAACGCGGGCTGCCGGTGTCCGGCGAAGCCTGTCCGCATCATTTCACCCTGACCGACTCCGCGGTGGCGGGCAGCGATAAATTCTGGAAAAAGGATGGAGCCGGTGTGTTCGGCTTCGATCCCGGCCAGGGCGACCTGCCGTCGTGGCCCGCTTACGACACTCATTTCAAGATGAATCCGCCGTTGCGATCGGCGTCGGACCGCGCGGCGGTTTTGGACGGGCTTGCGGACGGGACGATTGAAATTTTGTGCAGCGACCATGCGCCGCACTGCAATTACGAGAAGCAGGTGGAGTTCGATTACGCGCCGTTTGGGATCACGGGTCTGGAGACCGAGCTGGCGCTGTCGCTGATGCAGCTTTATCACGGAAAACGATTGTCCCTGCCGGACCTGATCGCGAAGTACACGGTGAATCCCGCCCGGCTGTTGCGGCTGGAGAAGGGCACGCTGGCGGTGGGCCGGGATGCGGACGTGACGGTGTTTGACCCGGATCGCGAGTGGGTGTTCAGTGAGGTGGACACGGCTGGAAAATCCCGGAACAGCCCGTTTTACGGGTGGCGATTGAAGGGTCGGCCGGTGGCGACGATTGTGGGCGGGAAGAAGGCGTGGCTGGAGCAGTCGGAGGCGGCGGCGGCGTGAGAGGGTAGGAGGCTCTTAATCGTCCCCGTCCTTGGTCCCTTTGTCGGGGATTGATGGATTAATGGATTGATGGATAAATGAAAAGACTTCCGCGCGGAGTCCGTCCAATAATCCATAAATCCAACAATCCATTTATCCAAAGCGTCGAGGACGAGGACGAGGACGAGGACGAGAACGATTCCGAGGTTTGGGGGGCCCGGGAATAACTTGAACCCTCCGGCGCCTCCCCGTAGCATCCGGCGCGACTGCAGATTCGATGAAAGCGATTTTGGCCCTGGAAGACGGAACGGTGTACCGCGGCAAAGCCTTTGGCGCCCGCGCGTCCGCCTGTGGCGAGGTTTGTTTCAACACTTCCATGACCGGCTACCAGGAGATTCTCACCGATCCATCCTACAAGGGGCAGATTGTCACGATGACTTACCCGTTGATCGGGAATTACGGGGTCAACCGGCAGGATGTGGAGAGCTGGCGGCCGCATGTGGGTGGGTTTGTGATTCGCGAGTTATCCCCGGTGGTCAGCAACTGGCGCGCGGATTTGTCGCTGGCGGCTTATCTCGAGGAGAACGGCATTCCGGGAATTGAAGGGGTCGACACGCGGGCGCTGACTCGAAAGCTGCGGGTGCGCGGCGCATTGAACGGGTTCATCACCACCGAGGATCTTACGGAGGAGGAAGCCGTCCGGCGCGCGAAGGAATGGCCGGGATTGATCGGGGTGGATTACGTGAAGGAAGTGACGCACGCGAAGCCTTTCGTGTGGGACGAGAAGGACGAGCAGAGCGCGGCGTTCCGGCTGGTGCAGGGCCCCGGGAAACCGGACGGCCGGTCGGAGCGGGCGCCGCTGCCGCCGGCGGACATTCCGATCGTGGCTTACGATTTCGGGATGAAGTACAACATCCTGCGCCGGCTGCGGCAGCATGGGTTCCGGGTGCAAGTCCTGCCTGCCACCGCTTCAGCGGCCGAGGCCCTGAAGCACAAACCGGCGGGCATCTTTTTATCCAACGGCCCGGGGGATCCATCGGCGCTGGATTACGCGGTCCGGACGGTGTCGGACCTGTTGAAGCATGGCGTGCCGATGTTTGGAATTTGTCTCGGGCACCAGATCCTGGGGCAGGCGTATGGCGGTAAGACCTTCAAGTTGAAATTCGGCCATCGCGGGGCGAATCAGCCGGTGAAAGACCTGGCGACCGGCAAGGTGGAGATCACGTCGCAGAACCATGGGTTCGCGGTCGATGCGAAATCGCTGCCGTCGGACGTGACGGTGGACCGGTTGAATTTGAACGACCAGACGGTGGAAGGATTCCGGCACAAATCGAAGCCGGTGTTTTGCGTGCAGTATCATCCGGAAGCGTCGCCGGGGCCGCACGATTCGACGCCGTTGTTCCAGGAATTCCGGGCAATGCTGGAGCGGCAATGAGGCGGCACGGCGGGCCGTGTTGATGACACGGTGTCGTGCGGGTGTCGTCCATGTTTCCGTTTGACTTGAAACCGTCGGTGGCGATAATCCGTGGTGTAGTAAGCAACCTCTATGGCTAAACTTGTTGTCCTCAGCGCGGGATTAGTGGGGCGCACCCACGAGTTGACGGTGGACAAGACCACTATCGGCCGGGTTGAGGACAATTCGTTTCAGATCGCGGAGCCTTCCATTTCGAGTCATCACTGTGAGATCCTGTTGAACGGAAACCAGGTGACGGTCAAGGATCTCAATTCCACGAACGGCACGTTCATCAACGGGGAGAAGGTTTCCGAAGCGGTGTTGAAACCCGGCCAGACGTTGCGGCTGGGGCAGATTGAATTGAAGCTCGACGATGGCACGGGCGCGGCCCCGGCGCCTGCGGCTGCGGCTGCGGCACCCGCCCCGGCGGCCCCGGCGACTTCCACGCGCAAGAATTTCGATCAAACCCAGCGCGGGGTGAGCCTGAACGAGCTGGAGCAGGGCGCTCGCACGGCGGGCTTCGACACCACCCGCACGGATTTCTCCAAGAAGACCAACAAGACGAACAAGCTCTTCCTGATCGCGGGCATCGCCGCGGCCGTGATCATCGTCATCGGCCTTTTCTACGCCTACATCCGGATCAAACAGCACTGAGTTCGATTTCTTACGGAGCGGCGGGTTCGTTGGTTTCCGGTTTCCTATCCTCCCCGACCAACTGTTGTCGTGTGACGAGCAGCGGTTCCACGAGCCAGGATGGCACCTGGTAGATCCACGCTTGCCTGGACTGTTCGCGGGAGAGTTTTTCCACAAGCGCTTCGCGGTTTTTCGCAAACTCATCGTCCCGGCGCTTTTTGTCGTCGGCGGATTCGCCGGGCTCGGGGGTGCGGGCTGCGGGCGGCTGGCCGGACACGGTGAATTGCAGTGGGTAATCCGCTCCCTGGCGTGAGCCGATCCGGATGGAGTAAGTCAATCCATCGGAAGTCTGCACCGTCACGAGGATGACATTGGTCAGTCCGGCCGATCCCGCCTCGGTGCCGGGCGGCAGGACGTCGGAGAGGTTTGGAGATCGGAACGGGCTCGAGAGAGCCGAAACCTTCGCCGGGTCGGGCTTTTCACCGGGAGCGGCGGCGTCGAGCTGCCAGTCATTGGTAATCGAGGCGCGCGTGAGTTTCCAGGAGTTGGTTGCGGTTTCGAATTGCACCGATATGGAGACCGGTTTCTCGATGCTGAAGAAATTTTTGTCGAGCCACGCCTCGGGTTTCGTCACCACATTTTCGAGCGGCTCCCGGACGACCACCACCGGGGGCGCATCGCCGACGAGGATATAGCGTCCGTCGGGCCAGCCCTCGGATCCGCCGAACTGCGAGGCGCCGGTTGCTTTTGCCAGGTGCATTTTACCGAGCAGCAGCGATCCAACCGGGCCGTGCGAGTTTGCGAACTCGATGCGCAGCCCGGCGTTCGTTCCGGAAGCCGGCGGCAGCAGTTCGAACCGGCCGAGCAACGGGCCGGCGGCGTCCTCGGTTTGGGCCGCCTTGAGGTCCGCGCATTTCAGCAGCAGAGAGCTGACCTGGGCAAAGTCCGCCGGGTAATCCGCCCGTTCACGGACGCGCCAGGCGCCGTCGCGTCGGAACAGGACCAATTCGTTCGTGGCGGATCGCAGCGTGATGCGGTCGATGTCGTTGACTGGAAAGTTGGGGAACAATTTTTGTCCGAACGCCGGTCCGGCGCTGAGCCAGGCCGCGCCCTGGCGGCGGTGAACGGTCCATCCGGCCAGGCCGGCCAGGACGACAGCCAACGTGAGGAGGAGGAATTGTTTTCGGTTCATTTTGCCGAGGTTTTCCTGCGCTGAACGGCGGCGACCGCGATGCCGGCGGCCGTGACGGCGAAGGGCATGGCGAGGATGTTCAGCCATCGAATCCGCGTTTCCATCGAGGCAACCTCCTTGTGCAGGTCTTTGCCGGCCTGCTTGAGCTGGCGGTTCACCTCCGCATATTTCTTTTTAAATTTGTCCACTTCGGCGCGCTGTTCGGGCGATTCCACCAGGCGCTGGTCCTTGTCGCCCTTCTGCTGTTCCAGTTCCGAGATCCGGCGCTGGGTTTCACTGAGGCTTTGCCGCAATTCATCGATCTGCGCCTGCCCCTGTGCCTGGGCTTGCGCCTCCATCTTCCGGATCCGGGTGAAGGGGCGGCTCTGGGTGGCCCGGCTGCGAAGCCCGATCAACCGGCTGTCGCCTGCCATTTGCTCGACGAGGTTTTGCGCGAAATCCAGGTTGGCGTTCAGGCGGCTGACCATTTCGCCGAACGGACTGTTCATGCGGCGCACCGAGAAATCATCCGCGAGCATGTCGGAATCGCCGACCAGCACCACGGCGGTGTTGGTTTTGGATTCGAGCAGGAAACCTGCCGCGACGGCGTTGGTTCCAGCCGGCGCATTGGTTTCGCCGGAGGCCGGCGGTCCGTCGGGGAATGCCGTCTTGAATTTTCCATCCAGCCGCACCGCCAGCGCATACTGCACCCCGGCGGGTTTGAATCCGGTCAACACCGCCTGGCTGTCCATGCCGGCGAGAAAGGCGTCGACGAGCTGGGCATCTTTCGAGCTGTGAACCAGCACGGTTTCCTGCAGTCCGGCCGCGGCGCTGCCGGTGAAGGCGCCTGTCATCGGCATCCAGAGGCTGGTGACCTGGCTGGTGGCGATGTCGTCCTTGTTGATGCCGTCCGCCGTCACCGCGATCCAGGCGGGGGCGTCGGCGGGCTGATTGTCGCGCCCGCGCAGTTGCATCATGAAATCGAGATCGGCCACGACCTTGCCCGTGTCGAACTGGAGTCCCCAGGATTTCAGCAGGCGTTCAAGGGACGAGGCGGCGGGGGCGGGGCCGCCCATCATGGGATTGCGCTGGCGGCTGTCGAGGGCGGATTGCGGATCCAGGAACGCGATCAACCGGCCGCCGCGCAGCACGAACTGGTCGATGGCAAACTGCGTTTTTTCCGGGATGCCCTTGGGATGAATCACGAGCAGCACCTGGATGTCGTCGTCGATTTTGTCGGCGCCGGGGTCGACGGGTTTGACGTTGAAATCCTGCTGGAGCTGTTCGACGAGCAGCCATGGGGGCGAGCCGCGCTGGCCCATTTGCATCATCATGGGATTTGAGGGCGCGCCGAAAACCGGGAGGGAGCTGAGAATTCCGACGGTGGCTTTTCGGGGCGCCTGGACGCGGGCGATGGCGCGGGTGAGGTCGTATTCGAGCAGGTTTTCGCGGTCGGGTTCGAGGAAGGGAATGGCTACGCGTTGATCCGCCTGGACCACCGCCAGCCCGAGGTAAAAGCGGTCGCCGCCCGGCAGCGGCTGGGATTCAAGCCCGTCCAGCCGCGCGGAATCTTCCGCGTCGGAATCCGGCTGGGGATCGTAGCGTTCGATGACGAGGTTGTGTCCGGCGACCTGCTGGTATTCGTGGAGGAGATCCTCGACCTTGCGGGCGTAATCCTTGAGGAAGACGCTTTCGGGTGTGGCGATGTCGCTTTGCGTGCAATAGAACCGGACCTTGACCGGCGCGGGGAGCTGGCGGAGCAGGGAGCGGGTGCCGTCGGACAGGGTGAACGCCTTGTCGCGGGTGAGGTCGACGCGGACCGGCGCGGCGCCGGTGAGGACGTTCAGCGCGACCAGCAGGACCAGCATGGCGGCGACGCCGGCCGAGGAATAGAGCAGGGTTTCGAAGTTCTTTTTTTGCATATCGCCGTCGGGGTCAATGGGTGCGGCGCGTTCTCAAAACGACGCTCGTGGTGAACAGCGAAAACACGATGACAGAGGCGAAGAACAGGACGTCCCGCGAATCGAGCACGCCTTTTTGGAATCCGTCGAAGTGGGTGATCATGCTGAAGGACGTGATGACGTCGGTGATCCATCGGGCGCTGCCGGAGAGGCCCTGGAGCAGGTTGATGACCGGGGGAAAGCCGGCGAGCAGCAGGAACAGGCAGGCGACGACGGACAGGATGAAGCTGACGACCTGGCTGCGTGTGAGGGACGAGGTGAGGCAACTGATGGCGAGGTAGGCGCCCGCCATGAGCCAGCTCCCGAGATAGGCGGCGAGGATGACGCCGTTGTCGGGGTTGCCGAGGTAATTGACCGTGATCACCACCGGGAAGGTGAGTGCGAGTCCGAGCCCGAGGAAAAGCCAGGAGGCGATGAATTTGCCGAGGATGGCTTCCCACGGTGCAATGGGCATGGTGAGCAGGAGTTCGAGGGTGCCGACGCGCCGTTCCTCCGCCCACAGCCGCATGCCGACCGCGGGGACCAGGAACAGGTAAAACCACGGGTGCCAGCTGAAAAAGGAATGGGTCAGAGACGCCTCGCCGCGCTCGAAAAATCCGCCGACGAAGAACGTGAAAAACCCGTTCAACAACAGGAAAATGACGATGAACACATAGGCGACCGGCGAGGCGAAATAGGCGAGCAACTCGCGCTTGGCGATGGTGCGGACATGGCCGAGGGAATTCATCGCGTGGCCTCCTTGTTCGCAGTTTCGGACAGCGTGATGGATCGGAACACCTCGTCCAGGCGGCCTTCCTCGGTCCGGAGCTGGCGGAGATGGCAGCCGGGCCAGCCGGCGGCGGCGGCGCCGAGCGCGTCGGCGAAATTGTCGCCGCCGGATTTCGGAAACACGCGCACTGTGGCGGCATCTCCGGTTTTTTCAAGCACCACAACGTCCCGGACGTGGTCAAGCCCGCGAAGCCGCGTGGCGAGCGTGTCGGCATCGATCCCGGCGGCGGACACGGTGACCGCCCCGGCGAGGTCGGATTTGCGGCGGAGTTCGTCCGGCGTTCCGTTGGCCACGATGCGGCCGCGGTCGATGATGAGGGCGCGCGAGCAGACGGCGTCGACTTCCTCGAGGATGTGGGTGGAAAAGATGATCGCCTTGGTTTCGCCCATGCGGCGGATGAGTTGGCGGATTTCGTGTTTCTGGTTCGGATCCAGGCCGTCGGTCGGTTCATCCAGGATCAGGACTTCGGGATCGTGGATGATCGACTGTGCAAAGCAGGTGCGGTGTCGGAATCCCTTGGAAAGGGTGTCGATGTTCTGGTGGAGGACGGACTGGAGGAAGCAGAGTTCGACGGCGCGATTGACGGCGCGGTCCCGGTCGGGGCCGCGGAGTCCGCGGAGTTCGGCGGCGAACACGAGGAAACCGCGGACGGTCATGTCGGTGTAGGCCGGGGCGTTTTCCGGCAGGTAACCCAGCCGTTCCTTGGCCCGGACGGGTGATTCCGAGATGTCGAAGTCGCCGATCCGCACCGATCCGCCGCTGGGCGGCAGGAAGCCGGTGATCATGCGCATCGTGGTGGATTTCCCGGCGCCATTCGGCCCGAGGAATCCAAGCACTTCGCCGCGCCGGACGGAAAAGGAGATTCCGTCCACGGCGCGTTTGGATCCGAACCGCCGGGTCAGGTTTTCGACGTTGATCATGGCAGGGTCAGATTCTGCATTTTTCGACAAAATGGAGAGTTTTCGGTTTCAATTTGTTCAAAAAAAGGAGACGGACACCTGTCCGTCTCTCAACGATTGCCCCTCGCCGGGCGGGTGGACGCGCTGTTTATTCAATCAGCACGGTATTGCCGGTGATGGTGATCACGACGTGGACCACCATGTCATGGGAGCCGCTGTTGTCGGTGTAGTCGCCGATCCCGTGGAGGTCGAGCGCGATCTGGCGGGCTTTGCCAAGGACGACGCCGGATTTGACCACGGAAGCGGCGGTGATGGTGCTGGAGCCGATGGATTGGAAATGAGTCTGGAGCGTATAACCGTCCGAATCCTTGAGTGAGAAATTGGCGATCGAGTAGTCGATCGATTTCTCCACATGGCTGACGAAATTGGAGCTGTAGGACTGGACGTCCGTCGAAGTCGGCTGGTCGTAGGAGAAGAAGCCGGACACATCGACGCGGTTGGTGCCGTCGACGACGTAGACGGTCGCATCCCCCTCCTCCGCAAGGTTGTTGATCAGCACGAGCTTGGATTTTTTCGAGAACGTGTTGGTCATGGCGTTGCCGATGATCTGGATGATGTCGGCGGTGCTTTTCTTGATTTTGTTGACGCTGCGGGAGTAGGTGGTCGCGTTGGTGGATTCCACCCCGTCGGAAAAGCCGGTGATGGTGATGTTGATGTTCTGTAGGACGTTGGTGGTGAGCGCGTGCGCGGAGGTGGCGACGAGCAGGCTCAATCCCATGACTGCACAGCGAAGCGATGATTTCATAAAGGATAGATTTATTGTTGACCGTCCGGCCCTGCTCGTAGCGATCCGCGGGCGGCGAGTCAATCGGAATTTTCAGTCGCGCGTCACCGTCCGGATTCGTCGCGGCCGAGCTCCAGTCGGAGGGCTACCAGGGACAGGTGGATGTCGCAGAGGAACGCGAGCAGCGACGCGATGAGGGAACTGAGGCAGAGCATGAACAGGATGCTGATGAACACGGCGAGTTCGAGCTTCATCAGGGCGGTGAAAAACAGCGTGATGATCAGCAGCGCGGCGAACAAAACGCTGACCGTGCCGAGAATGATGGACAACTGGATGAGGCTGGCACGGCGGTAGAGAATGTCGACCTGGTCCGCGAGCTGCCGGCGGCCGGAGTCGTCGGCTTCGCGCAGTTCGCGCACGAGCTGCCGGGATCGGTCGACGGCGCGGCCGAATCGGTTGGTCAACGACAGCAGGAGCAGCCCGATTCCGGAAATCAGGATCACGGGACCCACGGCGACCTGCAGCACCGGGATCAATTCACTCAGCCGGGTGGTTGGCATGAAGCGAGAATAAACCCTGCGAGCCTCGACGCCAAGTAGAAGGTAGAATGCAGAAGGCAGAAGGCAGAAAAGATTCCGCGGAACCCCGCAGCCAGCTTTCTGCATTCTGCATTTTGCCTTCTGCCTTTCCCTAGCAGATGCGCGGCAATTGTTCGCCGCTGGGCATGTCGAGAATGCGGCTCGCGCCGATGGCGCTTTTGAGCAGCACCTTCGCGCCGGTTTGGTCCGTCACGGAACCGATCCGCGCGGCGCCGGCGCTTTCCGGGTGGGCGCGCAGGAGGTCCAGCGCGCGTGCCGCGTCGCGTTCGGGAACGAAAGCCGCAAAGCGTCCTTCGCAGGCCACCTGCAGCGGATCGAGCCCCAGCATTTCGCACGCCGCGCGCACGTCCTCGCGCACCGGCACGCGGGTTTCCTCGATGGAAAAAACGCGGTTCGATCCCTCGGCGATTTCATTCAGCGCGCTGGTGAGCCCCCCGCGGGTGAGGTCGCGCAGGCAATGCACATCAATGCCCGCCTGGATCAGGTCCAGGACCGGGCGCGCAACGGCGGCGGAATCGCTTTCGATCTGGCTGTCGAACTCGAGCCCTTCGCGCACGGCCATGATGGCCATGCCATGGCGGCCGAGGTCGCCGCTGACCAGGATGGCGTCGCCGGCCTGCACGGAGGCGGGCGTGATGTTCAGGGAATGTTCCACGATACCGATGCCGGCGGTGTTGATGAACAGTTTGTCGCCCTTGCCCTTGTCGACGACCTTGGTGTCGCCGGTGATGATTTGGACGCCGGCGCGTTCGGCGGCCTTTTGCATGGAGGTTACGACGGCCCACAGTGTTTCCATGGGCAAACCCTCCTCGACGATGAATCCGGCGCTCAGGTGGAGCGGCCGGGCGCCGCTCATGGCGAGGTCGTTGACGGTGCCGTGAACGGACATGGAGCCGATGTCGCCGCCCGGGAAGAACAGGGGCCGAACGACGTAGGAATCGGTCGTGAAAGCGAGGCGGCTGCCGGCGATTTCAAATACGGTGGAATCGTGCTGCGGGGCGAGGAGCGGGTTGCGAAAGGCGGGGACGATCATGCGGCCGATGAGGTCGTGCATGAGTTTGCCGCCGCCGCCGTGGGCCATGAGCACCTGGGGATAACGCTGGATGGGGATGGGGCATTGGGCGCCGAGGATGGGTGGATTATCCATAAAAGGCAGAATGTAGAATGTAGAATGTAGAATGCGGAGTCACGACTTTCTGCATTCTGCATTCATACTTCTGCCTTCTCGTGCCGCCGGTAGCGGTAGTACGCCGCGCAGGCGCCTTCGCTGGAAACCATGGTGGCGCCGAGCGGATGTTCCGGGGTGCAGCGCGTGCCGAACGCCTGGCATTCGCGGGGTTTAATCAAACCCTGCAGCACCTCGCCGCTCCGGCAATCGGCCGGTTCCTCGACCTTCAACGAGCCGAGGCCGAACCGGGTTTCGGCGTCGAACGCCTGGTAGGGTTCGCGCAGGCCTAGGCCGCTGGACGGGATTTCGCCGACGCCGCGCCATTTCCGGGGGACGACCTGGAAGACTTCCTGGACGAGTTGCTGGGCGGGGCGGTTGCCTTCCTTGCGGACGCAGCGGCTGTATTGGTTCTCGACTTCGGCGCGGCCGGATTCGAGTTGTTCGACGCACATGAGGATGCCGTGGAGAATGTCGACGGGTTCGAAGCCGGTGACGACGATGGGGACTTTGTATCGGGCGGCGAGCGGGAGGTATTCCTCGAAGCCCATGACCGTGCAGACGTGGCCGGCGGCGAGGAAGGCGTTCACGCGGCATTGCGGGGAGCCGAGCACGGCTTCGATTGCCGGCGGGACCAGGACATGCGAAACGAGCAGGGAAAAATTGCTGAGCTTCTTGCGGGCGGCCTGGTAGACCGCCATCGCAGTCGCGGGCGCCGTGGTTTCGAAACCGACGCCGAAGAACACGATCTCACGCGACGGGTTTTGTTCCGCGAGCCGGACGGCATCGAGCGGCGAGTAGACGATGCGGACGTCGCCGCCGCCGGCTTTGACAGAGAGAAGGTCGGTGGTGCTGCCGGGGACGCGCAGCATGTCGCCGAACGAGCAGAAGATCACTTCGGGTCGGGCCGCGATTTGCAGGGCCTTGTCGATGAGTTCGAGCGGGGTGACGCAAACGGGGCAGCCGGGGCCGTGGATCAGGTTGATTTCCTTCGGCAGCAATTCGTCGATACCGAACTTGACGATGGCATGGGTCTGGCCGCCGCACACCTCCATCAGCGACCAGGGGCGCGTGGTGATGCGGGCTATTTCTCGGGCGATCTTCCGTGCGGCGTCTCCTTCGCGGTATTCGTCGATGAACTTCATGGCTGCGGGTCCTTCAATTCACCCAGGTCCTCCTCCATTTCCCGCAGGTACTCAAATACCTTCTTCGCCTCTTCCTCGTCCACCACGTTCAATGCAAATCCGACATGAACGATGACATAATCCCCGATTTTGGCTTCCGGAACATACGCGAGGCTGGCGTCCTTTTGAACGCCGCCGTAATCGATTTTCCCCATGCGCTGAAGGGGATCTTCGCCGCTGATGTTGATTATTTTTCCCGGAATCGCGAGGCACATGACGCCAATCTAGCCGCACTTGCGCCTGGCCGCAACGATCTGGCCGAGGGCAATGCCGCCGTCATTCGGAGGGACGCGCTGGTGCCAGGCCGGCCGAAAACCCTCCGCGGACAGCCTGGAAACGGTGTTCTGCAGCAGGCGCGCGTTTTGAAAACAACCGCCCGACAGCACAACGCGCTGGAATCCGGCCCGGCGCGCGACGGCCACGATGCCTTCGGAAAGCGCGTTGTGAAATCGGGCGGCGATGACTTCGCGCGGGGTGCCGGCTTGCGCGTCGCGGAGCAATTCCTCCAGCAGCGGCGCCCAGTCGAGAAGCAGTTTGCACTCCGCGCCCGGATCGTCCGCCAGCGGGAACGGGTAGGCGTCGGCCGGCGCGGGATCCGGCACGAGAAATTCCAGTTCCATTGCCGCCTGTCCCTCGTAACGGTTCTGCTGCCGGATCCCGGCCAGCGCGGCGACCGCGTCGAACAAGCGGCCGGCGCTCGAGGTCCACGGCGAATTCAATCCGCGTTCGAGCATGTTCCGCAGCACGGCGCGTTCGGTTGGGGAAAAAGCCCCGGGCAATAGTGAGTCGTCATCGGCGGCACCGGCGCGCAGCGCATGGAGAAGGCCGATCGCGGACCGGCGCGGCTCCCGCACCGCCTGGTCTCCGCCCGGCAGCCGGAAGGGCCGCAGCCGGCAAATGCGATCGCATCCATCCTCCGTAACCGCAAAAAATTCCCCGCCCCAGACCGTGTCGTCGGGGCCGTAGCCGGTGCCGTCCCAGGCGACGCCGAGGGCGGGGGGATCGAGTTCGTTTTCGGCAAGGCAGGACAACACATGGGCGGCGTGATGTTGCACGGGCACGAGCTGCGCAGGGGAGTTTTCCGCCGCCAACTGCCGCGCGTGCCGGGTTGACAGGTAATCGGGGTGGAGATCGGCCGCGATGATTTCAGGCGCCACGGCGAACAGGGTTTTGAAATCGGCAATGACGCGGCGGAACGATTCGAAGGCGGCATCGGTTTCGAGGTCGCCGATGTGCTGGCTGAGGAAGGCCTGGTTCTCGACGGCGAGGGCGATGGTGTTTTTGAGGTGGGCGCCCACAGCGAGGACAGGGGGCGCGGAAACGTCGCGCAGCGGGATCGGCAGCGGGGCGTAGCCGCGGGCGCGCCGGAGCACCATTTCGCGGGACAGGACGACGCGGACCACGGAATCATCGACGGGCCGCTGGATGGGGCGGTTATGAAGCAGGAAGGCGTCCGCGATTCCGCCCAGTCGATCGAGCGCCTCGTGTTCGTCTGTGCAGATCGGTTCGTCGCTCAGGTTGCCGCTGGTGGCGACGATGGGGAATCCGAGTTCGCGGAGCAGCAGGTGGTGCAGCGGCGTGTACGGCAGCATGGCGCCGAGGCGCGGATTGCCGGGGGCGACGCCTTCGGCGATTTGAGATTTGAGATTTGAAATGTCAGATTCCCGCCGTTGCAGCAGCACGATCGGCGCTTCCGGCGCCCGCAGCAGCCGTTCCTCGGCGGGCGAGACGCGGCAGGCGCCTTTGAGCGAGTCGAGATCGGGAAACATGAGCGCGAACGGTTTTTCCTCGCGCCGCTTTCGATCGCGCAGGCGCCGGACGGCGTCCTCGTTTCGCGCGTCGACGACGAGGTGAAATCCGCCCAGTCCCTTGACCGCCACGATGCGTCCTTCGCGGACGGAGGCTGCGGCCGCGAGCAGCGCGTCGTGGTGCAGCACCGGTTGCGCGCCGGCGGAGGCGCGGAATTCGAGCCGGGGACCGCAGCGCGGGCACGCGTTCGGTTGCGCGTGGAACCGGCGGTCCGTGGGATCTTCATATTCCGCATGGCAATCCGGGCACATGGCGAACCCGGCCATGGTGGTGTTGGCCCGATCGTAGGGGAGCGACCGGATGATGCTGAAGCGCGGGCCGCACTGGGTGCAGTTGGTGAACGGGTAGTGGTGGCGGCGGTTGGATGGATCGAAGATGTCGCGCAGGCAATCCGGGCAGGTGGCGATGTCGGGCAGGACGAGGGCGCGGGCGGGGCCCTCGGAGGCGCTGGGCTGGATTTCGAATTGGGAATAGCCCGCGGGATCGAGCCAGGCGGGTTCGAGGCTTTGGATGAAGCTGCGCGGGGGAATTTCGCGGGGCAACCGCAGCAGGAAAGAGTTCACCGATTCCCGGCCGCCTTCGACTTCGAGGAAGACGCCCTGGGAGGAATTGCGGACCCAGCCGGCGAGGCCGAGTTCGGAGGCGAGTCGAAAGACAAACGGGCGGAAGCCGACGCCCTGGACGGCGCCGCGAATGGCGACGCGCAGCCGGGATCGGTCGGGCGTGAAACTCATGCGGCGCGGATGGCGGCCAGGTTTTTGAGAATGGCGATGGCCTGCTGAAATCCCTCCTGTGCGAACGGGGAAAGTTCCTCGCCGAACCCGAGTCGTTCGATGGGGATGGTGAGCCACTCCGCCGTTGCGGGGCAGCGGCCGTAGACGTCGCGCGCCAGGGCGAGCAGCGTGCCGGGGTCGGCGGCGTGGGCCATGAGCTGGGTCGAGGCCGACGCGGCGATGGGGCGGAGCCGGACTTCGCGGGCGGCTTCGACGGAGGCGTCGACGAACACGACGCGGGTGGATTGCGAGACGGATTCGGCGAGTTCGGGATTGAGCTGGTGGCAGGTGATGACGGAGACGCCGGGGAGGCGGAGTTGGTCGAGGGCATCGGCCACGCGCGGGCCGACGCCGTCGTCGTTGCGCAGCGTGTTGCCGTAGCCGATGACGAGCAGGGCGTCGCGCGCGCAGGGCGCCGGGTCTGAGTTCACGCGGCAAGCTTAAGCGCGGCGGGACGGATTGTGAATCGCGAAACAGGATGGGGATCCGCAATCTCACGATTGCGGCTACGGGGTGTCGTAGCCGCGATCGTGAGGTTGCGGATTCCCTGGTTTGTTGTGTGTAACTCACCGATCTGAGCCCTGCGAATGTCCAGAAATGGTGCAGGCGGTTCCGGGCCGCGTGCCTGTCGCGGTTTGGCATGACAGCGGCTGGACAGGAATTCTTTCCGAGACTTTTTCGGGAGAGATTTTGTCCATGCAAACGACGACGACGCTGATTCTGGGTTACGGGATTGAATTTGGCATCCAGGCTGTGTTCCTGTTTCTGGCGCTTTGGATCATGATCAAGGTTCAGAAGCTCAATTGCCATTACGGGGGGTTGATCGGCACGGCGGCGCTGGCGAGCGGCCTGGAGATGGTGCTGGACTATTACCTGGGCGTGTCGATTTCGACGCCCATTGTGTGCGCGGTGTTGTGCCTGTGCATCTGGAAGGTGACGGGTGGCGACCAGGTGGATGTGCTGTTCACGGTGGCGGTCGGCGGGGCGCTGGTGTTTGGAATGAACCTGTGGCTGCTCGGCGCGCTGATGGGCGACCTGCGTCCCTCGGCTCACCGTCATCTGGTTGCGGCGGCCCGCGAGACGGCCGACGATTCCGCCGATCCCGACGATGCCCCGGCCCTGACCAATCTTAGCCTTGCCCTGTCGACCAACGCGGCTCCGTCCCGCGCCCTTTCGGCCACCAACCTGGTGGCGGCCCCGGTCAAGTCGACGAACAACATCGTCCGCCACCTGGCGCTCAAGGGCCTGACGCGCCACGCCACACATTCCATGCTCATTGTGGATACGGGCCTCCGGGCGTACACCATCGTGCTCGGAGAAACAGTCACGATGGATACCCCGGCCGGAACCGGCATTGTGAAATTCGAAAAGCTCGCGTCCTCCACCGTTACCCTGACCGTCGACGGCGACCCGGTGGAAGTGCCGCTGCGGTGAGAATTGAGGGTCAGAAGTTTCTTTTCATTTGATTCCGGACCTGCATCATCCGGGTTGATGAAGTTTCGATGCTTCCTGCCGGCGGCGATGGTTGCCGTGACGCTTCTTCCGGGCTGCATTTTGTTCAACCATATCGGGACCGAATCTCCCCAGCCCCCGGATGCCAGGATCGATTTTTCCGACCCGGTCCTGAACCAGCGCAGGATCGTGATCACCGGACAAATCACCGCGCTGACCGCCTCGTCGGTCGTCCGGCAACTCTTCTATCTCGACGCGCAAAATCATCTTCCGATCGAACTTTACCTGATGACCCCTGGGGGCGATCTGAATGCGGCTTTTGCGATCGAGCACACGATGGAATCGATCCAATCGCCCGTGAATACCATTGCCCTCGGGGAATGCACCTCCGGGGGTGCCATGCTGCTGGCGGCGGGGACCGGGAAGCGCAGCGCTTATGCCGACGCGGTGATTATCCTTCACGGTTTTGTGGTCCATGGAAAGATGCCGGGCGACGCGGTGCGCCAATACCAGGAATCCTATACGGACTTTTGGGAACGCCGCGCACGGCTGCCCAAGGGCTGGGTCCCGATTCCTCAAGGCCGGTTCTATACCCTCACCCCGAGCCAGGCGCTGGAATACGGGGTAATCGATCAACTCATTCCCTCGACAGGCGTGAAGCCCGGGCCGAATGCGGCCAAGTGAGCGGCCGCCGAAATCGGGTATTCCGGGCGCCGGGGCAGCCGACCTTGCTTTGACGTCTCAGGGAATCGGCACCGCGTCCGCGGGGACCGATTTCAGCAGCGCGGCCACGTCCTGCAATCGCTCCAATTGCGGTCCTGAGATGAGCCCCTCGGGATCGGGGGGAACATCCAGCAGGTAATTTGCCTTGCGCGAATTGCACAGTTTTAAGCGGTCGACGATCTGCTCGGCGGTCTGCATGTCGGCGGGTTGTTTGATTTCCATCCAGAACCAGCGCTGACCGTTTTGGAGCGTATCGCAGACTTCAGCGGGGAGGGTGTTGGTCGCCGGCGGGAGCTGGTGCGCCCAGGGAAATTCGTAACTGAGCGCGTCGGAATCCTTGAGGTCATGGGCGTTGTTGCCGAGGACGAGGCAGTGCGGTTGCAGGGATTTGACGAACGCGAAAATGTCCGGCCAGTCTTTTCCGGTGTAGGGATTGTTCCATTGATCGATCCAGAGCAGGTCGACGGGCCCGTAACGGGTGAGCAATTCCTGGAGCTGTTTTTTCATGAACGCGGTGTAATCGCCGGCGGCCTCGGGCGGCAGTCCGTGGAGGTTGGGTTTGCCGGGCGGAGGCGCGTTGTGATGATTGGTGTCGGAGTAATCGCCCGGGAAACAATAATAGAACCCGACCTTCAATCCGCGCGAGCGGCAGGCGTCGACGAATTCCCGGACGATGTCGCCTTTTCCATCTTTGTAGTTCTTGAAAAGCGTGATGTCATGGTCGGTCACCGCGCTGTCGTAGAGCGCGATGCCCTCGGTGTGTTTGACGGTGAGGACCATGTAGGTCATCCCGGTTTCTTTCGCGAGGTCCGCCCATTGATTGCAGTCGAGTTTGGCCGGGTGAAACAGGGCAGGATCCTCGTAGCCGCCGGCCCAGTCGTTGTCGGCGGCGGTGCCGAGGTTGAAATGGACGAACATGCCGAAGCGCCAGTTCATGAAATCCCGCTGCTCGGGCGTGAGCGCCGCGGCAGGCGGCCGGTTTTCGAGTTTCCAATAAATGGCGTAACGCTCGTGGTGGACGCGGAAGAACGGGGCGAGGGGGATCTCGGGTCCGTCGGGCGCGAGGCGCAGCGAGAATTTCAGCGGGCTGCCGGCCGGGCGCACGGCGGCGAGCAATTGATCCGCGGCCCCGCGGAAAGGCGGCACGGGCGGGACGGGGAGCTTCACGAAATCGGTCTGGTGCCGGGTGATCTGGCCGTTGGGCGGGAGGTTGCTGGTGCCGAGTTCACCGGCCAGGACGACAGGCCCGTAGAGGATCGCAACCTGGCTCGGGTCGCCCGGCAGGGACTCCAGCCGGAGTTGCATGGGGAACGTCAGTTGGACGCGGTCGCCGGTGCGCCAGGTGCGGTCCACGGCGAAATAGGAGCCTGGATTGGTGGACAGGAGTTCGGTCCCGTTCACGCGGACGGAGAGCGTTTGAGCCCAGGCGGGGTGGCGCACCTGGAGCACGAACCGAGTGGGAGCCAGGCATTCAAAGGCCAGGACGGAAGTGTCCGCATCGGGGAATTGTGTTTCCTGCCGCAGGTTCACGCCTTTCTGCTTCCAGCGCACCGTGGACGCCACGAACAGGTTGACGAACAGCTCGTCGGCCGAGTGGGCGTAGAGGGCTTCGCTGTAGCGGCCGGGATTTTCCATGCCGGTGCCGACGCAGCACCAGAAGGATTGCAGCGGTGTGGAATAGGTTTTGAAACAGCCGGACTGCATGGCCACGAGATAGGTCATCATGCCGCTGTCGGGATCCTGGGAAGCCAGGATGTGATTGTAGAGGCCGCGCTCGTAGAAATCCATGTAGCCTGCGGACGGATCCCAGGCGAACAGGTGCCGGGTCAGTTTGAGCATGTTGTAGGTGTTGCAGGTTTCGGCGGTTTCGGGCGAGAGATGTTTTGAAAACTCGTTGGTCGGGAAGAAGTGTTCCTTGTCGCTGTGGCCGCCGATGACGAAGGATCGGTTCAGGGCGACGTAACGCCAGAAGTTGGTGGCGATGTCGCGGAAGCGGGGGTCGGCGGAGAGTTCGTATTGGCGGGCGGCGCCGATGATTTTGGGGATCTGGGTGTTGGCGTGGAGACCGTCGAGCTTGTCTTCACCGGCGGCGAGCGGGCCGAGGACGGCCTCGTGGTTGAACGCGCGGGCCAGGACGGCGTAATCGCGGTTGCCGGTGACGGCGTAAAGGTTGGCGAGGACCTCGTTCATGCCGCCGTGCTCGTTCGACAGCGCGGCCTGCATTTGTTCGGTGGAGAGTTTGTCCACACGCCTGCGCAGCCATTCGGCCATCCGTTTCAAAACGGCCAGCGCCTCCCGGTCATCGCAATACTGGTAGACGTCCAGCAACCCGGCCATGATCTTGTGCAGGGTGTAATACGGCGCCCAGACCGGCTGGTTGCGGTCGACCCGGTCGAACAACGACTCGGGATAGGCGGACAGGTAACCGCGCCCGTAGCCTTTGGAGGTCATGGCGGCCTGGCATTTGTCGAGCTGGGCGACGACATAGACCGCGCGTTTTTTCAATTCCGGATCGCCCGTGGCGGCGTAGAGCAGGGCGCAGGCGCTCAGATAATGCCCCACGCTGTGGCCGCGCAATTCGCAATCCGGTTTTTCCCAGCCGTCGAGGGGCTCGGCACTGGTCGGCAGGCCCGCCGTGACGCGGAAATTGTAGAGGAGCCGGTCGGGATCAAGGCTGAGCACATAGGCCTTGTCGCGCAGGAGAGCATCGCGGAACGGCCCGTCGAGGAGGCGCACGGCGGCGGGATCGAAAGGCTGCGCGCGGGGCGGCGCTTTGTCGGGCACGATGGATGCCGGGGAAAACGGGGCGCTCAGCAGCAGGAGTGAAACAACAGGAAAAAGGAGTCGAGCGGACATGCCATGGAGAATCCTCCAGCCGTTTATTGATGTCAATTGCCCGCAGATCACGCGGACCACGCAGAATTCCTCCGGAACCCGGTTCAGTTTTCTGCGTGATCTGCTTGATCTGCGGGCACGCGGCTTTGGTTCAGGCCCTTCGCTCTTTGATGGCGGAGAGAATGTCGGCGACGACTTCGGTTTTGGGCTTGGCGCCGAGGTTGCCTTTGCCGTGGAGCCGGACGCTGACGGCGCCGGCTTCGCGGTCGCGGTTGCCGATGACGAGCATGGTGTGGACCTTGGTTTTTTCGGCGTCCTGGACCTTGCCGTTGATCTTGTTGCTGCCGAGGTCGGCGCTGACGCGGACGCGGTGGGCGCGGAGTTCGTTGACGATGCCCTGCGCGTAGGCGACGAGGGGTTCGTCCTCGCCGATGGTCATGACGCGGACCTGGTCGGGGGCCAGCCAGAGCGGGAAATTGCCGGCGTAATGTTCGATGAGGAACCCGATGAACCGCTCATGCGTGCCGAGCGGCGCGCGATGGATGCAGAGCGGCGTTTTGTCGGTGTTGTCGCGGTCGCGGTAAACCAGCCCGAACCGGGCGGGCACGGCGAAATCGACCTGGTTGGTGGCGAGGGTGAATTCGCGGCCGATGACGCTCCAGACCTGGACGTCGATTTTGGGTCCGTAGAACGCGGCTTCGTTGGGGACTTCGACGTAATTGATTTTGGAATCGATGAGAACCTGGCGGACCATGTCCTCGGTTTGTTTCCAGAGGGCGGGTTCGTTGACGAATTTCTGGCCGAGCTTGGCGGGGTCGTGCGTGCTGAAGCGCATGACATATTTCTCGATCCCGAAGATCTTGAAATATTTCAGGTACATTTCGTTCACGGCGTTGAACTCGGCGGCGAACTGTTCAGGGGTGCAATAGATGTGCGCGTCGTTCATGTTGAGCGAGCGGACGCGCATGAGGCCGAAGAGTTCGCCGGACTGCTCGTAGCGGTAGCAGGTGCCGTATTCGGCGAGGCGGAGGGGCAGGTCGCGGTAGCTGCGGGGTTCGGCGGCGAAGATGCGATGGTGATGCGGGCAATTCATCGCCTTGAGGTAATAACGTTCGCCGAGCTTTTCCTGCTGGAGCGTGATGTCGAAGGATTCCTTTTCGAGTTCCTGGATCCGGGACGGGCTGGCGGCGGCGCCGGGGGCCTTGAGCTTGATCAATTCGTCGACGATGACGAATTTGCGCCGGGTGAGTTCCTCGTGTTTGGCGCGTTCCTGTTGTTCCAGGAGGGTCATGGCCGGGAACATGGATTCGGCGTAATACGGCAGGTGGCCGGAGGTGTTGTACATCTTCTCGCGGGCGAGGTGCGGCGTCTTGACGCGCACATAGCCGGCGTCGAACTCGGTTTCCTTGGCGAGAGTCTCGAGTTCCTCGACCAGCACGGTGCCCCTGGGCAGCCAGAGCGGCATGCCGGGGCCGACGAATTCGGTGTCGATGGCGAACAGCCCCATCTCCTGGCCGATCTTGCGATGATCGCGCTGTTTGGCCTCCTCGATCATCTTGAAATAGGCCTCGAGCTCGGTCTTGTTCTTAAACGCGGTGCCGTAAATGCGCTGGAGCTGCGGGTTCCGTTCGTCGCCCTTGTAATACGCGCTGGCGACCGTGGTGAGCTTGAACGCGCCGATGTTGCCGGTGCGCATCACGTGCGGCCCGGCGCAGAGATCAATGAAATCGCCGTTCTTGTAATAGGTGATCTGTTCGCCTTCGGGAATGGACTCGAGATTGCCGAGCTTGAACTTGCTCGGGTTGCCAGGGCGCTCGGCCAGACCGCCGAGCCGGCCGCTCTGGGAATCCTGGATCGCCTGCTCGCGTGTGACGACAATTCTTTCGAAAGGATTGTTCGCCTTGATCTCCTTTTTCATCTCCGCCTCGATGGCGGGGAAGTCCTCGGGCGAAATCCGGTGCTTCAGGTCGACGTCGTAATAGAAACCGTTTTCCACCGGCGGCCCGGCGGCGAACTGGGCGTCGGGCCAGAGGCGCAGAATGGCCGTGGCCAGGACGTGGGCGCAGGAATGCCGGAGGCGCTCGAGATCGGTCATTTTCGCCCGGTCATCGAGGGTTTTCCGTTCCGGGTTGGGCTGTGCGGGCTGCGGTTCAATTTTTTCGGACATAAATATCGGTTCGCGCGAAGGCCGCGAAGGCGGCGAAGAGCGTTGAAAAGGAGACCCTTCGCTCACTTAGCGTGCTTCGCGCGACAAATTCACAAACAAAAACGCCTCGAACCGGCGGGGTTGAGGCGTTGTGCGTCCGCGGGGTGGCCGCGAACGCTAAAGCGTCGTCGTCATGTCGGGTCGACCGAACATGGAGCGGAGGCTAGCAAAACGGGCTGCAAAAGCAAATCGAATCCGGAAAGTGTCGGTCCGCAATCTGACGGCTGCGGCTACCTCTTTGCGGCTGCGTCCGCACCAGTCCGGGAAGTGAGCCGGTGAAGGAGCTCGTTGAGTTCGTGGACCCGGGGCGGTTTGCCGACGAGGGCGTCGACGCTGGGGGCGGATTCCCCGTCTTCCTTCATCATGGTGCCCCAGCCGGTCATCATGATGACGGGAGTAGCGGGGGATTCGGACTTGATGGTGCGGGCGACCTGGTGTCCGTCGAGGTCGGGCATGCCGAGGTCGGTGATGACGGCTTCGAAAGGCTTGGAACTCTGGCGGGCGCGGCGGAACAATTCGAGGCCTTGTTTGCCGGAAGCGGCGAGTTCAATTTTATGGTGGCAATGGCCAAGGCAATCGCTGAGGAGTTGGCGCATCTGGGGTTCGTCGTCGATGCAAAGCACGTTGAGCGAACGCCGCTGCTGGTCGCCGGCGGGCAGCGGGGATGGGGAGGAGACGAGCCGTTCGCGGCAGGGGAACGTGAGGCGGACGCAGGTGCCCTTGCCGGGTGCGCTGTCGATTTCGATGGTGCCGTCGTGGCGTTGCATCATGCCGTAGACCATGGCGAGGCCGAGGCCGGTGCCGCCGCGCTGGGCCTTGGTGGAGAAGAAAGGTTCGAGGCACCGCTGGCGGGTGCGTTCGTCCATGCCGACGCCGTTGTCGCGGACTTCGACCTGCAGGCAGGCTTCGGAGGATTCCGTGTCGCCGTTGCGGCCGCCGGAGCGGACGAGGGCGCGCGTGGCGAGGGTGATCGTGCCGCCTTGGGGCAGGGCGTCAACGGCGTTGAAAATCAGATTGATGAGGGCTTCCCGAAGGTCGCTGGGTTCGCTGAGAATGCAGGGGACATCCGGCTGCAGCTCGCGCTGGACCTGGATGGAGATGCCCTGGCGCTGGGAGACGTCGCGCCAGCGGGGGCGGGTGAGGTCGATCACCTCTTCCATAATCTGGTTGATGCTGACCTTGGTGAGCTGTTCGGTGTCGGAGCGGCGCCGATAGAATTCGCGCATGCGGGCGACGATGTGGGCGATGTCGTCGCCGGACTTGTTGATGGTCTGCAGGTATTGCCGGGCAGTGTCCTCCGGGAGATTGGGCAGCATGTTCAGGAGGAGTTCCGAGTAGGCGACGATGGGGGAGAGGGCGTTGTTGACATCGTGGGCGACGCCGCTGGCCATCTGGCCAAGGGCGCGGAGTCGTTCCTGCTGGACGACGACCTGCTGGGTGCGGCGGAGTTCCTCGTAAGCTTTTTGGACGCCCTCGGTCAGGCGGACCTGGTCGTAGAGGTTGCGGCATTGTTCCTCGGTGGTGATTACCTTGACCTGGAGGGCTTCTTTTTCGGAGCGGACAGTGGTGATCTCGGCGAGGACCTGTTCGGCGTTGTAGCGGACTTCCTCGAGCACGAGGACGATCATGCTGACGGCGATGAAGAGCTGGAGGACGGCGGCAACGAGGAAGCCGGCGCTGTAAAGGTGTTCATAGCCGCGCTGCTGGGTGAACGGGTAACTGACGAGATACAATCCCCACAGGAGAAATCCGAGAGACAACATGCCCGCGCCCACGTAGGGCATTTTTTTCCGGAGCCGGTAAAAACAGACCCCCGCGAACAGGCTGCCGAGCCCGACCAGGATAAACACGGGCATTTGCATCTGGACCGCGTTGGTGAGGATCTGGGGGCTGACGAAGGTCCAGGTGAGGAGGAACAGCATGAACAAACCGAACAAACTTTGCCGGACGGCAAGGCCGAGGAACCGGAGGCTGCCCCAGAGCAGAAAGACGGCTGAGATGGCGACGCACCATTGCTTCAGGATGAACGTGAAATGGCCGGGGCCTGCGTTGGAGACCGTGAGACTCAGCGTGAGCCACAGGGCATAAAAGAGCCAGGCCGCCGTCCACACGGTGAAATATTCCCGCTTGGTGTAGCGGTTCAGGTAATAGAACAGCCCGACCAGCACCCAGACGCTCAAGAGCGAAACGATGAGTGTCGCATGCAGGTACTGGCTCGAAAAATCGAGGGAAATACCTTCAAATTTCATAGTAAACACGCTGTCCAACCGAGTTCGATCAACCTCCACGTAGCATTCCCCGCGCCAACCGTGCAGACTTTAGGAGTCCGATGGTGGCCCGGGGTCCCGGGGTCAACTTTGTGGTTCAGATCGGGGGCGGGGGCGGGTTAGGATGCGTCATGGACAACCAGCAAGTGGCCCAGGTCCTGACTGGAATTGGGACGTACCTGGAATTGAAGGGGGAAAATCCTTTCAAGACCCGGGCATACCAGAACGCGGCCCGGATCATCGAAACCCTCCACGAGCCGATCGCAAATGTGGCGGCGGAAGACCGGTTGCGGGAGATCGATGGCATCGGCGAAGCCATTGCCTTGAAAATCGCCGAGCTGGTCCGGACCGGCCGGCTGGAGTATTTCGAGAAGCTCAAGGAATCCGTCCCGGCGGGCCTGTTGGAGATGCTCGAGATCCCCGGGCTGGGCCCGAAGAAAATCACGGTCCTGCACCAGCAGCTCGGGGTGGATTCGGTCGAGAAACTGGAGCGCGCTTGCAAGGACGGGAGCGTGGCCGCGCTGGACCGGTTTGGGGAGAAAACGCAGGCGCGAATCCTGGAGGGCATCGAGCGACGGCGGAGTTACGCCACACGCCACCTGCTCAGCGAAGCATGGCTCGTGGGCCAAGAGCTGCTGGATTCGCTCCGGCTCCACCCGGACGTCCTGCGCTGCAGCACCGCGGGAAGCCTGCGCCGCTGCCGCGAAGTGATCGGCGATGTCGACCTGCTCGCATCCTCGCAGCGTCCAAATGAGGTGCTCGAGTATTTCGTCACGCTTCCCGAAGTCAAATCCGTGCTCGCCCGCGGCGACACCAAGGCCAGCGTGGTGCTCAAGGACGGCTTGCAGGCGGATTTGCGGGTGGTGTCCGACACCGAGTTTGCCTCCGCCCTGATGTATTTCACCGGCAGCAAGGATCACAACATCGTCATGCGCCAGCGCGCCATCGAACGAGGCCTGCGGTTGAATGAATATGGACTCTTCCGGTCCGCCGAGGAAACCCGCGATCCGAAACTGCGGATAGAGTGCCGGACCGAGGAGGACATTTTCCGCGAGCTGGGACTGAACGAAATCCCGGCGGAACTGCGGGAGAACAGCGGGGAATTCGATCTGGCGGAAAAGGAGCCGCTGCCGCGCCTGGTGGAATGGAGCGATTTGCGGGGCTCCTTGCACAATCATTCCACCTGGAGCGACGGACGCCAGGCGCCGGAGCAGATCGCCCGGGCGATGTCGGAGCTGGGCCTCTCGTACTGGGCGGTGACGGATCATTCGCGGTCATCGGTGCAGGCAAACGGCCTGACGCCCGAGCGCGTGCGGCAGCAGATCCGCGAAGTGGCGGCGATCAACCGGCGGCTGGCGGATGAAGGATTGGTGTTCCGGCTGCTGACCGGTTGCGAGGTGGACATTCTGGCGGGTGGCAAGCTGGATTTTCCGGACGATTTGCTGGCCGAACTCGACGTGGTGGTGGCGAGCATTCACCGGCGCCTGGCGGAAACGGAAGCCGAGACCACCCGCCGCCTGATTCGCGCGGCGGAAAACCCGAATGTTCACATGCTGGGCCACCTGACCGGCCGCCTGCTCCTGGAGCGGGAACCCTACCCCGTGGACATCCCGGCGGTGATCGAGGCGTGCGCGGCGACGGGGACCTGGATCGAGCTGAACGCCACGCCGGAGCGCCTGGACATGGACTGGCGCTGGTGGCCGCGCGCCGCGGAACGCGGAGTGAAGTGCGTGATCAACTGCGACGCGCACCGGTTCGAGCACGCCGGCTACCTGCGCCTCGGCGCCGGCATCGCCCGCAAAGGCCGGCTGCAGAAAAGCGACGTGATCAACACCCTGCCCCTCGAAAAGTTGAACCCGGCCCTGCAATCGAAACGATGCCGATAGCAATCAGTTCCAGCCCTTCGCCCCATCCCCCGACCAAAGATTCACAATTATAGGACTGACCCCTTTCGCAAAGGGGTCAGTCCTATAATTGTGAATGCGGGAGGGTGCGGTCGGTCTTGAGTCGCTGGATGCGGATGCGCTAAGGTGCGGCATGCCTCGTGAATCCAGTGAAGCCAGGGTGGAGCGCGTGGGGCGGATTGTGGCCGGGTTGCGCCGGGCCTACCCGGATGCGCATTGCGAGCTGGTGCACGGGGATCCGCTGCAACTGCTGATCGCGACCATCCTGTCGGCCCAATGCACGGACAAGCGCGTGAACCTGGTCACGCCGGGGCTGTTCCGCAATGCCCGGTCCGCGGCCGATTTTGCGGAGGCGGACCCGGCCGAGCTGGAGCGGGAGATTCAGTCCACCGGCTTTTTCCGGAACAAGGCGCGCAACATCCGGGCGTGCTGCCGGGCGCTGGTGGAGCGGCACGGAGGCCGGGTGCCGGACAACATGGAAGCGTTGATTGAATTGGGTGGTGTCGGGCGCAAGACCGCCAACGTGGTTCTGGGAAATGCCTTCGGCATCCAGGCCGGCATCGTGGTGGACACCCACGTCGGCCGGCTGTCGCTCCGGCTCGGGCTGACGCGGTCCAAGGATCCCGTCCGGGTGGAGCGGGACCTGGTGAAAGTGGTGCCGCGGGCGGAGTGGACGGATTTCAGTCATTTGCTGATATTTCACGGGCGGCGCCGGTGCATGGCGCGGAACCCGGATTGCGGGCGTTGCGAGATTCAGTCGATGTGTCCGCGGATCGGCGTTGTGGGGAAAGGCGGGGCGTGAGCGAGGCCTGGGATTTTCTCGACCAGGGGGAGGCGGGTGCCGCGTTCAACATGGCGCTGGACGAGGCGCTCCTGGAAACCGCGGCTGGGCGGGGCCGGCCGGTGCTGCGGTTTTACGGATGGTCGGAGCGTGCGGCCAGCTTCGGATATTTTCAGAAGCACGCGGAGATTGAATCACTGACGGCACTGCGGCCGCTGGTGCGGCGTCCGACGGGCGGCGGGCTGGTGCCGCACGATGCCGACTGGACCTACAGCCTGGCATTTCCGCCGTCGCACGACTGGTATGCGTGCCGGGCGTCCGAGAGTTATGAGCGTGTTCACGAATGGATCCGGGATGCTTTCGGGGTGATGGGGGTCCAGGCCGAGCTGGCGCCGTGCTGTCGAAAGACGGCGCCGGGCCAATGTTTCGCAGGGTATGAGAAGTTTGACGTTCTGTGGCAGGGCCGGAAGATTGCGGGCGCGGCGCAGCGCCGGACCCGGGCGGGGTTGTTGATCCAGGGATCGGTGCAGCCGCCGGGGGGCGCGGGCGCCCGGGCTGCGTGGCAAATGGCCATGCTTGAGGTCGCCCGGCGGGACTGGCGGGTTGAATGGGTGGAACTTCCGGCGGGCCCGGCGCTCCGCGATCACGCCGGACGGCTTGAGCGGATGAAATTCGGGACGGAGGCTTACAATCGGAAGCGCTAAGATCGGGGTTTACAGCGCGGCGGGGTTTGATCATTCTGTAGACAGTTAGGCAATTCTTCCGGGGGATTCGATCTATGGGAAACATTCGGGGCGTTCGTGTTTGGGTGGCGGCCTTTCTTTCAGCCGCCGGGATTTCCGTCAAAGGCCAGGTGCTGCTCAGCGGGGGTGTGTACCAGCAGGATTTCAACACGCTGCCGGCGGCGGGGGCGGGAGCCTGGGTGAACAACGCGACGTTGCAGGGCTGGTATGTGTCGCGCAGTGCGTCGCCGGGGATCGTGACGAACCTGGCCGCCTCGAACGGGAACGGCACCACGGGCGGGTTGTTCAGCTTCGGCGACCCGGGCTCGTCGGATCGCGCGCTGGGCACGCTCGCTTCGGGCGGGACGGGGCGGATGGCTTTTGGTGTTCGATTGCTGAACGACACGGGGACGGCCCTGTCCGGCTTCACGATTTCGCTGGCCGGGGAGCAATGGCGGTCGGGATCCACGAATGCGCAGCGGCTGCTCTGCGCATTCCGGCTGGGCTCCGGCCTGACGAATGCGGATGCGGCGGGCGACCTGGATTGGACGTCGGAACCGGCGCTGGACGTGGAGGCCCCGGTTCGGACGGGGGCCGGTGTCCTGCCGGGGAACGACGCGGCCTGCCGGGTGGCGCTGGGGCCGGTGGCGCTCGCCGGGGTGGTGTTGCCGCCGGGGCAGGAGTTGTTTTTGCGTTGGGAGGATGCGGATGACGCCGGTTACGACGATGCGCTGGCGCTGGACGATTTTGCAGTGGAGTTTGGTGTGGCGGATGCGCGGCCGCCGGTCCCGGAGGCGGGCGCGATTTCGCTGCTGACGTATAACACGCATGGGAACCAGGTGGAGGATTGGAGCACCAACGCGTGGCAGGTGCGGGCGATCGGGAGGCAGTTGCAGGCGCTCCGGCCGGACCTCGTCACGCTGAACGAGATTCCCGAGACCAACACGTGGCAAATGCCTAATTGGAGCAAGGCCTTTCTGCCGGGTTATTTCCTGGCCACCAATTCCGAGGGGGACGGTTACATCCGCAACGTGATCGCCAGCCGGTTCCCGATCGCCGCGTCGCGGAGCTGGCTTCATGGCGCGGACCTGGGGCCGTTCGGCGCCATCAACGCCACATTCAAACGCGACCTGTTCGAGGCGGAAATCCTGCCGCCGGGATTTCCGGTTCCGCTGCACGTGTTTTGTGTTCACTTGAAATCCGGCCAGGAAACCGGCGACAGCCTGCATCGGTCGGCCGAGGCCGCCGCGGTTTCCGATTTTTTTGCCCGATGTTTCCTCCCGGCGCACCCCTTCGAACCTTACGTGTTGAGCGGTGATTTCAATGAGGACATCGCCCGCGCGCCTGCCAGCGATCCCGCGTCGATCCGGAAAATCATCGGCCCCGGCACGGGCCTGCAGCTGCTGAATCCGCTCAACGCGGTTACCGGGTCCGAGCTGACATTCTCGATCCAGGCGGATGCTTTGACCAGGCGTTACGATTACATTTTTCCGTGTTTATCGTTGTGTGCGGGGCTGCAGGGGTGCGGGGTGATTCGGAGCGATCTGTTGGAGTCGCCGCCGTATCCGATGCGGACGAACGACGACCGGTGGGCGTCGGATCATTTGCCGGTGATGGCGGTGTTTGGGAATCCGTTCCTGGTGCCGGTGCGATTCGAGAGTGTGGGGCGGACCGGTTCGGTGGTGACGCTGTCGTGGCGATCCGTGCCGGGGCTGGGTTACCGGGTGGAGCGTTCGGTGGATCTGGCGCAATGGAATGTTTGTTCGGAGCAGGCGGCTGCCAGCGGGGTTTCTGTCCTGGTGCAGAGCAACGTGCCGGATGCGGCGTGCTTCTACCGGCTTTTGCGGTCGCCTTGACGGGGCGCAGTTTTGCCGGCGCCGGCATTTGCCAATTTCCTGCGGCCGATCCTTCGGAGACAGCCGCGCTCCTGGCTTGCGCGTTGATCGAACCCAGACTGCGGGCTTGTGAAGGGCAGGCCGCGGTGAATATCCTCGTACGGCGCGTCGTCCATTTTGATTCATTGATTTCGACGACATGCCGCGCCGGATCGAATTGGGTAAGCTGCACACCTTGCGAATTGGATGACCATGAAGAACGCGAATTTCTCCCGCCTCCTGCTTCTTGCCTGCATTTGCACTGCCGTAACAGGCGCCGCCGTCCGCGCCGCGGAAACTCCGGCCGAGTGGGAAAATCCGCGGCTGACCGGCATCAACAACCAGCCGCCGCACGCGACGATGGTGATCTGTCCGGATGCGGCCACGGCGTTGCAGATCGGGCCCGTCCACAATGCGGAGCGTGTGAAGTCGCCGTTTTACCGGTCGCTGAACGGCGATTGGAAATATCATTACTCATCGAATCTGCTGGCGAGGGTCCCGGAATTCTGGACGACGAACTTCAGCGATGCCGGCTGGGAAACCATTCCGGTTCCCGCCAACGTTGAGATTGAAGGTCACGGCATCCCGATTTATGTCAACATCCGGTATCCGTGGTGCTGGCACGGGGTCGAGCCGAATCCGCCCTTCATTCCGTTGAACGAGCCGAACAACACGGTGAACAGCTATCGCCGGACGTTTTCGATTCCGGCGGACTGGTCGGGGCGCCGGGTTTTTTTGACTTTCGACGGGGTGAATTCGTTTTTTGATTTGTGGATCAACGGTCAGAAGGTGGGCATGGGCAAGGACAGCCGGACGCCGGTGGAATTCGACATCAGCGGTTACCTGCGTCCTGGTGAAAACCTGCTGGCGCTGGAAAACATCCGCTGGTCCGACGGTTCCTATTTGGAAGACCAGGACATGTGGCGGATGAGTGGAATTTTTCGGGATGTTTATTTGTGGTCGCCCCCGGAGCTGCACGTGCGGGATTTCGAGGTGAAGACGGACCTGGACGCGGATTACAAGGACGCGACGCTGGGGATTGCGTTCACCGTTGAGAATGCCGGCTCGAAGGCGGCGAAGGTTTCCGTGCAATGCGATTTACTCGATGCGGCCGGCCAGGCGATCGCTTCGAACCGGGCGGGAGCGACGGTGGATCGCGACCTCGGCGTGCAGTCCGGCCGGATCTCGATCCCGATCCCGGATCCGCACAAGTGGAGCGCCGAGACGCCGTATCTGTACAAGCTGCTGCTGACCCTGAAGGACGGATCCGGCAAGGTGCTGGAGGTGATCCCGGCGAACGTGGGATTTCGGAAGGTGGAAATCAAGGAGGGCAACCTGCTGGTGGACGGGAAGCGCGTGTTGTTCAAGGGCGTGAACCGGCACGAATTCGATCCGGACCGCGGCCAGGCGATCACGGTGGCCGGGATGGAAAAGGACATCCTGGTGATGAAACAATTCAACGTGAATGCGATGCGCTGCTGTCATTATCCGAACCAGCCCGCCTGGTATGACCTCTGTGACCGTTACGGTTTGTATCTGATTGACGAGGCCGATATCGAAAGCCACGGCATGGGCTACGAAGACAAGACACTGGCGAAGAATCCCGAGTGGGCCGACGCGCACATGAATCGCACGATCCGCATGGTGGAGCGCGACAAGAACCATGCGTCGATCGTGATCTGGTCGCTCGGCAACGAAGCGGGGGACGGGCCGAATTTTGTGGCGGTGTCGAAGTGGGTGCACCAGCGGGACGCGAGCCGGCCGGTGCATTACGAGGGCGCGCAGTGGGCGCCGCACGTGGACATCCTGTCGCAGATGTATCCGCCCCCGGCCCGGCTGGCGGAGTATGCGTCGCAGCCGCGGACGCGGCCTTACATCATGTGCGAGTATGAGCACGCGATGGGCAACGGCTCGGGGGATTTTGCGTCGTATTGGGACCAGATTTATTCCAAGCCGTATTTGCAGGGTGGATTTATTTGGGACTGGGTGGACCAGGGATTGCGCCAGGAGCAGCAAGCGTTGCCGGTGGCCCGGTTTGCGCCGGTGCCGGCGGGTGCGAAGACGTTCTGGGCGTACGGCGGCGATTTCGGGCCGGCGGGGACGCCGAGCGACGACAATTTCTGCTGCAACGGCCTGGTGACGCCCGACCGGGAGCCGCATCCGGGCGCGTTCCAGGTGAAGCACAGCTATCAATACATCCATTCCGCGCTGGTCGATGCGGCCGCGCGGAAGGTGGACGTGAAGAACCGGTATGATTTCACGAACCTGAAGGACATCGCGGCGGGGGCCTGGCAGTTGAAGGCGGACGGCCGCAGAATCCAGGGCGGCGCGCTGCCCGATCTCGATCTTGCGCCGGGCGCTTCGAAGACCCTGGCGTTACCGATTCAGGCGTTCAAGGCCGAGCCGGGCGTGGAGTATTCCATCGAGCTGAGCTTCGTGCTGAAGCGGGACTTGCCGTGGGCGAAGGCCGGACATGAACTGGCATGGGACGAGTTCAAGCTGCCCGACGCCGCCCCGGCGGAGAAGTTGTCGGTGGAAAAACTTCCGGCGCTCCGGAAATCCGACGACGGGGCCGCGATCGCGATTTCGGGGGATGGATTTGAGATCAAGTTCGACAAGTCGGGCGGCGGGATGAAGTCGTGGAAGGCGCGGGGGGTGGAGCTGATTGAGGCCGGGCTGCGCCCGGAATTCTGGCGGGCGGAGACGGACAACGACCGGGGCCGGCGCGCGGACAAGTCGCAGGGGATTTGGAAGACGGCGAACCAGGAATTGCCGCTGCAGGGGATCGGGGTGGAATCGATGCAGGGATCGCGGGTGATGGTGGTGAGCGTGACGAACGGGGTTTCCAGGGTGGGCGCTGTGTGGCGCACAGAATACAGGGTTTACGCCAGCGGCGACGTGGTGGTGACGGCGGAATTTCTGCCGGGGAAGACGGATTTGCCGAAGCTGCCGCGGCTGGGATTGCAGATGGCGCTGCCGGCGGGGTTCGATCGTATTGCCTGGTTTGGGCCGGGTCCTCAGGAGACGTATTGCGATCGGAAGGACGCGAAGCTGGGGGTGTATTCGGGCAGTGTGGATGAGCAATTTTACGCCGCTTACACCGAGCCTGGGGAGACGGGGAACAAGGTCGATGTGCGTTGGCTGGCGTTGATGAACGAGAGCGGGGCGGGGTTGCTGGCGGTGGGCATGCCGCTGTTGAGCGCGAACGCGCTGCACTACGGCACGGCGGATTTGAATGCGGCAACGCATCCGTTCCAATTGCCGCGGCGCGATTCGGTGACGCTGGATTTGGATTACAGGCAGCAGGGTGTGGGTGGGGACGACAGTTGGGGCGCCTGGCCGCACGAGCCGTTTTTGATACCGTGCCGGCCGCAGAGTTACCAGTTCCGGCTGCGCCCGCTGCTGGCGGGGGAGGATCCTGCGAGGCTGGCGAGGGCCATTCCGGCGCCGTAGTGGCGCCGGGTTGCAGGTTGCAGGTTCCTGGCGGCCCTGGTTCGAATTCCGCGAGGAGCCGCGCCCAACTTGCAACCTGCAACCTGCAACTTGAAACCATACAAATGGGCGGGTTGACTTTATTAGATAAAATCTTTTACCGTGCCCGCATTCGAGTCCCACGATTATGCAAAACATACAACTCGGCTTCCTCGATTACTCCATTCTGATCATTTATGTGGCGTTTGTCATCGGCATCGGGTTTGCCCTGCGCCGGTACATGAAGAGTTCGTCGGATTTTCTGACGTCGGGTCGGTCGATTCCGACGTGGGTGACGGGATTGGCGTTTATTTCGGCGAACCTGGGTGCGCTGGAGCTGGTGGGGATGGCGGCGAGCGGCGCGAAATACGGCATCGCGACATGCCATTTCTACTGGGTGGGGGCCATCCCGGCCATGATCTTCCTCGCGGTGTTCATGATGCCGTTTTATTACGGGTCGAAGGCGCGGTCGGTTCCGGAGTATTTGAAAATGCGGTTTGACGAGCGGGTGCGGGCGCTGAACTCCGTGGCGTTTGCGGTGATGACGGTTTTTGCGTCGGGCATTTCAATGAATGCGCTGGCGAAGCTGTTGAACCAGTTGCTCGGCTGGAATTATCACCTGGCCCTGTGGATTTGTTCGGCGGTGGTGCTGGTGTATGTGTTGAAAGGCGGGTTGACCTCGGCCATTTACACGGAGGTGCTGCAGTTCTTCATGATCGTGCTCGGGTTCGCCCCGGTGGTGTATCTCGGGCTGAAGGATGCGGGGTGGTATGGATCCATGAAGCAGTCGCTGCAGACGGTGGCGCAGGATCCGATGGCGCTGAACCTCGGGACCAAGGCTTACGCGGCGGATGCGTGGACGAGCGCCTGGAAGCCGCTGCTTGGCGGGCCGTCGGCGAACCCGATGGGAGTGGATTGGTTCGCGATGGTGTTCGGGCTCGGATTTGTGCTGTCGTTTGGATATTGGTGCACGAATTTCCTCGTGGTGCAGCGCGCGATGGCGGCCCGCAACATGGGCGCTGCGCGCCGGACGCCGCTGGTGGCGGCCGTGCCGAAGATGCTGTTCCCGGCGCTGGTGATCCTGCCGGGGATGATCGCGGTGGCGCTCACGTCCATCCCGTCCAAGAATTACCGCATCCCGCCTCCCATTCTCAGCGAGGTGGTTTACGCGAAGGGTGTTACCGCGGTGAAAGCCTCCGGGAGCCTGGAGCCGGCCGCGGCGGTGGCGGCGGTCAGCGAGGCGATGGGCAAGAAGATGGACGCGGCGAAGGTGGAGGCGCTGGTGAAGGGTGCCGGGCAGCTGGACGACGCGCAAATCAAGCAAGGGCTTTATAACGCCGTGGCGGAGTATGATTACGACGGTGTGATCCTGTCGCTGGTGAAGCGGTATTGTCCGACCGGGCTGCTGGGTCTTGCGCTCACGGCGCTGCTGGCGTCGTTCATGTCGGGCATGGCGGGCAATGTGACGGCGTTCAACACGGTTTGGACCTACGATCTTTACCAGGCGTATTTTGCGCCGAACAAGAGCGACCAGCATTATTTCTGGATGGGCCAGTTTGCGACAGTGGCGGGCATCCTGGTGAGCATTGCCTGCGCGTATTTCGCGTCGATGTATAACAACGCGATGGACATCATCCAGCTCGTGTTTGGTTTTGTGAACGCGCCGCTGTTTGCGACGTTCCTGCTGGGCATGTTCTGGTCGCGTTGCACGGGCACGGGCGCTTTTGTGGGGCTGTTCGGCGGCATCGGCGGTTCCGCTCTTTTCCATGCATTCACGACAACGGCGGGCAATGTGGATGCCGCGGGGCACGTGATCAACGGCATGAAGGGCGGTTACCTCGGTGTGCTGACGAAGTTCCCGAGCGAAATGGCCCAGAACTTCTGGCTGGCTTCGTTTGCGTTCGGAATCTGCTTCGTCCTGACCCTGGTGATTTCGCTTGGCACCCGGCGCACCAAGACCGACGAGGAACTGAAGGGCCTGGTCTACTCGCTCACGCCCAAGATCAAGGAGGAGGAGAAGCAATGGTTCCTCCGCCCCGCTGTCGTCGGCACGATCCTTCTGATCTGCTGCGTGATTCTGAACATTATTTTCTGGTAAACCCAAAACCCAAACCACTTTTCATATGGGACTCGATCTTCGCTGGCCAATCGGACTGATGTTCACGATCATCGGCGCGCTGCTCGCCGTTGACGGGCTGATCACTTCCTCCAACACCGAGATGTATCAACGCTCCCTCGGCATCAACATCAACCTCGTCTGGGGAATCATCCTGCTGCTGTTCGGCGGGTTCATGCTGGTCATGGCGATCAAGGGCGGGAAGAAGCCGCCAACGGCTTAGAGCGGCTCAAGAAATGTCGTACCCGCAAAAGGTAGGGTCGGCGCGCTGCGCCGACCGCGGACGCCGCAGCGCGGCGTCCCTACCTGCGGCTACGGTTGATGTTAAACCGCTATAGGGACGGGATGATGGGATCGGAGGGTGCAGCCGCAATCGTCAGATTGCAGTTCCCTTGGAGATCCGCGATCTCACGATCGCGGCTACAGCTTCACTTCGAGCCGCGCGACGCGGCCGGACCGCTGAAAGATGGAGCGGCTCACCTGTTCATCCAGCTCGAGGCCGGATTGGATCTTTCGGCTGCCATCGGCGAGAACGATGGTTATTCCCGGCGCTTTGGATAACTGGTAGACGACGGGGATGCCGCAGATCGTGAAGGAAAGCTGGTTGCCGGGCCGGAATTCCTCGCGTTGCAGCAGGGCCGGGTTGAATTGAATTCTTCCTCCGCGCACAAATACGCCAAGCTCGCCCCAGCGGCACAGGATGTCTTCCTTGACCTGCCCGGTGAGGCCCGGCTGGCGCGCGCCGCCCTGGCCCGGCGTGTGGGAATAGGGATCCATGGGAAACGCGCCGTACTCGGCCGGCGATTTGCGGTCGCCCAGTCCGTTCCGGATGTCGCGGTAACAGGCCTCGAGTCCTTCGAGCACCTGCCGCGGCGCCGCGGCATCGATGGCGCGCCAGCAGGATTCCTGGGCTGCGAGGAGCAGCTTGGAAACCATGTGCCAATAGATGCAACCCAGCCCTTCGTAACCGAAAAACGTCCCGGACCGGCCGGTGAACGACTGGTGATCGAAGACGCGTTCGAACAGGTCGAGAATCGCGGCGCCTTCCCGGCGGACCAGCGGCGCGTATCCGGCGGCCGACAATTCCACCAGGGCGCGCCGGACGTCGCCGGAGTTTTTCAAGGCGCCGCTGAAATGATGCTGTCCGCGGCGGTCGCGCTCGATGAGACGCGAGTCGCCCGCGGCCGCGAGCTTGCGCAGCAGGGCGGATCGCCGGATGTCCGCGGCCGCGATGATATTCCGTTCGGTGAACCGGGGCAGGTGCCGGTCGGGATAAAGCAGGTAGCTGTGCTGGTCCGCCCGGAACAGCGCGCTGCGTTTCAGGCGCCGGAGCAGGTCGAGCGATTCGGCGGGATCCAGCAAACCCGAACTCAGGACCGCCACCTGTCCTTCGAGCATTTCGTAAAGGCGCCGGATCCGCACCGTGCCGCGATCCATCGCGACGAGGTTGTAGGCGTGGTAAAGACCGTCGGCGCGGCGGTTGTGGCGGATGGAATGATCCGTCCATTCGAGGGCGAGTCTGAGGAACTCGAGCACTTTTCCGAGGTCGACCGGGCGGCCGCGCGACAGTCCGCGACGATAGAGAGTCTCGCGGTAGCGGCTCGCGGCCAGGCCGAGTTGGTCGGAGACGACCCGGCGTTTCCGGTCGCCCAGGCTTGTTTTCAGCAACGGGCGATGGCGGCGAAGGATGGCGGCGATCGATTCGAGGAATTGGCGCACCTCGTTCGACAGGGTCACGCGCGTGGGCGCGAGCGGTTCCAGCAGCCGGAGGCAGAGGGACAGGTGGCGGCGGAGGTAATAGAGCGTCACCATCGAGGCGCCGTGGCCGACGAGCGCGTTGTTGGCGTCGTTCCATTCGGGCCGCTGCGTGTTCAGCCAGATGCCGGCTTCGGGGATGAGGTTGGCGTATTTGGCGAGCAGCGGGACGAGGAGTTTCTCGGTCAGGTTGACCTGGTAAACGCCGCCGTTCGAGCCGGGCAGGAGTTTGCCGTCGCCGCCGATCTGCGCTGCGCGGCGCAGGATGGATTCGTGGAGGGCCGCGTCGAACACCACGGTGTCCTTGGCGTTCTCCAGGATTTCCGCGTGCGGCTTGATCCGGTAAGGCACATGGGCGTAGCTGAAAATGTCGCGCGTGAGGAAGCTCCGCAGCGTTCCGGGATCGTGCTGGTCGAGTAATTCGAGCAGCTTGACCAGGTAGATCACCTGGTGATCGCCCCAATAACCGATGAACGACCAGGGATCGTGCGGGTCGGTGATTTCCCAGTCGAACCCGTCGCGGGTGAGCCGGTAGGGATTGTAGCCGTCGGCCGTGGAGGCGTTGACGAAGCGGCAGATCATGCCGGGGAGATAGGCGGGGAAAGATCGCGACAACGCCTCCCAATTCTGGAAGACGTCGCGCCAGTTGCCTTCGTAATCCAGCCGGCGCCGGCCGTCGGGATCGCGCGGCGCGATGGCGAAGCGGTTCCAAGGCCGGCTCGGGTCGCCGTGGCGGCGGCTGAAGGTCAGAGGCAAATATTCGCGGCAAATCCGTTCCAGCGCGGGATCGCCGCTGGCGGCGGCCAGCTCCAGCAGGCGTGCGTGGGTGGGGTTTGATTCCAGCCGGCGGAACAGTTTGGCGTGGCGCGCCGCGACGGTGGAATTGGCGCGTTGAACGAACCGGGCGACGTCGTCCGGCCGGACCTGGCGGGGATCGTCGAAGATGCCGCCGCGCATGACATTGGCCAGCACGTTCTGAAAATGACGCGCGTCCTGCATGGGGCCGGATGTGCGCTGGATTCCGTCCGATTCGGCGACGATGCGGCGCAGTTCGGTTTCGGTTTGTTCGACGTCCTGATCAACGGCGCGGCGCATCGCGGCGGGATTGGAGAGTCGGTGTTCGAGGTCCGCGAGGGCGGAGGGCCCGATGCCGACATCGGCGGCGGTCAGCCAGTCGCGGGTGTTGCCGGGCGCGAGTGGGAAGGTGGATTCGACGAGGTAGGCGCCGCGTTCGGCGCGGATGTCCGTTTCGGTTGAGAGGGGCTGGTCCTGGCGGAAGCGATCCAATTGACGGGAGCAGATAAGGATATTGCGGCGTGGGAGGCCGAGGTTCCAGGCGACGGTAGTTTTGAGGGCCTCGGCGGGTTCAGGTCGATCGACCGGGATGGAGCTGAGGCGGAACAGGCCGAGGCCGGTGGCGGCAAGGAGTTCGTTGCGTTTGTAGGCGTCGATCAGCGTGCTTTTTTCCAGTTGGAACTGGCTGCCGATGCCGCAGGGCATGAGGTTGCGCAGGCCGTCCAGGATCCTGATTTCGATTGGCTGTGGGCCGTGATTCGAAAGGCGGCAGCGGCGGATGAATCCGAACTGGTCGCTTGAGGTCCAGCCCTGTTGGAAGGTCAGTTCCAGGTCGAGGTTGGTTTCCTCGAAAACGAGCAGGTGTCCGGACAGTGAGCGGAAGAGATTTCGCTGGATGCGCCAGGCGCCGCGGCTGCGTTCGGAGAACGGTTCCCAGAGCGAGCGCTGTTTCGGGGGGCCGGCGAGCACGATGGTTTTTCCGCCCGTGACCTCCTGGGAGTCGTGGATTTTGTCATCCGTGGCGTAAGGGAAGAGGGCGAGGTCGGGGGTTTGGCGTCCGGCGGTGAGGGCGCCGGTGCTGGAGAGGAAAAGCCAATGATCCGCGGCGCTGGCGAGGCTGATGAGGAATGGCCGGAGGCTGTCGGCATTGAGGATGCGATAACCCTGGATTCCGTCCAGCTCGGCGAATTCGCCCTGGACAGCGCCGGGAGCGGGCAGCGGGGGAACGCCCGGAGCGCGGCGAGCCGGGCGCGCGGAGGTTTGGCGTCTCATGCAGCCCGATTACTCGCCGGTGTTGCGCGCCACGGTCGGCGGCTGTTCCTCGACGTAAAACGGAATGTTCGCGTGAGCCGCGTGGCCCTTTCCGTCAAAGGCGTAGGTAAACAACCGGTAAGCCCCCGGTTTTGACGGCGCCTTGAGGGCGATTTCGCTCTTGTGCGAATCCTCGATGAGTCCCGACATGGCAGGCGGCCGATCCTCCTTGTCGCCGCCGATGCTGCGCTCGGTGCTTTCTTCCATGATTTCCCAGTAATAAGTGAGGGAAGGCTGGGTTTCGTCGGTGGCGACGATGCGGGCGGTGCAGGATTGGTTGGGTTTGAGATAGATGCTGTCGCGGGCGGTCTTGCCGTTCAACTGAGCGGTTTGAAGGCGGGGGCTGCGATTGGACGGCCAAGCGCCGTTCCAGAGGTAATGCATCACGTCGACCGCCGCGGTTTCCTCGCCGGTCTCGAGGAACATGCCGAACCAGGTCGGCGTGCGTTCCTGTTTCTGTTCCCAGAGGAACACGTAGGAACCGATGCATTGCCGCGGATCGGACTGGATGGCTGTCTCGAAACGTTTCCGGTAGAACTCAGCCTTGGTGGTGCTGTCGTTTTCGATCGGCGCGCCCCAGGCCGTCTTCGGCACTTCCCAGTAACCGGTGGCGCCCCATTCGCTGACGATGTAGGGACCCGTCCAGGCCGCTTCATGGAGGTAACGCGGCAAGTTGACGATGTCGGCGTACATCTGGATGCCGATCAGGTCGAGGTCGGGCGCGCGCGACTTCAGATCATTGACGAGCGGCCGGCTCAATCCGGACAGCGCGGTCATGGTGAGGTGGTTGGTGTCGAGCCGGTGAATCATCCGGGAAATGTCATTCACAGCGTTCCAGACCTTGGGATTGTGCGCGCTCAGGTTCAGCTCGTTGCCGATGCACCAGATGATCAGGGCGGGGTGATCCTTGTATTTAAGGACCTGGGCCTGGACGGAATCGAACTGTTGTTGCACGGCGGCCGGGTCGTTGTAATCGAACCCATGCCGTTCGGTGCCCAGCTCGATGCCCATGGTGACGTAGAGGTGGTTGGTGAGGGCCCGGTCGAGGACTTCCTGCCCGCTTTGTTTGCCATTTTCCGTGCGCCAGGTGCGGAACGAGTTGCCGCCGTGCTGGGCGAGCTTCTCGGGGTTGCCGAATTCGATGCCGGCGCCTTTGATATAAAGCGGCTGGTGATTCACCAGGAGCTGGTATTGGTCGCCGTTCTTGCGGATTTCGACCTTCACCGGTCCGGGGTTGGCTGGGGCGGTGGCGCCGGAGGCGGCGAGCGACACGGCGGCGCAGAGGAGCGGGATGGCCGCGATTTTACGGAGTCTCATGGGAAAGCTGCGGTTGCGGCGCCTCGCCGGAACCCTGGGCGGGCCGCATGAGCATGCCCTCCAGTTCCTCGAGCGATTTGCCCTTGGTTTCAGGAATAAACAACAAAACGAAAACGACCGCGGCCAGCGCGAGCAGGCCGTATCCCAGGAAGGTGCCGGACGGACCGAACCGCGCGAGTTCCCAGGGGAACACGAACGTGACGCCGGCACTGATGGCGGAGTTCCAGAACCCGGCCAGCGACATGGCCACGCCGCGGTATTGGTTGGGAAATATTTCGGACAGGAGCACCCACATCACCGGCCCGAGCGACACGGCGAAGGACGCGACGAACCCGATGATGGCGAACAGGACCACTTGCGCCCGGATATTGAGGCCGGCGCTCACCAGCGCGTCGCGATGCGTCTTCAGCCGGTCCGGTCCGATCGCTTTCTCCAGAGCGGCCGTGAATTCGGATTCGGTCGCGAAGGTTCCGGTCCCTGATTTCTGCAGATCCGACAGCACCGTTTCCGGCACGCCGCCCAGTTTCAAGGCGGCGTAGGAACGGTCGGTCAATTCGTAATGGGCCGAATGAAACGCCCACGCGCAGGTGAGCAGCGATGCGGCGATCCCAATTGTACCCAGCGTGAGCAGCGGCTTCCGGCCCAGGCGGTCCACCAGCCAGATCGCCACGAACGTCATGCCGAGATTGACCAGGCCCACCAGGACGGCCTGGCGGAAGGCGACATCGGTGCCGCCGCCGGCCTGTGCGAAAATGGTGGGAAGATAATAGAACACGGCGTTGATGCCTGTGATCTGCTGAAAGAACGCGATGCCCAGCGCGATGAAGAGGATGAATCGGATCCGGGGATTGAGCAGGGCGCCCAGGCCGGCGCCGGTCGTCCGTGTCCTGAAACTTTCCCGGATCGATTGCATTTCGCGCTCCACTGCCTCGGGCCCGGCGCAGCGCTGGAGGATGGACCGCGCTTCGTCATCCCGGCCGCGGCCGAGCAGCCAGCGCGGGCTTTCCGGCACGAGGAACAGGCCGAAGAAATAAAGCACGGCCGGCACCGCATCCATGCCCAGCATCCAGCGCCAGTTGTTTTCACCCGTGTTCAGGAGGAAATAGTTCGAGAAAAACGACGCGGAAATGCCGAGCACGATCATGAGCTGGTTGAGCGACACCATCCGGCCGCGCTCTGCGGGCGGGGAGATTTCGGCGATATAGACCGGGGCGATGAGGATGGCGCCGCCGACGGCGATGCCGCCGAGGATTCGCGACACGACGAAGACGGGAAACGACTGGGCGAACGCGGACATGAGGGCGGACCCGGTGAACATGAGGGCGGTGACGATGAGGACTTTCTTGCGTCCGAACCGGTCACTGAGGGTTCCGGCGACGGCGGTGCCGCCGAGCACGCCCCAGCCGAGGCAACTCACGGCCAGGCCCAACAGCCAGCTCCCCCGCTCGCCCGTGAGTTGAAAATACTTCTCCAGGAATGGCACCGCGCCGGAAATCACGGTCGCGTCGAATCCCCACACGAATCCCCCCAAAGCCACCACAAGCGCGACGAGGAGAATGAATCGTTTCTCGGGTCTCATAAGCTCAGTCGACTAGAATTCCATCCGTGACAACCAGATCCAAAGCCACGTCGCACATAGATTGATATATTACATCGAATGCAATACAAGACATTACAAAGTGTGTCAATCTTAATCTGGGTCCGGGAGGGTTTTACTGCATTACGGCAATTAATCAGAAAATAATTATTGACACATTACGGTGAGTGTAATACAAGTCACTACACGATCAAATCAGATCAAACGAAAATTACCTTAGCCTAACTGAATCCTCTGATATTCTGGTTGTATATGAAAACCTCTCTTCTCCCATTCGGAATTTGGTCGAGTACGGCTCGGCGAACACTCCTGACAGGTCTGGCGGCTGCGGCTGTTTTGACCGGTGCCGGTTTGGGCCAGGCGCAAACGACGGTCCAGGTGGACTCCACTAAGACCTGGGTGGGTTACATGAATGTGTATACGCTGGCCAATGCGTATCTGTGGGGCAGCGGTTGGGGCACGGCGGATTTGATTGCGACGATGGACGGGACGAACACGGTGACGCTGCAGCCGAACGTGAATGTTTGGAACCCGCTGGACAATTACTGGGTGAACACGAACACGGTTCCCTACACCGGCGCGAAGCTGATGGAAGCGAATTATTATGTGGACGCGGCGACGGCTTACGCGGGTCAGACGGTGACGTTTGTCGGCGCGGTGCTCACCAACAATTTGGTCGCGGGTTACAGTTCCGTGGCGTTCATCAAGGAATTCGGCCCCGGCTACTCCTACGTCGGCATCACGACGGTCCCGCTGGTGGCGGGTGAGAACTTCTCGGTCACGCGCGACATCGGCGCCGGGAACATCACGCAATACGGTTTTTTGACGCTGGGACCGGACTCGGATCCCGCGCTGCTGTCGACCCTCGGCAAAGTGGTCATCAAGGTGAACAATGCCGATCCGACGGTCACTCCGTTCGCGAGCCAGGGCCTGGTGCAGGGCCAGACGGCGACCCTGGCCACCACGGTGCAGGGCACGGCTCCGTTGCATTATGAATGGGCCCAGATTGTCGGGACCACGACGAACATCATCAGCAATGGCGGCCGGTTTTCGGGCGCCAACACCAACACCCTGGTCATCTCGAACCTGGCCGCCTCCGACACCGGCAGCTACCAGTTGACTGTGACCAACAGCCATGGCCGTTCGCAGGTTGCGGGCTGGCTGATTGTGGATCCGCTCGCCCAGGCGCAGACGAACATGCTCATCGATTCCGGGTTCGAGCAGGGTTACTGGATCTACAACTCCACAGCCGGCTGGTATCCTTACAACGGCGCGGTTGAAGCGAGCACGAACGATTATTATTACCTGAGCATCACGCCGGTCGAAGTGAAGGATGGCACCAATTGCGTGCAGATCTACAGCACCGGGCCGAATTCCTACAACGGCGTGTTCCAGGATCGCCCGGCGCTTCCCGGACAGATCTACACGGCGAACGCCTGGTTCCTGACCCCGACCGACGACCACATTGCCGGAAGCAACACCTGCATGCTGGAAGTCCAGTTCCGGGATGCCGGCGGCGTGCCCCTGGCGCAATACCGGTCGGCGTTCATCGACCAGTTCACCCCCGCCCAGACCTGGGTGAATCTCGCCCCGACGAACCTTTACGCGGGTGACCTGACCACGTTCCTCGGAACGGCCAGCTACATGGTGGCGCCCTCCAACACCGTTTCCGTGCGCTACCAGCTCACCTACCATGCCGACCTCACCCTGGACCAGGGTGGATCGGTTTACGCCGACGCGCTCACGCTCAAGCTGCGCGCGCCGGTCCAGACCGCGAGCGTCTCCGGCGGCAACGTCCAGATCTCGTTCCCGACCCTCTACGGCCCCGTCTACAACGTGCTCTACAAGACGAGCCTGAACGATCCGACCTGGACCGTTCTGACGTCGGTCGTCGGTGATGGAACGACCAAGAGCGTGCCCGATGCGCCGTCGAACGTGCGCCGGTTCTACACTGTCAACACTCAATAAACATTGCAATTCCCCCGGAGGCCGCAAAACGGTCTCCGGGGGTTTCTGTTCCGCCGACACATGAAACGCCAGATGCCTTCAATGAATTCCCAGTCGCGACGCCCGCAATTTCGTGCCGCCGCGGGTTTCACTCTCATTGAACTGCTCGTCGTGATCGCGATCATCGCGATTCTCGCCGGGCTGCTGCTGCCGGCGCTCAGCCGCGCCAAGAGCAAAGCCCAGGGCATCGCGTGCCTCAGCAACATGCGCCAGTTGACCACGGCCTGGATTGTTTACTCGACCGAGAACGACGAGCGGCTGGTCCGCAACGGCGGCGAAGACACCGGCGTGGCCAATCCCAGCGATCCGTCGGCCCAGCCCGGGGGCCCCAATTCAAGCTGGGCGATCAGCTGGAAGGTCGGCGGCACGCCGCTGGTGCCGACCAATTCCTTGTTCAACGAAAACGGGCTGCTCTACCGCTATTGCCCCAGCCAGGGCGTCTTCAAGTGCCCGGCCGATCGCAAGACAATCAAGAACGTCCCCACGGTCCGCAGCATGTCAATGAACAGCTGGCTGAACCCGGTGCTGAGTTGGAACACCACCCGGCACTACGTCGCGCCCAAGGCTGTGAAGGATTACCGCAGAACCACCGATCTCATCAAACCCGGGACGTCGCAGCTCTGGGTTTTCATTGATGAAAATCCGTTCAGCATCAACGACGGCTTTTTCGTCTGCGATCCCAACGTCCCGGTGTGGATCGATATTCCCGCCAGCTATCACGGCGGCGCCGGTGGTGTTTCGTTTGCGGACGGCCATGCCGAGATTCACAAGTGGCGGGACAACAGCGTGCTGAATTGCGCCGGCGCGCCGCCCCGTTCGGGCACCCGCCCCGATCCCAACAACTCGGAGTTGTTGTGGCTCGAGGAACGCAGCAGCACCTGGCCGTAATCCGTCGGATTCCGGATTGCGGGGGACCGGGCTTCGGGCATAGTAGAAGGGCAAATTGGCCGGGCTGACCGGCCCGCGCATGAAGCCCACACGCCTGCTGATCCTTTTCGCTTTTGCCGCGGCTCTCCCGCTGGCCGCCGAGGAACTCCGCACCGCCGCCCAGGTCCGCAGCCTCGGAGTCGAACAGGCCGCCCGGCACGATTCCGTCCGGCTCCGCGGCGTCGTCACCTTCTTCGACGAACGGCTCTTCTCCCGTTTTCTCCAGGACGAAACCGCGGGCATTTATCTGAAGGAATCGACGAACCTGCCCGACCTGCACCCGGGCATGGTCGTCGAAGTCGAAGGCACCACCAGTCCCGGCGAATACGCCCCTGTCATCGAAACCCGGCACGTCCGGATCGTCGGCGAGGACAAGCTGCCCCCCGCGCTGCCCGCCACGCTCGACCAGCTCGCCAGCGGCAAGGAGGACAGCCAGTTCGTCGAGGTCGCCGGCATCGTCCGGTCCGTGCACTTCGATGAAACCACGCAATATTACGCGATCGAACTGGCGGCGGGCGGCGGGCGCCTGACAGTTTATACCGCGCATCTTCCGGCGGCCGACACCAACGACCTGGTGGACAGCATGGTCCGCGTTCGCGGCGTCTGCTCCACCCAGTTCAACCGTCAGCGCCAGCTCTTCGCCATTCGTCTCATGGTGCCCCGCCCGGAGGATTTCGTGGTCGAAACGCCGGCGGCCGGCGATCCCTTCACCGCGCCGACCCGCAGCATCGGCAGCCTGCTCCAGTTCACACCCCAGGGCACCTACGGCCACCGTGTCAAAGTCAGCGGCACCGTCACCTTCCAGCAGCCGGGCAATGTCCTTTATCTCCAGGACGAATCCTACGGTCTCCAGGTCCAGACCAAGCAAACCAACGCGCTCACGCTGGGCGACCGCATCGAGGTGCTCGGCTTTCCCGCCCAGGGCGAATACACCCCGATCCTGCAGGACGCGGTCTACCGGAAAATCGGCGGCGGCCCCGTGCCGGTGCCGGAGGACATCACGCTGGCCGAGGCACTCAAGGGAAACTTCGACTGCCGGCTGGTCCGCATGCGGGCCAAACTGGTGGACCGCGCCCAGCACAGCCGCGAGGAATTCCTGGTGCTCGACGCCGGCGAATTCATCTTTCACGCTTACCAGGGCCAGACCGACGGGGCGGACGCCTTTCCGGAGCTGGAGAACGGCAGCCTCGTCGCGGTCACCGGCATTTGCCTCGTGGAACCGGGCGACTGGCAGGCGGGAGAAAGCTGGCGCGCAAAATCGTTTCACCTGCTGCTCCGATCCCCCGCGGACGTGGTGATGCTGCACGCTCCTCCCTGGTGGACTCTTCGACGGCTGCTCTGGACGGTCGGCGTTCTGGGCGTCGCCGTCATGGCCGCCTCCGCGTGGGTCGCCGTCCTCCGCCACCGCGTGCAGCGCCAGACCGAAATCATCCGGCAGCAGCTCAAGGCCGAGGCCGCCCTCAAGGAGCGCTACGAGGAATTGTTCGAGAACGCGAACGACATGGTTTTCACGCACGACCTCACCGGGCGGCTGACGTCGATCAACCGGGCCGGCGAACGCCTGCTGCAACGCCCCCGCGGCGCCCTGCTGTCCCGGCCGCTGCTCGATCTCGTCGCCGAGGACCAGCGCATCTCCGCCCGGCAATGGCTGGAACAGGTGCTGAAGGGCGCGGAACTGCCGGCGGCGGAATGGGATTTTCTCAATGCCGGCGGGCAGCGCGTCAAACTCGAGGTCGGCTCCCGACTCATCGATCGCGACGGCGCGCCGGTCGAGGTGGAAGGCATCGCCCGCGACATCACCGAGCGCCGCCGGCTCGAACGCGAGATCCTCGAGATCAGCAACCGCGAGCAGCGCCGCATCGGGCACGATCTGCACGACGGCGTGTGCCAGCAGCTCGCCGGGATCGCCTACCGGCTGTCCATTCTCGAAGACCGGCTCCACGAGAAGTCCCCCGCCGAATCGTCCGAGGCCGAGCAGATCGGCAACCTGATCAACGAGGCGAATTCGCAGGCCCGCTCCGTCGCGCGCGGGCTTTTCCCGGTGCGACTCCAGGAAAGCGGGCTGGCGGCGGCCCTCGAGGAACTGGCCGACGGCATCAGCAGCCGCTTCCCCGTCGAATGCGAATTTCTCTGCAAGGAGGTTCCGGCGGTGGACAACGAGGCGGCCCTGCACCTGTATTTCATCGCCCAGGAAGCCGCGCTCAACGCCGTGAAACACGGCCGCGCGAGCCGCGTCACCGTCTCGCTCGCGCCCCAGGGCGACCAGTTCGAACTCGCCGTTCGCGATAACGGGCGCGGATTCCAGATGAATTCTCCCAGCCGGACCGGCATGGGCATCCGGATCATGCGTTACCGGGCCCGGGTGATTGGTGCGACTTTGGATTTGAAAAGCGACCCCGGCACAGGCACAACATTGTCCTGCGAATTCCATCCCAAGAGCCAGGATGGTGCGAGGAATGCAGACCATGACAGGAACAGCTGATGATGCAATCGGCCGTGCGGCCGCCGGAACAACGGCGGCGACGGACAAAAGCCGGGTGTTCATCGTGGACGATCACACGATGTTCCGGGAAGGTTTGCGGCAGCTCATTGAGCATGACGCGGGCCTCACCGTCTGCGGCGACGCCGCGGACGCCGACCTCGCCCTCCGGGGCATCAACCAGAGCCAGCCCGATGTCGTCATCGTCGACATCACCCTCGCCGATTCGAGCGGGCTCGACCTGGTGAAATCGATCCGCACCCAGCACGAGGATCTCCCCGTGCTGGTGGTGTCGATGCACGAGGAATCCCTGTACGCCGAGCGGGCGCTGCGTTCCGGCGCGATGGGTTACGTGATGAAAAACGAGCCCGGCAAAACCGTCACCGCCGCCATTCACAGCGTGCTCCGCGGCGAAATGTACCTCAGCCGCCGCATGTCCTCATCGGTCATCTCCCGATTCATGCGCGGCCAGGCCGAACAGCAGCCGATGTCGCCGCTCGAAATCCTGAGCGACCGCGAACTGGAAGTGTTCCGCATGCTCGGCGAAGGAAAAGGCACCCGGCAGATTGCCCAGGATCTCAACGTCAGCATCCCCACCGTCCAGTCGTTCCGCAATCGCATCAAGGAAAAGCTCCACCTCAAGACCGCCCCCGAGCTCGTCCTGCACGCCATCCACTGGGTCCAGAGCGAGTCGCCCAAGTAAGCACCACGCCGCCGGGTCATTTTCAAAGAAATCATGGCCGCAAAAAGGCGCAAAAGGCACAAGAGACCAATTTCTTTGTGTGGCTTTTGCGCTTTTTTGCGGCTATGAGTTTTCTTGTCGGCCCGAGCTATAGCGGTTTAACATAAACCGTAGCCTCAGGTAGGGACGCCGCGCTGCGGCGTCCGCGGTCGGCGCAGCGCGCCGACCCTACCTTTTGCGGCTACGACATTTCTTAAGCCGCTCTAGGGCATTAGCAACACCCGGTAGAACCGCGCCGCCGGGTCGGCCGGATCGTACACGACATTCGTCGTCCCATTCCCCGTCACCAACCGGTCCGTCCAACCGCCCGGCGCCGCCGGATTCGCTGCGGATTGAACATCGTAACTGCGTCCGGCAATCGACGGCCATTGAATGCGCATCGTGGGCTGGACGGTGGCGGCGATGGCGTTGGTCTGGCCCGAGGCCAGTGCCGGGGCCGACAGGGTGAGATCGTCGATCTGAACCGACCCGTAGCCGCCCGCGACGGCGCCGGTGACATTGTAGATCTGGATGTAGGCGTTCACGGCATTGGCGGGCGCGGTGTTGGTGAGCGCGATTTGTTTCCAGGTTCCGTTCCCGCCGCTGAACCCGATCCATCCCGAACCCGAGATCCCGGCGCCGTTCGCGGCCAGCCAGGTCAACTGGTAATTCTGCACAAGGCTGGGGCCGGACGACACCTGGCGCGCCCAGAATGAAAACGTGTAAACCTGGCCGGGAATCACCGCGCCGCCGCCCGCGTCCACCAGGTTCGCATGGATCTCGGAATTGTTCGGAGTCGATGCGGCATTCGTCACGGAGAGTTGCATGACAAAAGTTCCGCCGTGCGCATCCGTCGCCACCCGCGCCGGCGGCTGGCTCCCGCTTTCTGCCCAGCCGTCCGCCGCGGAGCCCGTGCCCGACTCAAACCCGCCATTGGCCACCAGGTTCGTCGCAGCGCCCAGAGTCCATTCCAGCACCTGGTAGCCGGCATGCGCAGTGCCGCCCAGCGGATCGAACAGCGATTGCACGGTGCCGTCGCCCGGAATTCCGTTGGTCAGATCCGTCCACGACGCGGGGCTGGAAGCCGGCGCCCATTGAACCGCATAGAATTTCTGGACCGCCGTGGGCCAGCTCACCGCGGCGCCCGGTTGAATGGCGATGGCGAACGCCGCCGGGGGCGGATTGGTGCTGCCCGACAGCGCGCGCGAAGTCCAGGCCCCGGCCGGCGCCGTGAACGATGACACGGGCGACCCGCCGGCATAGACCGTGACGAGCCGGTCGGACGGGCCCGGGTTGTAGGCAATGACCGTGCTCAGGCCGGTGCGGGCGTTCGTGTAAACCTGGCTCGTCGGCAAATCCGCGTAGAGCGACGGGTCCTGCGCTCCGAGCACCCGCAGCGAATGCGCGAGGTAATAACTCACCCCGGCATACGCGCCGTCCGTCGCCACGGCCCCGTTCGTCGCCCACGCGGCGTCCAGGATCGACGCCACGCCGTCGGGGTCGAACAGCGATTGAAATCCGAGCACGTAATTCCCCAGGTAACCCCCGAGCGCCGCCGCGTTGTTGGCGTCGGCCAGCGTGAACCCGCTGATGCCGTACTGGCTCGCCACGACGCGTTCCGTCCAGAGATTCGTGAGCTGCCAGTTGGCGAACGCAGGGTCGCGGGCGAGGTAATTGTTCCAGTGATTCGCCGGGACCCACTGGATGCCGTAGATCCAGGCCGGGTCGCCGCTGAAGTAGGTGCCGTAAGCGAGGGCGCCGGACCAAACCACGCCGACCATGCCTTTGCCGTAGGACGCGGGCAGGTTTTCGCGGCGCCAATCCTGCCAGTATTCGTTCACGGCGGCGGACTCGACGCTGTATCCCATCGCGCCGGCGGCGGTCATCGCGTCGTCCTGGAGCTGGTTGCCTAACATGAAAATGCCGACCCATGAATTCATTGCCTCGGAGCTGGATTCCTGGTTCTCGCCGCCGCCCGACGAAAACCCGCCCGCGCAGGAGTGGCCCTCCCAGATGTCGAACGTGCGCAGGAAGGGGTAATTCGTGTCGGACCGGTCCCAGTTGGCGTATTCGCGGGCGACAATCCGGGCCATGGGGCCGTATTGCGACAGGAACAGCGCGTCCTCGGTCCCGAGCAGGGCCGTCGCGAGCGCGAAATAGCCGTAATGAAAATGATTGTCGTTGAACGCCTCGGACCCGTAGCCCGGCGGGAAACCGATCAGCGCCCCCCAGTTGCCGTAGCGCGCGAAGTAATTGCCCGCCTCGCCCGGCGTGTAGGTGTACCAGTCGGCCAGGATGGATCGCAGCCCCGCCGCGAGCTTCGTTGCCTGCGCGTTCATCCCAAGACGGCGGGCGAACGTCATGTATTGGGCCGACAAGGCGACTTCCTTGCCCGCGCCGTAGCTGTCGCCGACGTTGTAGGGATTCCCGGCGGCGAAGGCGGCGACGTAATTCGTAAGCCGCGCGGGCTGGTAATCGTTCGCCAGCCCGGAGGCCGCGGGAGCGGGAAGCACGGGCGCGATGCCGTGGAACGGCCAGGCGATCTGGAACCGGTTTCCCGGCGCGACCTTCAAGACGCCGCGCGGCGTGAGCCACGTGTACGGCCGGAACGCCAGGGCATTTTCGGTGGTGCGATAATGATGCGGCAGCCAGCCCTGCAGCGTGTTGGTCTGTGTTCCCTTGAGCGGACTGGTTTCGAGCGACCAGGTCGTCGTCACGCGCCCGCCGGCGGGATCGTACGCCCAGTCGAACACCGTGTTGGTCACGCGCGCGTAGGCGTATTGTGCGAACTCGGCCAGGTTCGTTCGGGACGGCAGGAGCCCGTAAACCAGGTAATTGTTCGTCGAATCCAGTTGCGCCGTCACGTGGCCCGAGCTGACCGTGAACCGGGTGTTGTCCGGCGCGAACACCCCGAACACGCGCCCCTGGTATTCACACGCGAAGGTGGAGGCGTTGAAACTGCCGGAGGCCGTCGGGATCGACGCGCCGTTCGTGTCGTATAAAACAGCCGACCCGATGTTGAGCGACGGCTGGACGCCGGAACAGGTGGTCCAAACAAACGGCACCCCGCGGGCCAGGGTGATTTCCATGCGGCGGCCGGCGGCATCGGGCAAGCTGAACTGCACGCCCCAATCGCTCCAGCCGGTGACGCACGATTGCACCGGGCTGTAGCTGCCGGCGTAACGCGCCGACGGATCGCTGCCGTCGTCGCTCGCCACGATCCAGGAACACAGGATGAATCCCCAGCTCCCGCTGGTCAGGTCGATGATTTCGATCTGCGCCGGCTGGCCGAGGTAAGCGGAAAGATCCCAGGTGTTCCAGTAAAGCGTTCCCGACTGGCGGCCGCACGCGGCGTAGATGACCGTCCCGTTCACACGCACGCGCACCGCGGTGTAATTGGTGTTAATACCGCCGCCCGCCAGGACGTGAACATACCGCTTTTGAATCGTGAACACCGGCGACGTCAAAGTGCCTTGCGGTGCATCGCTCCCGCGATAGGTGTTCACGCACGCCGCACCGAGAAACCCTTGCACCGGGGGCGATTGACCGCTCCAGGAACCGCCTTGAATGGGTCCCGATCCGAATGCGGTGCCGGTGACCGTCCAGCCTGCCGGATAATTGGTCCCGTCAAAATCGGCAATCAACACGTCGTTGGATCCCACCGCCAGTGGGATCGCGCCGGAAACCTGGAGTGCCGGTCCGGTGGCGAAGCCGCCTTCGGGCATGTTGGGATTGGAACGCGCATTCCAGGAATTCGGGTAATAGAGGCTGAACCCGGAGGCATTCGGGGTGAGCATCGCGGGGTAGGACCACAGTTGCCCGCCGAAGGCATCCTGCTGAATCACGCGCGGACCGCCGCCTTGCGGTTGATACGACCGATCCCCCACGAGCACATCCGTCCACCACTTGTTGCTGGGCATGGGTCGGTTCGTCAGGGAACTGTCCACGTGCAGATGCTCGTACTGGGTGACAACCTGCTGCGGAGACATCGAATAGAATCCGCCAATCCACTGGACCGCCGCCGGCAGGCTGGAAGCGTAGGACCCCGAACCCACGCTGACGACGTTCTGGGCTTCGGTGGGAGCGGTGAGAAAAGTGAGGGAAAGAAGAGCTAAAACCCCAACCCCGGGAACATCAATAATCTTATGCATCCACCCAGAAGCATAACAGATTGTATTACATTGTCGAGATGGGATTGTAGCCGCGATCGTGAGATCGCGGATCGGCTGGTTCAGGTGGAGGAGGTGGAAGTGTTCCTTGGATTCGGGCAAAAAAAAGGTCACGCCAAGTGGCGTGACCTTTGAAACTACAGAAGGGCGGATGCCTTATTTGCGGCGGCGCCAGGCGAGCAGGCTGGCCGCGCCCATGCCCAGGATCGCGAGGCTCGAGGGTTCGGGAACGACCGAGGTGACCTGGATGTTGCCGTAAGGGGCAACGTCCGTGGCCCACACATCCGGTCCGACGGTTTCGAAACCGTATTGGATGTGGCGGGCGGGATCATTGATGGTCGCGAGGGTGATGCTGAACACACCGGTGTTGAGCGGCGCGGTGATCGAGACGAAGGACGAGTAGTCCGGCGCGAAATCCTTGATGAACGCCACGCTGGTCCAACCGTTGCCATTGGCATCGGTGTGGCCGAACAGGGTGTTCGCCAGCACATCGCCGGTGAAGGTCAGGTTTTGGCCGGTGTAAAGGCCAGCGCCGGTTTCAACATACATGTTGGCGTCCATTATCTTGTTGCCAACGGAACCGGGACCGCCCGACGGGGTATACCAGTAGGCGTTCGGGTCGCCGATCGTGTTCGGAGACAAGGTCAGGACGTTGCCGGACCAGGAGGTATTGAGGTCGGCCGTGCCCCAACCGCTGCCGAACTGGTAAGCGCCACCGTTCTGGGGCAGATCGGAAACGTTCATGTAGCCGATCCAGGAATCAGCCGGGTTCACGGTAATGGATGCCGCACTCGCGGGAATCGCTGCGCCCAACAGAGCACAGAGAGCCAGGTTTCTAACAGAGGTATTCATAATAGGTCGATTAGCTTCTGATGAAGGTTTGGTACGTCACTTCAATCTGAATGTAGGATTTTTTACTACATCTGACCTCGTCCGGTCAAGCATTTTGTGCAGTTTTTTCACAAAGAGCAGGGCTCAGGATTTGGCGCCGGACGGTTTTGGCAAACATTATCGGATTGACATACGGTGTAATACTATGTATGACAAAGAGGTGAATGGCGATTCACCCTGCGCTGTGCGGGCGGTGATACTGGAAGATTTAGGGGTTCGGTCCAAGGCCACGTCTTGCGTAGGCGTGGCCTTGCTTTATTGTCTGCGGTTAATGTCCGTGATCATTTGACGTCATGAATTCTACCTTCCGCTTTGCGGCTGGGGTTGTTTCCAGCGTGTTTCTCTGTGCCGCTGCCGGGGCGGGGAATCTTCTGACGAATCCCGGATTCGAAATGGACCCGACAGGTCACAGCAAGACGCTGCTGGCGTGGTCGATGTATGGCAACAATCCCTACAACGAGAGCGGGGCTGTCGCTCACAGCGGGACGAATTATTTCAAGGTTTACCAGGGATTCACGGGGAATGTGAATTATACGGGCATTTATCAGGACAACGCCTCCGGCCCGGGCGCCATTTACGCAGCCGACGCATGGGCCTACACGGCCTCAGGGGACGCGCTTGCCGGCGGTAATGTGGCCTGGATCGAGGTCACGTTCCGGGATGCCACCGGAAACATGCTGGCTCTCTATCGCTCTGCGGCAATCTCCGGCTCGGCTATTTCGTCGGGAGCATTTCCCAAAAATACATGGGTCCAACTTTACGTCACCAATCAGTACAATACTTCCAACTACCAGTTGATCGGCACCGTCACCAACCTCGTCGCCCCCGCCCAAACCAGCTACGTTCGATACCAGGTCGTTTTGCAGGGCGACGCGGCTAACTCGGGTGGATCCATATATTTCGACGATCTGAACCTCGTCCCGGTTGGCCCGGCGCCCCTGGGGGATTGGAATATGGTATGGAGCGACGAATTCAACGGAACGACTATCAATCCCGCCGTCTGGACCTTCGATACTGGCAACGGAACATCGGGTTGGGGCAACAATGAACTGGAGTACTACACCAGTCGCAGCATCAACGCCTCCGTTTCCAGCGGAATTTTGCATATCGTGGCCCGGAAAGAGTCGATTGGTGGCTATTCGTTTTCATCGGCGCGCATGAAAACCCAGGGCTTGTTCTCTCGAAAATACGGGCGATTCGAATTCCGCGCCAAATTCCCCGCCGGCCTCGGCTATTGGCCCGCTCTCTGGATGCTGGGCACGAATATTACCGTTCCCGGCTATGGCTGGCCCAAATGCGGCGAAATCGACGTCGCCGAAGTCAACGGCAGCTCCCCCTCCGTGATTGTTGGCAGCATCCATTCCGGCAGCGACGCCACTCAGTCCTACACAATCCCTGGCGGCAGTTCGACCGATTTCCACACCTATATGGTGGAATGGAATACCAACTCCTTTGTGTGGTATGTCGACGGGATACCTTACGAGACCCAAACCACCTGGAGCAGCAGCGTGGGACCTTACCCCACGCCCTTCGACAAGCCGTTCTTCATCATCATGAACCTGGCGGTCGGCGGCAATTTCGTGGGAAATCCCACCGTCGCGGCGATCAATGCCAGCACCCCGTTCCCCGGCGATATGCAGGTGGATTACGTCCGGATTTACGATCACACGGCGCCGCTCCAGTTGACCATCAGCGGCTCCTCCGGCTCGCCGGTTTTAACCTGGCCGACGAATATTGTCTGCCACCTCCAATCCCGGACCAGTCTTGCGAACGACACTGATACCTGGGCCGATGTTCCGGGTGCCGCATCGCCCTACTCACCGCCCGCTGGCGACGCGAGTTTCTATCGGTTGGTTAGCCCTTAAAACCAACAACTTGCGCCCGCATCGCGTGTTTCCTCCAAAAGACGGCTTGGAGGCGAGTATCCGTTTGAACGAAAACTGGTTGCAACAAATACGGGCCTCTTTCGACATTCCTCGGGTGGTAGAGTATTTTAGTCCATGGCTGCCACCATCCCAACCGTCAGTTTGGCCGACCTGGCTCGAACCGGAGTTATGTCCGGCAAAGTGACCCGGTATCGGGGCGAGGTGGTCTACATTTACGCCTTCGACGTGGCCTACGAGATGTCGCGTCAGCCTGTGCGGGAGCTTCTCGGGCAGCCGGTCGAACAATTCGTCGTCGGCGCCAACAAGCGCAGTCCCCGCCACCTGTTTTTTTACCGGCCGCAAATGGTCCGGCTTCCGGCCCTGGAACGGATCGGGCCCGGCGGACCCGTGCGCGTGGAGCGGGCGGTCAAACTCCTGCCTGTCGGCGCGCTGAGCATCACCGTCCGTGTTCCGTTTGAGGTCAGCCGGATCGAGGACCTGGTGGGTTATCACGATTTGCAGTTCCAGGATGGTTCGCTCAACGACGAGGTGCGCCAACTCGCCGAGCAGGTCCGGACCGAGTTGAAATCCCATTTTATCCGGCCGGTGACTCAACTGGCCGACGAGGAAGCTTACACGGTGTTTTGCATCCATTCCCCGCTCGCGTCGGAGGAAGGCGCCGCCATCAGCGCGGAAAATTGGTGGAGCGGCCAGCGCCGGGCCATCGCCTCGCTCCTGACCCAGGAACCCGAAATTCACCAGCTCTCGAAACAGGAATCCGACGAGTCCACCGGCCGCTTTCTCAGCTATTACGAGAACGACCTGGTGGTGATCGACTGGGATGCGGCCCTGATTGTGGATCAGAAGGGCGGTTTTGACGAAACGCTCTATGTGATGGAGCTGGCGAATCTGCAGCTCGCGGAGCTGGAGGCCTATGATCGGATCCTCGACGATTCGCTGGAGCGCGCCTATCGCGACCTGTCTTCGCGTCCCGTGCGCGGCCGGAGCGTGATGCTGCGGGAGCTGCGGGAGCTGCGGGTGGACATGGCGCGGCTGAGCGATGAATTGTCGAACATCACCAAGTTTTTCGGCGACTGGCACCTGGCCCGCATTTACGAAAATGTGTCCGCCCGATTCCACCTGGCCGACTGGCATCGCACGATCGACGGCAAGCTGCGGACTCTGGCGGATCTCTACCAACTCCTCAATCACGACCAGAACAACCGCTGGATGCTGATTCTCGAGCTGACGATTGTCCTGCTGTTCATCATCGACCTGGTGATTCTCTTTCTAGGATTGAAGCATTGACCCCGTGCAACCTTTTTGTTGCACCTGCAACAAAAAGTTGGTTCAGAAGAACCGCTGGATGCTGATCCTGGAGTCCACGATTATCCTGCTTTTCATCCGTAACCTGGGACTCTCTTTCCGGGACGGAGGCATTGAATCCATGCAACCTTTGTGTTGCAGGTGCAACAAAAAGGTTGTTGGGGATTGTGCCGTTACTTTGGCATTTCGGCGGGCAACACGATCAACTCCAGTTTTTCAATTCCGCGCAGGACAGACATCGCGGCGGGCCGGCCGATTTGGTCGCCTGTGAGCAGTTTGTGCAGCGCATCGATGGACGGGACGGGGTGGCCGTTGAACGCGACGAGCAGGTCGTTTTCCCGCAGGCCGGCACGCTCCGCCGGGCTGCCGGGAGAGATCGAGATCGCCTGCACCGCGGTTGAGACGGGCAGTTGAAAATACCGCACGAGGCGCCGGTGCAGCGGCACGTTCTGGCCGCCCATGCCGATGTAACTGCGCCGGATCTTGCCATCCTTGATCAGCCAGCCGGCTACGTGGTTGGCGGTGTCGATGCCGATGGCGAAACAGATCCCCTGCGCCGGCAGGATTACCGCGGTGTTGACGCCGATGACTTCCCCGGCCGAGTTCACCAGCGGTCCGCCCGAGTTCCCCGGGTTCAACGCCGCGTCGGTCTGGATCAAATCATCGATCAACCGCCCGGTCCGAGCGCGGATCGACCGGCCGAGGGCGCTGACCACGCCCGCCGTTACGGTGCATTGAAACCCGTAGGGATTCCCTATCGCAATGGCCATCTGGCCGACCCGGATCCGGCGGGATTCGCCGAGCCGGACGGGCTTCAATTGCGGCGCGTAGACGCGGATCACCGCGAGGTCGGTGTCAGGATCGTCCCCGACCACGTGCGCGTCGGGGCGGCGGCCGTCGGACAGCACCACGCCGACTTTTTCGGCGCCGTGCACGACGTGGCTGTTGGTGAGGACGAATCCGTCCGGGGTGATGACGAATCCGGAGCCGGCGCCGCGCAATTCGCCCGACCGCGACCGCGATTCAATATTGACCAGCGACGGGCCGACTTCCTCGGCGGCGCGCACGACGGCCTGGGAATAGGCGTCGAGCAAAGCGCCATCCGCGGCTTGCGGCGCGGATTCGCCGGGGCCGGTTTCGGCCGGCGCCGTGTCGGACGCGATCTCCCGGACCGCGAATTTCTCTTCCGTATTCATGTTCCCTGCGGGTTGTTCCCCAACCTGTACGCGATCCGGCGCCTGTCAAACGGGCATCTGTTGGGTTGCGATCCTCGGGGCATTCGATAAGGTGGGCACGTGAAGCTTTCGGTGAAGAGCGACTACGCCGCCCGCGCCGTGCTCGGTTTGGCCAGGCATTACCCGACGGGCGGGGCGATCCGGGTGGACGACCTTGCCTCCGACCAGAATGTGCCCGCCAACTACCTTGTGCAGATCCTGATTGAGCTGAAATCGAAGGGCATTGCCCGGAGCATTCGTGGAAAGGAAGGCGGCTACCTGCTGGCGCGCTCTCCGGCGGAAATCACGCTGGGCGAAGTGATCCGGGCGGTTCACGGGGAGGTTTTCGATCCCGCGGCGTTGAGTGAAGGGAAGGGGTGCGCACCCGAGTTGCGCCGCGCCTGGCAGAAACTGCAGACGGCGTTGAACACCGTGGCCGACGCAATCACGTTTCAGCAACTCGTCGACGAAAGCGGCGAGAAGGAGAAAATGTATTATATATGAAAGACCCCAATTCCAGCCTGTTGAACCGCCGCCAGTTTCTCAAGACCGGCGCCGCTGCGGCCGCGGCGTGCGCTGCGATTCACCCCGGCGAATTGCTGGCCGCCGAGGGCTACGGCGGACACAGCGTTCCCATTGGTGTGCAGCTTTACCCGGTGCGAAACCTGTGTGCGAAGGATCTGCCCGGCACCTTTGCGAGCCTGTCCAAAATGGGATACAAGGCTGTGGAATTCGCGGATTATTTTGACCGGACCGCGCCGCAACTTCGGAAGTGCCTGGACGACGCCGGGCTGAAATGCTGCGGGAACCATCTTTACCTCGACGACGTGCAGGGGGATGCGTTTGCGCGCACGGTTGAATTCAACCAGGTCCTCGGCAATTCAACGATCGTGATCCGCTGGCTGCCGGAGAAATACATCGGCACGCTCCAGAGCTGGCAGCGCACAGCCGCGCTCTGCAACGAAGCCGCCGAGAAGCTCAAGCCGCTCGGCATGCGGCTCGCCTATCATAATCACGGGTTCGAATTCAAACCGCTGCCCACCGGCGAAATCCCCTTCGAACTGTTCTTCCGCGCGGCACCGGAGGTGGCCATCCAGCTCGACACCGGCAACGCCCGCGAGGCCGGCGGCGACCCTGTGAAATTGCTCCGCGAATTCCCGGGCCGCGTCGCCAGCCTGCACGTGAAGCCATGGTCGGCCAAAAAGCCAAACGCACTCATCGGCGACGATGAACTCGATTGGAAGGAGATTTTCCAAATCTGCGAATCCAACGACAAACTCGACTGGTATATCGTCGAATACGAAAAGGATCTCTACCCGCCGCTCGAGGCGGACCAGAAAACGCTCGAAGTTTTTCGCAAATGGGGGAAGTGTTGAGGCGTTCCGTCCCGTAGCCGCAATCGTGAGATTGCGGTTCCTGGCAGGTCCAGATCTCCGCGATCTGACGATCGCGGCTACCCTCCTGTGAGCAGCTCGCGGATCCGGGCGGGGTCCGACGTGGGTTCCTGGCAGGCGGTTCCCAGGCAGATGAACGCGCCTTCGCGACCGGCGAGGGTGCGGGCGAATTCCTCCACCGGGCCCGCCGTTCCCAGCACCACTTTGCTCGGTTGAAAAACCGAATGCGCCGCCCGCAGCAACCGCTCGGAGTCGGCGGATTTCCCTCCAATCACCACCCGCCGCGGCTCCTGCAATGCGAAATCCACCGCCTGCAGCATCCAGGGCAGGGCCAGCGGCGATTCCGACAGGCGGTCCGCCGAAGCTTTCAACGTACCCACGGCCGCCGCGGTGAAATCGGTCCGCCCCGTGATCGCCCCCAGCCGCAGCAATGCCACCGCGGCCACGGAACTTCCCGCGGGCTCCGCGCCGTCGTGCTCCTCCTTCGTCCGCAGGATCAGGTCCGACGCCGTGTCCGGGCTTTGCCAGAATCCGCCGTTCGCCGCGTCGTGGAATCGATGCAGCAACGCTTCAGCGACCGCGACCGCGAACTCCAGCGTGCCGGGCTCCGGCGCGGCCTCGTACAATTCCACCAGGCCGTGCAGCAGCCCGGCGTAATCCTCGAGCAATTGAGTGTTGTCCCGTTCCCCGTCGCGCCAGCGGTGGAAGAGACGGGGGACCGCGATCTCACGATCGCGGCTACGGGGGGAGGCCGGATCGCCGTCGTGCCAGAGATTCTTTCGGATGAACGCCGCCGCGCGCTGCGCCGCTTCCCGGTAGCGCGGGTCTCCCAGAACGGCGGCAGCGCGCGCCAGCGCCGCGATCATCAGCCCGTTCCACGAAGTCAGAATCTTGTCGTCCAGGTGCGGCCGCACGCGGCGCGACCGCACGACGCGCATTTTCGACAGCGCGGATTCCAGGATCGGGAGTTCGGCGTCGGACAGGACCGGGTCGGCGATGTTGAGCACGTTCTGCCCCTGCAACGGCTCGGGATGGCTGTGGTCGATGAAGTTGCCTTCAGCGGTGATGGCGAATCGCCGCTGCACCACGGTCCATTCCCCGGGAGTCAGCAGCGATTTCAACTCCGCTTCGGTCCAGGTATAGAATTTCCCTTCGTGCCCCTCGCTGTCCGCGTCCTCCGCGGAATAAAATCCGCCATCGGGGTGCGTCATGTCTCGCAGCACATAATCCAAAATGTCCCGGGCCGTGGCGGCATGGGCCTCGTCCCCGGTGACGAGGAACAGTTCCAGGTACAGCACGGCGAGCTGCGCGTTGTCGTAGAGCATTTTTTCGAAATGCGGCACGCGCCATTCCGCGTCGACGGCGTAGCGCGCGAAGCCGCCCCCGAGCTGGTCGTGAATGCCGCCCGCCGCCATGCGCCGCGCCATGTGGTCGGCCATGCGCACGGCTTCCGTGTCGCCGAACCTCGCCGCATAACGCAACAGCAGCAGGGGCTGGCTGGGCTGGGGAAATTTCGGCGCCCCGCCGAAGCCGCCGGACGCCGGATCATAGATGCGTTTGAGCAATTGCCCGGAGCGCTCGATCCATTCCGGCTGGATCGAGTGGCCGGGTTCCGAGCCGGAGCGCCCCAGGGCTTCCGAGAGCTGGGCATGGATCTGGTCCGCGGACCGGCGGATGTCGTCCGGGCGGTCCGACCAGAGCGCCGCGATGTGCCGCAGCAGTTGCAGAAAGCCGGGGCGGCCCTGGCGCGAGTCCGGCGGAAAATAGGTGCCGCCGAAGAACGGTTTCAGGTCCGGCCCGAGGAACACGCTCATGGGCCAGCCGCCCGCGCCCGTCGTCGCCTGGACGAACGTCATGTAGATGCGGTCGACGTCGGGTCGTTCTTCGCGGTCGAGCTTGATGCTGACGAAATGTTCGTTCAGGAACGCGGCGACGGATGCGTTCACGAACGATTCGCGTTCCATGACGTGGCACCAGTGGCAGGTCGAGTAGCCGATGCTGAGAAAGATCGGCTTGTTCTCGCGGCGGGCTTTCTCGAAGGCCTCGGTCCCCCACGGGAACCAATCCACCGGGTTGTGGGCGTGCTGGAGAAGGTAGGGGGATTTTTCCCGCGCGAGCCGGTTGCCCGGCCGCGCGGCGTCGCTGGAATGCGGAGTGGGTTGCACGTGTGTCCCCGACCAGGAGGCCTGCGGGGTTGACGCACGTTAAACCAGGTTCAGCGCGCTGCAACTGGTATTTTGCAGCGAGCCGGGGCACCGTTGGCTGCGATCCAACCGTTAGGAAGGCGCTTGCAACCTGCGAGGCATGTCCGGCCGCGCTCTTGCAATTTGCATGCCCGCTCCGGGGGCCTCCTCCGCGCATCCGCGACGATCGCCGCAGCGCCTGCCCGGTTCCGGTACAGACCTGCGTCCAGGCATTCGGGAAATGACAGAAAGGCGGCGGAAAAACCTTCGAAATGGAAGGCAGCCGGGTTGACGTTATTGATTCCCGCCGAAACCCGGCTTTCAGCCCGTGTCCATTAGCCGACGCTCACGTGATCACATCACAAGATGAGACTCATTAATTTCAATCATTCATGGCATTGCAGGTGCTCCCCGGTAGCCTCCAGTGACGCGCTTGAGTGTTCATGTCGGAGAACGTTTGTCGAATTGGTGCGGGCAAGCACAGGATCGATGGAACCGCGGATGTCAGATCGGGACGGTTGCGGTGATCCTTCATTTATCCACGGTCGCCCGGACCAAGGCGGAGGATCGTGTCGATTACCGTTACGAGGATTACGCCGAGACGGGCGACCGGATTCATGTCACGACGCAGGGAGTTTATTTTGATGTTGGGTTGAGCGCGGCGGTGGCGCTGAAGGGGAATTTTGTATACGACTCGATTTCCGGCGCGACGCCGCTGGGGCCGCCGTATCTTCCGGGCACCAATGCGGTGAACACGGCCCAGATGAGCGACCAGCGTTACGCGGGGTTCCTGGAGCCGGTGATCAAGTGGGGCAACCAGACGATCATGCCGCAGGTGTCCTACAGCCAGGAGGACGATTACCAGTCGCTCGGCATCGCGCTGAACGACGCGATCGATTTCAATGAGAAAAACACGACGGTCACGATCGGGGCGAGTCATTCGTTCGATTACGTGCTGCCGAACGAGGGGGAATACTATTACGGCACCGAGGGTCCGCTGACGCAGAAGCTGAAAAAGGACAGCACGGAGGGATTGATTGGTGTGACCCAATTGCTGGGGCCGAACACGGTGGCGACGGCGGACATCACGGTCGGCTACGCCAGCGGTTACCTGAGCGATCCTTACAAGCGGGTGTTGTTCGACAACGTGCCTTACAACCCGGGCCCCGACCCCGCCAATCCTTATCCCTACACCGTGTGGCCCGAGCGCCGCCCGGAGGAGAAGTTGCGCGAGGTGGGATTCATCGGCTTCCAGCATTATTTTGACGGGGTGAACGGGGCGATGGATTTGAGTTACCGGTTCACGCACGACAGTTGGGATGTTTTTTCCAGCACAGTGGCGCTGCAATGGAACCAGAAGATCGGCAAATACGTGATCCTGTCGCCGATGTTCCGGTATTACATCCAATCCGCCGCCTGGTTTTACGCGACTCATTTCCCCGGCGACCCTGACAACGCGACGACGTATCCGCTGCCGTCCGCCTATTCGTCGGATTACCGGTTGTCGTCCATGGAAACCTTCACCGGCGGCATCACGCTGAGCGTGCGGGTGCAGGAGCACCTCTCCCTCGACCTGCAATATCAGCGGTATGAGATGTTCGGGCGCGACGGGGTGACGCAGCCGGTCATGTATCCGAAAGCCAACGTCATTACGGGAGGATTCACGGTATGGTTCTGACCCAATCGCAGCAAATCGTCCGTGATCGTGTCCGCCGCTCGGCGGTGGTGCGCGAGGAAGGCGGGCTGGTGCAGCTCGCGTTTCAGGCGATGGGCACGCGCTGCCGGGTGTTGCTGGGCGCCGCCCGCGCCGCGGCCGATCCGTGCCTGGCGGCGGTGCTGGATGCGGTGGCGGATTTTGAATCGAAATACTCGCGGTTCCTCGACGACAGCCTGGTGAGCCGGATCAACGCGGCTGCCGGCGGCGACTGGGTTGAAGTGGACGCGGACACGGACCGCCTGTTCGGGCTGTGCAGTGAACTTTTCTTTTTCACCCGCGGTTCCTTCGATCCCACGGCCCTGCCGCTGATCCGGCTGTGGAACTGGAAGGCGCGGCCGGCGGCGATTCCGTCCGAAGCTGACCTGCGCGCCGCGCGCGAGCGGGTGGGCTGGAACAAGGTCCAGCGCCGGCCGGGCGCGATCCGGCTTCCCCAGCCGGGCATGTGCATCGACCTCGGCGGCATCGGCAAGGAATACGCCGTCGATCTCGTGATGTCCCTGGTGGCCGCGCACGGGATTGAGAATGTGCTGGTGGATTTTGGCCAGGACATCCGGGTGCACGGCCGTCCGCCGGGCCGTCCGGCGTGGCATGTGGGCCTGGAGAATCCGCGCCAGCCCGGCTCCTGCTGGGGCAGCGTGGGTGTGCTGGACCACGCGGTGGCGAGCTCGGGCGATTATCTCCGGCATTTCGTTTTTGAAGGCCGCCGTTACGGCCACATCCTCGATCCGCGCACCGGCTATCCGGTGTCGAACGGCTGCCTGGCCGTCAGCGTCGTGGCGCCGACCTGCACGATCGCCGGCATCCTGACCACGACGGCGTTCATTCTGGGTCCGCAGGAGGGATTTCATCTGATTAATGGATATCACGGGGCCTCGGGCGCCGTGATCACGGAAACCGGCAACCTCATTACACCCCGATTCTATGAACACCTGGTCCCGCAAAATTAAACTGGTCTCCTCCGCCGCCGGCCTGCTGCTGGCGGGCGGGCTCGCATTCGCCGCGCTGCCCAAGGTGGGAGAGGCGTTTCCCGACATCACGCATTACGGCCTTGAGGGCACACTGCCCGACCTGCACGGCAAGGTGGTGATCGTGGATTTCTTCGCCTCCTGGTGCGGCCCCTGCAAGGAATCGTTCCCGGCGATGGAGGAGATTTACCAGAAATACGGACCGAAAGGGCTCGTCATCGTCGCGGTGAACGTCGACAAGAACAAATCCGACATGGATGAATTCCTGAAGAAACACCCGGTGACCTTTGTGATCGTGCGCGACGCCTCGGCGAAGCTTGTGAGCGACGTCAAGATTCCCACCATGCCGAGCTCGTTCCTGATCGGCCCCGACGGCAAGGTGGTGGCGTTTCACCGCGGGTTCAAGGGCGACGAGACGAAGAAGGAATACGCGAGCGAGATTGAATCGCTTTTGAAATGAGGCGCCTGTGAAACTCCGACGGATATTTTGTCTGCTGCTTCTCGCGCTCGTGGCCGCGGGTGCGGGCTGCGCGCATGTGAGTCCGTGGGAGCGCGGGGCGCTGGCGGATCCCACGATGAACGCCGACAACGACCCGGTGGGGAACATGATGACCGAGCACATCTGGTTTTCGCGCGAGGCGGCGTCGGGCGGCAAGGGCGTCGGGGGCGGCGGTTGCGGCTGCAATTGATTCTGCATTATGAAGGCTTCGCATTATTCCCGTATTGCCTGTGCGGCCGCGCTGTTCCTGTGCGCGCCCGCGTTGCGCGCCGACGATCCGAACCCGTTTGTCATCCAGCCGTCCGTCATCACGAGCAACGGCGCGTCCTGGCTGGCGGTGTCGTTCCACCTGCCCGCGCATCACCACATTTATGCGGACCGGCTGGACATCCGGCTCGACGGCCGGCCCTCGGGCGCGCGGCTGCCGGAGGCGCGGCCGATTGACGACCGGTTCAGCGGGACGCGGAAGCTGGCGTATGAGGGCGATTTCACCGCGCTGGCGCCGTTGCCGGCGGGAGGCGCCGGGTCGGGGCTGTCGCTGGCGGTGGAGTTCCAGGGCTGCAACGATTCGGAATGCTATTTTCCCGAGACGCGGGAATGGAAGGTGGGCGCGGACCGCGCGGTGGTTGCGGTGTCGGACGCGGCCCCCGAACCGGCGCAGGCGGCGGAGGGTCCGGGTTTGACGGCCGGGTTCCGCGTGGCGGCGCGGGCGACCGGCTACCTGGGCAGCGGCAAGTTCATGGAATTTCTGGATGAATCGGAGGGGCGCGGCGCGGCGGCGGGATCCGGGCCGATGCTGGACCTGGCGCGGCTGGGTCTTGCGGCCACAATAGGCTTGATAATGTTAGGCGGACTGGCGCTGAACCTGACGCCGTGCGTGCTGCCGATGATCCCGATCAACCTGGCGATCCTTGGGGCGGGCTCGGGCAACCAGGGCCGCGGGCGCGGGTTTGCGCTGGGATCGGCTTATGGCGCCGGGATGGCGATGGCGTATGGCGGGCTGGGGCTGGCGGTGGTGCTGACCGGGTCGCGGTTCGGCACGTTGAACGCCTCCCCGTGGTTCAATTTCGGAATTGCGATTGTGTTCGTCTTTCTCGGGCTGGCGATGTTCGACAGGCTGGCGATTGATTTCTCGCGGTTCCAGCGCACGGGCGGCCGGTCCGGGGGGCGCGGCGGCAGCGCTGTGCTCGCGGCCGGCGTGATGGGCTGCGTGTCAGCTCTGCTGGCCGGGGCCTGTGTGGCGCCGGTGGTGATTTCAGTCTTATTGCTGGCGACGACGACTTATCAGCAGGGGCATTGGTCGGGCCTGCTGCTGCCTTTCGTTCTCGGTGTGGGCATGGCGTTGCCGTGGCCGTTTGCGGCCGCCGGTCTGACCTTCCTGCCCAGGCCCGGCGCGTGGATGACCCGGGTGAAGTATGCCTTCGGGGTGTTCATCTTCGCGTTTGCGGGATGGTATGCCTGGATCGGCTGGTCGCTGTCGGGCGTGTCGTCCGGGGCGTTGCAGGTTGCCGCGCGGGAAAACCCGGTTGAGCAAGTGCGTTCCGTGCTGGCCGAATCGCGGCGGACGGGCAAGCCGGTGGTGGTGGATTTCTGGGCGAGCTGGTGCAAGAACTGCGAGGCGATGGAGGCTTCGACGTTCCGGGACGCGTCGGTGCGGCGGCGGCTCGGGCAGGATTATTTGACCCTGAAAATCCAGGCGGAACGGCTGAGTGACCCGGTGTTAAAGCCGGTGCTGGACGAGTTCGGGGTGATGGGGTTGCCGACCTATGTGGTGCTGGTGCCGGCGTCCGGTTCCGGGCCGGAGAAGACCGCCGCTTCTATTCATTGATGTTTTATGAATACGTTCCTGGTTCGTTCGCTTCGGATTCCGTCGCTCTTGCTGGCGGCGGCGTTGCAGGTGTTGCCGATGGTGCGCACGGCGTTGCCGGTGATGGAGAGCAGCGCGCAGGTGCTCGCGATTATTTTCCGCTGGGGGGCGGGCGTGGCGGCCGCGCTGGGCGGCGTGCAGGCGGTGTCCGGCGCGTCGACGGTGATCACCAATCCGCTTTCGACGAACATCACGCAGGGCGTGGCGTTCACGATGCGCCTGACCACGGCGCCCAACCAGGCGGGTTACTGGACGGCGTCGGGTCTTCCGGCGGGTTTGAGCCTGTCGGGGACCAGCGGGTCCACGTCGTGGAAAATCACCGGCACACCGACGACGACGGGAACCTACAGTGTTGGGTTGACGGCGATGGAAAAACAGGGAGCTTCGGCGAGCCGGACCACGACAGCGACGCTGGTCATCACGGTATCGCCGGCGGCGGCGGCACCGCCGGTCATTGGTACGCCCCCGGCCAGCCAGACGGTGAACCAGGGTCAGAACGCCACATTCACGGTTACGGCGACCGGGACGGCGCCGCTGACGTACCAGTGGCGGTTCAAGAGCGGTGTGCTTTCGGGCCAGACGGCGGCGAGCCTGACGTTGAACGCGGTGACGACGAACAACGCCGGGAATTACGATGTGATTGTGGCGAACAGCAGCGGCAGCGTGACGAGTGCGGTGGCGGTGCTGACGGTGCTGGTGCCGGGCGCCCCGGTGCCGCCGGCGATCACCGGCCAGCCGGTGAATCTCACGGTGAGCCAGGGCCAGCCGGCCTCCTTCACGGTCACTGCCACCGGCACCGCGCCGCTGAGCTATTACTGGCACAAGGGGAGCACCTTGGTTTCCACCCAGACCACGGCCACGTTCTCGCTGGCGGCCGCGCAGACGAATGATGCGGGCACGTATTCGGTGATTGTGAGCAACGCGGCGGGCTGGGTCACCAGTTCAAACGCGACCCTCACCGTGAATTCCACCAGTCAATCGCCGTACATCCTGGTGCAGCCTGTGAGCCAGTCCGTTCTGTCGGGAGCGCCCGCCAGTTTCAGTGTCAGCGCCGGCGGGGCTGCAACACTTCGGTACCAGTGGTATCGGAATGGAAGCGCCATCAACGGCGCCACGTCCCCCACGCTCTATCTCCCGAGCGTCCAGTCGGAAAACGCCGGGAGCTATTACGTCGTGGTCAACAACCGCTATGGCACCGTCCAGAGCACCACCGTGAGCCTCTCGCTCATTCTCATCCGGGGCGCTTACAACGGGGTGTTCTATGAAAGCGGCGTGGTCAGCCATTTAAGTTCCGGATCGTTTGTCGCCAATTGCACGGACCAGGGCGCCTACACGGCCAACCTGATGATTTACGGCCGGCGATACAAGGCCTCCGGCCGGTTCAATGCGGCCGGGTTTTCCACCAACCAGGTGTTGCGCGGGACCCTGCTGCCGCTCACGCTTGAATTGCAGGTCGATCTCACGGGAGGCGACCAGATTCGCGGTCGCGTGACTGACGGCACCTGGTCGGCGCCGTTGCTGGCGGACCGGCTGGTGTTTGATTCGGCCCACAACCCCGCGCCGCAAGCCGGTCAATACACGCTGGTCATTCCGGGCATCCCGGGCGCAACGGATAATCCGCAGGGCGACAGTTACGCCACGTTGAAGGTGGACGCCGCGGGCCATGTGAAGGCGCAGGGGCGGCTGGCGGATGGCGCGCCGTTTTCCCAGTCCACTGCGATTTCGAAATCCGGCGACTGGCCTCTTTACGCGTCGGTGACGGCCGGGCAGGGGTCGGTGCTGGGCTGGCTGAGCTTCAGCAACCGCGTGTCGGACGATATCCACGGCGTGGTGAACTGGGTGAAGTTGCAGCAGCCTTCGACGACCTATTATCCGATGGGCATCTCGCTGCAGAGCACCGCCGCCGGTTCCGCCTACCGGCCGCCGTCGCAGGGCGGTCCGGTCCTGAATTTCACCACCGGCCAGGTACAGTTTTCGGGCGGCAATTTGCCGGCGGGGTTCAGCAACCCGGTGCAGCTGCTGAACAATCGATTGAGCGGTTCCGGCGCGACGGTGTCGGGGACGCTCACTCCCGCGACGGGATTGTTCCGCGGCAAGGCGACCGATCCGGGCACGGGAGCCTCGGTTTCGTTCAGCGGCGTCGTGTTGCAAAAGGCCGGGTCCGGCTCCGGCTATTTCCTGGGCTCGAACAAATCCGGCCGCGTGGTCCTGGGTCCGTGACGGGGGTTTTTCTCGTCAGCCCAGCGGGGCTGCGGTAGCCTGCGTCGTGCTCTCGGATAAACCATGGAAGCCCGACGCGGTGTTGCGCCTGGGCGCGGCCGTGCTGGTTTGTTTTTGTTTTGGAATTTTTCTGAACGGCCTGGTGGGCACCCGGGTTCACAGCGTGCCGCTGCGGGTGCTGATCGCCGTGGTTTGCTTCCAGGGAGCGGCTTTTCCGTTGATCGGGCAATTCCTGCGCGAACACCAGGCGACGTGGTCCGGCGCGTTCGGTTTTTTCAACGATTGGCGGCGCGCACTGGGCGCCGGCGCGATTGCGGCGGTGCTGCTGGCGGTGACGACCCTGACAATTCAATGGGCCGAAGCGCAACTGCTCGCGCGATTCGGCATCCCGATGGACGAGCAGGTCGCGGTGCAGGCGCTGCGTGAGACGTCGGGCTGGCCGGCGCGGCTGGCGATGGCTGTCGCGACGATCCTGCTGGTTCCGCCCGCCGAGGAGATGCTGTTCCGGGGAATACTGTATCCCGCGTTGAAGCACGCGGGGTTTCCGCGGTTTGCGTGGTGGGGGACCGCGGTGCTGTTCGGCGCGGTGCACCTGAACGTGGCTTCGTTCGTGCCGCTGACGATTCTGGGATTCGCGCTGATCTGGCTGTACGAACGCACCGACAACCTGCTCGCGCCCATCGCCGCCCACAGCCTGTTCAACGCGGCGAATTTCATTTTGCTTTACCTCCTCGAGGCGCTCAGTCCATAGCTTTTGCCGGATCATGAACGAATTCGACCTCATCGCCCGCCTGACCCGGTCCGTGCCGACCAACAAATCGGTCGTGGTCGGGCCGGGGGACGATTGCGCGGTATTGGATTTCGGGTTGCCGGACCGGCTGTTGTTGTTCAAGACCGACGCGGTGGTGTCGGGGATCCATTTTACCGCGGCCGCGCCGCCGGAGAAGGTGGGGCACAAGGCGCTGGGGCGGTGTTTGAGCGACATTGCGGCGATGGCGGGGACGCCGGCGGCGGCGCTGGTGACGATGGCATTGCCGCCGGAGACGGACCCGGCGTGGCTGGAGTCGGTGTGCGAGGGGCTGTATGCGCTGGCGCGGCGGCACGAGGTGGCGGTGGTGGGCGGGGAGACGACGACCTGTCCGGAGCGGCTGATGATTTCCGTCGCGGTGCTGGGCTGGGTGCCGCGGGGCAAGGCCGTGTTGCGGAGCGGCGCGGAAGTGGGCGACGCGATTTTTGTGAGCGGCGAACTGGGCGGATCGCTGGCGGGCCGGCATCTTGATTTCGAGCCGCGGCTGGCGGAGGCGCGCTGGCTGGCGCAGCGGTTCGCGGTGCATGCGATGATGGATTTGAGCGACGGTCTGGCGGGCGATCTGCGGCACCTGTTGAAGGCGAGCCGGGCGGGGGCGGAGTTGCTGGTGGATTCGATTCCTATCAGCAAGGATGCGCGGCAATCGGCGCGGTCGGGCGGGGAGCGGACCCCGTTGTTGTCGGCGCTGACGGACGGCGAGGATTTTGAATTGTTGTTCACGGTGTCCGCGAAGGACGCGGTCCCGGTGCTGGACGCCTGGCGCCAGGAATTTCCCGGCGTGCGGCTCACCTGCATCGGAAAGATTATCGCGGGCGACGGCATCCGGCTGCGGGACAAGAGCGGGGTGCGGCCCTTGACAGCGCATGGTTACGAACATTTCAAATAGCGCGGCGGAGACCGAGGCGCTGGGTGCGGAGTGGGGCCTCGGGGCGGAGCGCGGGCTCGTGATCGGCCTGACGGGCGACCTGGGGGCGGGCAAGACGCAGCTTGTGAAAGGCATTGCGCGCGGGTTGGGCGTGACCAGCCGCGTGCACTCGCCGACGTTCACCCTGGTGAACGCCTACACGGGCGGGCGGCTGCGGCTGTTTCACCTGGATCTTTACCGGCTGGAGACACACGACCAGATCCTGGGAGCCGGCCTCGAGGAATACCTGAGCCCGGACGGCGTGGCGGTGATTGAGTGGGCGGAGCGCTGGCTTGACGGCGGGGTGACATTGCCCGCGCGCTATCGCTCGGTTCGAATCGAAACGCTCGGCGAGAACGTGCGAAGCATCGCTTATGAAGATTTTGGCGCTTGAATTTTCATCGGCCCGCCGCAGCGCCGCCGTCCTGGATGGCTCGGGGGGCGCGCATGAAATTTCCGCCGGATCGGACGCCGTCCGGGGGCTGGTGATGGTGGAACAGGCGCTGGAAGCGTCGCGGTTGGGCCGGGCCGAAATCGAGTGCCTGGTCGTCGGGCTCGGTCCGGGTTCCTACACGGGAATCCGCGGCGCGGTCGCGCTGGCGCAGGGCTGGGAGTTGGGGCGCGGGGTGCGGATTCTCGGGATCAGCAGCGCGGACGCCATCGCGCACGAGGCGCGGGCTGCGGGGATCCTTGGGACGGTGGCGGTGGTGATTGACGCGCAGCGCGGCGAATTTTACACGGCGGTTTACGAGGTCTCGAGCGCCGGCTGCAAGGAAATGGAACCGCTCCGGATTGTTTCGCGGGAAGCGGTTCTGCAGCGGGAAGCCGCCGGGGCGCGGCTGGTCGGACCGGAAATCGAACGCTGGTTTCAGTCGGGCGCGGTAATTTTTCCGCGGGCGGAGACGCTGGGCCGGCTGGCCGCGGGGCGGACGGATTTTGTGGCGGGTGAAAACCTGGTCCCGATTTATCTGCGGGAGACCACGTTTGTGAAAGCGGCGCCGCCGGGGTGATGGGAGCGGCCCGGCGGGATCAGCGTTGTTGCCGGCCGGATTTCATCTGGCGATGGACGAAGAGGTAGTAGAGGGCGCCGACGACGAGGAGGAATCCGACGAGCCAGAGAGTGACGCGGTGCATTTCGCCGCGGTTGATATCGGCCCCGATTTTGACGCCCAGCCCGCAGAGCACGGCGCACCAGAGGGCGGATCCCAGGAGTGTGTAGGCGGAGAAGCGGAGGTAATTCATCCGGACGATGCCGGCGGGGATGCCGATGAGGTGGCGGACCACGGGGAGGAGGCGGGAGGCGAAGATGCCGAATCCGCCGTAGGTGGCGGCCCAATGTTCGGCGCCCTCGATTTTGTGGGCGGGGATGAAGATATATTTGCCGTAGCGGAGGACGAGGGGGCGCCCGGCCCAGCGCGAGATCCAGTACATGACGGTGGCGCCGAGCCAGGATCCGAGCGCGCCGGCGGCGACGAGGCCGGCCTGGGCAGCCCAGCCGGTGAGGTGAATACCTAACAGATCGATACCCTCCGTCCAGGCGAGGTGTGCGGCCGGGGGCATGACGACTTCGCTGGGGAGCGGCAGCACCGAACTTTCGACGGCCATGAGAAGGCCGACCAGCGGCAGCCCGCCCGATTTCAGCGAGTGCAGGTACCAATCGAGCAACGGCTGCAGAAGTTCTTTCATGCCGGGCGGGTTATAATCGAAACGCCTTCCCAGGAGAAGGAGAATGCGCCGGGGCAGGTCAGTTGCCCTTGAACGTCAGCTTCTGTTCGTCGGCGACGATTTCTTTTTCGGTCGCCGGCGAGGGCCAGACGTAATCGTGTCCGCTGGACCAGGAGAACGGGCCCGCTTCGGAGCCGGTGGCGGGATCGCCGCCGTTGTCGACGCCGTCTTCGCCGACGGAATAGAGCAGGAACGATTTTCCGACGAGCTGGTAGCGGAGCGGTTTGCCGTCGACGGGATCGCGCGGGACGGCGGGGAGCAGGTCGGGGACGAGGGCGTTGAGGTCGCCGGGATAGGAGCCGTGCCGGAGGTGATAGCGTTGGAGGGCGAGGACGGTGACGACGGTGAGCCGGGCGGCTTCCTCGGTCATGAGGCGTTTGGGGAAATCCTCGAGGGACTGGACGGAGCGGGAGAAGAACCAGCGGATGTCGGCGTTGGCGAGTTCGCTGCCGGAGGGCGAAGCGGTGTCGCGGGTGAGCTTGCCGAAATCGAGCTGCTCCAGCTTCGCGTTTTGTGTCCTGAGCGCGTCCTTGAAAAATCCCTTGGCCTGGGCCTGGTTGAGGGCGTCGATGAGGGCGCGCCCGCCTTTGAGCGCCTTGAGTTCGTCGGAGTAGGACCAGGAGTAGCGCCACATGGCTTCGCGGGTGAGTTCCTTGGTATCCTGCCAGGCGGATTTGGACAGCTCGGTGACGTGGGCGATCCAGGCGGCGTTGGTGGGGGCGGGGGCTGTGTTGGTTTCGGCGGCGTGGGAAAGGGTGACGAGGGGCCGGCGGGACTGGCGGAGTTTTTTCAGGGTGTTTTCGATCATGGCGCGTTCCATGAGGAGCGCGTTTTCGCCGGCGGCCAGGAAATCCTCCCCGGCCCAGTCGCGTTGCAGCGCGGCGAGCTGGTCTTCGGTGAGGCCGTTCGACTGGAGAAGTTCCCAGGTGAGATTGAACGCCTGGTAGGTCATGGCGACGCGCAGGAGCTGGGAGATGACGAGCGGTTCATCCTGAGTGGAATGGATGAGCGCGAGCAGGGCGCGGAGGTTGAGCACGGCGCCGGGGACATCCCCCCGGTGCAGGCTGGCGAGGGTGGCAGCGGAGAGAAGGTCGGCGGATTGTTTGACCGGCACGAGGTGGGGCAGCAACAGCGAGGGGCCCTGGGCGAAATCGATCGTGAAGCTCAGCACGGGATTGGTGACGAGCGACTGCAATTGGGCGAGGGCATTGGTGGCTGAAGCGAGCAGGGCGTTCAGTTCCTCCCAACTGTTCGTGACGCCGCCGGCGCGGATCTCGGGGCGTTTCCATCCGACCATCGCCTTGCCGGGCGCGACGAAGTGCATGGCGGGAGGCGGGTTGGTGGCGAGGAACGAGGCGGCGACGACCTGGTGCAATTCGTTCGTGAGCGCGAGCAGTGCCGGGGCGGCGTTCGAGGAATCGGCGACGGCAGGGGGGATCAGTTCGAGAATGGACAGTTTTTCGCCGCGGGCGAGCAGTTGATTTTTGTAGCCCGTGACGCTTTTTCTCTCTTGCAGACTCAGTGCGACGACGATCGCGGCGGCCACGACCATGACGACAACGACGAGTCGCGCACTTTTGTGCGAGATGATCTTCATCCAGGATTCCCTTTCAGGAAATAGTTCCGTTGTTTCTCGCTGACAGGGAGCAACAGCCGTTCCAGAACCTGCAACATATCCTCCCAAACCTTCCGTTTTTCGGTGATGGCCTGGTTCCGAAGCAGGTAAGCGGGGTGATAAGTGGGCATGAGGGGGATGCCGCGGTAGGACTGCCATTGCCCGCGCAACTTGGTAATCCCCAGAGTTTTACCCAGCAACCCCTCCACGGCCGTCGCCCCAAGTGCAACGAGCACAGCGGGTTGGATCACATCGATTTGCTCGTGCAGGTAGGGAATGCAGGTGGCCATTTCGTCCGGGGTCGGTTTCCGGTTTCCGGCGGTTTGACCGGGGGTATCGGGGCGGCATTTGAGGATATTGGCGATATAGACCTGGTCGCGGGAGAGGCCCATGGCCTGGATGATTTTTGTGAGCAACTGGCCTGCTTTGCCCACAAATGGTTCGCCTTGTTCGTCTTCATCGGCGCCGGGGGCTTCCCCGACGAAGAGGATTCGGGCGTCGGGATTGCCGACGCCGAACACGACATTTTTGCGGGAGGAGGCGAGGTTGGGGCAGCGCTGGCAGGCGAGAGCGCGGGTGCGCAATTCGGCGAGGGCTTGGGCCTTCGGAGACGTGGCGGCTGGAGGTGGCGGGACGTCTTTGGGGGGAGCCGCGGTGGTTTTCATGGGTTCGGGAATTTTCGATGCGGGTGCGGCGCGGAGCGGGCGGGCCGGCGCGCTTTGTCGGAGCAACTCGGCGGAAACCGTCGTCCAGCGTTCTCCGCGGGACTGCATTTCCTGGACGTGTCGAATGGCTGCGTCGAGCAGCTCGTGATAGGGATGCGACATCAGGGACATCGTAGGTGCCGGCCTCGCAATAGGCAAGATGGCCCGTTGCGCGGAGAGGTCCCGTTTAAACCACGGATGAACACGGATCAGGAGACTTGACGCGAATTTTCGCTAATTGTTCCGGAAATAATTCGTGAGAATTCGCGTCAAAGCCTTCCTCGTTTTATCCGTGTCCATCCGTGTTCATCCGTGTTCATCCGTGGTTAAGAGCCCGGAGTCGCGGCGGCTTTTTACGTTACGATTCTGCGCGATTCAGGAGGCCGGTCGATGGAACACCCGACATGGGGTCCTGAAATATCCGGGGTTCTTCGGAGAAAAGGCGATTGTGACGAATTGTCTGGAACCTGACAGCGCATGGCGGGGAGATGGGAGTGAAAGTTCCGGGGTTTCTATAGAGTGGCGTCCGATGAAACCAATCACGCACATGAAAAACTCAAAATACTTTCTACTGGCGGCCCTGGCTGCCGGCACGGTGCAAGTCGCCAGTGCCGTGAACTATTCGCCCAACGACCTGATCCTGGTGTTTCGCGGCACCGGGTTCAACGACGTGGAATTCGATCTCGGCCCGGTCTCGAATTACATCGGGCTCACGGCCGGAACCCAGGTCCCGGTGAGCTACGACAAGACGCTCGTCTCAAACAATTTTCTCGGGTCGATCATCGGCGCGAATTTCTCGCTGGTGGCGGCCACAGCGACGAGCGACGGCACGAGCCCGTCGGCCCGGGTGTGGACGACCGATTCCAGCGTGTATTCGTCGGCCAACAACGTGACTTACAGCAAGCTCTCCTCGCTGCGCAGCCGCATCCAGAGCATCGGGGTGCAGGCCACGGCGGCGACATCGAGCAACGCGACCGCCTACGTGGTGAGCCCCAGTTCCGCCAGCTCGTATTCCTACATCGCGTCGGGCGGGACGGGCAGTTCGATTTCCACGTTTCAGGGATTGTCAGTGTTCCCGGTGGACGCCGCGAATCCGACGACGCTGGCGTTTTACGAGCTGAAGGCGGCGACGGGCACGGGGGCGACGCTGGTGGGCGCGTTCACGATTGATGTGGACGGCAGCCTGTATTTCACGGCCGGCCAGTTGCCGGCGCTGACCCGGTCGACGGCGACCGGGCTGACTTCGGTGGCGGGTCTGAACACCGTGTCGTTCACGACGGTGAAGGGGAACAATTACCAGCTTCAGTATGCCCCGGCGCTTCCGGGTCCGTGGATTGACGTGACGGGCGCCACGGCGATTGGCGACGGCACGGTCCAGAGCCTGCAGGACACCAGCAGTGATCCGAGCCGTTATTACCGCGTTGTGAGCATCTATTGATCGGCGATTCGAAACCCAACAAACCTTTAACCAAACAACTCGATCCAAGAATATGAAATTAAGCAAAACCCTCGCGCCGGTGATTGCCGGCACCCTGTTCGTGGGCGCCGCCCAGGCCCAAGTGAACCTCACCATCACGGGCAGCACGGCGTTCCGGTCGATCACCTTTGATCGCGCGGCTTCGCTGTATGATGCCGGGAGCATCTCGACGAACGGCAACACCGGCAACGGCCCGGGCACCTTTTCCGGCACCATGTCGAACGCGATCCCCTCGCTGGGTTCCACCCCGGTGGTTCTGCGGATGAGCTTCAGCGGTTCCGCGACGGGCATGGCCGCCGTCGACAACGGCACCCCGGTTCCGACGGTGCAGCCCGGCACAGGTGTGACGACCAATCTGGCCCCCGATATTGCGTTGTCCGACGTCTATCCTGAATCGGCCACGCCGACGATTGACGGTTCGCATTTCGACCAGTTCATCGTGGGTGTGATTCCGTTCCTGTTCGTGAAGAACACGCTCCCGAACAGCTCGCTGATCACCGCGACCAACATCACCCGCGAACAGGCGCAGTTGCTGTTCTCGGCCTCCGGCGCCATGCCCGCCTCCTACCTCGGCGGCAGCAGCGCGGCCCCGGTTTACCTGACAGGCCGCGATTCCGGGTCCGGCACGCGCATCACCACCCAGATGGTGATCGGCTTCACCGGTGACCCGACCCTGTGGGTGACGAACGGCATCAGCTCGGCGCTTTATTCCACGAATGAAGGCTTCGCCTCCGGCGGCACCGAGCGCAGCCTGGTTGCGAATTACACGAACGTCGTCGGCTACCTCGGCGTCTCCGATGCCCGCGCTATCGCTTCGACCACGAGCTGGCTCGCCTATGAAGGCGTCCAGTTCACCCCGGCCGAAGTTCAGAACGGCAATTACCCGCTGTGGGGCTATGAACACTTCGTCAGCAAGAAGACGCTCACCTCCAACCAGCAGGCCGTTCGCAACGCCCTGGTGTCCGCCATCACCAACCAGGTCTACCAGACCACCTCCTCCGCCTACACGAACAGCTTCGTGGACCAGAACAACATGAAGGTGGAACGCGGCGCCGACGGCGGCCCGATCACCTCCCTGACCTTCTAATCCGTCAACAACCCGCAACTCCAGCCGGCCCCGGTCTCCGGGGCCGGTTTTTTTTCGTAGCCGCGATCGTGAGATCGCGGATTCCCGGCGGGTTCAGGGGCCCGCGATCTGACGATCGCGGCTACGGTGGGCGATCGGGCCGCCGCTTCGCGACATGTCATGAGAACGTTTCGCCGCCGCCATGCAACCGTAACCGGCGTCTGGCACATCCATACCCCGTCGGTCGGACCGCCGGATGAAAACCCTCGGACACCTGTTGATCGAGCCCGTCACGTTGCAGCCAGGCCAGGAATGGATGGACGCGGCGGCGGCGTGGCATTTCGTCCGGGTGGCGCACGGGGCGGCGTATTGGCTGGGCACCGACCGGACGCGTTCGCTGAACGAGGGAGAGATGCTGGTGATCGCTCCCGGTGCCCGGGGCCAGTTGCGGGCGAGCCAGATTGGCGAAGTGCTGCTGCACGCGTTTAATTTCATGCCGGAACTGCTCTACGGATTCTTCACGCTGGCGGAGCGGCACCTGTTCGAGACGGGGATGGGCACCCTGCTCAAAGACATCCAGTTCCTTCCGTCCACGCATCCGCTGGCCCGCCAGTTTGCCGGCCTGGCGTCGTCCACCCTCAAACCCAACAGCCTCGCCCTGCGCATCGAGGTTCTCAGCCTCGTCGCCGGCGTGTTCGACGAGGAGATGTCCGGCCACCGCGCTCCCGAGTCGCTCGGGACGAGTGCGCTGCGCCGGTTTCAACAGCTCATCGCCCAAATGCCTGACACCGAACTCATCCACCATCCGCCGGAGCACCTTGCCCGGCTGTGCGGCTGCAGCCCGCGGCATTTCAACCGCCTGTTCCGGTCCCACTTCGGCGTGTCCGCGCGCGAGCGGCAGACGGAACTGCGACTGCAGAAGGCCAGCCAGGTGCTGGCGGACACGGACGCGAAGATCATCCAGGTGGCGCTGGAATGCGGCTACCGCAACCTGAGCCTGTTCAACTCGCTGTTCAAGCGGCGGTTCGGGTTGACACCCTCGGAATGGCGCCGCCGCAATTCGCGGCGGACCGGCCGGGCGCTGTCGGTGCTGGCCGGTTTGCTCGCCGTGTTCGGCGCCGCGGCCGCGCGCGCCCAGGACGTCGGCCCGCCGCGGCTTTACCTCGGAACACCGGTTTCGAGCGAGGCGCTCGGGCAGGCGCAGGAGGCGCTGGACCAGCAGATGGAACAGATGAATTTCGAGGCGGCGCGCGCGAAGCTTTTTCCCATTCCCCGGACCAACGCGGCTCCCGCGGCGGCGAGCGGGCCGAAGTTCGAGGTGAAAGGCTACGAGATCGAAGGCAACACCCTGTTGTCGCTCGAGACGCTGGAATTGATCGTGCGGCCCTACACCGGTTCGGCGGTGGGATTCCCGGTGATCCGGCAGGCGCTGGCGGATTTGCAGTTGGCGTATCGGGATCGCGGGTTTGTGACGGTGGGCGTGGCTTTGCCGCAGCAGCAGCTTACGAACGGCTACGTGAAGGTGGTGGTGACCGAAGGGCGGCTGTCCGAGATCAATGTTCTGAAGAATTTCTGGTTCACCTCGAACAACGTGATGCGGGCGCTTCCGGGGATCGAGACGAACATCATCCTGAACGGGCTGGAATTTCAGCAGGAACTCGACCGCGCGAACCAGAACCGCGACCGCCAGATTTATCCCACAATCCGGCCGGGGCCGGAGCCGGGGCAAAGCGTTTTGGATCTGACGGTGAAGGACCGGCTGCCGCTGCACGGGCGGATGGAGTTGAACAATTACAACACGCCGCATTCGCCGGCGTTGCGGCTGACGGCTGCGATTCAGTACAACAACCTGTGGCAGCTGGAGCACCAGATCGGCGGACAATACACGTTCACGCCGCAGGAGATGAAGGAAGGCTCCTTCCCGTTCTACAACCAGCCGTTGATCGCCAGTTACAGCGCGTTTTACCGGATGCCGCTTGCCGGCCCGAACGGATCTCCGGACCCCTTCAAGTTCACTCCCTACCGGCTGGGCGCGAACGAGGAATACAACATGTCGGCCTTCGGCTACGACGAGGCGACGCACCGGTTCAAGCCGCCGCCGGCGTCGGGCGCGCCGGAGTTCCTGTTTTACGGATCGGGCTCGTCCTCCGACACGGGTGTCGGGCTGCAGAGCCAGTCGCTGACGCCGCCGGTGATTCCTCCCGAAGGCACGCTGCAGGTGAGCGACCAGACGTTCAGCCGGACGCTGAATCCGACCGAGGACATCGGGATGCGCTACAACCAGCCGCTGCTGCAGGCGGACCGGTTTGATTCCTCGTTCACGGCGGGGTTCGACTACAAGAAATACCAGAGCACGACGGCGCAGACGCGGGTGTTCCAGGCGACGCTGTATATTCCGCAGTACGGGTCCACGGGGCCGCCGTTCACGACGTTTCAATCCCCGCCGACGCTGCAGTCGCGGACGATCGCAAGCGAGCTGACTTACCTGCCGTTCACGGTGGGGACGTCGGCCACGCGCGGGGATCCGTGGGGATCCTTTTCGGTGGACGGATCGTTTTCGTTCCAGTTTGCGAACCTGTTGAGCACGCCGGAGGAGTTCGAGGCGGTCACGCTGAAGACGAATTCGACGGGCACCTACCTGATTTTCAACGGCGGGATCACGCGGGACCAGAAGCTTTACGGCGACTGGCTGGTGCGCGCGCGGCTGGCGGGCCAGGCGGCCACGCAGCCGCTGGTGTCGACGGAGCAATTCCCGATCGGCGGCCAGACCAGCGTGCGCGGCTATCACGAGGGCGAACTTTACGGCGACTCCGGCTGGCACGTGCAGGTGGAGCTGCGGACGCCTTACTTCAATTCAGCATCCCTGAACCACGATCCCTCCGGGCCCGCGCCGGACGTGGTGCCGACGCTGGTGCAGGGCTACGCATTCTACGATTTCGGCGCCGCGTTTCTCCAGGGCGGCGCGGGCAATGCGGATCCCAACGACCCGAGCGGTGCCGTCCCCCAGCCCGCGCGGTCGCTGCTGGCGGGCGCGGGCGTGGGCATGACGGTGAGCGTGGGGTCGCATGTCGACTTCCGGCTGCAGGTGGCGGTGCCGCTGCGCAGCACCTACCCGGCGGCGCCCTACGGAAAACCGGACGTGAGCGCGGGGGACGTGCGCGTCACGTTCAGCCTGGGAGCGCAGTTCTAATTGAAACGCTTTCAGCCACGGATGGACACGGATGAAAGCGCCGGAAGGTGACGCGAATTATCCCGAATTGCCGCCAATTGTTCCGCAAATCATTCGCGCCAATTCGCGCCAATTCGCGTCAAGTCCGGATCCGGCTGGCACTTTTCGGACATGGTCCGGAACCGTGTAACCGAGAATTGACACTTCACCGCTTCCGGTTCCATCCGGGCAGGCGATAATGGGCATTGAACACGAATGTCTAGACGAACAAAACGCATTAGCAGACATCGATCTTCGGCGATCCGGAAACCGGCCGGCGCCGATTCCTTTGCCGCGGGCCGAGGCGGACGCTTTTTGCCGTGGCCGATTGCGGCCGCCGTGCTGGCGTCGGGGGCCGGGTCGCTGCAGGCCAATCCGCTGGGAATGAACGTGATCCGCGGCAACGTGAACGCCGCGATCAACGGGTCGCACCTCAACATCACCGCCTCCCAAAACGCGGTCATCAACTGGCAGAGCTTCAACATCGGGGCCAACGAGACCACGACCTTCATCCAGCCTTCGTCCCGGTCGGTCGTCTGGAACCAGATCGCCGACGCGAATCCGTCCCAGATCTGGGGCAGCCTGAATGCCAACGGCTACGTGGTATTGATCAACCAGAACGGGTTTTACTTCGGCCCGAATTCCTCCGTCACCGTCGGCGGGTTCATCGCGGTCGGCGGCAATTGCGCGCCGCCCGCGGAAATCTCCGCCACCGGCCTGTGGAATTTCCAGGGGCCGCCCCCCACGGCCAGCATCATCAATTACGGATCGCTCCGGACAACCTCCGGCGGATCGCTGTTCCTCATCGCCAACGCGATTGAAAACCACGGCAAACTGTCCGCGCCGGACGGCATGATCGGCTTGTATGCCGGCAAGGAAGTGATGATTTCCGACCGCCCGGACGGCCGCGGCTTGAGCGTGTCGGTGGCGTTGCCGGAAGGGTCGATCAACAATTCCGGCCAGATCATCGCGGATGCCGGCAGCATCGCTCTCAATGCGCGCGTCGTGAACCAGGACGGACTCATCCAGGCCAACTCGGTCCGCGACAACCACGGCGTCATCGAACTGTGCGCGAGCGAAGCCGTGAACCTCGGGCCCAATTCCGTCATCCGCGCCAACGGCGACGGCTCCGGATCCAGCGACGGCGGCCAGGTCACCGTCAAATCCGCCCAGGCCTTCACGGATGACCCCGCGTCGCGCATCGAGGTCCGCGGCGGCGCCGCCGGGGGCAACGGCGGGTCGCTCGAACTTTCCGCGTCTGAGATGCCGTCCATTTCCGGTCTTCTCGACGGCAGTGCGCAGGCGGGTTGGAAGGCGGGATCGCTGCTGCTGGACCCGGATTACATCCGGCTGAGCACGACGAGCGGGAACATTGTGAACAGCGGGGCGGTGGGCGTCGGGGATTCTCCGTCGACGCTGCAGATCAACGTGAAGAATTCTTTCAAGAATTTTTCGGACATCACGCTTCAGGCGCGGTATGACATCACGTTTTTGAGCGGGACGACCTGGGACCTGGCGGCGTACACGGGCGTGACGGCGCCGGGCAGCGAGCTGACGCTCGAAGCGGGCGGGAACATCCTGTTCCAGAACAATTCCGGGATCCTGGCCGGGTCGGGATGGTCGGTGAATTTGTCGGCCGGCGTGGATTTCAATTCGCCGACGCTGGCGCCGGTGGCGGGCACGGGTGGGATCTACCTGAACGGCGGCGCGCCGAACGCGCAGGGTGCGGCCCCGAACCTGAACGGGTTCATCCAGGCGCTCGACGGCAACATCCACCTCACCGCAGGCCGCGAGGTGCTGGTCGGCAGCGGTTACGTCCGCACCACCGGCGGCGGCAGCATCGACGTCGCGACCGTCAACGGCAACATCAGCGCCGGGTCGGATGCGGCGACCTACTCCTACACGCGGAGCGGTTACGCCGTGAGTTCGCTGGGGCTGGGCGGGATCGGCACCGCGAACGGCGGCAGCGTCACCGTGTCGGCCGGCGGCAACGGGAACGTGTCCAGCATCGCGGCCGGAATCGGCGCCTACGGGGTGAACCCCGGCGATGTCACCGTCACCGCGGGCGGTTCCGTGCTCGGCAATTTCATGATCCGCAACGGCGCGGGTGTGATCCAGGCGGGTCAGACGCTGGCGGGCGGCGACGTGGGCGCGTCCGGGCTCGGTGTGAACCTGGGCATCGCGGGAGGCGGCTCCGGCACGCCCGGATGGAACGTGTCGGCCGCGCGCGACATTTACGTCAACGAAGTCTACAACCCGAACGGTTCTCTCAACCAGTTGTCGAATCCGAAATTTCCGTTCGATTACGCCGCCGCGTCCTACGCGATTCTCAACGCCGGTCATTCGGTGCAGTTGCTGGGAAACAACATCGCCCGCACGACCGGGAATCCCAACCGGTTGCCGATCTACGCGCCCATCCTGGACATCACGGCGGGCAGCGGCGGCATCGTGCTGGGCAAGACGATTGTGCTGTATCCGTCGGCGCTCGGCAGCCTGAGCCTGGCCACCACGGATGGCGGGTCGCTGGTCAGCAGCCCGCTGGCGTCGGGATTGCCGGGTTTCAACAGCGTGATCGTGTCGGACAGCGACAGCGCGGATTACCGGACATTCGACAGTTTGCACGCGGCGGTGCCGATTCATTCCAGCAACACCGGCGCGGGCGTGCATTTGAACATCAGCGGCGACGTGAACAACGTGCTGTTGAATTCGCCGGAGGCCGCCACGGTGGAGATCGGCGGAAACGCCAACAACTTCGTTTACCAGGGGCAGAATCTGTCCAGGAACGACACGACGAGCCTTCACATCGGCGGCAATTATTTCAGCCGGAGCGACCGCACGTTTGTGACGCTCGGTTCGGCGCCGGACATGAATGTTTTCCTCGACCCGGTGCTGTCGACCGATCCCGCCCTGGGCGCGCGGCTGTCGTATGACCCGCTGACCGGCAAGCTGGGATTTCAAGGGGTGATGTCGGCGGTGTATGACCGGACCACGGGCGCGTTGATCGGCGGGGATCTTTACAACCTGCTGCACCCGACGAGCTACGTGCTGGATCCGAGCACGGGCAAGCCGCGGGTGGACGGGGCGGGCAACCCGATCATCGTGCCGGCGTCGTTCACCACCGACACGGCGGCGTTGCAGCAGCTCTATGCGGCCAGCCAGGATATCCCGTCGGTGCCCGACGCGCGGGCGGGGATCCAGATCGGCGGGCCCGGCACGCTGGACATCGCGGCGCACAACATCGATCTCGGGATTTCGTCCGGGATCCGGTCGGTCGGGTTCCTCAACAATCCGGCGCTCGCGAACCTCGAGGGATCGGGCGCCGGCATCGTGGTGAAGCTGTCCGGCGACCTCGAGATGGCGAGCTCCCAGATCGCCTCGTTCAGCGGCGGCTCCATCAACATCGAAGCGCTCAGCGGCAAGGTCGACGTCGGCTCCCAGCAATCGTTCAGCAGCGACGACACCCCGAAGGGCATTTACACCGGCCACGGCGGCACGGTCTCGGTGCATGCCGGCGGCGACATCAACCTCGACGGCTCCCGAATCGCGACTTACGACGGCGGCGATATTTCGGTGATCTCCGACCATGGCTCGATCGACGCGGGCACGGGCGGCAAAGGCTTTTTCGGCGTCACCACGAGCCAGATCAATCCGCAGACGGGATTGCCGGAGTTGCGCAATGACCAGTTCTTCGGCAGCGGCATCATGACCACGACGCGGCACGATTCCATGAGCGAAGTCGGCGACATCACGGTCCTGGCCGCGGGCGACATCAACGTCTCGGCCGGCGGCATCACTCAGATTCCGTTCAACAACCTGATCCGCAATTCCGCCAATGTGATCATCGGCAATTACGATCCCGCCACGCGGCTGGTGACGGCGGTGCCGGGCCTGTGGAACGCGGCGGGCATTGCGGCGTCGGCCAGTGTGGTCACCGTGGGCGAGGTGGATGCCCGGGGTGCAATCGTGAATTCCCAGGGCACCATCGTCGGTTATGTCAACGGCGTGACCGTCAGCGACGCTTCCGGGCACGTGCTCGGAACGCAGCAGACCCCGATCATCAAGGACACCGTCGCGACGGTTCACGAGATCCTGACCCAGTTGCTGCTGGAAGGCAAAGTGGACAGCTCCCTCGGCGGCAACCACACCTCGCCGGCGGTGGTCAAAATCAATTCCGACCACGGCGACGTGAACGCCTCCAAGACGGGCGTGCTCGCACAGAATCTCGAGGTCAAAGCCGAGGAAGGCAGCATCAACGGCGTGTTCGCGTCTTCGGGAACGGCGGATGTCACCGCGCGCGACAACGTGACGATCACGCTCGTCGCCGGCGGAACCGCCAACGTCTCCGGTGAAAGCGTCACCGGCAAGGTGGCCGCGGGCGGGGACGCGAATGTCTCCGGCAGCGACGTGACTGCTTCGGTCATCTCGACCGGCGGCACGGCGAACAGCAATGGTTCGAGCACGACCGGCAATGCGTTTGCGGGCGTGGCGGCGCCGGCCGCGCAGCAAACCGCCGAGAGCGCCGACAAAACCGTCGCCTCGCAGCAGCAGGCGCTCAACGATTCCGACGACGAGACCAAG
>JAXMHQ010000017.1:0-105740 GCA_046346665.1 Verrucomicrobiota bacterium
ACTTGGTGAGGCCTGCGACGCTGTGGATGTTGAGTTTCCGCATGATGCGTTCGCGGTGGGTTTCGATGGTGCGGACGCCGACGCCGAGTTTGTTGGCGATTTCCTTGTTGCTGAGGCCTTCGGCGATTTGGACGAGGACTTCGCGTTCGCGGCCGGTGAGCTGGGCGGCGGCGGATTCGCCGGCGCCGCGGACGTATTTATTGAGGGCGGCGTGGGCGACTTCGGGGCTGAAGAAGGCTTCGCCGGAATTGACGGTGTCGATGGCGCGGACGAGTTCCTCGGTGGAGGCTTCCTTGAGGACGTAGCCGGCGGCGCCGGACTGGATGATGCGCATCACGTATTCCGTGTTGCTGTGCATGGACAGGATGAGCACCTTGATTTTGGGCAGTTCCTTCCGCACCTGTTCCGTGACCTGCAGACCGCTCAAGTGGGGCATGTCGATGTCCATGAGGATGATGTCGGGCATCAGTTCGCGGGCCTTGCGCAGGGCTTCCTGGCCGTCGGCGGCTTCGCCGACGATTTGGAGATGATCGAGCCGGGCGAGGCAGGAGCTGATGCCTTTGCGGACAACGGGGTGATCATCGACCAGGAGCAGTTTGATGCGTCTCTTCATTTTGTCGTCATGCGTTGACTGGCTGGCCCGGCCTGCGGCCAGCGTTGACTGAATGTGCCCCGGCAGTCCGGGTGTGGGCAAGCCTGTAGAAACCGTCGTGGCCGGGAACGCCTTGGATGTCATTAAGGTTGTTTTCATTAGAACGAATAGGAAAAACCCAGGTTCACGAACACGGACTCACCCAAATCCAGGACGGCCTTCCTGCCATTCAATGTATGGGTGTATTGGCCGACGTCCTGGTACTGCACGCCGGCAAAGAGGCTGACCGAATCGGTCAAATTGTAAGAGGCATCGGCCCCCGCGTAGGCGCCGATCAAAAATCCGCTGCTGGAACTGGAGGCGGCGCTCGTGGTGGTGCCGCTGGGGCCGGTGACGGTCTCGTTGTAACTGAAACGGCTGGCCACCTCGACCAGCGCAAGACCGGCCTTCAGGTCGAAGGTGAACCCTTTTCCGAGCGGAAATTCAACGTAAGGTCCAACCCTGAACTGAAACAAATTCGCGTCGAAATTCCGCCAGCCCGTCACGGTCGCCACGCCGGGCACGGTCGAGACGCTTCGATTCGGCGTGTCGCCGATGATGGCGCCCGGCCCGTTGTAGGTGCCGTTGTAGGGCGGCACCGCGGGCACCACGCCGTTCAGGCTGTAAGTGTCGTTCACCTGCGTCAGCGTCCCCGACACGGTGCGATCGTCATGCACATTCACCAGCGTGAGGCCGAAGGCGCCTTCCACACCCCAGCGCCAGAAATCGTGCCGGGCCAGCTCGCGCGCCAGGCCGATCTCGAACCCGTTCCGGGGCGAATTATTCTCGGTGCTGGAGGTCGTCACGGAGGAGCTTTGCATCGTGATCGAGTTGCCCGAAACCTGGCCGGCGTTCTGGTAACCCCAGTTCCAGGTGCCCTGGAATCCACCGTGATTGTTCCCCGTGATGTCCACCCGGTTGTAACCGTTGTCGTAATTATGGTTGGCGCCCGCGTTGGTTGAACCCGGGTTGTTCTGGAAACCGGTCAATCCGCCGATGCCCTGGAACGTGGTCTTGATGTTCAGCCCCAGGCTGTAACTCAGGCTCGCCTTCCAGTAACGCTCCGGCGCCGTCGTGCGCAGCAGCAGCGGATACGGAATGGTGTCGTCGGCGGGCGATTGCGCCCCCGCGATCGTCGCCCCGCAGAGCGAGGCCGCCGCCACCATTCGAATGTCCAATCGGCGTTTCATGAAATCCTACGGCTGCAGCAGATACACGCGGTAGAACCGTCGCGGCTCCGCGAGCGGCGAGGTGACCGTTTTCGGCGGGCCGTTGTCGATCCACTGAATCGAGGTGCCGTTCCCCGTGATCGTCGGCACGGCCGCGAGCCAGTCGACGAGGTTGCTGCTGTATTCCACCTGGTAATGCGCGTTGGTCACCGTGACGAACTCGACCATGAAACCGTCCGGCAACATCACGCCGCGTGTGATCGGCTGCGGGATGCCGGCGCCGGTGGCGATGCCGCCGGAGTCCGCCGCGACCACCTGGGCGATGAGCGTCGGGTTCGGCGTCTTCGCGTTGAGCGGGACGTAATACTCAATCGTCAGGTCCGCATAACCGCCGGGCAGGATCGGCAGGTTCGATTGAACATAGGGAATCCCGTTGGTCTTCGACGTGGCGTTGTAGACTGTGATCGGGTTGGTGATGCCATAGACCAGGATGCGGATCGCGGTGAAGGTGGACGGCGTGGGATTGCTCACGCGGACCTGCTGTTCGAACAGACCGGTCTGCAGGTTGAGATGCATGCTGCTCACGATGGTGAGCGGCGGATTGGTGATGACGCTGATCGTGACCGGCGCCGAGGTGCTGCTGAGTCCGCCGTCGTCGGTGGCGATGGCGCGGAAGGTGTAGCTGCCGGCGGCGAGATTGGTGGCCGACGAGGCGTAGGGATTTCCGCCGGCGGTCTGCCAGTAGACATTGGTGCCGTTCAGGAACGCCACGTTCGTCACGGTGCCGTCGGGGTCGGTGGCGTTGGCGGCGACGATGAAGCTGGCGGGGGCCAGGAACACCGCGCCGTTGGTCGGCGTGAAAATGCCGACCACCGGCGGTTCGTTCACGTGCAGCGACCCGCTCTGCGTGGCAGTGTTGCAGGGGCCGGTGACTTCCACCGTGTAAGTGCCGTCCATCGACGAATTGACATTCGTCAGCGTGAGTGTGGCCGTGGTTTGGTTAGGCAGGACGGTGCCGTTCTGTTTCCAGACAAACGTCAGCGGGCCGCTGCCGGTGGCGGCCGTGCTGAAGACGGCCGTGCTGCCGGGGTTGCGGACGAGCGACGGCAGGGGCGACGCGGTCACGGGGACGTTGACCATGAGCCAGGCGGAATTCGTGGCGCTGCCGCATGCGCCCGTCGCCACGACCGAGTAAAGCCCGGTATCATTGGTGGTCACGCTGAGAATGCGGAACGCCGGGCCGCTGTTCTGGGGCAGCAGGACGCCGTTCTTGAACCATTGATAAGTGATCGGGCCCGTGCCGGAGGCGGACGTGACGAACAAGGCCGTGGTTCCGGGGCAATTCGTCTGGCCGGCAAGCGCGGTGAGTGTCACGGGGACATTCACGACGAGCGCGGCGCTGTTGGTCACGCTCCCGCACGCGCCGCTGACGATGACCGAATACGTGCCGGCGTTTGTCGCGGAGACGTTCGGGAGGGTCAGGACCGGGCCGGATTGGCCGGAGATCAGCGTGCTGTTCTTGAACCATTGATACGTGAGGGGACCGGTGCCCGACGCGACGGTCGAGAACACGGCGGTTGTGCCCGGGCAATTCGTCTGGCCGGCAAGCGGAGTGGCGGCGACGGATTGGTTGACCGTCAGCGTCGCGGCATTCGTGACGCTGGCGCAGGCGCCGCTGACCACGACGGAATAGGTGCCGGCGTCGGAAATCGCGAGGCTCGGCAGGACCAGGCTGGCGGCGGTCTGGCCGGTGAGAAGGTTGTCGTTATGGAACCACTGGTAGGCGATGGGGCCGCTGCCGGAGGCGACGGTGGAGAACACCGCGGTTGAGCCGGTGCAATTGGTCTGGCTGAGCAGGGCGGTGGCGTTGACGGGCGAGTTTACGACAAGCGCCGCGCTGTTGCGACGGGCTTCGCACGCGCTGCTGACGATGACCGAATACGCGGCGGCGCTTGTGGCGGAGACGTTCGGGAGGGTCAGGGTCGGGCCGGATTGACCGGAGATCAGCGTGCTGTTCTCGAACCATTGATAGGTGATAGGACCGGTGCCCGACGCGACGGTCGAGAACACGGCGGTTGTGCCCGGGCAATTCGTCTGGCCGGCGAGGGCGGTGGCCGCGACCGGTTGTTTGACGGCGAGAACGGCGCTGTTCGAAACGCTGCCGCAGGCGCCGGCCACTAGGACGGAATAGCTGGCCGTGTCGGTTTCGGAAAGATTCGTCAGCACCAGGACGTTCGCGGTCTGGCCGTCGAGGGCCTGGCTGTTGCGGTACCATTGATACGTGATCGGACCGGTGCCGGACGCCGTCGTCGAGAACGCGGCGGTTGTTCCGGGGCAATTCGTCTGGCTGACGAGGGGCGTGGCCGCGACGGCAGCCAGCACGGTGAGCGAAGCGGTGTTGGTCACATTGCCGCAGGCGCCGCCGACGATCACGGTGTAAGCGGCCGCGTCCAGGGCCGTGACCGCGTTCAACTGCAGGACGGGTCCGGTCGCCGCGAGCAGGGTTCCATTCTTGAACCACTGATACGTGAACGGTCCTGTGCCGGACGCCACGGTGCTGAACACCGCGGTTGTGCCCGGACAATTCGTCAGTGAAACGAGCGGCGTCGCGGCCGTCGCCGGATTTACCGTCAACACGGCGCTGTTCGTCACGGTGCCGCAAAGACTGCCGACCACCACCGAATAAATCCCGGCGTCATTTTGCGTCAGGCCATCGAGCATCAGCACGGCGTTCGTCTCGCCGTCCAGGCTCAAGGAACCGCGGTACCATTGATAGGTCACATCGGACCCCGTGGCGGCGACCTGGAACACGGCCGAACCGCCGGCGCATTGGGTTTGGTTCCCGGGCGGCGTCACCACCACGAAGGGGGAATTCACGGTCAACACGGCGCTGTTCGTCGACGGCAAACCCGCGGCGCCGCTCACAATCACCCGGTAAATCCCCGCGTCCGACGCGGCGACATTCGTCAGCACCAGCGTGCTGTTGGTTTCCGAGGCGAGAGTATTCGTGTCCGCCAGCCATTGATAATTCAGCGCCGTGCCCGTGGCCGAGACGCTGAACACCGCGCTACCCGCCGGGCAGGCCGCCTGGTCGGCGGGCGGCGTCACGATCGTCACCGGGACGAGCACGGTGAGCGTGGCGGAATTGGTGAGGGCCGCGCCGCAATCGCCGGTGGCGATCGCGGTGTAGACGCCCGCCTGATTCGTTGTCACCGCGGAGAGCGACAGGGTCGTGCCCGTGCCGACAGTCTGGGCGTTGAAAATCCATTGCACGGCGGCGTGGCTGCCGGTGACGCCGATCGTGAACGTGGCGTTGCTGCCGGCGAGCACGGTCTGGTTCGCCGGGGGAACGGTGACCAGCACCGGGGCGAGCACCGTCAGCGAGGCGCTGTTGGAAAGGCTGTTGCCGCATGCGTCGGAGACCGTGACGCCGTAATTGCCGGCGCTGGCGGCGGTGACTTGCGGGACGGACAGGACGGCATTGGTCTGATTCGCCAGCGCGCTGTTGGCGAAGTACCACTGGTATTTCAGGGCCGAGCCGGACGCGGCCACGCTGAACACGGCCGTTGCGCCCGGGCAAACGGACTGGTCGGCGGGCGGGGTGGTGATTGTGACCGGCGTGTTGACGGTGAGCACGGCGGAATTCGTGGCGCGCCCGCAGGCGTTGGTGGCGATCAACTGGTAAAGCCCCGCATCCGCGGCCGATACGGAGGAGAGCGCCAGGGAGCTGTTGGTCTGTCCGGCAAGCGGGGCGAGATTGCGGTACCATTGGAGCGATACCGGCGCGGTGCCGGCGGTGACGGACGCGGTGAACACGGCGTTGCCGCCGGGGCAGGCGGCCTGGTTCGAAATCGGCGAGAGAGCGGGCGCGGTGCAGGCCGGCGCGAGGATGCACGTGACCGCCTTCGCGGTGTTGTTGTTCGTGTTCGATTCGGCGGTCGGCGTGTAGATGGAAGCGAAATTCGTGACGTTCCGGCCGGGAACGGCCGCCGGGGTGACCAGGGCCTGGAACGTGATTTTGCCGCCTTTGTTGACGGCGACCGATCCGAGGTTCCAGGTGATGCGGTTGTTGTAATTGCTGCCGGTGCCGAGGGTGTTGGTGAGCGGCGACAGCTCGGACGGCAGGAGATCGGTCAGGACCACGGACGCGGCGCTGATCGCGCCTTTGTTCGTGTAAGTGATCGTGTAGGAAACCGTGTCCCCCACGGCGGCGCTTGCCGGGCCGGTCTTGGTCAGAACCAGGTCGGGCCAGGCGAACGCGGTGTTGCCTGAAAAAAGGCACATCGCGGCCAGAATGCCGGCACGCAGAGTTTGTCGAATGAGCGCTTCAAGGTTCATGAGCGATGAGAGCAGGATAAGGAATTTGGATTCTGGAACAATCAGGGGGAGCCTGTTTGTGGACCCGGTGGGATTTCGGTACAAACACCCAGGAACTCCCCCGGGTTTTTTCGGAACGGAATCGGAAAGGACACGACGGACAACGGCGGCGGCGACTGCGGAGATCAGGTCGGAGTTTCCCGCTGGACCCAGGCGGTGGCGTGCTGGGTGAGTTCGGCGGCGCTCTTCAGGTTGAGCTTTCGTTTGATCTGTTCGCGGTAGTATTCCACCGTCTTGACACTCAAATGCAGTTCCTCGGCGATTTCCTTGGTTTTCTTCCACTGCCCGATCATCTGGAAGACTTCCAGTTCGCGATCGCTGAGGCTCTTGACGGGCGATTCGCTGACGGTGGTCTGACCGCGGACCTGCTGCTGCAGCATTTTGGCGGCGAGCGTTTCGCTGACGTAAATGGCTCCGCTGAGGACCCGACGGATGGCAGTGAGGATTTTCTCGAGGGCCTCCTGCTTCATCAGGTAACCCAGGGCCCCGGCGCGAAAGGCGATTTCTGCGTAGATCGATTCGTCATGAACACTGACCACCAATACGGGCAAACCGGGATATTGCGCCTTGATGTTCCGCATCAACTCCAGGCCGCTGCTGTCCTTCAACGAAATGTCCGCAATCACCAGGTCCGGCTTCAGGGTGCTGATCGAGGTCATCGCCTTGGACGCATCCTCCTCTTCGCCCACCACTTCCATGTCGTTCTGCCGATTGATGAGCTGCGCGATTCCGAATCGTACGACCGCATGATCGTCCACGAGCAGGATGCGCGTCTTGCCTTTTTTCATTTCGCCTTTTTTATAGTCCGGCCGAGCCGGTGCTCCAGCCGAAACCGTGATCCAGCGAGCCACCGACTGCCCGGGCGGGCGCCATTCTGCATCAAACACCCGGACGTGCGCAATCCGGGATTTGTACCAAGGCAGAAGGCAGAATGTAGAATGCAGAAACCGGGCGCCCGCGATGATGATCTCCTGTAGCCGGAGTCGTGAGATCGCGGAGGCTCGTGCGCTGCCGTCGACGGCGGCTGCCGTCAGGCTTTCTGCATTCTACATTCTGCCTTCTGCCTTTGCTTGCGCAGCCCGCTTGACTCGGGCCGGGGGGGCCATAGACTTCCGGCGTGCCACACATCCGATCCGATCTGAGCGCGCGTTCGTTGCGGCGCGCCCGCGCATGAAGAAACCTTCCGTCCTTCTCATTTTCCTGACGGTGTTCATCGACCTCGTCGGATTCGGCATGGTGGTCCCCCTGGTGCCGGTTTACAGCCGGCATTACGCCGCCCCGGGCTGGATGATCGGCGTCATCGTGGCCTCCTATTCGGCCATGCAATTCCTGTTCTCGCCGGTCTGGGGCCGGCTGTCGGACCGGCGCGGCCGCCGGCCGATCCTGCTGCTCAGCACCGCCGGCGCGGCCCTGTCCTACGTCCTCTTCGCATTCGGCTCCGGACTCGAAAATCATTCCGCCGCACTCTGGACTCTCCTCGTCTCGCGCGTGTTCGCCGGGATCTGCGGAGGCAATATCACTGTCGCCCAGGCTTACATCGCCGATATCACCCCGCCGAAGGATCGTTCGCGCAAGATGGGATTGATCGGCATGGCGTTCGGGCTTGGATTCATTTTCGGCCCGGCGATCGGCGGAATCGGATTGAAACTGTTCGGACCGACCGGGCCGGGCTGGATCGCGGCGGCGTTTTGCGCCGGAAACTTTGTGCTCGCTTACAGCATTCTTGCGGAAAGCCTCCAGCCCGGATCCGAGCACGCGAAAGGCCGGCCGCGATTGCAGCAGTGGACCGAAACTTTCGCCCGTCCAAATGTCGGGCTGCTGGTGGTCCTGTTTTTCCTCGCCACCTTCTCATTCAGTTGCTTCGAAGTGACGCTGCCGCTGCTGGTGAGCGACAACTTTGCGCTCGGAATCGCCTCGGATGAAACACGCTCGGCGGGAACGGTCATCTGGCTGTTCGTGTTTTGCGGATCGATCGGGGCGCTCATCCAGGGCGGCGCCATCGGGCGGCTGGTGAAACGGTTCGGCGAACCGCGATTGATCGGGCTGAGCCTGTTGCTGACGGGCGTCAGCCTGGCGCTGCTGCCGTGGATCCACGGACAGGGCCCCCTGGTCTGGAGCGAATTGTTCCAGGCCGCCGGCCATCCCTGGCTTTACATGCTCATGGCCCTGGCGCTGTTGTCGGTCGGATCCAGCCTGACCCGGCCGCCGCTGTTCGGGTTGCTGTCGAACCTCACCCCGGCGCACGACCAGGGGGCGACCATCGGCGTCGCGCAAAGCGCGGGCAGCCTGGCGCGCATCCTGGGCCCCATTTTTGCCGCGTCGTTGTACGGAAGGATTCCATTCCTGCCTTACGTGGTTTGCGCAGGCATCTGCCTGGGCTCGGGATTGCTGGCCTTCGGGCGGCTCTCGGGGGTCAAGCCGCTGCCGGCGCATGCGGAGGCAGGCGAAGGAATTCCGGATTAAGCGTTGGGCTCCTAATCGTCCTCGTCCTCGTCCTCGTCCTCGAATCTGGGGCTCGTGGACGTGGACGAGGACGAGGACGAAGATAAGCCCGCGGCTGCGATACTCCATTTATCCATTGATCCGAGCGCCCCCCTTACCGCAGGAACATTTCCGCGGCGGCGTCGGCGAAGCGCAGTCCTTCGCGGGTGAGGCGGAAGCGGTCGGGATCGATTCGGCCCCAGCCGCGCCGGGCGAGGTCCTGCATGGCGTCGGACCATTCGCGGCGGAGGTCGTGCCCGGTGATGCTGCGGAAGTCCTCGAAGGGCCAGCCGCCGACCATGCGGAGTCCGAACGCGGCGGTTTCGCCCGCGCGGGCCAGCGGCGCGAGTTCCTCGCGAGATTCCACCGGGCGCCGCCCGGCTTCGATCTGCGCGCAATAGAGCTGCGTGTTGGAGATGTTTTTCGATCGCACACCCCGCAGGTAACTCGTGGCGCTCGGGCCCAGCCCTTCAAAATCGCCGCCTCGCCAGTAATTGATGTTATGCCGGCAGGCGAAAGCGGGAGGTTGCAGGTTGAAGGTTGCGGGTGGCAGGTTTTGCGGAGCGGCTGTCTCTGCAGGGGTTCTGCCGTCGCGCGCGAAATTGGCGACTTCGTATTGGACGAACCCGGCGGCGGTGACGCGGTCGACGAAGGCGTCGTACATGGCGCACGCGAGGTCCTCGTCCACATCGAATTCCCCCGCCTGCAACTGGTGAAACAGCGGGGTGTCGTCCTCGTAAATGACTTCGTAGGTCGAAAGATGTTCGCTGCCCATGGCGAGGGCTTCGTCGAGGGTGCGATTCCAGGTGTCGAGCGACTGGCCCGGGATGGCGAACATCAGGTCGAGATTGAGATTGTCGAACCCGGCCTTGCGAAGGATGTCGAAGGATCGGAAGACCATGTCGCGGGAGTGGACGCGGCCGAGGCGGTCGAGCAGGGCTTCGTCGAGGGACTGGACGCCCATGGAAACGCGGTTGACGCCGGCGTCGCGGAGCAGGCGGGCTTTATCGGCGGAGAGGGTGGCGGGGTTGCATTCGACGGTCCATTCGGGCGCGGGCGCGAGCTGGAGCCGGTGCATGGCGGAGGTGATGGCGGACCATTGTTGCAGGGAGAGCAAGGTGGGGGTGCCGCCGCCGAAAAAGATGGTGCCGGGATGCGGCGCGTCCGCGGCCAGTTCCATCTCGCGGAGCAGCGCGTTGACGTAGCGCTGGATGGTGTCGCCGTCGGACGCTTCGGAATAGAACGCGCAATAGGAGCATTTCCGGGCGCAGAAGGGCACATGGACGTACAACCCATGTGACAGGGCGCTGGGCGCCGGCGGGACTGGCATGAGAACAACCTATCCTGCGCGCTCGTGTGGAGCGACAGAAAAAACTCACTTGGCGGGCGGAACGGATCCAGGCCCGCGGCGCGGCGCTACGGCGCGTCCGCGCGCTGGACGTTCTGGGCTTTCAATCCCCGTTCGCCGGGGATGACGTCAAAAACGACTTCATCGCCTTCGTTGAGCGTCTTGAAACCACGGCCGATGATACAGGTGTGGTGGACAAAGACGTCCTGGCCTGATTCCTGAGCAATGAAGCCAAACCCTCGTTTATTATCGAACCATTTTACTTTGCCACTGGCCATATACTCTCCTGACATTTCGAGGCGAGCAGGGAAAAGAGCGCGGCCACACCTGTCCAGCAGCGAGCACCGGCTAACTCATTTCCTGAAACTGCGTACGCCTCAATTCGGTTCGACCCGACATTAGGAGCTCAGCTCGAAACGGTCAAGAGTTAGTTTGATTCTGATCCAAGAAACCGTTGTAAGTGCGAAATGCGGAGTGCGAAAAGGATAGGCCAACCCGGGACAGGATCCCTCGCAACTCGCACTTGCCACTGCGCAGTTCAATCGACTTGCAGCGCCTGGTCGAGGAGCTGGGGGAGGTGGCCGAGGATGGCGCTGTCGTTCACGACCAGGGCGGCCCCGGCCTTGCGCGCGGCGGCCTGGAGCTGGAGGTCCGATTCCGGAGCGATGGCGATGACCGGCAGATGACTGGTTTGGGTGTCGCTCTTGAGTTTCCCGATCAGCGCGCAGATGTCTTCGCGGGTCGATGTGAGATCGGCAAAGACCACCATGGGCCTTTCCTGGCGAGCGACGTCCGGCAGCGACGCGGCATCCGTCAGCGCCCGGACCCGGTATTTCAAATCCGTCAGCCGGTTCACCAGTTGGGTGCCCGGCAGCAGTTTCTCGTACAGGACAAGCGCCAGCGGTTGTGTCATGGCGACAGGATGGAATGGGGCGGAATGAAATGCAAAGTGTTTCCACACGCGAAGTTGGGGGACCGGTCCGGGGCCGGCACCCCGGGAAAACCCGCGGAAATGCGGCTTGACGGGGCCTTGCGATCTACCTATCGTGACTATGAAACGGTAAAGAATTGCTGGTCTGCCAGCGCGCCAAAGTCGGAAGATTCAAACTTGCCGGCTTTTTTGTTCCCCACATGCGGGGGACTACCGTGACCGAACTGTATGAACGCCGACTTTTTAGCGGTCCTGGAATACTGGGAGAAGGAAAAAGGCATCAGCCGTGATGTCCTCACTTCCGCTGTCCAGGAGGCTTTGCTTTCCGCCGCCAAAAAGGCCGTCGGCCCCGCCCGCGAACTGCGCGTGGCGATCGAAAACAAGACCGGCGACATCCGGGCTTACGCCAAACTCGTCGTTTCAGAGAAGGTCATTTCCAAGCACGACCAGATTTCCGTGTTCGACGCGCGCCGGATCAAGCCGGATGCCGTACTCGGCGATGAAGTCGAGGTCGAAGTGACGCCGACCGGTTTCGGCCGGATCGCCGCCCAATATGCCAAGCAAGCCCTGATGCAGCAGATCCGGCGGGCGGAGAAGGCGTTGATTTTCACGGAGTTCAAGGATCGCGTCGGCGACATCATCAGCGGGACCGTCCGGCGGTTCGATCGGTCGGACGTCCTGGTGGACCTGGGCAAATATGAGGCGCTGCTGCCGAACCGGGAGCGGGTTCCCACTGAGGAATACCAGGTGGGCGAACGCATCCGTTGCTACGTCAAGGCCGTGGAACAGGGACCGCACGGGCCCGAAATCATCCTGTCGCGGGCGGATCCGCGGTTTGTGATCAAGCTGTTCCAGCTCGAGGTATCGGAGATCAACGACGGCACAATCGAGATCAAGGGCATTGCGCGCGAACCGGGTTTTCGCACGAAACTGGCGGTCTGGACTCGGGACGAGAAGGTGGACCCGGTGGGCGCCTGTGTGGGGTTGCGGGGCCAGCGGGTGAAGAACATTGTTCGTGAATTGAATAATGAGAAGGTGGATATTATCCGCTGGGAATCGAACATTCGGAATTTCATCACGAACGCCCTGGCGCCGGCGAAGTTGAAGGCTTTTGAGATCAACGAAGCGGCGAAGCGGGTGAAGATTGTCACGAGCGAAGATCAATTGTCGCTGGCGATCGGCAAGCGCGGGCAGAACGCGCGGTTGACGTCGAAACTGACCGGCTGGCAGGTGGACATTGAGCCGGAGGTGGTGGTGACGAAGGGATTTGAGGAGAAGGTGGCGGAGGCGGTGGAGGCGCTGGCTTCGATCCCGGGCATTGCGCGGGAGCAGGCGGACGCGCTGGTGCATGCCGGGCTGACGCGCCTTGAAGATTTGCTGCAGGCGGATGAAAACGACCTGTCCGGGATTCCCCAGATTGGAGAGCAGGCGCCCGCGGTGCTGGCCGCGGCGCGGGCCGAGGGGGACCGGAGAAAGATCCAGCTTGGCGGGGACGAGCCATCCCCGGCTGCTCAACCGTAATGGCGGTGGTTTGCTGACCATGAGGTTCAGCTCAGAAAACTGTTATGCCCGTTCGAATCTACGACATCTCGAAGAAGCTTGGCCTGGAGAACAAGGAAGTTCTTGCCAAGGCCAAAGCGCTCGGCATTGCCGCCGCGAGAGTCGCGTCCAGTTCGCTGGATAAAATCACCGCCGAGTACCTCGAGGAACAGCTTCGCAAAGATCTGCCCGCCACGGAAGCGCCGCCGCCGGCGCCGCCTCCTCCCCCGGCGCCCGTGCACGAACCGATTGTGGTGGTGACGGCGCCTCCGCCGCCGCCCGCCGCCCCGCCGCCGCCGCCCGCGCCCGAACCTGGTCTTGCGCCTGCGCCCGAGCCTGAGCCCGTCGCGCCGGCCCCGGTGGAACTTCAAGGAAGCGGCGGTCGCCGCGGCTCCTGCGGAAGCTCCCGCCGCGCCCGCGCCGCCGCCCGCCGCGGCCGAGCCCGCGCCGCCTCCGCCGCCGCCCGTTCCTGCCGGGCCGAAGCTCGGCGAGAAAATCGGTTTCATCCAGTTGCCGCAGCGGCCCGCGCCCAAACCGGCGCCGGCTCCCGCAGCCCCCAAATTCACTCCCGGCCCCGCCCGCGGCCCGCAAACCGGCCGCACCGAGTTCATGCGCCGCGGCGACATGCGCCCCCCCAGGCCCGGCATGCCCGGCGCCCGCCCGTCCGCAGGACCCGCCTCGCGCCCGCCCGCAAGGCCCGCCGACTCCGGAGGCGCACCCCGCCCGCAACTGCCCGCGGACGCGCAGGTCATCACCATCAAACCCCCGATCGTGGTGCGCGAGCTGGCCGAAAAGCTCGGCAAGAAACCTTTCCAACTCATCGCTGATCTCATCGAGTTGAAGGTCATGGCGACCGTCAACCAGGCGATCGACGAAAACATCGCCCAGCGGATCTGCGCCAAGTACGGGTTCCGGTTTGAATCCGAAAAACGCGAGCGCGGCGGCGGCACGGTGCACGCCCCGATTCGCAAAGTGGAACTGGACCAGGAAGACCGCGCCGAGGATCTCAAGCCGCGCGCGCCCGTGGTGACCATCATGGGCCACGTCGACCACGGCAAGACCACGCTGCTGGACGGCATCCGAAAATCGGACGTGGCGGCGGGCGAAGCCGGCGGCATCACGCAGCACATCGGCGCCTACACCATTTCCTTCCCGCACCCGGAACGCAAGACCGAGCTGGCGCAGGTGACGTTCCTCGACACGCCCGGCCATGCGGCGTTCAGTTCGATGCGCGCCCGCGGCGCGAACGTGACGGACATCGTGGTCCTCGTGGTGGCGGCGAACGACGGTGTGATGCCTCAGACGCTCGAGGCGCTGAGTCATGCCAAGGCGGCCCGCGTGCCGATCCTGGTCGCGGTGAACAAGGTGGATCACCCGAACGCCAATCCGCTCAGGGTCCGCCAGCAGCTCCAGGACAAGGGCCTGGTGCCGGACGACTGGGGTGGCGACACGATTTACGTGGATGTTTCCGCGCTGACGAAGCAGGGGGTGGACAAGCTGATCGAGATGATTTTGCTGCAGGCGGACCTGTTGGAATTGAAGGCCAACCCGAACCGCCGCGCGAAGGGCAACGTGATTGAGTCGGGCCTCGAGCCGGGCGGTCCGACGGCCACGGTGCTGGTGCGCAAAGGCACGTTGAAGGTCGGGGAAGTGATGATTTGCGGCCAGTATTACGGCCGTGTCCGGGCGCTGATCAACGAGGAAGGCAAGCGGCTCAAGGAAGCCGGCCCGTCCGTCGCGGTGAAAGTGCTGGGATTGAACGGCGTGCCGGAAGCCGGCCTGGAATTCAGCGTGGTGGAGGACGAAAAAGCCGCGCGCGAACTGGCCGAGCAGCGGACGCAGGAAGCCAAGATCCAGGGCCAGGAAGCCGCCCGCTCGAAGGTCACCCTCGAAAATTTGTTCGCCACACTCCAGGAACAGCAGAGCAAGGTGCTCAAAATCGTGGTCAAGGCCGACACCCAGGGCTCCGTGGAAGCCATCGTGGAGGCCCTCAAGAAAATCGAGTCGGACAAGGTGTCGCTCGAAATCATTCACAGCGCGGTCGGCACGATCACCGAATCCGACGTGTCGCTGGCGTCGGCTTCGAGCGCGGTCATTCTCGGGTTCCACACGCGCATCGACAGCGGCGTCGCCGACAAGGCGAAGCATGAGGGCGTGCAGATCAAGTTGTATGCGATCATTTACGAATTGATCGACGAGGTGAAGGAAGCGATGGCAGGGTTGCTGGAGCCGATACTGAAGGAAGTGGTCATGGGCTCGGCCGAGGTCCGGAAGATTTTCCAGCTTTCGAAAGGCAACCCGGTGGCGGGCTGCGTCGTGTCGAGCGGCCGCATCGCCAAGGGCAAGGTGCGCGTGCGCCGCCGCAAGGAAGTCATTTACGAGGGCCTCACCCAGTCCCTGCGCCGGTTCCAGGACGAAGTCAACGAGGTCCGCGCCGGCATGGAATGCGGCATCCGCATCGACGGTTTCAGCGACCTGCAGGTGGGCGACCTCATCGAGTGTTATACTGTGGAGAAAATCGCCCAAAAGTTATGACCGACTGGATTGATGGATTAATGGATTGATGGATTATTGGCGCCAGCATCCAGCAATCCGGCAATCCACTGATCCACCGATCCCTTTCCCATGCCTTCCCTCAGGATTCAACGTGTGCGCGAATTGCTCAAGCGGGCGATTGGCGAGACGCTGCGCCGTGAGTTCCCCGTCAGCGAGGCGGGGCTCATCACGGTGAACGACGTGGACGTCAGCGGCGATTTGAAGTCCGCCGCGGTTTACGTGAGCCTGCTGGGCAACGCGGAGCAGCAGAAGAAGGGATTTGCCCTGGTCAACGAACACCGGAAACGCATCCAGGGCCTCGTCGCCCGGGAGGTCGTCCTGAAATTCACCCCCACGCTCCGGTTCGTCCTCGACGACTCCGTCGCCCGCGGCAACCGCGTCCTGCAGATCATCGAAGAACTCGAGAAGAAACCCGACCCGAAAACGCCCTGAACCCGGTTCGTGCGGCGCGCGCCCGTTTTTCCAGCGCGCCCCGCGTCGCCCCGAATGAAGACCTATCCCAAAATCATCGACCGCATCCTCGACGGCATCCGCGAAAGCCGCACATTCTGCATCATCGGCCACATCCGGCCCGACGGCGATTGCGTCGGCTCCCAGCTCGGCCTCGCGCTCGCGCTGAAAGCGGAGGGCAAAAAAGTCTGGTGCTGGAACGAGGATCCCATGCCGCCCAAGTACGCGTTCCTGGACCCGGACGGCCTGTTCCAGAGACCGAAGCGCGGGATGACGTTCGACTGCGTGATCGCGACGGACGCGGCGAGTTTCGAGCGGGTCGGGTCCGTGGGCGCCTGCGTGGCGCGCCGCAAATTGCTCATCAACATCGATCATCACGCCAGCAACACGCGGTTCGGCGACTTGAACTGGGTGTCGCCGCGCGAACCCTCGAGCGGCGAACTGATTCTCCGGCTGCTCAAGGCCGCCAAGTGGCCCGTCACACCCCATATCGCGAACTGCCTGTTCACGGCCGTGTCGACCGATACCGGGTCGTTCCAGTATCCCAGCACGCGCCCGGGCACGTTCCACGCCGGGGCGGAACTCGTGACGCGCGGCGCCGACCTTTCGAAAATCTGCGACGAAGTTTACCAGTCCTACCCGCTGTCGCGCGTCCGGCTGCTGCGCCATATCTACAGCCATTTCCGGCTGACGCACGGGGATCGGATCGCGTATTTCTGGCTGAAGAAAGCCGACTTTGTGCGCGCGGGCTGCGAAAGCGACGAGACGGAGGGGTTGATCGATCACATCCGCGCGATCGCGCCGGTGGTGGTGGCGTGCGTGTTCGAGGAGTTGGAGCCCGAAGTGACGCGGCTCAGCCTGCGATCGAAAAACGAGAAGATCAACGTGAGTGAAATCGCCCGGCAATTCGGCGGAGGCGGCCACGCCGCGGCCGCCGGCGCCCGGATTCCCGGCAAGCCGCTCTCCGTCCAGCGCCGCGTGCTGGCCGCCGTCAAACAAGCCGTCAACGCCGCCCGCTGATCTCCGCATGCAAGAGTTCTCCGCCCTCGACGGCGCCGTGCTCATCGACAAACCCGCGGGCCCCACGTCGCACGACGTGGTGGACGCGATCCGGCGCCGGTTCAACATCCAAAAAGCCGGCCACTGCGGCACGCTGGATCCAAACGCCACCGGCCTGCTGATCATCGTGCTCGGCCGCGGCACCAAGCTCTCGGAAAAACTCATGTCGAGCGACAAGGTTTACGAGGGCGACATCAAGCTGGGGGAGGCGACGGACAGTTACGATGCCGACGGCGAGCTGGTGTCGTCGCTGCCGGTGCCGCCGCTGACGCTGGACGAGTTGAACGCGGCGGCGGCGGAGTTCGTGGGCGACCTGATGCAGACGCCGCCGATGGTGTCGGCCGTGAAAGTGAAGGGCGTGCCGCTCTACAAAATGGCCCGCAAAGGCATCGAGGTCCCGCGCGAACCCCGCCTGGTCCACGTTTACAGCTTCAAGCTCTCCGATTACCAGGAGCCGGTCGCCCGGTTCCGGATCGCCTGCACCAAGGGCACCTACGTCCGCAGCCTCGCCCATGACCTCGGCCAGAAACTCGGCTGCGGCGCCCACCTGTCCGCCCTGCGCCGAGTGACTTCGGGGCGGTTCGATGTCGCGGATGCCATGCCGCTCGACGCCTTGCTGAAACTCAGCCCGGCGGAACTCGAGAAGCGCGTGATTCCATTTCTGAAACTCGCGGCCGCCTCCTGAGCGGGCGGACGGGAGTTTTTAACCACGGATGAACACGGATAGACACGGATTTGAATTTATGTCGGTAGGGCGCCGCTCCGCGGCGCCGGCTGCGCGCAGCGCAGCTCTTCCCAGCCGCGCATGAGACTTCTGCAACATGCCGCCGAGTTGAACGCCGGGAACCGCGGCGCCAGCGCCGCCATCGGCGTGTTCGACGGCGTCCACCTCGGCCATCGCGAAATCGTCCGCTGCACCGTGGAAGCGGCGCGCGAACTCGACGCTGAAGCCGTCGTGGTCACCTTCGACCGGCATCCCAACGCGGTGGTCGCGCCCGACCGGGTCCCGCCGCGCATCGGCACGCTCGAATCGCGCCTGGAAAGCCTGGCGGCACTGGGTGTGGACGCGGTGTTGTTGATCCGGTTCGACGCGGAGTTCAGCCGGCAATCGGGCGAAGCGTTCATCCGCTCTCTCGCGGCCGGGTTCGGGCGGATCCGGAACCTGTGCGTCGGCGCGGATTTCACCTTCGGCCATCGCCGCAGCGGCAACCTGGCGTTGCTCGAGTCCCTTGGCGTCTCGATGGGATTTCGCGTGCAGGGGCTGGCGCCCGTCACCGTGGACGGCGCACCGGTGAGCAGCACGCGCATCCGCGAACTCATCCGGGCGGGCGACCTGCCCGGAGCCGGGCGGCTGCTCGGCCGGCCGTATGCGCTCGGCGGGCGCGTGATGGAAGGCGACCGGCTGGGACGGAAACTTGGATTTCCCACGGCGAACCTGGATGTGGCGGGAATGGTCCTGCCGCCCAACGGAGTTTACGCAGGCACGGCGGCGCTGTCCGGCGCGAGGCATCCGGCCGTGATGAATCTCGGCCTGCGCCCGACGGTGGGCGCCGCGGAACCGTCGCTGCGCGCGGAGGTGCATTTGCTGGATTTCTCGGGCGATCTCTACGGTCGGAACCTGGAATTTGAGCCCGTGGCAAAGCTCCGCGACGAAATGAAGTTCGGTTCGCTGCAGGAATTGGAGACCCAGATAGCCCGGGATGTGCAGGCGGCCCGGCAACGCCTGTAGCCGCGATTGTAAAATCGCGGTCGCTGGAGTCTGCGGGGGGGACCGCGATCTCACGATCGCGGCTACGGGGGAATACGGGGAATACGGGGAAAGTTGAACATCTGCCCGGGTTTAGCTGTCCATCGTCAGGAATGCAACAGACATGAACACAGGAATCAACGCGATCAACCAGGCGGTGCAGGAGGCGGGCGTTTTCGTGCGCCCGCTGTTCGGCGAACTCGGCAAAGTCATCATCGGCCAGAATTACCTCATCGAACGGCTGGCCATCGGGCTGCTGGCCAACGGCCATGTCCTGTTGGAAGGCGTGCCCGGCCTGGCCAAGACGCTGTCCGTGAAGTCGCTGGCCCAGGCGCTCGACGTGAAGTTTTCCCGGCTGCAATTCACGCCGGACATGCTCCCGGCCGACGTGGTGGGGACCCAGATTTACAACCCGCAATCGGGCGGTTTCACCACGCGCAAGGGCCCGATTTTTGCCAACCTGGTGCTGGCGGACGAAATCAACCGCGCGCCCGCCAAGGTGCAGAGCGCGCTGCTGGAGGCGATGCAGGAGAAACAGGTGACGATCGGCGACCAGACCTACCCGCTGGAGGAGCCGTTCCTGGTGCTGGCGACGCAGAATCCGATCGAACAGGAAGGCACCTACCCGTTGCCGGAGGCGCAGGTCGACCGGTTCATGCTGAAGCTGAAGATCGGCTACCCGACGCGGGAGGAGGAGCGCCAGATTCTTGAGACGATGGCGCGCACATCCGGAACGCCGAGCGCCGGCAAGGTGATCGATGCCTCCCAGATCCTGAAGGCCCGCGCGATTCTTAACGACATTTATGTCGACGACAAGGTGAAGGATTACATCGTCGATCTCGTGTGCGCGACGCGCGAGCCGGAGCGGTACAAGATCGCGGTGAAGGAATTCATCCAGCTCGGCGCGTCGCCGCGCGCGACGATTTCGCTGACGCTGGCGGCCAAGGCGCACGCGTTTTTGAAGGGGCGCGGCTACGTGACGCCGCAGGACGTGAAAAGCATCGGCATGGACGTGCTCCGGCACCGCGTCGCGGTGACCTACGAGGCCGAGGCCGAGGAAAAGACGAGCGAGACGGTGATCCAGAGGATCTTTGATGAACTGCCGGTTCCGTGATGAGTGCGGAATTCGGAGTGCGGATTGCGGAATGGCAGGCGATCGAGCGCTTGAGCCGCGGTTCGCATTCCGGGCTTCTGATTCCGCACTCCGCACTCCGAATTCCGCATTGACATGATTCCCCGCGAAATCCTTAAAAAGATCCGCCAGATCGAGCTGCGCACGAACCGGCTCGTGAGCGAGTCGCTCGCGGGGCAGTATCATTCCGTCTTCAAAGGGCAGGGGATGAACTTCGAGGAGGTGCGCGAATACCAGCCGGGCGATGAAGTGAGGTCGATCGACTGGAACGTCACCGCCCGGATGAATCATCCCTTCGTGAAAAAGTTCGTGGAGGAACGGGAGCTGACGCTGATGCTGCTGGTGGACGTCAGCGGCTCGGGATTGTTCGGGTCGCGCGAGCAGTCCAAGCGCGAGTTGGCGGCCGAGATCGCCTCCGTGCTGGCGTTTTCGGCGATCCGCAACAACGACAAGGTGGGATTGATCCTGTTCACGGACACAGTTGAGAAATTCATTCCGCCGCGCAAGGGGCGGAAGCACGTGTTGCGCGTGATCCGCGAGGTGCTGTTTTTCGAGCCGCGCCGGCGCGGGACGGATTTGAACCAGGCGCTGGAATTCCTGCTGCGCGTGACGCCGCACCGCGCGATTTCGGTGGTGATATCGGATTTCCTGGGATCGAACGCGGTGAAGGACCGGGCCGGGCGGCGGCTGCGTCCGCAGATGATGCTGCTCGAGTCGCTGGCGCAATCGTCGCTGAGCCTGCTGCGCCAGGCGAATCGGCGGCACGACGTGGTCGCGGTTCAGATCACCGATCCCGGCGAGCTGGAGCTGCCCGCGCTGGGGCGCCTGGTGCTCGAGGATGCCGAGACCGGAGAGATCGTCGAGGTCAACACCGGCGACGCGCGGAAGCGCGAGGTGTTTGCCGCCCGCCAGGCCCGCGCGCTGGCGGATTCGGCCCGAGTGTTCCGCATGGCCGGGATCGATTCCATCCAGCTTCGCACCGACCGGCCGTACACGGTGACGCTGGGCCGGTTTTTCGAGACGCGGGAAAAGCGCCGGTGGCGCGGGTAACGCCGGGAATTCATGACGACCAACACCGCCAGTTCATCCAGCGGGGCCGCATCGCTCGCCGACGGGCTGCGCGACATCAAGCCGCCCGTGGAGATTTGGAATCCGTGGCTCTGGGCGGCGTGGGTCGGGGCGGCCTTGTTGTTGTTGGGATTGCTGGCGTTGCTGTTGTGGATCCGGGCGCGCCGGCGCAAGGCGGCCCGGCCGGGTCCGCCCCCGGAACCCGCGCATCGGCGCGCGTTGCGGCGCCTCGACGAGGCCCTCGCGATGCTGGGCGAGCCGAAACCGTTCTGCATCCGGGTCTCCGACACCCTTCGGGTTTACCTGGAGGAACGATTCGATTTTCGCGCGCCGGAGCGGACGACCGAGGAATTTCTCCAGGAATTGCACGGCACACCCCGGCTTTCAGTGGACCAGAAAGGCAGCTTGGGGCGTTTCCTCGAGCAGTGCGACCTCGTGAAGTTTGCCCGGTATGAACCCGGCGAGCCGGAGCTCAGGCAGTTGCACGCTGCGGCCGTCGGGCTCGTGCACGAAACCCAGCCGCAGGAAACAGTTTTAACCACGGATAGACACGGATGAGCACGGATCAAGAAGTTTTGACGCGAATTAACGCGAATGTTCGCGAATTTACTTCGGAACAATTGGCGAAATTCGCGTCAATTCGCGTCAAGTCCGGCCGGTATCCGTGTTCATCGGTGTTCATCCGTGGTTAGGAACTCATGACCTTCGCCCATCCATGGCTGTTGTTGCTGCTGCTGCTGCTGCCGCTGCTGGCGTGGCTGAAGGGGCGCCGCGGCCAGCCGCCGGCGTTCGTGTATTCATCCGTGCAGCTCGTGCGGCCCGTGCTGAACGTGACCCGCACCCGGTCCGGCGCCGTGCTCGCCGCGCTCCGCTGGCTCGCCCTCGCGGCCGGCATCGTCGCCCTCGCCCAGCCCCGCATCGCCCACACCGAATCCCGCGTCAAAGCCAGCGGCATCGACATCGCCCTCGCCATCGACCTCTCCGGCAGCATGGAGGTTCCGGATTATGTCTACCACGGCACCCGGGTGAACCGGCTCGACCTGGCGAAGGATGTCATGGCGAAGTTCATCGAAAAACGGCCGAGCGACCGGATGGGCCTCGTCGCTTTCGGCGGGCGGGCGTACATCGCGTCGCCGCTGACGCTCGACCACGATTTCCTGCTGACCAATCTCGGCCGTCTGAAACTTCACACCATCGAGGACAACACCGCCATCGGCTCCGGCCTGGCCACCTGCATCAACCGCCTGCGCGATTTGAAATCCAAGAGCAAGATCGTGATTTTGATGACGGACGGACAGAACAACGCCGGCAGCATTTCGCCGATGTCGGCCGCGGAGGCCGCCAAGGCGCTTGGCATCAAGGTTTACACCATCGGCCTCGGCAACGCCGACATCGTCCGCCAAATGCGGCTGCCGCGGGACTATCTGCCCGACGATGACACGTTGCAGCAGATCGCGACGCTGACGGGCGGGAAATATTACCGGGCCGACAACAGCGAGAAATTGCAGTCGATCTACGCCGAAATCGACAAGCTGGAGAAAACCGAGGCGGAGATGCACAAGTTCGAGCGATTCGACGAACTTTTTCCGTATTGTGTGACAGCCGTGCTAGGCCTGCTGTTGATCGAATTGATCCTGTCCCAAACCGTGCTCCGGAGGATCCCGTGATGAACCTGCAACCTGCAACCCGCAACCAGCGACGCCGACCGTGACCTTCGCCCATTCCCATTATCTCTGGCTGTTGCCGGTGTTGATCCCGCTGCTCGGGCTGTTTTACTGGTGGTCCGACCGGGAGCGGCGCGAACAGATGGCGCGATTCATCCAGGCGCGGCTGCTGCCCGGATTGACGTCGGGAATTTCGCCGGCCCGCCGCCGTGTGCGCGTCCTCCTGGTGATCACCGCCGTCGCCTGCCTCATCCTGGCGCTCGCCCGCCCGCAATGGGGTTACCGGCTCGAGGAAGTCTCCCGGCGCGGCCTCGACATCGTGGTCGCCATCGACACCTCCAAGAGCATGCTGGCGCGCGACATCGCCCCGAGCCGCCTCGCCCGCGCCAAACTCGCGGCGCTCGACCTGATGCGGCTCGCGAAGTCGGATCGATTGGGATTGGTCGCGTTCGCCGCCACGGCGTTTCTGCAGTGCCCGCTGACCATCGACGATTCCGCGTTCCGGGAAAGCGTCGAGTCGCTCAGCGTGGACACGATCCCGGAAGGGGGGACGGACATGGCGGACGCGATTCGCACCGCGATGACCGCGTTCGGGGACGGGGAGAATTACCGGACACTGGTGCTGTTCACCGACGGCGAGGATCACGACAACGGCGCGCTGGAAGCGGCGAAGCAGGCGGCGAAGGCCGGGCTCAGGATTTTCACGGTCGGCATCGGGTCGCCGGACGGCGAACTGCTGGTGCTGAATTCCACGGACGGCCAGCCGAATTATGTCCGGGACGCCGAGGGCAACGTGGTGAAATCGCGGTTGAACGAGGCGCTGCTCAAGCAGATTGCGGAGGCGACCGGCGAATTTTACATGCGCCTGGGCGGGGCGGATTCGATGGACCTGCTTTACCAGCGCGGGCTCGCGCCGCTCCCGAAATCGGAATCGAACGAGCATTGGATCCGCCAGTCGCAGGACCGGTATTATTGGCCGCTGGGGCTGGCATTGTTGTGCCTGGCGGTGGAGATGATTTTGCCGGAGCGCAAGCGGGCCGGACGGCGCCGGGGAGCGGCGGGCGCGGCCGCGGCCGCGGTGCTGCTGCTGCTGGGCGCGGGCCGCGTGGGCGGCGCTGAGCCGAGTCCGGGCGCGGCCTGGCGGGATTACCAGGCCGGCCGGTTTGGCCAGGCGCAGCAGGAATACGCGCTGCTGGCGGCGAAGGCGAAGGACGAGGCGGGCGACGGGCGGCTGGTGTTCAACGCCGGGACGGCGGCCTACCGGGCCACGAATTACGATGCGGCTATCCAGTATTTCAGCGCCGCGCTGGCCGCGCGCGATTTGAAGCTGCAACAGGCCGCCTATTACAACCTGGGCAACGCCCAGTTCCAGCGCGGCTGCACGGCCACCAACATCGACGAACTGCAAAGCCAGTGGGAAACCGCCATCCGCAGCTTTCAAAGCGCCGTCAGCCTGAACACAAACGACGTCGACGCGGCGCACAACCTCGCTTTCGCCCGGCACGGCGTGCAGCAGATCGTCGAGCTGCGCGAAGCCGCGCGGCGCGCCAAGGAATCCGCCGATCTCGCCGCCCGCCGCAGCGAGTATCACCGGGCGCATCAAATCATGGAGCAGTTGCTTCAGCAAAATCCGCTGGGCAAACAGTTCGAGGATTTCACCCGCAAACTCAAGGAAATCGATGACATCGCGACTCCTGCTCAGCCTTAGCGCCTGCCTGTTGCTCGCCGCCGCCGGCCGGGCGCAGTCGCCCGACGTCTATTTCGACGCCGGCGCCCTGCGGTATCTGTCCAACAACATCCCCGCCGCCCTGGAGCAGGTCGAGACGGGGCGTAAACTGTTTCCGGACGACGTGAAGCTGAAAAAGCTGGAGGAATTGCTGAAGCAAAAACAGCAGCAACAAAATCAGCAGCAACAACAACAGCAGCAGCAGAAAAACGATCAGCAAAAGCAGGATCAACAGCAGAAGCAGGATCAGCAGAAACAGGATCAGAAGCAGGATGAGAATTCATCGGATCAGAAAAAGCCGGAACAGGGCAAGCCGGAGCAGGAGCAGCCGCAGCAACCGGAGCAGAAGGATGCGGGCGGGAAGGATCAGATGACGCCGCAGGAGGCGCAGCGGTTGTTGGATGCGCAGAAGGGTGAGGAGCGGATGATGCCGGTGCGGCGGGATGGCAAGCCGAAGAACGCCGAGAAGCCGGTGAAGGATTGGTGACAATGGCTTGGTAGGAGACGACGTGAGGAGTCTCTGACAATGTCGGTGGCGGTCGAGTTGGTCAGAGACTCGTTACCTCGTCTCCTACTTCGGAGATACCGCCATCCGACGATGGCGGCTACGGCGCGAAAGTAGCCGCGATTGTAAAATCGCGGAAGCCTGGGACTACTTCGATTCAAGACACTGCGCCGGCTGGCTGCCGTACCAGGCGTAACCGTTGCGGCGTTCGATGGAGATTTCGTCCAGCCGGTCGTGGATGGATTTGTCGCGGTCGCCGAAGACGGGCGTGGCGGTGTTGAAATCGTAGAACCGCGCCCAGAGCGGCGGGGCGCCTGGGGAGGGCAACAGTTGCGCGAGGCCGTTGGTTTTGACGAACGTCACGTCGTGCAGCGCGGTTTTTCGGAACCACTCCTGCGCGTTGCGGATGGCAGCGGTGATTTTGGGATTCGGAGCTGGAAGCTGGAGCAGGAACCGGGTGACGCGCGCGCTTTCGAGCGAGCACGCGGCCGGCATTTCGTAATTCCGGGCGGCGCAGGGTTTCAGGGTGAGCGGATCGTATTGTTGAGCCCAAACCGTCGGTGTTCCCCGGCAGATCACCTGGCAGTCCAGCACGCAATCGATGCCGCGCCGCAACGCCTCGCGCGCGCGACCGCGGTCCGCCGGCGTCACAAACGCAAAGTCGTTCGTGCCGGACGCCGTGTCCGAGAGGAGATTCAGCACGTTGATGAGGGCGTTGTCGTTGAAGGTGACGGCGTCGTGATATCCGCCCGCCAGCGGCCAGACCTGGGGCCAGCCGCCGTTGGGATATTGCGAATTGAGAAGGTAATTCAGCCCTTTTACGAACGATTCCCGGCAGCGGCCAGCTTCCGGTTCCCCGGCACGGGCTGACATTCGGGCCAGGAACCGCATTTCGGAAATCGTCCCGTCATTGTCGATCGTGCCGACGTAATTCCACGACAGCGCCGGCGCGTCGTTGTCCGACGGACCGAGCCGGCGCGATTCGTTGTCGGGCGCGAAATGTTCGCCTCGGCCGCGGGGGTGGTTGGAAAGATCGAGATTTTTGCTCCAACCGCCCGAGGGAATTTGAAACGAGATGACGATGCCTGCGATTCGCCGGGCTTCGGGGCCGGCGTACCAGTCCGCCGGTTTGGCAAGGGACAGTGCTTTTTCGGATCGGCCGGAAGGCGGCAGGATGGGGCCGGGGAGTTTCTCGGACTGGATTTCGGCGTCGAGCGCGGCGATATCGAGGCGGCGCCGCTCGTTGGAGCGCTGGAGGTAATCGAGCCAGGCCGGGCGTTGCGCGGCGGGGAGGGTGGCGATGCGGTCGCGTGTGAGCGGCAGGGCGGCGGAATTGGTTCCGAGAATGGCGGCGGGAGAGGCAGGGGTGGATGCGAACGCCCAGAACCAACTCAGCGTGAGCCAACGGGCGAATCGAACGCGCATCTGGGAAGGGTAGTCGGGAGGCCTTAAGCGTCAATTCGCATGTCGCAATCCTGATCGTCCTCCTCATCGTGGCTTTGCAAGAGGATTGTTGGATCGATGGATTGCTGGATTAATGGAAAGGCCCCTGCGCGGAATCCATGAATCCAAAAATCCATTTATCCAGTAATCCCGAATTCGAGGACGGGGACGAGAACGAATCGCCGCGTGTTACTTCGCCGTTTCGGGCGGGGCGTTGGAGGCCGCGAGGGCTTCGCGGGCGGCGAGGGCGCGGCTGAGATTGGTTTTAAGCGTGATGTAATGGTCGTTCGTGACGAGGTTGAGCTGGCCGCGGGCTTCCTTGTATCGGCCGGCCAGCATTTTGATCCGGGCGAGATGGATGTAAACCTCTTCGCGGTTGAGTTCGTCCTGGGCGACGTTGAGGGCATTGGTCCAGGCGACCAGGGCGTCGTTGGTGCGGAGCGGGCGGATGGTGTAATAGGATTCCGCGGTGTCGACGGCGAGGGCGAAATTGGTCGGATCGAGCCGCATGGCGCGGCCGTAGAGATCGAGGGCCTTGTCGAACACCTGGGGTTCCTGGATGTGATAGTACTCGCGGGCGTCGGGCCGGTACATGAACACCGTCACGGCGAAATTCTGGAAATAGAGCGGTTCGTGCGGGTTGAACTCGACGGCCTTTTCGAAGCAGGGGAAGGCTTCGATGGGCGGTCCGTGGTGTCCGTCGCTGTAATAAACGCCGAGATTGTTCCAGGTGGCGGCGTTGGTCGGATTGAGGTCGGCGGCGACTTTGAGCTGCTGAATCGCCTCCTCCATTTCGCCGAGGTCGTTCAGGAAACTGGCGTAGGCGACCCGGACATCGACGCTTTTTGGATAACGCCGTACCAGGTCCTCGTAGCCTGAATGGATGGGGGCGAAGCGCTTGAGAATCCGGCGGTTCATTTCCGCGTTCGAAATCCCGGCGCCGTCCTGGACGAATTTCTGGTTTTCCAGGATCCAATTGTCGACCTCGGTTTGCGCGGCGTCATCGTCGGCCATCAACTTGTCCAGCGCGAGCTGCACGGGGTCGTTGGTGGCGGGGATGCTGACGGCGATGCCGGTGGTTTGCTGGACCAGGTTGCTGACGGCCGCGGGCGGGTTGGTGGAGGCAACGGCGCCGAGCAGGGCGAGGAGAAGGCCGGTCATGCGGGTTGGAGGTTGAAAGTTGCAGGTTGCAGGTTCCCGGACACGGCGTTGCCGGTGCATTGGTTTCGGGGCGGGCTCATTGCTCTAAGCTGTAGCGCCGTGGAGCGCTTCGCGCAACCGGGTTTCTGCATTCAACCTTTTGCCTTCGATCAAGGCGCGTTGGTGCTGGAGTCTCCCTGGCGCTGGAGTTTTTGCTCCTTCTGGTCTTCTTTTGCGCGGGCTTTTTCCTGGGCGCTGATGCGTTTCTGCTCCTCTTTCATCGCCTGGCGCTGCTGGTCCTTGGCTTCATCCTCGGCGCGGCTGATGCCGGGCAGGGTGCGTTTTTCCTCGATCGTCTGTCTCGCGGCCAGCTCGGGCGTGCGCAGGACGGTGGGGCGCATGAGGACCATCAGTTCCTGGCGGCTCTTGTTGTCGGACCGGCTGCCGAAGAGCGGGCCGATGAGCGGAATGTCCTTGAGGATGGGGATGCCCGACTGGGTTTTGGCGGTGGAATTGCGGATAAATCCGCCGAGCATGACGGCTTCGTTGTCGCGCACGGCGACTTCGGCGGACAAGGTGCGGTGCGTGGTGTTCGGGACGTCGCCGACGCCGGTGATCGGGGTGGAACCGCTGATCTCGTCGATGACTTCGTCGATCTGCATGACGACGAGTCCGTCGGGGTTGATGAACGGGGTGACCTGGAGGCCGATACCGACGGAGAGCTGGGAGTATTGCGAGCTGGCGCCGCCATAGTAGCTGCCGCCGGCATAGGTGGCGGTGACGTAGGGGACGGTGTTACCGACGAAGATATTGCCGGGCGTGGCGTGGGACGTGACGATGCGGGGTTTCTGGATGACGTTCACGCGCGAGTCGGTGGCCGCGGCGCGGAGCACGAGGTCGAAGCTCTTGTTGATCTGGGCCCAGTAGGTCAGGCCGCCGCCGAGACTGCCGGGGAAGAAGCTGTTGGTCGCATTGCCCTGTGAAGCCGAGCTAAGGAAGTTCACGAGGTCGAACACGGGTTGGCCGTTGTTATAGCCGCCGGCGCCGGCGAGATTCGCGTTGTATTGCTTCTGGGTCTGCAGGCCGGACACGCCCACCTCCCAGCCCTTGCCGATCGTCACGTCCATGATGATCGAATCGATGATCACCTGCGCGAGGACGACGTCCAGTTTGCTGATGATGTTCTTGATCATGGCCATGTCCTGTTTGGCCGCGAAGATCAGGAGGGAATTCGTGCGTTCGTCGGCGATGATCTTGGTCGTGCCGAGGATCTGGAGATCGCCCGAGGAAGCACCGCCGGCGCGGTTCATGATATCCCTGAGCCGCTGCGTGAACGAGCCGCCGCCGCTGGCCGCGGAAGTCTGGCCCGCGGCCGTGCCGCCGCCCTGCATGGTTCCCTGGGTGCCGTAATTGTTCATCCCGCCGACACCGCCCATGCCGCCCACGCCGCCCATGCCGCCCTGGCGGTTCAGTCCGCTCATGCCGCCCATGCCGCCGAGACCGCCCCGGCTGCTGCCGCCGGAGCTGCGCCCGACCGTCGTTCCGCCACTGCCGCCCGCCAAGCTGTTCAACGCCTCCTGGATGTCCTCCGCCTTCGCATACTTGATCGGAATGACTTCGGATTCGAACTCGGACGGGATCGCGACGTCGACCTGCTTGATCATTTCGAGCATGCGCTTCACGTTTTCCGAATAATCGCGGAGCACGATGATCTGGGAGCTGTCGATGGGCAGGATGGAATTGGGAATTTTGGCGAACGGCGTGAGCACGGGGAGCAGTTCGCTGGGTTTGACATATTTTAACTGGGTGATTTCGGTGACGTACTGGCCGAGATCGGGCAGCGCGGCGGCGTCGGCCTTCGAGATCGGCGCGCCTTCCTGGTTGGCCTGCGCGGTCGGAACCGCTTTTACGAATTTGTCGCCGACATTGATCATGGTGATGCCGTTCATGCCGAGAACGGCGTCGAACGCCGCGATCGCTTCTTTCTTGGTGAGCGGGGTCTGGGTTTTCAGGGTGATGAGCGGCGCGGGAAGATTGGCCGGGCGCAGCACGGTCCGGTTCACCAGTTCGGAATAGATCTGCAACACCTGGTTCAGGTCGGTGGCGGGAAAATTGATGGTGCCGGCCGGGATGATGTCGTCGGCACCGGCCGCGGCTGTCGGGGATGCGGCGGCTGCGGGAGCGCCGGGCAAACCGGGAGCGGCGGGAGCGGCAGGCGAACCGGGAGCGGCGGCCGGGGCGGCGGGAGTGGCGCCAGCGGCCTGGTTGGTGATGGTGAGCGGCGGGGGTTTGGGGAGGAACGAGCCGCTGGAGGGCACGGTGATGACGCCCGGGGTCGGGCCGCCGACGCTGACGGTGGCGGGTTCGACCGGTGTGGCCGGGGTGCCGGGCACGGTGGCTTTCGGCGCGGCGGCGGCGGCGTGTGCCGGTTGGGCCGGTGTTCCGTAGGGGGCGAACGTGGCCGGCGGATTGCGGGAGCAGGAGACTGCCAGGAGCAGCACGAGGGCGTGGCAAAGCTTTTTCATGGGTGGGTGGGCGTGGCGGGTTTCGGCAAATTGGGTTGTCTGGGTTGCGGCACCACCGGGCGCGGCGGGAACGGCGTCGGAGTGGAGGGTTGCGGGGCCGGTTGCGGTCTCACGAGCGCGCCCGCGGTGGGTGCCGGCGCGGAAGCGGGAGCGGCCGGGGCCGGGGTGGCGGGTTTGGCGGCGGCCGTGGCGGGGGCGGCGGCTTTGGGATTCTTCTGGTAACTGGCGACCAGGGTGATGCTGGCGGTGAGCTGCTGGCGGGTCTGATCCGGCCGCACCGACAGGGAGCGGACGCGGATGAGGGAGCCGCCGGCGCCGAGGTTATAGAGGAAATCGACGAGTTGTTTTTCGGTCGATTGAACGTTGATGGTTTGGACCTGTTCGAGGAAGAACGGGTCGTTGGTGCGGGTGGTCGAGCGTGAGCTGCCCATGAGCATGACGCCGGACTGCTGGGCCTGGGACTGGATGGTGCGGAGGAATTCCGTGGCCTGGTCTTCGGGCGGCACGGCGGCGCCTTCGCCTTCCATGCGGGCCAGTTCAGGCTTGAGCCGGTCGGCCTGCTGGATGATCACCGTCCGGTTCCCGAGCGTCATGCGCGCCGTGTCGAGCCGCGACTGGGTGGTGCGCCAGTCGGAGAAATGGGGCCAGACAAACATCCAGTTGAACACGAGGAACAGGACGAGGCCGACGCCGACGACGAAGCGGCGTTCCGCGGGGCTGAGGCGGGCGAAGTATTGCTTCACGGTTCCTCCCCCCGTTTGAGTTCGAGGCCGAAGCTCCAGTTCTGGCCGGCGGACCGGAACGAGTCGCTGCTGTCGAGCTGGGCGTTGAACAGGAAATTGGAATTGACGGTGGCCTTGCGCAGGCGGCCGCTGAAATCGTTGGCGGAAATCATGTCCTGCGGCGGCGCGGTCCCGGACAGGGTGAGCTTGCGTCCATCGCTGAAGCTGAGCGATTCGAGGGTGAGACCCTCGGGCATGAGTTCGGCGGTTTTCTGCCAGCAATTGAGCGCGGCGAACTTGAGTTCCTGCCGGTCCTTGAGCACGGCGTAGCGCGCCTTCATCTGGAGCGCGTTCGTGTAGACCTGGTCGAGCCCCCGCACCTGGCTCTCGACGCTGCCGGTGTTGTAGCTGAGGAAACCGACGGCGACGGCGTAGACGAGGACGGCGACGCAATAGGCGGCGAGCAGGCCGATGAGGCCGCGCATCCAGAGGCGGTCGACGAATTTCTGCTGGTAACGGGCGGCGAATTCGGCGGGGAGCAGGTTGAGTTGCGGGTCGGCGGCGGCGGCGCGGCGCCCCGTGCGGGCGGCCAGTTCCGCGGGCGGAAGGGGTTCGATGATGTCGACCGGCTGTTCGAGCCCGGCGCGCATCAGGGGTTCCCAGCGTTGGGCGGACGCGGCATCGGCCACGAGATGCCAGCGGGGCGGATGCGTGAGCCAGCCTTCGAGTTCGCCGCCCCAGGCCATTTGCAGCAGGTGATCGCGCAAACTCGCGGCGGCCTGTTCGCCGGGTTGCAGCACCAGGAAATCCAGGTTGCGAAGCACGCCGCCATACCACCACGCCACCAGCGCGGTCGCGACGCCTTCGGCGGCGGGATAAATCCACGCGCCGTCGCCCTCGATTTTCGTGGCGAGGAGCTGGTCGAGCACGGGCAATTCGAGGCGGTCGGCGAGGAAACCCTGTTCCTCGAGACGGCCCAGGAATTTTTCAACGTCATCGCGCGGTGCAATGGTGACGGCGACGGTCTGCATCGGGACGGCGCCGGGGGTCTGGAGAGTGGCCGGCGCTGGCGCGGAGGGCAGGGGATGCATCGTCCAGACCGCCTGGGTGACCGGGATGGGCGAAAGCTTTTCCAACTGCAGCTCCACCATGGCCCGGGTTTCCTCGGGGCTGCTCTGGGGAAATTGCGCGACGCGGATGAACACCTGGTCGGGCGGGAGCAGGGCGACGTTGAGCCGGGGCTGCCAGAGCGAGCTCCAGCTTTTTTGAATCATCGGCTGCGGCAGCGGTTCGCCGTCGGCGGCCCGGGTTTCGCGGTTGAGCGGAAAGCTGCTTTTGCCGGCGTCGAACTGCCAGAGCCGGCGGGCGTCGGCATCCCAGCGCAGCACGTTGCAAAGGCTCCAGCGTTTGTTGGACGGGCGTGCGGCGGGTTTGGGCGGCTCCGGCGCGGCGGCGGCGGATTCGTCCGCGGCGGGCGCGGGTTTTGCGAAGGAGCGGGCGAGCAGGCGGTAGCCGATGTAGAAGACGACGAGCCCGCCGACGGCGCTGCCGAGGTGTTGGGAGAGCGGTTTGCCGGATCCGGCGAGGATGCCTTCCTTGCTGCGGGAGAGGAGCCAGAAGGCGAGCGACACGAGCACGAGCCACCAGGAGGCGCCGACGATGGCCGCCGCGCCGAGCGCGCGGAGGGTCCAGCGGGCCCAGGCGGGCAGGGGTTTAGCGCTTGAGGGCGGCATCGATTTTCGATTTCTGATCTTCCACGAGGGAGTCGAGGTGTTCTTCGATCTGGGTGACGCGGAGCACCTCCTCGATGGTGGTGATGCCGGCCTTGACCTTGTTCCATCCGTCGACGCGCAGGGTGCGCATGCCTTGTTCCATGGCGCGCTGGGCGATGGTGGAGGCGGCGGCGCGGGCGAGGATGAGCGGGCGGAGTTGTTCGTTCAGGACGAGCAATTCGTAAATGGCCAGGCGCCCCTGGTAACCGAGCTGGCGGCAGGCGTCGCAGCCGGCGCCGCGCATGAACCGCGTGGTGGCGATCTCCTCCTCGGGGAACCCGATCTTGTTCAGGTAAGGGCGCTCGACCTTCTGCTCCGTCTTGCAGAGCGGGCAGATGGTGCGGACGAGGCGCTGGGCCATGATGGCTTCGACGGACGACGCGACGAGGAAGGGCTCGATGCCCATGTCGATGAGGCGGGTGAACGCGCTGGGGGCGTCGTTGGTGTGGAGCGTGGAGAAGACAAGATGGCCGGTGAGGGCGGCGCGGATGGCGATTTCGGCGGTCTCGAGGTCGCGGATTTCGCCGACCATGATCACGTTGGGATCCTGGCGGAGAATGTGGCGCAGGCCCATGGCGAAGGTGAGGCCGATTTCCGGGCGGACGGCGATCTGGTTGATCCCTTTGAGTTCGTATTCGACGGGTTCCTCGACGGTGATGATGCGTTTGTGCACCGAGTTGATGGTGCTGAGCATCGCGTAGAGCGAGGTGGATTTGCCGGAACCGGTGGGGCCGGTGACGAGGAGGATGCCGTGCGGCTTGACGATGAGTTCGCGGATGGCGGATTCGTCGTTGGGCGAGAACCCAAGCTTGTCGAGGCTGAGAAAGATTTTTCCGCGGGACAGGAGGCGGAGCGAGACGCTTTCGCCGTAGACGGTCGGGACGGTGGAGACGCGGATGTCGATTTCCTCGCCCTTGATGCGGACGTTGATGCGTCCGTCCTGCGGCAGGCGTTTCTCGGCGATGTTCATCCCGCTCATGACCTTGATGCGGGAGATGATCGCGGCCTGGAAACGCTTCAACTGCGGCGGCATCGGGGTCTGGTGCAGGATGCCGTCGATGCGGTAGCGGATGCGGAGTTCGTCTTCCTGGGGTTCCAGGTGAATGTCCGTGGCGCGATCCTTGTAGGCTTCCCAGATCACCTGGTTGACGAACTTGATGACGCTGGCTTCCTGTTCGCCCTCGGTGATTTCCTTGTCCCCGACGAGCAGTTCGATCGGTTCCTCCTCCTCCTCGCCCATTTCGTCGAGGGTTTCGGCGCCGACGCCGTAGTATTTTTTGAGCGCCTTTTCGAGCTCGGCCTTGGTGGCCAGGGCGAACCGGACCGGGACGCGGGCGTCGAACCGCACCGCGTTGAGCATGGCGGTGTCGAACGGATTGCTGACGGCGACCTGGAGGGTGCCGTCGGAGACGTCGGTCGGCAGGACGGAATGCTGGAAAGCGACCTTGGTGGAGATTTTATTCCGGGCCTGCTGGGGGATGTCCAGTTTGGGCAGTTCGAGGTAGGGCCAGCCGAGGGCCTGGGCGAGTTTCTGGAGGAAGGCATCCTCCGCAAAACCGCGTTCGCGGCAGATGAAACCGAGCAGGGACTCGGCGGAGCCGTTTTCGGCGGCAACACGCCACGCGCGCGCATATTCCTCGAATTGCGCGGGCGTCACCAGCCCCATGCGGCCAAAAAAATCTTTGAGCGATACAAAAGCCATTCCGTCAACGAATCCGTCGTCCCAGATGGATACACGTCAAACTAGGAAAAGTTGCGCACAAAGGAAAGGTAGAATGCAGAAGGCAGAAGGCAGAAACCTCGCGGGCTTGCGGGGGTTGACGCCTTCATCCCTAAATTCCTGAAAACGCGCGCAACTTAATCGGGGGAACGGTGTTGGCAGGAACAGTCGAAGAATCGGATGCGCCGGTGGGGCGAGACTCTGTCGAGCCCTCGAGGACTGGATTGTTGGATCAATGGATTCCTGGATAAATGGGAAGACTTTCGCGCGGAGTCATCCAGCAATCCACAAATCCATAGATCCAACAATCCTCAGGGCCCAGTCAGGGCTCGACGGAGTCTCGCCCCACCGGGGAGGTCTCTGCATTCTTCCTTCTGCCTTGCGCCTCATGGCGCCGGGATGAAATAATGCGGTTGAAGAGCGGTTCGGCGGTTCGGCTTAAAAGAAATCATGAAGGTCCTTTTTCGCGTCGCGGCCCTGGTGGCCCTCGTTTTTGGCTGGATGCCCCTGCGCGCCTCGGCGCAGGGAGTGGACATCGGCGCGACGAACAACATTTTCTTCGCCATGTACGGGCCCACCAACGCGGCCCTGAACAGCGCGGTCACCTACTCGATTTACATCACCAATACCTCGGGCATCATCATCCAGGCCGCCACGGTCACGAACACGCTGCCGGACAACGTGATTCTGACCGACACGCAAACCAGCCTCGGCACGTTCTTTTCCTATCGCAACACCGTCGTCTTCCAGTTCGCCCAGCTCCCGGGCGTCGGGCTGGTCCAGATGTCCGTGACCGTCCGGCCCCGCGCCACCGGCACCTTCGTCAACAGCGCGGTGCTCAGCACGCTGCAGCTCACCAACCAGCTCTCGGCTTCGATCACGACCGTCGTTTCAAACACCACGGTGGCGGACCTGGGCCTCACCCTGTCGGCTCCCACCCAGGCGATCATCACGAACGACTATTTCAACGTGAACGTGACGGTGACGAACGCCGGACCGAGCGACGCCACCAACGTGCAGCTCACGAATTCCCTGCCGGCCGGCATGTATTACGTCGGCATCACACCCTCGAAAATTTCGGTCAACCGCTCCGGATCCAACGTCGTCGCCCAGCTCGGCACCATCCCCGCCGGCGGCCTCACCAATGTCGCCGTCCGCGTCGCCTCCACCAACGCCGGCACTTCCGTGTTCCTGGCCACGGTCTATGCCCGGGATAATATCGAGAACTCCAACACCAATAACACCGCCTCGACAAACCTCGTCATCCAAACCTACGGCCCGGCGTCGCTCACGGTCACCAACACCACAACCCAGGTGTTCGATCCGCAAACCGGCGAGATGGAACAATACGTCGTGGTGCAGAACACAGGTTTGCTCCCCGCCGCCTCGGTGCGCGTGCTGGTGTCGGGCCTCGGCACCAACCGCTTTTACAACGCCCTCGGCACCAACGGCGGCAACGGCTACGTCGTCCACGCGGCGCCGCTCGCCGGCGGCGACAGCGTCACGCTGCTGTTGCAGTATTATGTGCCGACGCACCGCACAGTCGACGTCGCGTTCCAGGCGTACGAAGTGCCGGTTTACGACACCTCCGTTTCGACCGCGCCCAGCTCGCCCATCGGCGACGTCCGCATCTTCCCCCTGACCTCCGGCGTTCTGTCCAACAGCATGTACCTCGATTTCCCGTCCGTCTCGAACCGCACCTACACGGTCGTCTACAGCGATGATCCGGGGTTCGCGAATGCGCGCACGGCCCTGCCGCCGGCGACGTCCGCGGCGAATTTCACGGAGTGGATCGATTTCGGCCCGCCCGTCACGATCAGTCATCCGACCAACGCCACGTCGCGATTCTATCGCGTTTACCTTAATCCCCAGTGACCGGTTCCATGTCCCAATCCATGCATTCCAACCACGTCGCCCGGCGGCGATTTTCACTGGCCGTCGCCGGCTGCCTGCTGGCCGGCCGCGTCCTGGCGCAGAGCGATTACGACCCGGACTGGTCGCAGCATTTCCGGATCGGCGCCATTGGCGGGTTCAACATCAAGACGACGTTCCGGCTCCAGGGCAATTTGAACACGGGCCACGGACCCGGAGTGTTCGACGACGGTTACGTGCATCCGCCGCCGGCGGGAACAGCCGACAGTTACACGCCCAACTGGGGTTACAACAACGCGAGCCAGGTCAGCGGGCAGACGCTGACGATGACGGACACGACCTCGTTCACACTGAACAACGGCGCCAGCGAACAGAAGGACGCGGGCCCGCTGGCGGGATTCGAAATGGCTTACGGAGGCAATCTCTGGTACTGGAACCGGTTCCGGTTCGGCTGGGACGCGGGCGTCGGGATCCTCCCCATCAATGTGACTGTCAACGAATCCGGACTGCCCGGTTTTTCGGCGCAGAACACCTACACTTACAACACCGGTGGAATCCAGATGCCCCCGGCCGGTTACCGCGGCGGCAACGGCGGCCAATGGAACATCGACAGCCAGGCCACGTCCACCAACAGCGCGACGCCGGCCGGCCTCCTGTCCGGCAGCCAGACCCTGGATGTCATTCTCTACACCGCGCGGCTGGGTCCGACAGTCTACTGGGACATGAATTCGTATGTCGGTTTTTCCGCGAGCCTGGGCCCGGCAATCGGCGTCGTGAACGGGAAATTGAAATGGAACGAGACGATCACGACTGTGTCGACCGGCGGTACGGCGCAGATGACGGGGCAGGTGAACGGGACGGACGTGGTCTATGGCGGCTACGTGAACGCCCAGGTCTACTGGCACGTGGTGAAGAACGGCGATTTGTATCTCGGGGCGCAATTCATGCCGCTGACCACCGCCACCATCAGCGGCGGCGGCCACCAGGCGGAGCTCAATTTCCGCGGACAGGTTTCCGTGTCCGGCGGCTTCAACTGGCCGTTTTAAGGCCCGGATAAACTCATAGGGGCGGAGGACGCGGAGAGAGGCATCCGCAGATCTCGCAGATTCCACAGATTAGGAGCAGGACTGTTCAGACCTGGTGCTTCGCGTGAGTCCAAAAATGTTTGAGTTTTCACGGCCAAAACGCCAAGCCTCTAATTCCCCTCTGCGAAATCTGTGTAATCTGCGGACTATTCCCTCAGTTTTCTCCGCGCCTCTGCGTTTCGCCGTTAAGCACAAAAAACGCCGCCGGAAAATTTCCGGCGGCGTGGTGAGAATCGGCGGTGATCAGTTGCTGGCGCGACCCGAGACGCCCTTGGTGCCTTTGCCGATGGCGCGGGCGGGTTCCTTCGGGCGCAGCGCGCGGGCAGCGGCGCCGGCCTGCCACATTTCCGAATTGTGGATCTGGGCCAGTTCCTTCTGTAGCCCGACCTGGTAATTCGGCTTGCCGCAGGCGGTCAGCACGCGGACGCATTCCTCGCCGCTCTTCACGCGGCGGTAAAGTTCCTTAAACACCGGCAGCACCGCCTTGCGGAACCGCGGCTTCCAGTCCAGCGCCCCGCGCTGCGCAGTCGCCGAACAGTTCGAATACATCCAGTCCATCCCGTTCTCGTCCACGAGCCGGATGAGCGATTGCGTGAGTTCCTCGACGGTTTCGTTGAACGCTTCGCTCGGGGTGTGGCCGTTCGCGCGGAGCACATCGTATTGCGCTTCCATGATCCCGGCCAGCGCGCCCATCAGCACGCCGCGTTCGCCGGTCAGGTCGCTGAACACTTCATGCTGGAACGTGGTGGGGAAGAGGTAGCCCGAGCCGATGCCGATGCCGACGGCGATGCAGCGCTCCTCGGCATGCCCGGTGGCGTCCTGCTCCACGGCGAAGCTCGAGTTGATGCCGGCGCCGGTCAGGAAATTGCGGCGCACATTCAGGCCGGAACCCTTCGGGGCGACCATGATGACGTCGACATTCTTCGGCGGGATGACGCCGGTCTTCTTGCTGTAGGCGATCGAAAAACCGTGCGAGAAATACAGCGCGTCGCCGTCCTTGAGATTCGCCTTCACCACGGGCCAGATCGAGCGCTGGGCGGCGTCGGAAACGAGCATCTGGATGATCGTGCCGCGGCGGACGGCCTCGTCGATCTCGAACAGCGTTTTGCCGGGCACCCAGCCGTCGGCGATCGCACGGTCCCAGTCGCGCTTGAACTTGCTGGCCTGGCCGATGATGACCTTGAACCCGTTGTCGCGGAGGTTGAGCGACTGCGCGGGTCCCTGGACGCCGTAGCCGATGATGGCGATGGTCTCGTTCTTGAGCACCTTGCGGGCTTTCGCCAGCGAAAATTCCTTGCGCGTCACCACGCGTTCCTTGGTTCCGCCAAAGTTAATGATGGCCATAATGTTTTTTCTGTCGTTGCTGTGGCGGACCGTTGTGGCGGACCGCCGGTTGTTCAATCACAAATCATTGCGTTCTGAATGAAGCCAATGAATGAGCGGGATATCCTAGCCGATGTTCGCCCCCAGTCAACCGCGGATTCGTCGCCGAGGCGGCGACCCGGCGGCAAGTTGCAGGTTGATGGTTGCAAGTTGCTGGTTCCTCTCGGGCAGAAATGCGGCTCAACCTGCAACCTGCAACCTGCAACCTGTTCTTACTTGCGCGGCAGCGCCACCTTGCCCGTGCGCGTCAGGTCCGTCACCCCGAACCCCTTCATCAGGTCCAGGAATTTCTCCACCTTGCTCTCGCTGCCCGTCAATTCAATCGTCAGGCTTTTCGATTGCACATCGACGATCTTGGCCCGGAAAATATCGGTGATCTGCATCACCTCGGCTCGCGTCTTCGAATCCACCGCCACCTTCACCATGACGAGTTCGCGATCGACGTACTCGCCGTCGCGATAATCCTGCACCTTGATCACGTCCGGCAGCTTGTTGAGCTGCTTGACGATCTGCTCCAGCGTGGCTTCGTCGCCGTGCGTAATGATCGTCATCCGCGACGCGGTGGCGTCGTGGGTCGGGGCGACATTGAGGGAATCGATGTTGTAACCGCGCCCGCTGAACAGCCCGGTGACGCGTGTGAGCACGCCGAACTTGTTTTCCACCAGGACCGATATTGTGTGTCGTCGCATAATTACCCCAAAACAGGGATCGACACGGTAGCAACCGGGGCGGCCGGGGTCAAATTGGCTTTTTGATGGCACCTCGGTGGGGCGAGACTCCGTCGAGCCCTCGAAAAGGCTGGAGTGGTGGAGTATTGGAGTTCTGGAGTAATGGAAAATGAAGTCGCGACTGGCCCTTCAGCACTCCACAACTCCATGACTCCAGCACTCCGCTGTCTGTCAGGGCTCGAGTCTCGCCCCACCGATTCCCGTTTCAGAAGAACGGATTATGCGCCAGTTCCTCTGCGACCGTCGTGAGCGGGCCGTGGCCGGGACAGATCAACGCGTCCGGCGGCAGGGTGAGAATTTCCTCGCGCACCTTGCGACGGGCCAGTTCCCACGACTGGTTGCCGCGCCCCATGGACCCGGCAAAAATGGTGTCGCCCACGATGGCAACGAGCGGGGCTTTCTCCGGCCAGCCTTCGACGATCCAGGTCACTCCGTCCTCCGCATGACCGGGCGTTGCGCGCCAGGTGACTTCAAGCGAGCCGATCGCGAACCGGTCGCCGGGCTTGATCCGGTGCCGGGCGGGGGCGGCGGCCGAATTGGAATGGAGTTGGATTTCCGGAAATGCGTCCCGCAGTCCGGCGAGCCCCGCCATGTGATCCGGATGCGAATGCGTGATGAAGACTTGCTTCAGATGCAGCCGGCCGCCCGATACCGCCGCCAGGATTGGCTCGGCGTTCCAACCCGTGTCGAACACCGCGGCTTCGCGCGTGACCGCGTCCCACACCAGGTAAGCGTGCACGGTGTTCCCCGATTCGGTGGTGGTCACCGGCAACAGCCCCGGCCAGCGCGCGAGGTCGGGACGCGCCGGCTGCCAGCCGGCGGCGAGGCCTTCGAGCTTCGCCGGATTCAATCCCAGCAGCCCGGCCACCGCCGCCCAGTTTGGATTGCCACCGGTTTCGCCGGCCGATTCCAACTGCAGCCAGTCGGATTCCGAAATGCCGGCCGCCGCCGCCGCATCGGTGGCAGAAACGCCGGACATGCCGCGGGCCTTTCGCACAATATCGCCGATGTGATCTTCAAGCATCGTGGTTCAAAGGTTAAATGGGTTGAAAGTTTGAATGGTTGAATAGTCGCACGACGGCGATGGAGCGCCACTCCGATTTAAGCATTTCATCACGTTGCAAGATTGCCAAACCCAGGTTTTGTGCCACATTATCCTAAATTGCTGTAACGAGAACAAATTCGAGCTTATGGAAAAACCCAAAATTATCGCCTATTTGAAGCCGACCTGCGGCTGGAGCAACGGGGTCCGGGCCATTCTGCAGAAGTACGAGCTGCCCTACGAGGATCGCAATATTATCGGCGATCCGGAGCAGAAACGGGAAATGATCGAGAAGACCGGGCAGCCTCTGAGCCCCTGCGTCGAAATCAACGGCCACATGCTGGCCGACGTGAGCGGCGAGGAAGTCGAGAACTGGCTGCTCGAGCAGAAACTGGTCGAACCGAACGACCGCGTCCCCGAAGTCCCGACAAACCGCTCCTGCGAGCCGCACCGCGCCCGGTTCGAATCGCCGGCCAGCGCCGTTTGATTCCGGACCCTATCTTCTTGCAACCCCGCCGCGTGGCGGGGTTTTTTCTTGGGCAGGCGAGTAAGCCGGCCCTCCCCGCTTTGGTGGGGCGAGACTCCGTCGAGCCCACGAAAAGGATGGAGTGGCGGAGTATTGGAGTTCTGGAGCATTGGAAAATGAACTCGCAATTGTCCCTTCAGCACTCCACAACTCCATGACTCCAGCACTCCGCTGACTGTCAGGGCTCGACGGAGTCTCGCCCCACCGTTCTGGAAAGAATTCGCGTCAATTCGCGTCAAAGCTTTTTGATCCGTGTTCATCCGTGTTGAAAACTGCCCCTTTTCTTCCGGCCGCATTTGCATTAAACCCAGCGGATGCAGATTGTTCGATCCGCCGTTGCGATGCAGCGCCTGGCCCTGCGCTGGCGCCGCGATGGCGCGCGCGTAGCGTTTGTTCCGACGATGGGCTGCCTGCATGACGGCCACATCAGCCTCGCCCGCCGCGCCCGCAAGCTGGCCGGACCGCGCGGCCGTGTCGTCGTGAGCATCTACGTAAACCCGACGCAGTTTGGTCCGAAGGAGGATTTCAAGCGTTACCCGCGCGACCTGAAAGGGGATGCGCGCCTGTGCCGGGCGGCGGGGGTGGACGTGATTTTTGCGCCGGCGAATCTGTATGCGGCGGCCTCCAGCACGTGGATCGTCGAAGAATCGCTGACGCGCCCGATGGAAGGTGCGTCGCGCCCGGGCCATTTCCGGGGCGTGACGACGGTGGTGGCGAAGTTGTTTCATCTCGTGTTGCCGGACGTGGCGGTGTTTGGGGCAAAAGACTGGCAGCAGGCGGCGGTGGTCCGGCGGATGGTGCGGGACCTGGATTTTCCGGTGAAGCTGGTGGTGGCGCCGACGCGGCGGGAGCGCGACGGCCTGGCGATGAGTTCGCGCAACCGTTACCTGGAAGGCGACCTGCGGCGCCAGGCGCGGGTGTTGTGGCGCGCGATTTGTCTGGCCCGCGAAACTGTGCGACGCTCCTCCAGGCCGGTGTCGTCCTCCACACTCCGCGCACGGCTGCGGCGGCTGATCGAATCCGAACCCGCGGCGCGGGTGGATTACGTGGAGTTTTTCGATCCCGACACTCTGGAGCCCGCGCGCCGGACGGGAAGGGGAACCCACCTGGCCATGGCGGTGTTTGTGGGCAAAACCCGGCTGATCGACAATGCGCGGTTGTGACGGCGCGGCGAGCAAGCGATGAAACAATTTGATTACCTCGTGTTAGGCAGCGGGATTGCCGGCCTATTTTGTGCCCTCAAGCTGGCGCCGCACGGGCGCGTGGCGCTCATCACCAAGAAGGACAAGGCCGAGTCGAACACCAATTACGCCCAGGGCGGCATCGCGTCCGTCACCAGCAAGGAGGATTCGGTTGAGATTCATGTCCAGGACACCCTGACGGCCGGGGCGGGATTGTGCCGCGAGAGCGTGGTGCGGACGATCGTCGAGGAGGGGCCGCCGCGGATCCAGGAATTGATCGAGCTGGGAATGCGATTCAGCGAGCGCGAGGTGCCGAGCGCGCCGGGCGAGCGCGAACTGGACCTGGGCCGCGAAGGCGGACATTCGAAGCGGCGCATCCTTCACGCGAAGGACGTGACCGGGCGGGAGATTGAGCGGGCGCTCCTGGCGGCGGTGGCCCAGCGGCCAAACATCACGATTTTTGAAAACCATTTTGCGATCGATCTCCTGATGAGCCGCAAGTTCGGTGTGCCGGGGGAAAATCGCTGCCTCGGCGCCTACGTGCTTAACAAACCGGCGGGAACCGTCGAGACCTTTGTGGCGCCGGTCACGATGATGGCGACGGGCGGTTGCGGTAAGGTGTACCTCTACACGACCAATCCCGACATCGCCACCGGCGACGGCGTGGCGATGGCTTACCGGGCCGGGGCGACGATCAGCAACATGGAATTTGTCCAGTTCCACCCCACCTGCCTCTACCATCCGCGGGCCAAATCGTTCCTGGTCAGCGAAGCCGTGCGCGGCGAGGGCGGCGTGCTGAAGACCTTGGACGGCCGCGAGTTCATGGATGCCTATGACCCGCGAAAAAGCCTGGCGCCGCGCGATATCGTCGCCCGGGCGATTGACAGCGAGATGAAAAAGACCGGCGCGGATTGCGTCGTGCTCGACATCACCCACAAGCCCGCGCGATTCATCATCGACCGCTTTCCGAACATTTACGAAACCTGCCTGCGCTACGGGATCGACATCACGCGCGAGCCGATCCCGGTGGTGCCGGCGGCGCATTACCAGTGCGGTGGAGTGGTGACGACGGTGGACGGGCAGACCGAAATCCCGGGGCTGTTCGCGATCGGCGAGGTGGCCTGCACCGGGCTGCACGGGGCGAACCGGCTGGCCAGCAATTCCCTCCTGGAAGCGCTCGTGTGCTCCCATCGCGCGGCCGATTACGTGTCCCGGCACCCGCAGCCGCCGGTCGATTGTTCCATCCCGAAGTGGCATTCCGGCGACGCCCACAACCCGGACGAAATGGTGGTGGTCTCCCATAACTGGGATGAAATCCGGCGCTGCATGTGGGATTACGTGGGCATTGTGCGGACGAACAAGCGGCTGCAGCGGGCCCAAAGCCGGATCGCGAACCTGCAGCAGGAAATCCTGGAGTATTACTGGAATTTCATCGTGACCAGCGACCTGCTGGAACTGCGCAATATCGCGACGGTTGCGGAAATGATCGTGCGTTGCGCGCTGCAGCGCCCCGAAAGCCGCGGGTTACACTACACGCTCGATCATCTCCAGCCCGACCCCGCCTGGGCCCAACGCGACAGCCTGGTCCGGCGAAGCTAGAGCCGGGACCGGTTGAATGACCCTCTGGCATTTCTCAAAGGCCATGTTTCTTAATCCCCGCGCTCCCAAATCTGCCGTTGTTTTGCGGTTGGGCTTCGCGGGCGCGCTGGCCTGCTTCTGTGCGGCAGCCGTTTTGCCGGGCCGCGCCGACGCAGGTCAGGCTCCGGTCACCCTCTCCGATGGCCTGATGGCGTATGAAGGATTTAACTATCCCGCCGGCAGCTTGGCCGGTCTTGCCGGCGGGACTGGTTGGGCCGGCGGCTGGTCCAACATCCATGGTTCAACTGCAAGTATCGTGGTTTCCAGCCCCGTGGCGGGCACTCATGCTCCCGCCGGTTTCGATTTGCGATCCGCCGGGAACTCCGCCCGGCTGGCATCCGTTGCCCGGTGCGGACGCCGGCTGGATTGCTCCGCCGGCGGCGCGTTCAGCGGCTATCTGGATGCCAACGGCCACATCGGCGCCGACGGCAGGACGCTTTACGTCTCCTTTCTGCAGCAGGCCGGCAGCCCATCGCCAGGCTTCGAACTCGAATTCCATCGCGGCGACCTCGGCGAGGCTGGCCGCATCGCGGGCATCGGCAACGCATTCAACAGCACCACCATTAATTTACGGGCGCCGGATTCGATTCAAACGCCCCTGGGTTGGGGAGACACCAACGTCAATTTCTACATCCTCCGAATCGATTTCGAAGCCGGCAACGACGACATCACCGTCTATTGCAATCCCACGGCCGCTGTTGAGGCCGGAAACGAGCCGGTCCTGACGCTGCCCGGAGCGGCGGACCTGGCCTTCGACGGGATCGCTTTGGCGGCGTCGAACGGGGTGAGCGTGGTGCACGACGAAATCCGTTTGGGAGCCAGTTGGGATGCGGTGCTGGGCGGGCCGCCGATGTTTGTGATTCAACCGACCAACCAGGACAGGTGTTCCGGGCAGTTGGCGGATTTCACCGCCGTGGCCCAGAGCGCGCAGCCGGTCGTGTACCAATGGTATCGCCGGTTGAATTCACTGCTTCCGGGCGAGACCAACGTTTCCTTGGCGGTCAGCGCCGGGGCGCCGGGGATCGAATCCTACTGGGCCGTGGCGTCCAACAATCTCGGTTCCGCCACCAGCGTGGTGGCCAGGCTAACCAGCAGCCCGCTCCGGCTTTCGATGCCCGCGATCACCGTGCTGGGGGCGGGAAGCAACCTCGTGCTCCAGGCGTCCACGGATGGCGCAGGTCCTGCGTCATTCCAGTGGTACAAAGACGGCACGGCTCTGGCGGGCCAGACCGGACCCGCCTTGATGAAGACCAATCCGGGATTCTTTGATGCCGGGGACTATGAATTGACGGCCGGCAATTCCTACGGCGCCGTCACCGCGACGGTTACGGTGGTGTCGGCGGAACTCGGAGGATTGCTCGCTTACGAAGGATTCAATTATCCGGGCGGAAATCTCGCAGGCCGGAACGGTGGGACGGGATGGAGCGGTCCCTGGGCTCTTGTTGTCGGCGCCCCCGCGAGCGTTCCCCAGGCCAGCCTGGCGGCCGGACCCAATGCGCCCCCGGCCTTTGATTTCGGTTCCGTCGATGGATCGGCATTTCAGCCTCCGTACGGGCGCGCCGGGCGTTTTCTCGATTGTTCGACGGATGGTCTTTTTGCGTTTTACGGACTGCTCGATTCCCACGGTCGGATCGGGGCGGACGGGAAGACGGTGTATCTGAGTTTTCTGCAGCGCCCGAACAACCTCACCAGCTTTTATGAATTCGAACTTCACCGGGACGATCTTGGAGACGCAGGCCGCATCGGCGGGATAGGCAACGACAACGGCAATGCCACAACCGTGAACCTGCGGTGCGGCGGCGCGCAAATCCCGATCGCCGCCGGCTCGACGAACGTCAGTTTCTACGTCCTGAGAATCGACTTCCACGACGGCAATGACGACGTGCGGGTTTATCAGAATCCCACGACTTCCAGCGAGCCCGCGATCCCTTCATTGTCCCTGCCGGCGGCGGGCGATTTTTCATTCAACGGCATTTCCCTCGCGGCCTACCTGAACGATCGCACGGTGTCGCACGATGAAATCCGAGTGGGATTGACATGGAACGATGTGACCGGCGCGCCGGTCTCAGCGCTGCGGATGATTGCCTACACCAATCGTCAGTCCGTTCTGGACCTCGCCGCGGCGCCCGGCCACACCTACCGCCTTCAAACATCGGGGGCGGTGGGAGGCCCCTGGACAAACCTGGGCGTCGTGGTCGAGCCGAACAACGGCCCGGCCCGGCTGCTCGACACCAATGTGTCGGATCCGCAGCGATTCTACAGGGCTTTGTCCGCTCCCGCGAACGCCGTCGGGATTACATTTGCCGATTTCGAGGGCGCGACTTATGCGGGATGGATTGCCACCGGCACGGCTTTCGGGTCGGGACCGGCGAAGGGATCGTTGCCGTCGCAAGGGACAGTTTCAGGATTCCAGGGTGCCGGCCTGGTCAATTCCTTCAACAACTTTGATGCCTCCACGGGCACCTTGACGTCCGCCGCCTTCATCGTCCCGGCTCCATGCCTGGAATTTCTCATCGGGGGCGGCAATTATCCCGGCCAGACCTGCCTGAATCTCCTCGTAAACGGTGTCATCGTACGATCCGCCACCGGGTCCAACTCCGAGACGCTGGCGCCCGTGAAGTGGGACGTCAGTCCGTACCTCGGCCAAAGCGCCGTGCTCCAGGTCGTCGATTCCGCCACGGGTCCCTACGGTCACGTCCTGGTGGACCAGATCCGATTCTCGAACGAGCGGTTCTTCCCCGACCCCCGGAAGTCTTTCCTGGTGACCAATGCGTATTTGAATCTGCCCGTCAAAACCGGCGCGCCGCTCCGCCGGGCAAACCTGTCCGCCGGCGGGAAGATTGTGCGTCAATTTGATATAGAATTGGCGGACGGTCCGCCCGATTTCTGGGTGTTCCTGGACCTATTGCCGTTTCAGAATCAGACGGTGGAATTGAGCGTGGACCAGTTGCTGCCTGCCGATTCCACCGCGATGGCGTTGATCCAGCAGTCCTCGGGTCTGGAAGGCGCCACGAATCTTTACCGGGAAACGCTTCGGCCCTGGGTTCATTTCTCGTCGCGTCGGGGCTGGCTGAATGATCCCAACGGACTGGTATGGGACCAGGGTGAGTATCACCTCTATTACCAGCATAATCCTTATGGCTGGGGATGGAACGACATACACTGGGGACATGCCGTCAGCTCAAACCTGGTTCAATGGACGGAATTGCCCGTCGCTGTTTATCCGCATCAGTACGGCGATTGGGTGTTTTCGGGCAGCGCGGTAGTGGACGTGAACAACACTTCCGGGTTCCAGCAGGGTGCGGCGCCGCCGGTGGTGATTGCCTACACCAGCACCGGCCGCGGCGAATGCATCGCCTACAGCAACGATCGGGGCCGCACGTTCACGGAATTCTCCGGAAATCCCGTCGTCGTCCACAATGGCCGGGATCCCCGGCTGCTCTGGTACGCTCCTTCCAATCATTGGGTCATGGCGGTCTATGACGCTTCGGCCGGGGACGCCGTCGCGTTTTACTCCTCACCGGACCTGAAACAATGGACTTACCGGAGCCGCAGCGCCGGCTTTTATGAATGTCCGGACCTGGTTCAACTGCCGGTGGACGGCCAGGCGAATCAGACAAAATGGATGTTGAGCGATGCCGGATGCGGTTATCAGCTGGGGCAATTCGACGGCCGGGTGTTCACGCCGGAAACCGCCAAGTTGCCGGGCCACGGCGGTTCCAGCTTCTACGCGCCGCAAACCTACAGCCGCATGCCGCCGGGCGACACCCGGTGCGTGCGCATCGGGTGGCAGCAACTGGACCTGCCCGGCATGCCGTTCGACCAGATGATGTCCTTCCCCACGGAACTCACCTTGCGCACACTGACCGCCGGCATTCGGCTTTGCTGGCAGCCAGTCGCCGAAATCACCAATCTCTACGCCGGTCAATATGCCTGGACCAATCTCGTCCTGGCGCCCGGGAACAATCCCCTGGCCGGCATTCGCGCGTCCGTATTCGATTTGAAGGCGCAATTCAGACCGGGCACGAACCGGGTCACTTTCGGTTTCCAGGGCATTGCCGTGACCTGGGATGGGGCCACGCAAACGATCATCTGCGGCGGACTTGCCAACCCGCTGCCTCCCGTGAACGGCGTCGTTCAGGTGGAGATCCTGGCGGATCGCGACTGCGTGGAAACCTTCGGTAACATCGGCCAGGTGTTCATGCCGGTATCCATCCTGAATCCGGCCGGCTCCGCGCTCGTTTCCGTCACCTGCACCGGCGGCGCCGTCGCTTTCGATTCGCTCCTGGTCACCAAATTGAAATCCGCCTGGCCGTGAAGCTTTAGCCCGGAAGGGCCGCCGGATCAAGGTCCAGATCCACGGAGAAGACGGGTTCTTACCGCGAATGGCACGGATTCGGGGCATGAAGGCAGAGGAATGACGGCACCTTTCCGGTACCAGATCGCGGTGGCCGTGGTGAGAGTGACATTGGTATCCCGGCTGTTCAGTGACTCATTAGGGGAATGGGGGACAGGTGCTGCCATTGATTTTATTCCATTGCCGAACATTCCCCTGCCTTCTGTCGGCGCGTTGTTGGGACCTTGCCGCCGCCGCGCATATCTTGGCTCGCTTGGTTCACAACCTGGCATCGGGGGCTGATTCGAATGATTGCTGGCACAGCGGGCTGCCGCCGACCGAACGCTCGACTGCGTTGAACTACGTAAGTGCGTTCAAGAGCGTCTGCGGACTACGCTGGTTAGTTCTCGCTCTTCAGGCGCTTCTGGCCCTGCACCATTTTGTGCCAGCCGTATGTGAGCGAGGTGCGGAACCCGTCCATTTTCAGATCGGTGGGGGCGCTGTCGTTGACCGTGGCTATGTAGCCGGCGGTGAGTGAGAGGTTGTCGTTGATCTGGTAGCCGAGGGTGAAGCCGACGGCCAGGGTGTTGAGCGAATCGCCCGCGACTCCGTTCAAACTCGACTTACCGCCCGCCAAATAGGTTGTGTCGAGTGAACCCCAAAATTGTTCGGTGAAGTCCCGGGTGAGATGCGCTTCCAGTTGGAACTTGGGATTCGTGCTCAACGTCTGGCCCACGTAATCGTTGTTATCACTGAAAAACCAGACCGAGGGAAACACCTCAAAAGTGGTTCGCCGGCCGGGCACCCACGGACCGATCTGCCAGACGATGGGCGCACCCACCCGTCCATACCAGCGGTTCTGGCCCAGGTTCAACGGTTGACTGCTGTCATATTCGCCGATGGGGAACACGACATCCGCGATCAAGTCGAGCGAGAACTTCGGTTCGTAGCGCATCATGTCGGGGATGTTCATGATCGCCTTGGGGCCGATCAGGTTGTAACCCACTTCCAGCGTCGGGTCGCCGAAACCATTGGCGGGCTGGTTGTAGCTCTGGCCGGCGACGGTGGTTTCGCCGGAAATCCGGCCCACCGGCTCCAGAACCGCGAGGGTGAGCGTGCGGCCGAACAGGGGCAGCAATTTGGCGTAACCCACCATTGCAACGTTCGCGTCAATGTTGGCATTGGCCGAGACGAGGTCCGCGGGGTCCACGGGATTGGCATTGCCGCTCAGGGATTGGTAGATCACCGGCACGGCGTTCGCCCCGGCGAGACTTTTCCAATAGAAGCGCGGAGGAATTTGTGCAAACGCGATTGTCTGGCCAGTGATCGTCAGGGCCAGGATCGTGGCGGCGAGGCGCCGTGAGCGCGAGCCGGAAGAAATGTGACCCCCTTCGCGCTGTGGTTTGGTTTCAATGTTCATGGCATCGGGCGTCGGCTGAATTGAGTTCATTTTGTTTTCGGGTGCGATCACGGTTTCGGGTCAGCCATCATTTCCTTGGGTGGGATAAACTGCTTCTGGTAGACGAGCGGCGGGAAACCGTCCACCACCGGATAGCGATCGGGAAGCCGCTTTTCCTGCTGCTCCCAAATGACGCGGCTGGGCAGGATCACGTTGTTGGCCCGGACATAGTCGTCCCAGAGCGCCAGGAGCGCCTTGACTTTTTCGGGTTGCTGGGCGGCCAGATCGTGGCGTTCGCCCAGATCGTCAGCGAGATTGAACAACTGCCATTCCCCCGTGCCGTAAGGTCTGTATTGCCAGACCAGTTTCCAATCGCCCTGCCGCACGGCCCGATTGCCGAAAATCTCCCACGCGATGTGATCCTGGGTTGCGCGGGGTGATTCCTCCTGGCCCGCCAGCGTTTTGACCCACGACTTGCCGATCAACGGCGGCGGTTCCTGACCGTTGACTGTCTTGGGATAACTGGCGCCGGCCACTTCGAGCAGCGTGGGCATGATGTCCGCCACATGCATGACGCCGCGGTTGATGCTCCCTGGAGGCCGCTTGACGATCGGGCCGCTGACGATGAGCGCGTTTCGGATGCCGCCCTCGGCAAGGTTGCCTTTGTACTGGCTAAACGGGGTCATCGAAACCTGGGCCCACATCGGGCCGTAGCCGACGTAGGATTGCGGATCACCCCAGGCTTTGAAATGCGTCTGCGACCAGGCGATCGAAGCGAACAGGAAATTGGCCGTGCCTGGCGAGCCCACAATCTGTTGGAAGAGGTCGGTTCCTTCCGCGCCGTTGTCCCCGAACACGATGAAGATCGTGTTGTCGTATTCGCCTATCTTCTTGAGATAATCAATCAGCCGGCCGACGTGGTAGTCCATGTTCTCCACCAGGCCGGCGTAGAGCTCCATCTTTCTTCCCATGAAAGCTTTTGTCGCGGGCGCCAGGGTAGTGGAATCGGGCAAAAACCACATGCGTTCGGCCAGTTCCGTCTCCTTGGGCACGAGGCCCATTTCAATCTGGCGCTGCAGCCGCTCCTTGCGCACCGCGTCCCAACCCTTGTCGTATTCGCCCACGTGCCGGTCGCGCCATTCGCGCGGCAGATGATACGGGTCATGCGGTGCCTGGTGCGCGACGTAAGCGAAGAACGGTTTGCCATCCGCCCGGTTCGCCTCGATGTAACCGATCATCTTGTCCGTGTAGGTCTTCGTGGCGTAGTAATGCCTGGGCAGTGACTTGAGGTAGCGTCCATCCTCGGTGAACGTGGATTTCGGAGTGTTGGCGCTGAAATTCGCCATGTCCCAGTAGCTGCCCGCGCCGTCGAGCAGCGCGAAGTCACGCTCGAATCCGCGCGCGGCGGGGATTTGGTCGGGCTGCTTCCCCATGTGCCATTTGCCGGCCATATAGGTGTGGTAACCGCTGTCCTTGAGCAGTTGCGGCAGGGTCGCCACACGGGTGTTGAGGTAGCCTTCGTAGCCGTCCACGCCCCGTTGGTTGGGCGCCGTCATCTCGTTCATGTTGCCCAGGCCGTTGAGATGCGTGTCAGTCCCGCTGAGCAGCATGGAGCGCGTGGGCGAGCAACTGGCGTGCGTGTAGAACTGGGTGCAGCGCAAGCCCGCTTTGGCGAGCGAATCGAGGTTCGGTGTCTTGATCTCGCCCCCGAAGCAGCCCATGTCCGAAAAGCCCAGATCATCACCGAGGATGATCACGATGTTCGGTCGCTTGCCGGTGCCGGCGTTCGAGGGGTTGGCGGCCTGCGAGGCCGCAGTCGTTGCCACAAGCGCGGCCACCCACCAAACACGGATGAGGTGTTGTGTGTCCATGGTCTTTGTTCTCATAGCTTACTTGTCGGTTGGTCAATATTATTGCGCCTGGATGGTAACCAACGGCAGTTTCTCGAGGCGGCCGGTATCTGCCAGCGTGAACAAGAACACGACCATCGTCAGCGAGCGTTTACTACGCAGGTCGCCGGTGTCAAGTGATCGCTGACTCACTATTGCGCCTCGAAGAGGTTTGCCTTCCGGCAGGATCAGCCCTTCGGGTCCGACACAATTCCCATGAACAGGATCGTGCCGGTCTGTTTATCCTCAATCAAAAACAGGAAAGGCCGGTCCACGATCATCTCGAACGGATTGGTCGGGGGCATTTCAATCCCTTCGGACACTGGCGCGAGGGTCACCGCGGCAGCCTCGGTGCCTTCTTCATTCACCTCCACGAATGTTCGTTGTTGTACCGCTGATATGAAAGTCGATCTGGCGGCGATGCCGGAGAAATCCGCGTCGCCGAAAGCCGTCTTCATTCCCAGGGCCGTCAGCGTCGGTTTCAATTCGACGCCATATTCCAGTTTGAACCTGGGCAGCACAACAGTGCCCTTCTGCTCGGAAAAACCAGGTTCCGTCACACGCTGCCACTTTGCTCCATTGAGGACGTCGAGGAGCTGCTCCGGACTGGAACCCGGATCGGGCAGGAAAACATACATTCCGAGACCCCACCCCTGGTAGGGCAGTCGCACTGCCTGATAACCCGTTCCTCGCCGATACATAAACTCCCGGCTTTGTTCCATCATGGGAATTGTCTCCTGCACGCCTCCCCGCAAGTGGAACACCCGATCCCTCGTGATGTTTGTTTTAAACGGCTCTTCCCACTTTCCTTTGAAATAAACGGCATTGGCCAGGAAGAGTTGGGTCAAATTGTCTATCGGCCCGTTCACAATCGATTTGATGTGTCCACGAGTCTTCCCCTTTGCCCACGCGTTCATCACGTCGGCCGAAAGAGGGTTGTCAAAGTCGAGGGCATCCACCGTCGCTCCGAAGAATTGCCGGTTGCAGGCGAGAAACTCGGGTTTCACCGTGATTCCTTTCCGGTACCAGATCGCGTTGGCCGTGGTGAGAGTGACATTGGTATCCCGGCTGTTCAGTGACTCATTGATAACATAACTGGCTTCGTTCACCGCCTTCGGCTGCATGCCGGCCGTTCCCAGGACCCGTTGCATCTCCGCCAGGGTCTGTCCGCCCGCGCCGTTGCAGACCATCTGCAGCGCCGTGGAGGCGCTGAAAGGGGAGATGAAAATGTTGGTGCCCGGCTGGTCCTTCGCGAGTTGCTTCAGCAACTTGAAAGCGAAACTGTTGTTCGCGGCCGCCAGCTTCTGCTGATCGGCGGAGCCGGCGGCCCGGGCCTGCGTCTGCAGAAGCATCAGAACAGCGGCTGCGCACGTCCGCAAAACGGCGGCTGAAAGGCGGGTAGGGACGGCGCGCTGCGCCGTCCGCGCCGCGTCCAGCGGCGCAAAGTTGCCGAGGGCGAACGCGAGGCGCCGTTCCGCTTTCCGCCCGCTGATACGAGGGCGGGGAGGCCGCAGCGCGGCATCCCTACCGTCGATAGAGTTGCAGAACGATCTGTGTGGTTGAACGTTTTCGGCTCCGGGGTCGTCGCCAATCCTCATGCGGCGAGTCTGTGGTGGATAGGGATTAGGGTCAAGCGCGGGATCAGAAGATGTCGGGATCAGAAGAGTGAGCCGTAACCACGGGACGCACGAAACATGCCTGGTGGATCGATCAACTGGCGACAGCGCCCGACCTGTCGTCAAACAAGGCCAATGGAAGCGTCATTCCGCTGGCAAACATTGTTTCGGGCCAAGACGGACCCCAAATGAGCGAGTTCTTCAATCTGTATTATCTGCATTGGTGGAGCCTGACGCATTTCCTGTTGGAGTCGCAGACGAACATTTCCGCCGCTGAACTTGTCCGGACCGGGGGTGAACCCGGCCGGTTGGAGGAACTCTACGGACCTCTGCCGCAGATGGAGGCGCAAGGGCATCTATATGTTCGACGATTGAGATCGGCGTTGAATGGAAACGACCTGATCTTTTTCCGCACTGGCCGGCTGTCGCCCGAACCGCCTGCACCTTGATGAAATCAAAACCACAGATGCAGTAAGGCAGGGGAATGAACGGCAGGGGAATGGGAAGGAGGATGACTCCGCTTTTTATTCCCCTGCCGAACATTCCCTTGCCTTTCATCGGAGATTTCTGATTGCATTGTCGCTTGCAGGACCACTAAACAATCGAAGTCGAGCGCGGATCACATTCGGTGACCGGTTCAGCCCGGGACGGGGCACTGAGAGGATTGGCGGCAGCGTGCGAGGTCTTTCAGTTTGCCAATGTTTCCGGCGATGAGGGCCTGTTTCTTTGAACGAGACCAGCGTTTGAGCTGACGTTCTCGAGCCAGGGCAGCTTTCTGATCGGGGTGCGATTCGGCGTAGAGCAACTCCGTTGGTGGCGACTTTGAAGTGGTGGCGCCACCGCACCCGCAGCAGTGCTCCGTGAGACGCCGGTCTAAATCAGCCGTGGAGCCCACATAGAAACTGCCATTTTGAAGCTTGAGGATGTAGACGAAATAACAGCCCATTTGACCCTTCGACTTCGCTCAGGGCAGGTCCTTCGACTTCGCTCAGGGCAGGTCCTTTGGCTTCGCTCAGGACAGGTCCTTCGGCTTCGCTCAGGACAGGCTTCGCTCAGGACCATTCGACTCGCGCTTGGCCTGCCATGAGCGAGTGCCGAGCGCAGCGAGGCGCGAGTCGAATGGCTCCAGAGGTAGGGCTCGAACCTACAACCACACGGTTAACAGCCGCGTGCTCTACCATTGAGCTACTCTGGAACTCAGTCCGACCGCAGGGTTCTGCCCCAGCGGGGACGCAAAACCTACAAATCCAACCCGGCCGAGTCAATCCGATTTTGGGGATTGGCTGGGGATTTGAGCCGGAAACCCCCGAAAAAGGCATCCGCAGATTACGCCGATTTCACAGATAAATCTGCGTAATCTGTGTAATCTGCGGACTTTTCGGCCATCACCGCGATGCCTCGGCTTCAACCTTTGCGGTTGGCAATAGCCGGCTCCTTTGCGGGCTCGAACCGGCTCAGCCACCCGATGCCCGGCTGGGCGGTCAGGCCATGCGCAAAGATGCTTAGGAACACCGTCACCATGACGGCGAGGCGGATGGTTTGTTCGCCCGCCTGCCGGGTTTCCTGTTCCAGGTAGACCAGTCCGAGCACGATGCTCGCCAGGCCGCGCGGGCCGAACCAGCCCATGAACAGCACCGTCGGCAGGCGCAGCCCCGTGCCCAGGAGCGACACCCACACCGGCAGCATGCGCACGAGCGTCAGGCTCAGGAGGGCGTAGACCGCCATGGCCCACGTGAACAGCGCCAGGTCGCGCGCCACCAGGAGTCCGAACAGGAAAAACACCGCGAGATTGATCAACTGTCCCCATTCCTCCGTGAATTCGATGCTGTGCCGCCCGGCGTCGGGGAAGGTGACCTGGACAGTCAAGCCGGCAGTAAACGCGGCGATGAACATGCTGGCGCCCGCCGCCTCGGACAGCGGAAGGCACAGGAGCGGCAGCGCCACGACGCCTAACTGATGAAAGGCGGGCGCCGTCCAGCGCGCCCGGTGCGCGTGGTGGAGCAGGGCGCCGCCGCCGAGCCCGATCACCGCGCCCAGCCCCGCTCCATAAACCAGCTGCTCCACGATAAGTTTCGCCAGGTTCGCCTCGTGGTTCTCCAGCCCCGCCAGCACGATGAAAAACATCAGGAACGGCACCGATAATCCGTCGTTCAGACCCGCCTCCACATTCAACGCCTGCCGCACCGCGACCGGCACCCGCGGGCTGGTCACAATCACCTGCCCGAGACCGGCGTCTGTCGGGGCCAGGATCGCCGACAAAATTCCCGCCTCCCACCATGTCAAACCGGGCAGGACCAGCCTGGCTGCGACCATGCCCAGCCCCAGCGTGAGCAGCATCCCGACGCTCAACAGCCGCGCAGGCAGGTTGGCCAGGCTTTTCAGCGAACGCAGATCCGTCCGGCTCGCATCGGCGAACAGCAGCAGGACCAATCCCACTTCCGCCGTCCACAACAGCGTCACGGTGCCGCCGGTGGTCGGAACGCGGCCGAACAGTTCCCGGGACACCAGCGCGCCGGCGGCTGTGAACAGCATGGGCGCCGTCACGACGGTTTGTTGCAGCCGCCCGGACGCAAGGCTGTAAACAAAAAACAGCCCGAGAAAAATCGCCAGCAACGTCATGGATGCGTCCCTCCGCCGGTGACGGCCGTCGCCGCCGGAGCCGCCGTGTCCTTCAGCGTCGCAATACCCAGCCGCCCGTCCGTGTGCCACGGATCGCCCCCGCCGTTCTTGCCGCTCAGTTCCTTTTGAAATCCGTCCAGGTACGAAATCTCCGTCACCTGCCCGGCCGCCTGCAATTGCTTCATCAACCGGTCACGTTCGGCATCGACGTCGGGGCCGATGTGATGCGTCACCTGCCCGGTCGTGTGGCTGAGCCCGACGCTTTCATCATAGGTGATCGCCCCGAACCATACCTCGTGACCATCGTCGAGTTTGTCCCAGTGCCAGAACCGCACGTGATGCCGTTGCCGCGGGCTGTCTCCCACGGGTTGTTCGAACGCGAGATCCTCCTTCCGGCCAAACAGCAGCAGCGTGCTTACCGGCGCCTCGTCGTCCGGCCGGCGTAGCACAGAATCCACCGCGATCCGCAAGCTGCTGCTCAGCGTCAGCGGGTTGGCCGGGTACCATCCCGCCGCGTGCATGGCGCGGAGGACGTTCGTTTCGGAGCCCAGCAGCGCGACATTGATGGGATCGCCGGGAATGCCGGTGGGCGTGTGGGTGAGGGTGGGGGCATCGTACAGCGCGGGGTGGCGCCGCGTCTTGTGTTTCCACGCGTAAGGCATGAACACATAAGCGGCGAGCAGGTAAATGACGAGCACCGCCAGCAGGGCTTTGAGCGGCGTTTCAAGACGATGACGGGGACGGCGCCCGCCGGTTCCGCTAACGGGTGAGGGTGGGTTTGCCAGGTCGCCCGGATTTTGCATGCCGGGAGATTAGCGGGGAACGGGAAAAAGGCACAACAGAAAGCGTTGGGAGCCCGCCGTGCCGGCGGGCGGTCGTCTTCGGAGGTTGCCCGGGGGAAATCACCCATGCAGAATGGATCCCATGAACCCGGCGAGGCTCTGTTTTATGGTGGCGGCCGTGCTTTGGATGACGCTCCGGGGCCAGGCCGCCGAGGTGATGGTCTTTGCCGCCGCCAGCCTGTCCGGCGCCATGAAGCAGATCGCCGCCGAATACCAGAAAACCTCTGGCGACCGGATTGTATTCAATTTTGGTGCCTCGGGCGTGCTGGCGCGGCAGATCGAGGCGGGGGCGCCGGCAGACATTTTTTTCTCCGCGGACGAGGCCCGGCTGGATGCGCTGGAGCGGGAGGGATTGATTGTGACAAACACGCGCATTTCTTTGCTAGGAAATACGCTGGTCATCATCACGCCGGCGGGCGCGTCCCCGGTGCGGGCGGCGTCCGGCCTGACGAACTCCACGGTGGCCCGGGTGGCGATTGGGGAAGTGAAGACCGTTCCCGCCGGGACCTACGCGCGCGCCTGGCTGGAGAAGGAGGGACTTTGGAAATCGGTTGAACCCCGAACGGTCCCCTGCGAAAACGTCCGCGCCGTCCTCGCCGCTGTGGAATCCGGGAACGCCGATGCGGGGATCGTCTACAAGACAGACGCGATGATTTCGAAAAAGGTGTCCATCGGTTACCAGGTCCCCACCGCCGACAGCCCCCCCATCATTTACCCGGCAGCCCTCGTCGCGGGGTCGCCGCAACCCGAGGCGGCGCGGCGCTTGCTGGGTTATCTTGAAACCGATGCCGCCGTGCGCGTCTTTCGCAACGCGGGGTTCAGTTTGCCTTCACGCCGGTGAACCCCCTGAAAAATGGGATCATTGGATTATGGGATTTTTGGCGGCGCGGGAGTTCATCCATCTATCCAATAATCCATTGATCCGCCAATGATCTGCGGCTGCCGTGCACGTTACGGTGTGATGTTTGCAAAAAGTCGAAGGTGGCGTGGAGCGAGGCTGTGGTAATCTTCAACGAATGACATTCCTTTCCCGGCTTTGGATGGCGGCGGCTCTGGCGGTTGCGTCTTCCACGGCGATTGCGGCCGACACTGACCCTTGGGCGGGGCTGCCCGCCTTGCTGGCGCGCATCCAACCCCCGGTGTTTCCGGATCGGACATTCAACATCACGAACTATGCGGCCGCGCCGGGCGGGGCGGATTGTTCCCGGGCGATTGCGGCGGCGATTGAGAAATGCCATGCGTCCGGCGGCGGACACGTGGTGGTGCCGCCGGGAGAATTTCGTTGCGGACCGATTCGATTGCTGGGCGGGGTGGATTTGCACCTGGATGCGGGCGCGGTGTTGTTGTTCAGCACGGATCCGAAGGACTATCTGCCGCCGGTGTTGACGCGGTTCGAAGGGATGGAGTGTTACAATTATTCGCCGCTGATTTATGCGTTCGGCGAGCGGAACATCGCTGTGACGGGGGCCGGCACGCTGGACGGGCAGGCGGATGATGCGCATTGGTGGTCGTGGAAGGGGAAAAAGGATTCGGCGCCGGGTGTGCCGAACCAGAAGGCGGCGCGGGAACGGCTGGCTCGGATGGTGGCGGACAATGTGCCGCCGGAGCAGCGGCGGTTCGGCGAAGGCGATTACCTGCGGCCAACCTTCATCCAGCCGTATCGCTGCAGCAACGTGCTCGTGGAGGGCGTCCGAATCCGGCGCTCGCCGATGTGGGAGGTCAGCCCGGTGCTGTGCACGAATGTCATCGTGCGCGGGCTGGATATCGTGTCGCACGGGCCGAACAACGACGGGTGCGATCCGGAGGCGTGCCGGGATGTGTTGATTGAAAACTGCCTGTTCGACACCGGGGACGATTGCATTGCGATCAAGTCGGGCCGGAACAACGACGGGCGGCGGATCGGGGTGCCGTCGGAGAACCTGGTGATCCGCGGGTGCACGATGAAGGACGGTCATGCGGGGGTGGCGATCGGGAGCGAGATATCGGGCGGATGCCGGAATGTATTTGTGGAGAACTGCCGGATGGACAGTCCGCACCTGGACCGGGCGTTGCGGTTGAAATCGAACGCGGTTCGGGGCGGGGTCCTGGAGGATATTTACATGCGCCACGTGGAGGTGGGCCGGGTGGCGGATGCGGTGCTGCAGATCGATTTCCTTTACGAGGAAGGCGCGAAGGGGCCGTATCCGCCGGCCGTCCGCCGCGTGGTGGTGGAGGATGTGACCGTGGAACACACGCCGCGGGTGTTTAACATCACGGGTTTCGAGGGCGCGGAGATCAGCGGGGTCCGGGTGCGGAACTCGACATTCCACGACGTGCAGAAGCCGGACGTGGTGCAGCACGCGGACGCGGTGCTGGAGAACTGCGTGGTGGAGCGGGCAGGGGCACCTTGACGAAAGCGAAGACCTTTGACGCGAATTCACGCGAATTCACGCGAATTTCATCCGGTTAATTCGTGCTAATTAGCGATAATTCGCGTCACCTTTCCTGCATCTCTCGTTCCCAATTTTCATCGCGCCGTGCACAAGTGGGGGGATGACACACGCGTGCGATTCGTTAATGTGATCATTAGCCGAACCTGACTTACACAGATCGAGATTTGTCCTGCCATATGAAGTTCATCCCCACCGTTGCGGCGGCGTTGCTGGCGCCCTGTTATCTTGTTTCCACCGGTTTTTCCGCCGTGCTTTTGGACGACACCTGGGCGGACGGGACGCGGTCGAACCAGTCGTTGCCGGGGGAATCGGCTTGGTTTTCGTCGACGGGCTCGGCGCTGACGGCGGCGCCGGGGGCGATGACGCTGTCGATCGGGAGCGGGGCGGTTCTGGCGCTGACGTATTTCACGACGAACGACACGAGCCCGGCGTCGCTGGCGGTGGGGGACACGCTGGTGGCGACGATTCAATTCACGTTCAACGGGGTGCCGGCGCAGAATACGTCGCAGGGATTCCGGATTGCGATTTGTGATTTTGCGGATTCGACGTTGTCGCCGAAGCGGGCGGCGGCGGACGGGTTCAGCAACAGTTCGCAGGGGGCGGGGGTGCAGGGGTATGCGTTGTTTCAGAATTGCGGGGCGACGTTCAGCGGAAGTTCCCCGATGGATTTGCGGAAGCGGACGGGGCTGACGACGGCCTCGCTCCTGGGGAGCAGCACCGCCTGGACCTCGATGGGGACGGGTCCGGGATCGCTCGGTTCGTTTTCGGGATTTGCGAGCGGGTCGGATTACACGCTGCAACTGTCGCTGCAGCGGTCGGCGTCGAACACGCTGGTGTTCATGGCGACGTGGCGGAGTTCGTCGAGCGGGGCGACGCTGACGTCGACCTTCACGGACACGGCGGCGACGAATTTCAATTTTGACGGGATTGCGTTGCGGCCGCAGGACAACGCCTCGGCGCCGTCGGGCATTGTGTTCCGGGAAGTGACGGTGGAATGGATTCCGGGATCGACGCCGCCGTCGATCACGTCGCAGCCGCAGGACGTGGCGGTCTACACGGGGCAGCCGGCCGCGTTCAGCGTGCTGGCGGGTGGGACGCCGCCGCTGACCTACCAATGGTATTTCAACACCAACACTCCGCTGGAGGGCGAGACCAACGCGAGCCTGACCCTCTCGAGTGCCCAGCTCACCAATGCGGGGAGCTACTCGGTGTCGATCACGAACGGGTCGGGTTCGGCGGCGAGCGATTTCGCGGTGCTGACGGTGACCGACCCGGTGGCGCCGAGCGTGCTGGCGCAGCCGCAGGATTTGTATTTGCCGCCGGGCAGTGCGGCGACGTTCACGGTGGTGGCGGGCGGCTCGGAGCCGCTGGCGTATCAATGGTATTTCAACGAGACCAATTCGCTGGCCGGCGCGACGGGCGCGACGCTGGTGCGGACCAACATCCAGGCCGGCGACGCCGGGAGCTATTCCGTCGTGATCAACAACCTGGCGGGAACGATCACCAGTTCCAACGCGGTGCTGGCGCTGAACACGAACCCGGTGGCGCCGCAATTCGTGACGCAGCCCGCGTCGCAGGTGGTGCTGGCGGGAACGGCGGTGTCATTCGCGGCCACGGCTTCCGGGACGGCGCCGATCGCGTATCAATGGCTGCTGAACGGGGCGCCGCTGGCGGGGGCGACGAACGCCACGCTGTCGCTGTCGAACGTGCAGACTTCGGATTCCGGCAGCTATTCGCTGAGCGCGTCCAACAGCGTCGGCGGCGACGTGAGCCAGCCCGCGCAGCTCACCGTCACGCCGGTTGTGCCTATCGTGAATTCAGCCTATGATATCACCGGCTTCGGCGTGGCGACGACGGGCGGCGGGGTGCTGCCGGACACCGATCCGAACTACGCCAAGGTTTACACCGCGACCGACCTGGCGAACGCGCTCAGCAGCAAGACGGTGAAGATCATCGAGATCATGAACGATCTGAACCTGGGCTACAACGAGATCGAAGCGTCGGCGAAGGTGAACAGCGAGCCGTTCCGGGCGCACACCACGCCGCTGCTGCACCCGGTCCTGCTCCAGACCGGCGTCAGCCTCATCGATATCCAGAAAAAGAACGGCCTGACGATCTTCTCCGCCAACGGCGCGACGATCCGGCACGCGACGTTCAACGTGAAAGGATCGGGCAACGTGATCATTCGCAACCTGAAGTTCGACCAGATGTGGGAGTGGGACGAGTCGTCCAAGGGCAATTACGATCGGAACGACTGGGATTTTGTCGACCTGGGCAATTCCGGCACGGTGAGCAACATTTGGGTGGACCATTGCACGTTCACGAAGGCTTATGACGGGATTTCGGACATCAAGGGCGGGAGTTACAACATCACGTTTTCGTGGTGCAAGTACACGGGCGACGACGGCATGACGAACTCGAACAGCTGGGTGCGCCAGCAGATCAGCGCGCTCGAATCGAACCGGACGTCGTACGCGATGTATAATTTTCTCCGGAACAACGGATTCAGCGTGGAGGACATCGTGACCATCTGCCAGGGGCACGACAAGACGCACCTGATCGGGGCGAACTCGCTGACGTCGGAGAACGCGGCGTTCAAGGTGACGTTCCACCACGACTGGTTCATCAACCCTTGGGATCGCCTGCCGCGGTTGCGGGCGGGGAACGTTCACAACTACAACATCTACGTGGACGACACGCTCGGGATCGCGGCCAAGCGCCTGCGCGACGCGCGCGCGGCGGCCATGTCGACCCAGAATCGCAGCACGCTGAACAACACCTACAGTTTCAATCCGTTCCTGAACGGCAGCATCTCGACCGAGGGCGGCGCCGTGCTGGTGGAGAAGTCGGTCTACATCGACTGCCTCACGCCGTTGCGGAACAACCAGACCGACCCGTCGAATCCGACCTACACGGGGAAGATCCTGGCGTTGGACACGATTTACCAGATGGATTCGACGGTGGTGCGGGGGAACAGCACGGATCCGGGCAATCCGCTGGGGCCGTTCCAGGCGCCGATCATTCCGTTCTCGTGGAATCTCCCGGGCAATCAACTGCCCTATAGCTACACGATGGATGATCCGAGCCAATTGGCGTCCATCGTGACGAGCCCGACGGGCGGGGCGGGGGCGGGGGTGTTGACCTGGGCGAAGACGAACTGGCTGATCACGCATTACGCGAAGACGGCGCCGGTGATTGTGGCCGACCCGGTGTCGCGGTCGGTGAACCCGGGCGATTCGGCGGTGTTTGTGGTGGTGTCGGGCGGCAGCGCGCCGTTGAGTTACCAGTGGTATTTCAACACCAACACGCCGGTGAGCGGCGCGACGAACGCCACGTTGAGCCTGTCGAACATTCAATCGACCAACGCGGGTGTCTACACGGTCCTCGTGAGCAACGCCGCGGGAAGCGCTCCGAGCGGGCCGGCCGTGCTGACGGTGAGCGGCGGGCTGACGGGTTTTGGCGCGTGGCAGGCGTCCCAGTTCAACGCCGCGCAGCTTGCGGATCCGAACGTCAGCGGCCCCGACGCGACGCCGGCGGGGGATGGAGTGCAGAATTTTGTGAAATACGCGCTCGGCCTGACGGCCCTGTCTCCGGCGGTCCAGCCGCTGGCGGGGTATCGGGTCGACGGCGGCGACCTGGTGTTGAGTTACAATCGCCCGGCGAGCGCGCCGGACGTGACCTATGTCGTAGAGGTTTCTACGGACAACGTGCAGTGGTCGACGAACGGTGTAACGTTGCAGCAGGCCGGAATGAATGGCGCGTTGCAGGTCTGGGAAGGCCGTTATCCCGGCTGGTCCAGCCCCAGCCGCAGTCTGCGGCTCCGGTTGCTGCGCTGAGCCGGTTCACTTTATTCAAACCGCCGTGCACGAATTCACCGGTGACAACCGGTCAACTGCGGCTAAAGTGTTATCGAACCAGACAGGAACCGGTGTTGTAAACCTGCGTAAACCCTAAAAGTAGTCCCTCCCATGAAGTCTAAATCCCTAACAGCTCTCGCGCTCTCCGCGCTGTGCGGCTTTACGGTCTCGAGCCGCGCCGCGGATATCGTCAACGACACTTTCAGCGACGGCACCCGGACGGATCCGGCGGCCCCAACCTATTCCGAGAACGGTTTCGATGCGGATGCCGACGGCAGCATTGAATCGGCCTGGTTCACCTCAGGGACGGGTGCCACGATTCCGACGACGCCGGGTCATGCGGTGTTCACGATGGGGACGAGTTCGGCTTCCTGGACGTCGTACATCACTCCAACCGGCAGCCCGGTGAGCCTGGTGAACGCGGGTGACCAGGTGAAGTTGACCTGGCAGTTCACGCCGGCGGGCGTGGGCGCGGGCAACACCAGCCAGAACCTGCGCGTCGCGTTCGTGAACAGCCCGACGGCGAGCCGGGTTTCGGCCGACGGCACCACGCCGCCCAGCGCCGCGTATACTGGTTACTCGCTGTTCATGAACATGGGCAACACGCTCGGCAACGCGAATCCGTTCCAGCTCCGCGAGCGCGACGGCACGAGCTCGGCGCTGCTCAGCTCCTCGACGCCCTGGCTCGCGCTGGCGGGCACCGGCACTTCCGGCAATCACGGTTTCGACAGCGGCATGCTCTACACCTTCGTGCTCTCCCTCACGCGCAACGGCGCGGGCGGGATCGACATCGATGCGAGCATGAGCGGTGGCACGCTGAACGGCACCGGGCTGGAACAGCTGACCTACACCGACGCGAACGGAAACGGGTTCGCGTTCGACACGATTGAAATCCGCCCGAGCGATGCGGCATCGACGGCGTCGTCGTTCGACACCTCGCTGGTGCGGGTGGAATACATTGTTCCGGAGCCTTCCAGCCTCGCGCTGCTCGGGCTCGGCGCCCTGTGCGTCCTGCGCCGCTCGCGCAAGAGCTGACCGGCATTGCTTCCTGAATTCCAGGCGCGGAAGTTTCTTCCGCGCCTGTTTTGTGTACGGGGAACGGGGTGGCGGAGTGCTGGAGTTTTGGAGTGTTGCTGGCAGCCCGCGGCCGCGAATCCATTACTCCAATACTCCATCACTCCAATGCTCCGGTCCCCCCTCCACCTGTGAACCGGGAACTGATTGAGTGCATAATTTTCAATTGAAAGTGCAGATTCTGCCCGTTGCGGGCAGGGGTGAAAAAGGCTAGTTTTTACGCAGCGAATACAACACAACCATCGGACAACCCGAGATCAGTTTATGGATTCGACACTTCTCTCTCTGCGGCGTTCCGCGGGCGGCACCCGGCAGATCCCCTCCGGCAAGTCCGCCACCTCGCGCCAGGCGTTCACGCTGATTGAACTCCTGGTCGTCATCGCCATCATCGCCATCCTCGCGTCGCTGCTGCTGCCCGCCCTGGCCAGCGCCAAGCGCCGCGCCGACACCATCAATTGCATTTCCAACATGAAACAGATGGGGCTCGGCCTGCGGATGTATATCGACGACAACAACGACTGGCTCCCGCCGGGGCCGGTTGCCCTGGGCAGCTCCAATCCCAGCGGCCTGGACCAGACCCAGGCGCCGTGCTATTGGAACACGGACAAGAACAGCTCGAAGAACTGCATGAAGTGGCTGCCCTATTACATTGCGGTTTACATGAGCTTGCCCGCGCCGAAGGAAATTCCGGATGCCGACGCGCGTGTTGTGAAGGCGTTCGTTTGTCCGGGATACGTTAAAGGTGTTATGCAAACCCCGCCGATTCCGGGCATGGCCAAGATCAATCCGGGACAGAACAACACCAACTGGCAATTCGCCTTCAGCTACTCCGTGACCCGCGTGGACAACCCGCCCCAGGAATCCCTGATGTCGGAGCCTTTCGGCAAATCCGGCGTCACGAACGCGTTCAAGTACGGCATGATTCAGAGCCGCGCGTCGGCCGCCGAAGTGTGGGCCGTGGCGGATGTCGACTGGCAGTGCTTCCAAAACTACACGGCGGCTGGTTCCACAAAATATCCCTACATGTGCTCGAAGCCGGCGCATGGCGGTGTGCGGAATTATCTCTTCTTCGATTTCCATGCGGGTTCGAAGAAGGTGACGAACTACAAGGATTATTGATTTGAGTGGTGGCGCCCCCGCTGATCCCCGGGGCGCCAGTCGGATCTCAGCCGGTGGAGACTGTTCTCCCACCGGCTGATTTTTTTTGCGTAGAGGAGTTTTGGATCCTTTTAGGCGGCCGGTAGCGCCGCGCTCCGCGCGGCCCGGCGCCACGGAGTGGCGCCCTACCGGATTGGACTTGATTCATGGGTGGTAGGGGTATATTCGGGTCGGTGGGTATGTCGTTTCGAGGGCCTGAACGACGCACGCCTGCCAAGGGTGTGCATTTATTTCTTGGGCAGCCCAATTGGGTGTTTCTGACCGTCTGCACGGAAGGTCGAACCCCATGGCTGGCGGATGTGAGCACACAACGCAGCCTGGAGGATCTTTGGCGTCACGTTGCCACGAGCTGGCTTGTAAGTGATTATCTTTTGATGCCGGATCATCTTCATCTTTTTTGCGCTCCGATGGACTTAAGGTTCAGCATTGAAGCCTGGATGAAGTTCTGGAAGCACCAGTTTGGTCGGAAGCACCCGGGTTGGGGAAAGTTTCAACGGGGTGGTTGGCATCACCGATTGCGGAGCGGCGAGAGTTACGCACAGAAATGGCAATACGTACAGGAGAACCCAGTCAGGGCGGGATTGGTAAAGGCAGTGGAGGAGTGGCCTTACAAAGGGAGGATTCATGAGATCCGATGGTAACGCAGCGCCGCGCTCCGCGCGGCCTGGCGCCACGGAGTGGCGCCCTACCGAGGGGGATCGCGAAAGGGTAAGGTGAGGTGAACCTTGCGCCGGTAGCGCCGCGCTCCGCGCGGCTTGGCGCCACGGAGTGGCGCCCTACCGAGGGGATCGCAAAAGGGTGAGGTTGGGTGAACCTTGCGCTGGTAGCGCCGCGCTCCGCGCGGCTTGGCGCCACGGAGTGGCGCCCTACCGAGGGGGTCGTAAAAGGGTGAGGTTGGGTGAACCATGCGCTGGTAGCGCCGCGCTCCGCGCGGCCCGGCGCCACGGAGTGGCGCCCTACCGAGGGGATCGCAAAAGGGTGAGGTTGGGTGAAACGTGCGCTGGTAGCGCCGCGCTCTGCGCGGCCCGGCGCCACGGAGTGGCGCCCTACCGAGGGGGATCGCAAAAGGGTGAGGTGGGGTGGACTTTGCGCTGGTAGCGCCGCGCTCCGCGCGGCCCGGCGCCACGGAGTGGCGCCCTACCAGGGGGATCGCAAAAGGGTGAGGTGGGGTGAATCGTGCGCTGGTAGCGCCGCGCTCCGCGCGGCTTGGCGCCACGGAGTGGCGCCCTACCAGTTGCGGCTGGGCGCATTTTGATTTCGCTCGGGCGTTTGATTTTCTATGTTGCGCCTGCTTATGTTTGAGAACGTTCGATCGGTTCATTTTGTGGGCATTTGCGGGACGGCTATGGCCTCCGCGGCGGCGGCGATGAAGGACAAGGGCTACGCCGTGACGGGATCGGATCAAAACGTGTATCCGCCGATGTCCACGTTCCTGGCGGGGCGGGGGATCGAGGTGATTTCCGGCTATGCGGAGCGGAACCTCGGGCACAAGCCGGACCTGGTGGTGATCGGGAACGCGATTTCGCGCGGCAACCCTGAGGCCGAGTTCGTGCTGGATCACAAGCTGCGGTACTGTTCGCTCCCGGAGTTGTTAAAGGAATTTTTCATCCGTGGGCGGCGCTCGATCGTGGTGTCGGGGACGCATGGGAAAACGACGACGACGTCGCTGCTGACGTGGGTGTTCGAGCACAGCGGGTTGAATCCGAGCTACCTGATCGGGGGGATTCCGAACAACCTGAGCCAGGGGGCGCGGTTCACGGACAGTCCGTGGTTTATCATCGAGGGCGACGAATACGACACGGCGTTTTTCGACAAGCGGAGCAAGTTCATTCATTACCTGCCCGAGGTGGGGATCATCAACAACCTGGAGTTCGATCACGCGGACATTTTTGAGAACCTGGAGGCGGTGCGGAAGACGTTCGGGCATTTCATTCGGCTGATACCGCGCAACGGCCTGTTGCTGGCGAACGGCGACGATGCGAACCTGGCGGGGTTGCTGGACGCGGCGCCGTGCCCGGTGAAGCGGTTCGGCCTGGGCGAAGCCAATGCGCTGCGGGCGCTCAATCCCCGGCTCGGCCCGACGGCCAGCGAATTCGAAATCCCAAGCTTCAAGTTCCACCTGAACCTGGTGGGCGAATTGAATGTTCGCAACGCCCTCGCCGTGGTCGCCTGCGCGAAACATTGCGGTCTGACGAATCACCAGATCCAGGCCGCATTCGACACCTTCCAGGGAATCAAGCGACGGATGGAAGTGCGCGGCATTGCGGGCGGGGTGACGGTGCTGGACGATTTCGGGCATCATCCGACGGCGATTCGGGAGACCTTGAAGGCGCTGCGGCTGAAGTTTCCGCGGGAAAAAATCTGGGCGGTCTTCGAGCCGCGGAGCAACACGACGCGGCGGAACGTGTTCCAGCACGAACTGGCGGGCGCTTTTACGGATGCGGACGCTGTAGTCGTCGCGGAGGTGGCGCGGCTGGATCAACTCCCGCCCGGGCAGCGGCTGAATCCGCAGCAACTGATGCAGGACATCCAGGCGGCGGGCAAGAGCGCGGTTTATCTGCCGGATGCGGACGTGATTGTCGCGCACCTGTCCGGCGCGGCGCAGGGGGGCGACGTGGTTTGCGTCTTCAGCAACGGCGGTTTTGGAGGCATTCACGCAAAACTGCTGGAGCAACTGGGTCGGCGCCGTTAAGATTGTTTTATGATCCGAAGTGCCTTCCTGGTTGGCTGCCTGTTCAGCCTCGCGGTGTTCCTGGCGGTCCCGGCCTCCGCAAATCCTGCCCAGCCGCTCCCGTTGCATGTCGATGGAACCAACATCGTCAACAGCCGCGGCGAAACGGTCTGGCTGCGCGGGGTGAACACGCCGAGCCTCGAATGGAGCAGCACCGGCGAAGGGCATATTCTCAAAACAGTCGACACGGCGATTCGCGACTGGAAAGTGAACATCATCCGGTTGCCGCTGGCGCAGGACCGCTGGTTCGGCAAGGGGCCCGAGCAATCCGACGGCGGCGCCGGCTACCGCGCGCTGGTGGAATCCATCGTCGACCGTTGCTCGACGAATTCCTGTTATGTTCTGCTGGACCTGCAATGGTCGGACGGCGGGCAATGGGGGACGAACATTGCGATGCACCCGATGCCGGACCTGAACAGCCTGGAGTTCTGGAAGGATTGTGCCGCGAAATTTCGGAATCATCCGGCGGTGATGTTCGATCTGTACAACGAGCCGCGCGATGTGTCGTGGGACGTGTGGCAGCGGGGCGGGACGATCGCGGATCATACCGGCGGCCGGAAACAGGAGCCGCCGCGGCAGTATGAGGCGGTCGGGATGCAGACCCTGCTGGACGCCATCCGGGCGCAGGGGGCGACGAATCTGGTTGTCGCGGGCGGCCTGGACTGGGCCTATGATTTTTCGGGAATCCTGAATGGACGGGGTCTGGTGGACACGAATGGGGCGGGGGTGGTGTATGCGAATCATGCCTACAACAACAAGGGGGACAGTGCGGCGCGGTGGATTTCGAAGATGGAAAAAGCCGCGGCGCAACTGCCGGTGATCGTGAGTGAGTTTGGCGGATCCGGCGGCACGAACCGTCATGCCGGGCGATTCGCGCATCCGGAGACGACGCCGAACGGGGACGACTGGCTGCTGCACGTGATGCAGGCGTTGCAGGATCATCGCTGGTCCTGGATCGCGTGGGATTTGCACCCGTTCGCGGGGCCGTGCCTGGTGTCCGACTGGAACTACACGCCGACGCCGGATTTCGGGGTTTTTGTGAAACAGGCGCTGGCCGACCAGCTCCCGCGCTACACGCCGCCCCCGCCGATGCCGGTGACGGCGCCGGCGAAGCCGTAGCACTGGAACCGCGGATTAATGGATTGGTGGATTATTGGATTAATGGCGTCGCGCGAGCGTCCAACAATCCATTTATCCATCAATCCACTAATCCGGCTCCGTCGAGGAATGGCTCCATGCTTGAAAAGGACACCAGGCAGGTACATGCTGGGCACGCTGGCGACGGCCAACTCCCCGAGCGCCGCCGAACGGACAACATTTCCATGTCAAATAAAGCCTGGTTTCAATGTATCAACCCGGAGTGCGGGCAGACGTATCCGCTGAATTCCATCGTGTACCAATGCCGCGCCTGTCATTCGCTGCTCGAGGTGCAGCACGATATGCAGTCCCTCAAGCGCCGCAGCCCCTCGGCCTGGAAGCGGCTGTTTGAAGACCGTTACATGGGCAACGAATGGCCCTACGGCTCCGGCGTCTGGGGCAAGAAGGAGTGGATCCTGCCGCAGATCGATCCGAACAACATCGTGTCGCTCTATGAAGGCGGAACGAATTTGTTCTGGGCGGAGCGGTTCGGGCGGATGCTGGGGTTGAACGACCTGTGGATCAAGCTGTGCGGGAACACGCACAGCGGATCGTTCAAGGACCTCGGCATGACCGTGCTGGTGTCGCAGGTGAAGCAGATGATTTCCGAGGGCGCGCGGATCCAGGCGGTGGCGTGCGCCTCGACGGGCGACACCTCGGCCGCGCTGGCGACTTACTGCGCCGCGGCGGGCATCCCGTCCATCGTGCTGCTGCCGCGCGGGAAGATTTCGCTGGCGCAGTTGATTCAGCCAGTGTCGAACGGGTCGCTCGTGTTGTATCTCGACACGGATTTCGACGGTTGCATGAAGCTGGTGCAGGAGATCACGCGGGACGAGACGCTGTACCTGGCGAACTCGATGAACTCGCTGCGGGTGGAGGGGCAGAAGACGGTGGGGATCGAGATTGTGCAGCAATTCGACTGGCAGGTGCCGGACGTGATGATCATTCCGGGGGGAAATCTTGGCAATGTGTCCGCGCTGGGGAAGGGGCTGTTGATGTTGCGAGAGCTGGGGTTGATTTCGAAGTTGCCGCGGATTGTGGTGGCGCAGGCGCAGCGGGCGAACCCGCTTTACCGGTCGTATCTGAACGGGTTCAAAACTTTCAAGCCCGTGAAGGCGCAGAAGACATTGGCCAGCGCGATCCAGATCGGCAACCCGGTGAGTTTTGAGAAGGCGGTGCGGACCCTGAAGCAATTCCGGGGGATCGTCGAGCAGGCGAGCGAGGCCGAACTGGCCAACGCGGCCGCGCTGGGGGACCGGACGGGGATGTTCAACTGCCCGCACACGGGCGTCGCGCTGGCGGTGCTGATGAAGCTGCTCAAGGCGGGCAAGATCAGCAAGCGCGAGAAGGTGGTGGTGATTTCGACCGCGCACGGGTTGAAGTTCACGGAGATGAAAGTGCGGTATCACAAGCGGGAGCTTGGATTCCCGTGCCGCTATGCGAATCAGCCGATTGAATTGCCGGCGCGATTGGACGCGGTGAAGACGGCACTGGCGCGGGAGTTGAAACGGAAATTCAAGTCCTGATGTGCGGAGACGCGGGGGGGACAGCTATCCGCAGATTCCGCAGATTCCGCAGAAGGAAAAATTCATCCGGCCGCCTTGGCGCCTTGGCGTGAGACTTGAGACGACGTTGAATTCTCACACGAAGCCGCCAAGCCGCAAAGTTTTAGAATGTTTCAATCTGCGGAATCTGCGGAATCTGCGGATGCCTTTTCGGGGAGGCTATCGACTTTCCAGCCGGGCAACAAAAAAGGCAGGCCGTGGGGCCTGCCTTGAAAGGGTGGGGGTGGGCTTATTCGGCTTTGGCGGCCTTGGCCGGTTTTTCGGCGCGGGCGGGGCGGTCGCCTTTGGGGGCGCGGCCCTTGGGAGCGTCGGCTTTTTCTCCGGCAGGAGCGGCTTCGGCGGAATCCGACCGGCGGCCGCGTCGTTCACCGCGTTCACCGCGTTCGCCGCGTTCGCCGCGTTCGTCCTTGCGGGCTTCGGGGGCGGTGGTTTCGGGAGCCGGGGGCGGGGTGGTGCTTTCGACTTTGATCTTGAGGGTGGCATTGACCTCGGCGTGGAGGCGCAGGGCGATTTCGTGATCGCCGAGGGTGCGGATGGGGTGTTCGAGGTGGATCTTGCGTTTGTCGAGCGAGATATCGAACTGGTGTTTGAGTTCGTCGGCGATCATGCCGTTGGTGACGGTGCCGAACATTTTGCCGTCCTCGCCGGTTTTGACTTTGACGATGCAGACCAGTTTGGTGATGCCCTTGGCGAGTTCGGACATGGTGTTGAACTCGTGGGCTTCGCGTTCGGCGCGGCGCTGTTTGAGCGCTTCGAGCCGGCGTTTATTGGCCTGGGTGACGGGGATGGCGAGGCGGTTGGGGAACAGGAAATTCCGCGCGTAACCGGCGGCGACTTTGACCTGGTCCGATTCACCGCCGAGGCCGACGATGTTGTGGGTGAGGATGACTTCAGTTTTTGCCATGGGTAAATGGGGTTGGGTGTTGCTTCTGTTGGGGCGTTGGCCCTGTTGGATCTAAAACGGCACGTCGTCCTGTTCGGGAGCGGGCATGTCCGACTCGCCGGCCTGGGCCGGGGGAGCGGCGGATGAGGCGGGTGCGGCCGGTCGGCGAGGGGCTTCGGCGCTTTCGCCGCCGGAGGTTCCGGCGCTGCCGCCGCCGGTGGGGCTGCCGAGGAACTGGACGTTTTCTGCGACGACACCGAGCTTGCTGCGTTTCTGCCCGGTTTGTTTGTCGTCCCACTGGTCGAGCCGGAGCCGGCCTTCGATGAGGATGGGCCGGCCTTTGCGCATGTATTGGCCGACGTTTTCCGCGGTGCGGCCGAAGACGTCGACGTCGACGAAGGTGACTTCCTCCTTCGTTTCGCCGGCTTCATTGCGCCAGGTGCGGTTGACGGCAAGGCCGATCTTGGCGATGGCCATGCCTTTGGGAGTGTAACGCAATTCGGGATCGCGCGTCAGATTCCCGACCAGTATGACTTTGTTGTAACTGGCCATAGGCCCTCCAGTGTTTGCGGTTTACTTCGCTGCGGCGACGGGGGCGGCCGCGGTGAACATGACCCGGAACACCTCGCTGTTCATGCTGAACCGGTGCTTCAGGCTGTCGATCAGAGCGGGTTCGCCCTCAAAAATCACGTTCACATAAAATCCCGCGGAATGCTTCTTGTCGGCCACGCGGGAATAACTCCGCTTGTCCATTTTCTGCACCGTCTCGACTTTGCCGCCGGCGGACGTGATGTCGGCCGAGATCTTGTCGATGGTGTCCTTGAGTCCCTCTTCCTTGCCCGCGGTTTCCAGGATGAACAATCCTTCGTATCGTTTCATAATCTCTTGCGTTGCTCTCTAAAAATTAAATTCAATCCGACGTTTGCTTCGTTCACTTCGCCGGCCCCGGTTCGGGGTCGACATTTCCGTTAAACCGGTTCATGGCCTTCTGGAGGCCGTCGGCCAGCCAGCATTCGGCCTGGTCGGCCGCGGCGGTCATCACCCGTTCCAGGGTGTCGGTTTCGGCCGGCCCGAACCGTCCCAGCACGTAGCCGGTGATTTCCCGGGCGCCGGCGGTGCGGCCGATGCCGATCCGCTGCCGCGCGTACTCGCGCGTGCCCAGGTGGCGTTCGATGGACTCCAGCCCGTGGTGTCCGCCGCTGCTGCCGCCCGGCCGCAGCCGGAGTTCCCCGAGGGGAAGATCCGCATCATCCACCGCGACCAGCAGCCGTGCCGGCGGGACCTGGTAATAAAGCGCCAGGGGACCGACGGCTTCGCCGCTGGAATTCATGAACGTCTGGGGCTCGCACAGGAGCGCCCGGGCGCCGCGGAATTCCACGCGGGCGACCCTTGCATTAAACCGTTTTTCGTAGGACCACGACCCGCCCCAGCGCGAGGCGAGCCGGTCCACGAGCAAAAACCCGGCGTTATGCCGCGTCCGGGCGTATTCGGAGCCCGGGTTGCCGAGACCCACGATGAGGTGCAACTCATCCATCTCAGGCATTCTAACCAAGGCAGAAGGCAGAATGAAGAATTAAGAAATCCAGCCGGCGCACCCGCCGTGGCGGGATCGAGACTTCATTCCGCATTCCGCAATCCGCATTCCGCACTCGGAAATTACTTTTTCTTCTCGGCCGGCTTGGCGGCGCCCTTGTCGGCGCCCTTCGCCGGGGCGGCAGCCTTGTCGGCTCCCGCGGCGGCCTTGTCGCCCGCCTTGGCAGCGCCCTTGTCGGCGCCCTTCGCGGCTTCCTCGCCGCCTTCTTCCTCGCCTTCCTTCTTTTCCTTGATCATCTCCACGTCGCCGGCGGCGGTGGCGCCTTCGGCGGCGGCGGCGGCTTCCTCTTCCTCCGTGCGCGGCACGGCGACGGCGACCACCGGGATGTTTTTCTTGCCGAGGATTTCGATTCCGGGCGGCGGCTGGATTTCACCGATATGGATGGCGCGGCCGAGTTCGAGATTGGTGACGTCGATGACGATTTGTTCCGGGAGATCCTTGGGCAGGCCGCGGACCTTGAGTTTGAACAGGACGTGTTCGAGGACGCCGCCGCCGGTCTTGACGCCGGCGGCTTCGCCGGTGGTTTCGACGGGGACCTGGACGGTGACTTTTTCGTTCTCGTTGACTTCGTGGAAATCGACGTGCAGGACGTGGCCGTGCAGGGGGTGGTGCTGGACTTCCTGGACGAGGGCGAGGCGCTTGGCGCGGGCGTCGTCCTTGAGCGCGAGATCCACCAGGAGATTTTCGGAGGCGGCGGCGTGCATCAGCTCCTCCATTTCCTCGGCGTCGACTTCGACATTCTGGGGTTTGGTTTGTCCGCCGTAGATGACGGCCGGGATGCGGCCGGCGGAGCGGAGTTTGCGGGCGCCGGAGCGCCGTCCGAGCGAACGGGGAAACGCGTTCAGAGGTACAGATTTCATTAGTTCAAAATAGTTTCCGGCTGTGCCGCCCAGCCTTAGCTGGTGCGTCCGCCTTTGAATTCAAACAGCGATGTCACCGACGAATTACTATGGATTCGCTTGATCGCTTCGCCCAAAAGCCCCGCGACCGACAGCGTCGTTATCTTCACGCCATCAATAGCAGGGCGAAGGACAGTATCAGTTGTGATCAGTTCGTCAATCATCGATTTTCGCAATCTTTCGATGCCGACGTCGTTGAGGATGGCGTGGGAAACGCAGGCGAGGATCTTCTTGGCGCCTTTCTTTTTGAGGATGGACGCCGCCATCGTTAACGTTCCCGCCGTCTCGGTCAGGTCGTCGACCAGCAACACGTTCTTGCCCCGGATTTCGCCGATGACGGCCATGGACTCGACTTCCGTGGCGCTCTTGCGGCGTTTGGCGACGATGGCCAGCCCGGCTTCGAGGGTCTGGGAATAGGCATGCGCCATTTTCAGTCCGCCCACATCCGGGCTCACCACGACGAGGTCGGTGAGGTTTTTCTTTTTCAGGTAATCGTACATCACCGGCGCGGCGTAGAGATGATCGACCGGGATGTCGAAGAACCCCTGGATCTGCTGGGCGTGGAGATCCATGGTGAGGACGCGGTTGCCGCCGGCGGCGATGAGCAGGTTGGCGATGAGCTTGGCGGTGATGGGGACGCGGGGTTGATCTTTGCGATCCTGGCGGGCGTAGCCGTAGAAGGGGAGGACGGCAGTGATACGGGCGGCGCTCGCGCGGCGGAGCGCATCCATCATGATGAACAGCTCCATCAAATTGTGATTCGTCGGGGGCGACGTGGGCTGGACGATGAACACGTCTTCGCCGCGGACGTTTTCCTCGATCTTGACGAAGGTTTCACCGTCGGGGAACGGGCGGATGGAACATTTGCCCAGTTCGGCGCCGATGGATTTGCAGATTGCCTGGGCCAGGGGCGGATTGGCCGTGCCGCTGAAAATCTTCACGCTGGTGACTTTCGGTTAAAATAAAAAATCCACCGGTTCCGGTGGAAAAAACGGAAATCCGACTTTAGCAGCGGCGAGCGGCCGCGCAAGCAGAAACCGCAGCAGAAACCGCTGGCATGGCCAGCGGTTTCTGCAATAGCCGATAGCCGATAGCCGATAGCCGAATAAGGGGGGGCGAAGGTCGGCTTTTGGCTTTCTATTGGCCACTAGTGTCCGGTTAAATTTTTGCTGACCACTGTTTTCTCCTTTAATGACAGAATCATCCTAAGGGTCGACCAATTTTTCGATTTCATTTTCGAAGGGCTATTTCACAGGTTTTGGAGCCGTATGACAAACGGCCAACCAACCTATGAACGAAGGCCGGACCGTTTTCTCTCAGCTTCTAGATCACCTTCCAAAATACGAGTTCGACAAGTGCGTGGAGCGTTATCAAGGCAACCTCCATGTCCGCACGCTTCCCGCATTTACGAACAGTTCCTCGTCATGGCTTTTGCCCAACTGACCTGGCGGGAGAGCCTGCGAGATATCGAGACCTGCTTGCGGGCTTTGGGATCCAGACTCTATCACAGCGGCATCCGCAAAGCTCCCGCTCGCAGCACGCTCGCCGATGCGAACGAGAAGCGGGATTGGCGCATTTTCGCTGATTTTGCCCATGTGCTGATCAGGTCAGACTGCCGACCTCTACGTCGGCGAAGCTTTCGGTGCCGAAGTGCTGGCCGCCGCCTATGCACTGGACTCTACAACGATCAATTTGTCCTTATCGATTTTCCCTTGGGCCAAGTATCAACCCTACTCGGCCGGGGTCAAATTGCATACCTTGTTGGCCCTTCGCGGCAACTACCCAACCGTTGTCATTATTACTCCAAGTCGCGTCCACGATGTGAACAGCATGGATTGGTTGGCTTACGAACCCGGTTCCTTTTACATCTTTGATCGCGGCTATTGGGACTTTGCCCGATGGCACCGAATCCATCAAAGTGGCGCCTTCTTCGTCACACGTGCTCGTGCCAGTTTTCGCGCTCGACGACTCTACTCCCGCCCTGTCGACAAAGCCCCTCGGGCTACGTTTCGATCAGACCGTGGTGATGACTGAGTTTTACCCCAAAAGGACTATCCAGAGCCCTTGCGACGCATTGGCTTCGTTGATCCAGTGACCGGAAAAGCTCTCATCTTCTTAACCAACAACTTTACCTGACGGCCCTGACCATCGCACAGCTTTATCGCTGTCGATGGCAAGTCGAGCTGTTCTTCAAATGGTTGAAGCAACACCTGCGCATAAAAGCCTTTTACGGGACCTCAGATAATGCTGTGTACCAGATCTGGATTGCCATCTCCATCTATCTCCTTGTGGCCATCCTCAAAAGCGCCTTCGCTTGGATCCTAGCCCCTACACTTTATTACAGATTATGAGCCTGACGCTTTTCGAGAAAATGCCCATTTTACAGGCGCTTTCTCAAACATCGCAGCTAAATGAATCTACCCACCTTCAAAATCAGCAATGTTTGCCAGGCTTTTTAACCGGACACTAGTGGCTATTGGCTATTGCCTGGACAGCCCGCCGGCCGGCGGGCTGTCCAGGCAGGTGCGGACGGTTTCGGCGAGGTGGGCGGTTTTGTAGGGTTTCGGGAGGAAGTTGACGCCTTCGCGGAGCGGAAAGTTTTTGCCGGCGATTTCGGGGCTGTAGCCGCTGGTGTAGATGACTTTGAGTTTTGGATTTTCCTTCAGCAGGCGCTGGGCGAGTTCGCGTCCGCTCATGCCGTCGGGCATGACCATGTCGGTGAGGAGGAGGCGGATGTCGCGTTTATGTTTTTTCCAAACCTCGATGGCGCTGACGCCGGAGGCGGCGTCGAGGACGCGGTAGCCGAGTCGTTTGAGCACGTTGCCGACGAGGGTGCGGAGGGGGGTCATCCTCCACGAGCAGGATGGTTTCGGAGCCGCCGCGGAGAGATTCGAGTGTGAGTTGGACGGGCTGGAGGGGGGTCGGGGTGTTGATGCGGGGAATGTAGATGCGGAAGGTGGTTCCGATGCCGACTTCGCTGGCGACCTGTATCCAGCCGTGGTGTTGCTGGAGGATGCCGAAGACGGTGGCGAGGCCGAGCCCGGTGCCTTTGCCGACGTCCTTGGTGGTGAAGAACGGCTCGAAAATGCGGGGCAGAATTTCGGGCGGGATGCCGCTTCCGGTGTCGCTGATGCTGAGGCAGACGAAGGATCCGGCGCGCGCCTGGGGGTATTGGGAGACGAAGAACTCGTCGATTTCGGCGGAGGACGTTTCGACGACGAGTCGTCCGCCGTTGGGCATGGCGTCTCGGGAATTGACGACGAGGTTCATGAGGACCTGGTCCATCATCCCGGGGTCGGCGTGGATGAACAGGGGTTCGGGTGAATAGTTGAACTGCATCCGGATGTCTTCGCCGAGGATGCGGCGGAGCATCTTGGTGATGTTCGTGATGAGGTCGTTGAGGCTGAGATCCTGCGGCTGCATGGTTTGCCGCCGGCTGAACAGGAGCAGTTGCCGGGTGAGATCGGCCGCGCGCTGGGCGGCTTTGCCGATCTCGGTGGCGTATTCGAGCGATTCGGCGCCGAGGTGGGTGTCCATCTTGAGCAGGCCGATCTGCATTTGGATGACGCCGAGAATGTTGTTGAAATCGTGGGCGACACCGCCGGCGAGCTGGCCGATGGCCTCCATTTTCTGAGATTGGCGGATCTGGTTTTCGAGGGCGTTGACGAGGGTGACATCGCGTTTGACGGCGACATAGTTGACGATGTTGCCGGCGGAATCGCGAATCGGCGCAATGGTATCGTCCTCCTCGTAAAATGTGCCGTCCTTGCGTTTGTTGATCATCCGGCCCGACCAGATTTCACCGCGGCTGAGGGTGGTCCAGAGATCGCGGTAGAACGACGGTTCGTGTTTGCCGCTTTTGAGGATGCTGGGATTATGGCCGATGGCCTCCTGGGGTTTGTAGCCGGTGATTTTTTCGAAGGCGGGGTTGACGTAGATGATGGATCCTTCGGCGTTTGTGATGACGATGCCTTCGGCGGCGGCTTCGACGGCGGCGGCGAGGCGGCGCTGGGCTTCCTCCGCGCGCATGCGGTCGGTGACATCGATGGCGATGCCGATGAGGCCGTCGGGTTTTCCGGTGCTGTCGAGGATGGGCGACCAGGCGGTGTCAAACGAGGTGCCGTTTGCCTCGACGATATTTCGGATGGGTTCCCCGTCGAGGGCTTTGCGGAGGCTGGCGAGGATATCGGGGTTGTCCCGGTAGATCTCGAGAGCGGACTGGCCGACGACCTGTCCGGGGGCCAGCCCGAGTTTCGCGAGGGCCTGGCCGACAGACAGGCGGAAGATGCCGTTTCGATCCAGGATGAAGATGATGGCCGGGGCGTTTTGGACGACGGCTTGGAGGTGCAGTTCGATTTCTCGGGTGGCTTCCTCCGCTTTGCGGCGTTCGGTGGCGTCGCGGAAGATGCCCATGAGATAGCTTTTGCCATTCAGGACGATCGGCACCGCGTTGACATCGGCGAAGAAGATCGAGCCGTCGCGGCGCACGACCGGGACGTCGGTGCGCGTGGTGGGATCGCCGGCCGCGTGTTGTTCGAAAAACTCGCGCGCTTGCGGAAGCGATTCCGGCGGGTGGATGTCCTCCATCGCCAGCGTTGCGAGCTGCGTGTTGTCGTATCCAAGCAGCCTGCACATGGTTTCGTTGGCCAGGATGAACCGGCGGGTTTGTGTGTCGGCCAGCACAATCCCCTCGCGCGTGCTGTCGAAAATCGTCCGGAACCGCTCCTCGCTCTCCCGCAACGCCTGTTCCGCCCGCTTGCGATCCGTGATGTCGTGGATGAACCCGTGCCAGAGAATGGTTCCGTCCGGCTTGCGTTCGGGCGAGGACAGGCCTTCCACCCAGATCTCGCCGCGCGCGGGCAGCACGCATCGGAACTCCTCGCGCCACGAGTCCCAGCGATTCGCGGCCTGCCGGATGGATTGCTGGATTCTTTCGACATCGGCGGGGTGGATGAGCCGGAAGAGCAGGGAGCCATCGGAGAGGATGTCCTCGCCGCGGACGCCGAAAATCTGCTCGATGTTGGGTCCGACGTAAGGGATCTGGAATGAACCGTCGGGGCGGAGGCTGAATTCGTAGATGACGCCGGGCACGGTGGCGGCGAGCCGGGAGAGCTGGGTTTCAAGCTGGAGCCGGTCCTGGATGGCTTGTTCGGCCTGTTTGCGTTCAGTGATGTCGACGCAGGCGCCGGTCAGCCGCCAGGTACTTCCTGCCGCATCGCGCTCCAGCCGCGCGCGGTCCGCGACCCAGATCGTGGCGCCGTCCGGGCGCACGACGCGGTATTCGGAATAGCAATCGTTACCGCTGGCGAGCATCTCTTTGAGGGTGCGTTCCACCCGGGCGCGGTCATCGGGGTGAATGAAGGTGGCGAAGCTGTGGCCGGGGACGTTGTTGATCTCTTCGACCGATCGGCCGAAGAGGCGCGCGGTGGATTCGTCCCACCAGGCTTTGTTTGCCGGGATATCCCAGGTCCAGGTGCCCATGCGTCCGCTGGCGAGGGCGACCTGGAGGCGTGACTGGGATTCGCGCCAGGCGGTTTCGGCCTGGCGCCGGGCGGTCATTTCTTCCTCATAACGTCGCAACTGGGTTCGGAGAGAAATGTAAAGGAGAGTGGCGGTGACGATGACAAAGCCCCAGCCTTTGTAAATGGACAGCCGGGTGACGACGGCGCGGTCGGAGAAGACGGTGGAGATGAAGCGGTCGGACAGAAGGATCCAGATCCCGGCCACGACGGCATAGATGAGCGCCGTGCGCCAGGCGACATGAGGCAGCCGCGATGGTTTCATGCTGGAATCCCAAAACCGACCAATCCAACGAAGAAATTAACGGAAGAACGGCGTAAACCTTTAGGTATGTTATGAATAAAGATCCGGGCCAGAGCCCATCCCGGGCTTGAAAACCCGCCCCCGCCCGCCGATTGTTCGCGGCAATTCACCATCGGATCCTCAATCCAGCCGGCAACATAGCCCTTCTTTGCATGCCGGTACCGTAATAAACAAGTAAACGAAAAACCCTGTGTGACAAGTACTTTCTCTTATGGTGACGACACTTAAAGTCGATGCTGCAGTTTGAAGAGACTTGCGCAAAGGCGGGTCCGGGTTCAGATTCCCGGGGCAAAAATCCTGAATTGAACTATGAAAAAACTGTTGATGACCATTGGTTTGACTGTTTTTTGCGGTGCGCTGATCCAGGCGCAGAACTTGACCGAGGCGGAATTGACGAAGGGCGTGCAGGTATTGGAGCGGTCGCGGGCGCAGCTCTACCGGGTGACGGCGGGCCTGACGCCGGAACAATGGAATTTCAAGCCTGCGACGAACAAGTGGTCGATCGCGCAGGTGGTCGAACATTTGGCTGCGGCGGAGGATTTTTTCCTGGCGAACATGGAAACGAACATCATGAAGGCGCCGCCGCGCGAGAAGACGGCCGACCTGGCGGCGTTGGACGCGTTTGTGTTGCAGGCGGTGGCGGACCGGTCGAAGAAGGTGCAGGCGCCCGAGCCATTGCAGCCGGTGAACCGTTTTGGATCCCCGAAGGACAGCCTGCAGCATTTCCGGATGAGCCGGAGCAAGACGATCCAGTTTCTGAAGGAAACGCAGAATCTCCGCGGCCATGCGACGGACAGTCCGCTGGGCAAGCAGCTCGATGCCTATGAATGGCTGCTCTTCGCCGCCGCCCACACGGAACGGCACATCAAGCAGATCGAGGAAATCGAGGCCGATCCGAATTTCCCGAAAAAATCCTAAGTCCGCGCGGGAGGGACTCGCACAGCTCGTCGCTCCCGGGATGTTGGAAATCGGGTGCGATTTACGGCGAGGGTCAGGAGCGCGGCTGTGTCCGCCAGGACCAGCCGCAGAAATGTTCGATATTCCAACGCTCCCTGTCTTCTCAAACGCCTTCGCATCTGCCACGTCCCTGCGGCTGATCCTTCGGATACAGCCGCGCTCCGGGAATTGCCCCTCATTTCGAATCGCACCCTTGGAAATCTTCCATCTGGATTTGCCTTGGGGCGTTGAGGTAGGATGGCCGCCGGTTTTGCCGTGCGGCCTTCGGGGCCGATGAATTCCTTGACGCGATGACCTCAAAGCAAATTCGCCAGTCGTTTCTCGACTTTTTCAAGTCGAAGCAGCACACGATCGTGCCGTCTTCGAGTTTGATGCCCGATTCGCCGAACCTCCTGTTCACGAACGCGGGGATGAACCAGTTCGTCCCGATTTTCCTGGGCCAGACCCGATGTCCCTACCAGCCCGGCCGGGCCGCGGACACGCAGAAATGCATCCGGGCCGGCGGCAAGCACAACGACCTCGAGGATGTCGGGCTCGACACGTATCACCACACGTTTTTCGAGATGCTCGGCAACTGGTCCTTCGGCGATTATTTCAAGAAGGAAGCCATCGATTGGGCGTGGGAGCTGATCACCGAGGTCTGGAAATTTCCGAAGAACCGGCTTTACGCGACGGTTTACAAGCCGGACCCGGCGAAGGGCGACCCGAGTGTGCTCGACCAGGAAGCGTGGGATTTCTGGGCGGCCAAGTTTCGCGCGGCCGGGCTGGATCCGGCGGTCCACATTGTTTACGGAAACAAGAAGGACAATTTCTGGATGATGGGCGACACGGGCCCGTGCGGTCCGTGCTCGGAACTGCATGTCGACCTGACGCCGGCGGGCGATACGCGGGGATCGCTGGTGAACAAGGGCGACGCGCGTTGCATTGAGATCTGGAACCTGGTGTTCATCCAGTTCAACGCGAATCCCGACGGCACCTTCAGCCCGCTGCCCGCGCGGCACGTGGACACCGGCATGGGATTCGAGCGGGCGACGTCGATTATCCAGGGCACGAAGGGATTCGCCGATTTTGCGAATGCCCGGATATCGAATTATGAGACGGACATTTTTCGGCCGATTTTCGACGCGCTGGAGAAGCTGAGCGGGAAGAAATACGGCAGCACGCTGCCGAAGCCCGGCAGTGCCGGGGATACCGAACAGGAAAAAGCCGACGTGGCTTTTCGGGTGATCGCGGACCATATCCGGACGCTGAGCTTTGCGATTGCGGACGGGATTCAGCCGGGCAACACGGATCGGAATTATGTGTTGCGGCGGATTCTGCGGCGGGCGGTGCGTTACGGGCGGACGCTGGGATTCCGGGAGACGTTCTTCTACAAACTGGTTGGCGTGCTGGCGGACACGATGGGCGAGGTGTTTCCCGAGATCCGGTCGCGGCGCAGCCACGTGGAGGAGGTCATCCAGCGCGAAGAAGAGGCGTTCAACCGGACGCTGGACCGGGGGATTGAATTGTTCAACGAGCAGGTGGAACAGATGGGTGGAACCAGCCGGATCAGCGGTTCCTTTGCGTTTAGGCTTTACGACACTTACGGTTTTCCGCTGGACCTGACCGAGTTGATGGCGCGTGAGCGGGGGCTCACGGTGGATGTGGCCGGGTTCAATGCGCTGATGGAAGACCAGAAATCCCGGGCGCGGGCGGCGCAGAAGAAGGAAGTGATTTCCGTCTCGCAGGTCGAGACGACCGCTCCGACGAAATTTGTCGGATTCGAATCGTTGACCACCCCGGCGCGGGTGCTGGAGGTGGTGTCGATCAAGAACAAGACCGCGGTGGTGCTGGACGCGAGCGCCTGTTATGCCGAGATGGGCGGCCAGGTCGGCGACACCGGGGAATTGTCCGGCGGCGGCGGGTCCTGGCGGATCGTCAACACCCAGAAGTCCGGCCAGACCTGGCTGCATTTCCTGGCCGCCGCGGAGGCGCCGGCCGTGGGGTCGCAGGTTCAATTGTCCGTCGAAACAGCCCGGCGCCAGGCCATCCAGCGGCATCACACCGTCACGCACCTGCTGCACTGGGCGCTGCACGAAGTCGTCAGCCCGGACGCGACGCAGAAGGGTTCGTTTGTCGGGCCGGACAAGCTGACGTTCGATTTCAACAGCGCGGCGCTGACGCCGCAGCAGGTGGCGGACATTGAGAAGCTGGTGAACGAGCGGATCGTGGAGAATGCGGGCGTGAGTTGGACGGAGGTGCCGTATGCCGAGGTGAAGTCGCGCAAGGACATCATGCAATTTTTCGGCGACAAGTACGGCGACGTGGTGCGCGTGGTGCAGATCGGCGGGCGTGCGGCGGCGCTGGATGGGTTTTCGATGGAACTGTGCGGCGGGACGCACACCCGGGCGACGGGCGAGATCGGGCTGTTCCGGATCACCGGCGAAAGCGCCATCGCAGCCGGCGTGCGCCGCATCGAAGCGGCGGCCGGGCTGGTGGCCTACGACGCGGTGACGTCGGATCGCGACCTGATCCGGAGCGTGGCGGGCCGGATCAACGCGCCGTTGCACGAGGTGGAGAAGAAGATTGACGCGTTGCTGTCGCAGCAGAAGGAGCTGGAGAAGGAAGTGCGGCTGGCGCAGCAGAGGAACGCCTCCAACGCGGCCAGCGTGCTGCTGGAGCGGATCGGGAATGCGAACGGGATTCCGCTGATCACCCACAACCTGGGCGATGCGGGCGGCGATTTTCTGCAGGCGATTGCCGACGCGCTGAAGGGTTTGTTCAAGGGCGTGGTCGTGCTCGGCGGCGCCTCGCAGGGCGCCGTGTCGCTCGTCGCGACGGTTTCGCCGGAATTCACCGCGAAAGTGCAGGCGGGAAAAATCATTCAGCAGATCGCCCCGATCATCGGGGGCAAGGGCGGCGGCAAGCCGGACAACGCGCGCGGCGGCGGCAAGGACGCGGCGCGGCTGGACGAAGCGCTGGCGCGGGTGCCGGCGTTGCTGGGGGCTTGAAGGTGCTGCTTATGAGCGGAAAATCGAAAGTGGCCCGCCGCCGGCGCAAGTCGCAGTCGCACCCGGTTGAAATCCGGCAGATGCGCCTGGACGATCTTCCGGCGGTGTTTGCGCTGGGGCAGCAGTTGTTCACGGCGGAGGATTTGCCGACGCTTTACCGGAGCTGGGACGACGACGAGGTGATGCAGTTGTTTGGTTCCGACGAGGAAACGTGCCTGGTGGCTGTGTCGGGAGACCGGCTGGCGGGATTTGCGCTGGGCAGCCTGATGGAGAAGCCCCGCAACGCCTGGCGTTACGCCTGGCTCGAGTGGCTCGGCATCAGCCCGGATTTCAAGCGGCAGGGCGTCGCCACCCGGCTGCTCAATCATCTCACCAGCCTGTTCATCCAGGCCAACGCCCGGATCATGCTCGTCGACACGTTCGTCGAGAACGACGAGGCGATCGCGTTTTTCCGGAAAAACGATTTCGGCCATGAATTGAAGCACGTGTATCTTTCGCGGAACCTGGACGACCACCCGGAGGCCGTGCTGAAACGCGAGTCGCAGAAACTCGGATGAATCCGACCCCGGCCATCACGTTGCGCGTCGGTCCGCCGCCGGACCTGGATGCGGTGATTGAACTTTACCGGGCGTCGACGCTGGGCGAGCGGCGGCCGGTGGACGACCGGGAGCGGATGCGGCTGATGCTGGCGCACGCGAACCTGATCGTGACGGCGTGGGAGGGCGAATTGCTGGTGGGGATTGCGCGGAGCTTCAGCGACTTCACCTTTTGCACCTACCTGTCCGACCTTGCGGTGCGGGCGTCGCACCAGCGGCGCGGGATCGGGCGCGAGTTGATCCGGCGCACGCAGGCGGAGGGCGGTTCGGCGCAGATCATCCTGCTGGCGGCGCCGAAGGCGGTGGATTACTACCCGCGAATTGGTTTTACGCATCATCCGCATGCCTGGACGTTGTCCGCGCAGGAACGGCTGCGCGGACAATAGCCAATAGCCGATAGCCGAGGGTCGAGGGCCTGCTCTTCGAAGACGCGCGTCAATCTTCAACCGCCAATTTTCAATTCAACGCGGTGCGGATGTGTTCGAGGAGTTTGCGGGGTTCGAAGGGTTTTTCGAGGAAATGTTCCCGGGTGAGGAGGTCGGAATTCTCGTCGAGCATTTCCTCGGCGTAACCGCTGCAGAAGATGATTTTGAGCCCGGGCGAATCGGACCGCAGTTTTTCGGCAAGCTCCCGTCCGGAGACGCCTTCGGGCATGACCATGTCGGTGATGACGAGATCGATGTTGCCGCGGTAGCGGTCCCATTCGCGGAGGGCGCTGGCGCCGGACGGCTCGGTGTGGACGTGGTAACCGTGGGTTTCGAGCACGGCCTGGATGAGCTGCCGGACCGAGGGTTCGTCTTCCACGACGAGGATGCGTTCCTTGCCGCCGGGCGCAGTGGTGTCGTCCAGCGTCTGGATGCTGGTGTCGAGCGTGTGGGAGAGGCGGGGGAGGAAGACATGGAAGCTGGTGCCGACATTGAGGCGGCTCTCCACTTCGATCCATCCGTGGTGTTGCTGGACGATGCCGAACACGGTGGCGAGGCCGAGCCCGGTTCCCTTGCCGACTTCCTTGGTGGTGAAGAACGGCTCGAAAATGTAGGGCAACATGTCCGGGGCGATGCCGCATCCGGTATCCGTGACGCTGAGTTGGACGAAGTTGCCGGGGCGGGCGTTCTGGCGGCCGTGGACCTGGGCGGGGTCGAGGGTGACCTGGGCGGTTTCGACGAGGAGCCGGCCGCCTTTGGGCATGGCATCGCGCGAATTCACGGCGAGGTTCATGAGGATTTGTTCCATCATGCCGGGGTCGACGTGGATGGGGGCGCCGCCGGGGGCGCAGCGGGTTTCGAGGGCGATGTGTTCGCCGATGAGGCGCCGGAGCATTTTGCTGATGTTGGCCACGACGTCGTTGAGGTCGAGGTCGCGGGCCTGGAGCGGCTGGCGGCGGCTGAAGGTGAGGAGCTGCCGGGTGAGGTTGGCGGCGCGTTCGGCGGCACGGACGACTTCTCCGCTGGCGCTGGCCTTGAGCGCGGCAGGCGTGGAGGGGGATTGGAGCAGCGAGGCGTTGCCCAGGATGACGGTCAGGATGTTGTTGAAATCGTGGGCGACACCGGCCGCGAGCTGGCCGAACGCTTCCATTTTCTGGGATTGCAGGAGCTGCTCCTCGAGTTCGCGGCGGACGGTGATGTCGCTGAAGCTCCACACGCGGCCGACCGGGACGCCGTCGAGGCGCTGCGGACACGAGTAGCGTTCCACCGTCCGGCCGTCCTGGAATTCCAGCACATCGAAACTCTCGGCGTTGAAGTCGGCGTACAATTCCCGGACGCGACGAAGGAAGGCCTCGGGATCCTTCATCCGCGCGGTGACGTGCGCGAGCACAGGGGCGTCGTCGCCCGCCTCCAGCAATCCGGGCGGGAGCTGAAACAGTTTTATGAACTGCCGGTTGAAGCTGGCGATGCGGCCCTGGTGATCCACGACCAGCAGGCCGTCCGCCGTGGACTCGAGGGTTGATTTCAGGAGCGACACGGTGTGGCGCAGTTCGGATTCGCTGCGCTTGCGGTCGTCGATGTTTCGGACGATGACGAGCACTTCGTTTTCGAGCAGCGGGGAGAACCGGGCCTCGTAAGTGGAGGAGCCGCCCTGGACGGCGAGGGGATATTCGAGCCGGACGATTTTGCGTTCGCGGGCGACCTGGCGGATGGATTCTTCGAAGCGGGCGGCGAGCCCGGGGTCGGCGACGGCCTGGAACCGGCGTCCGACGAATGTTTGCTGCGGCAGGAGCAGGTCGCGGCTGGAACCGGTGCGGACGTCCAGGATGGTGCCGTGTTCATCCAGCCGGAACAGCAGGTCGGGAATGCCCTGGAACAGGGCGCGCATCTGGGAATTGGCCTGCAGCAACTCCTGCGAACTGAGCTCCAGCGACCGCTCCAGCATCGCCCGGTCGTCGTCGAATCCATGGTAGGATTCGTTGACGGCCGAAACGAAAGGCTTGAGGGATTCCGGCACGGCGGCGCCGGGCCCGAAGAACCGCTTGAGCTGTCGTTTCAGGAGGCTGTGGGTGTCGTGCATGCGGTTGTTTCGGAGAGCGTGGTGATCGTCATGCTCTGGTTGTGCAATTCGCACCGGCCGCCGGGGCCGAACGGGGAAATTTCGCCATACGAATAAAATCCGGCGAGGGCGGTGCCGGCGCCGAGCACGTCGCGAACGGCTTCGACTTCCTCCTCGATGCGTTGTTTGAGCACGAGCTTGCGGCCGACGCAACTGATGAGGAGGGCGAACTCGGGGTTGCCGGGGGCGTGCGCGGGCTGGCATTTGCGGGCTGCGTCAGTAGCCCCGTCGATGAGCCGGTCGAAATTGGTTTTCATGAACCGGGCGAACGCGCCTTCGGGAACATTGCCGGCGAACGTCAGGCTCTGGTCCTGTTCGGAGATGGAGAGAATGGTGCGGACGACGGGTGTTTCGGCGGCGCGGCTGCGGAGGCTCAGGGGGAATAGGAGGCCGGAAGCGGGCAGCCCCGAGGCATGCGAGCCGAGATAGCGTTTGTAGAGGCCGAGGGCGGATTGGGAATCGAGTTCGTAAAGCACGTTCCCGCTGGAGCGGGTGATCAGGCGTTCCGGTCCGAACGGATCCCACCCGCCGGTGGAACCGCATCCGGCGCGGAGCTGGCGGCTGTAAAGGCCGATGGCGGCGAGCATGCCGTTTTGCGGGGAGCCGTCGAGGACGACGGAGGTTTCCTGGAACCGTCGGCCGTCGCCGGCCAGCCCGCCGCTGAGCGTGACCGTCGGGGGCAGGCCGTGCGCAAGCCCGCGCACGAGATCGCTGCCGTTCACTTTCAATCCATCCGAAAGCACCAGCACATGGCAGAGCGGATCCGGTTCGGCTCCGTCGGCGGGCAGTGCGGCTGGAAACTGCGCCGCCAGTTTTTGGCCCGCTTCAAAACTGTCCGCCGGTTCGCCCAGTTGAAACCGGGCGGCATGAACGCGCGTGTGATCGAAAGCAATGGCCGTGACCGAAAGCGTCTCGTCGCCGACCTGGGTTTCGACGATCTCGCCCGCGGTGGAGCATCCGAAAAGGACGGCACCGGGCCAGGTGGCGCGGAGGCATTTGAGGCCGCCGGGGGCCTGGAGCGCACTGCCCGAACCGAAGACCAGGACGAGCTGAACTTTGGAATCGCGGGAGCCCGGCAGGGGAGGCGCCCAGCCTGATTGGGTCCACTTGAACTGTTGAATTCTCACGGTGACGGCCCGCTGTCTGCAAAACCAGTGCCACGGAAAGTCTGCGCCGGGCCGGCGGGGGCCGGCTTGGAGGAAAACCGCGCAACGGCGGCTGACCGGCTAGGCGTAGGTATCCAGCCGGCCGGCTGCGGCGGCCTGGGGACCGGTTTGCTCGAGCATTTGGACGATTTCCGCAGCTTGCTGTTTTTGAACGTCTTCGGCCTTTTTCAGCAAATCCACGCCCATGGTGACGCGAGTGTTTTGGGTGGCCAGAACGCTGTCCAGAAGTGAAACGCCGCTTTGCCCTGAAATCGTCATACCACGTGTTATCGGCCGGAACCGGTTTTTCTTTACGGGAACAAAAAACCCCGCCTGCGATTCGCGGGCGGGGTGCAAAGGGAACCGGGCCGCCGGGCGGCTACGGGGTCTTGGCAGGAGGAGGAGCGCCCGGGCCGCCGCCCATGCGTTTCATCATTTCCTCCTGCATCATGGTTTGCATGTCGGTGTATTTCTTGAAACCGGCGGGAGGCTGGAACAAGGCGGCGTCCGGCTTGGTGAGGGAGACGTTCTTGAACATCATGGTGATCGTCTGGCCGCGTTCGGTCGTCTCAATTTTGACAGGAAAACCCTTCTGATCCGTCGCCCTCCAGATGATGTAATCGTGCGCCGTGCCCTTGTCGTCGGTCACCACGGCTTTCTCTTTCACGCAGGCGTGGCCGTCAACGGTTTCCTTGCCGAGCTCGGTGGCCTCGATTTTGAAATCCGACGCGGGTTTGGCGTCCTCGGGATTCGGCATGGGCATTTCGGCGTAGGCCTTGAGGTCGGGGTAGATGATGTAGGCCAGTTTTTTGTCCTGGATGGAGAGGGCGATGACGGTGGCCATGCCCATGGATTTGAGCTGGGCGCCGGCGCCGGGCGGGAGGGCGCTGCCCGTGGCCTGGGTGATGTCCATTTCAAACCGGGACTTGCCCTGGTCGAAATACATCTTGCCGGGCATGGTCATGCTCTTGTCGCCGATGGGCACCTGGATTTCCATGGTGCCGCTGAAGCTTGAATTGTCACCGAACAGTTTCGCCATGCTGCCGCCGAAGTGAGGGCCGCCGGCGCCGGGGCCGCCCATCTGGGCAAACGCGGCGGGAAGCAGGCCGAGACACAGTGAGGCGGCGACCACGGATCGAATTAATTTTTTCATAGGGTTAGCAAGGTCCTGAACGTTGAATACCACAGGCGAAATCAAAAGCCAGTGAAATCCGGCGGCGATTTTTCGCATGGCTGCAAACAAGCCTCCAACCTTTATGTTGCACCTGCAACAAAAAGGTTGCAGGGGCGGTTTCGGGAGTTACGGGCTGTTGACCAGCCGGATCCAGGCGGGGGCGGTGCGGTAGCGGGAGCCGTCGGCGGATTGGACGATCGCGTAGAGGGGGTGCAGACCGGCCCAGAGATTGGTGCCGTCGATTTGGAACACGGCGGTGGACGAGGCATTTGTCGTGGCAAAGGGGCCGCCGGTGGTGAACAGGGTGATCTGGCTGACCGGATTGGTGCCGGCGTCGATGGCGACGTGGTAGCTGCCGGAGACGGGTGCGGGATCGGGGACATCGAGCAGGGAGAGCGTGGCGGTGAGGGGGGTGTTTTGGATCTGTACAGGGAGGGTGACGCGGGTCTGTGTGCGGACGGAACTGCCTTCGTAGGCGACGGCCACCAGTTCGTGGTAGCCGTCCGGCAGGGCGGTCGTGTCCAGGTCAGCGTTGACCGTCAGTTTGGGCGATCCGGCGGTGATGTAGACATGGTTTCTGGGCTGCAGGTCGGACAGGTTCTGGGTGAGGGTGGACGCGGTTGAGGGCAGAATGTAGACCCCGGATTTTTTGGGAGTGATCCGGATTCCGGCGGCGGGGTAGCCACCGGAGCGGGCATAGACGTTGAAAGTGGCGACTCCGGCAAAATTGACCAAGAAATCCTGGGCGACGATGCCGTCCGGGCCCTGGAGAGCGGGGGTGGTATTGAGGAGGTTATAGAACTGGGCAGCCAGGTCGGAGGCGGCGGTGCCGTTGACGAGGTTGGTGACGGCGACGATGACCTGCTGGCCGTTGGTTTTGGCGACGGTGAATTGGAGGTAGGCTCCTGCGGCCGCGGTGCCCGCCATGACCGAGTATTGCCGGAGACCGCAGGCCTGAGACGAAACGAATGCCGGTTGGGCCGCGGTGGCGAAGGTGGTTGCCTTGGGCGCAGTGCCGGCGCCCGACAGCGCCCCCGCCTGCAGAATGCCGACGGCATAATTGGTGGACAGCGGTGTGGCGCCGTCCTGGTTCGTCGCGGAAACCATGTAGGGCCGGGTTGCACCATCCACGCGCACGAGGCGTGTTCCGGCCGAGGTGCTGAGCATCGAGGAAGAAGGCGCGGCGGGCTGCAGTTGCGTGGCGCAATAATACTGGGCGGCGACGACGACGGCGGAGGGATCGCTGACATCGAACGGGCCGCCCGCGGTGTTGGTGGTCAATCCGAACCAATCGACCAGGTTGGTGGATGCGAGCACGGCGGTGGCGACGCCGGGGACGCTGTCGACATGGAACTGGAAGGCGCCGTTCGCGCCCGGTGCCGGCGCGGAGAGGCCGGGCGGCTGGGCGGGATCGGGCCAGTGCAGGCGGTAAAACCGGGCGGGGCAGCCCGCCGATCCGGGGTCGTCGATCCGGTGCAAGCCCGGCAGGGTGTTGGTGGCCAGGATGGTCCAGTCGACCAGGTTGCTGGATGCTTCAATGATGTAAGGCATCGAGCCGGGCACGGCGAGCTGGACGGCGGCGACGCCATCCGCGCCGGGGCCGGCGGTGCTGAACTGCGGGGGCACGGTATCGGGCAGGCTGGCGGCGACGGGCTCCGTGCCGGTTGGAAGCGGAATGTAGAAGGGGACGGAGAACGGGTTGGCGGTCATGGCCTGCAATTCGACGCGATCGCCGTGGGCCTGGGCGCTCACGCGGGTGGCGTTGGTGATTTCGGGGGTGTTGATGAGCCCCGCCAGGTCCGAGGCGATGGCGGCGAGGGTGGTGTTGGTGGAAACGGTGTAATGGACCGGGTATCCATTCAGGAGGATGTCCACCGTGTTTCCGGGGGCGGGCGCGAGGTTGGTGAGGGTGGAGAAATAGTGGCCGTCAATGAACAGGTCGACCTGCTGAAGGGGGTGGTTGCCGGGCGCGCCCTGGAAGCTGAAGCAGAGCGTGGCGGTGCCGCTGAGAACGGTATTGGTTGCCGGGGTGTCGCACCAGGCGGTGGCGGTCTGCCGGAACGGTGCGGAGAGCGGTTCTGCGACGATGAGTCCGAGGCAGGGAACGTTGATTGATTGATAATACGATTCGGCAAGGCTGAATCCGCGCGCCTGGTAGAAATAGACCTGGGGATCGGGAAACTTTTGGGGATCGGTGCCGGGTTCGGCCACGGTGCCGTAACTGCCGGCGGCTCCGGCGGCGATGAATTCGAGCAGGTTGGTCTGGGAATTCGGCATGAAGAGCAGGCCGCCAAACGAGGTCACGTTGTCGCCGATGGAACCCGGAAGGAAGGAGCCGGGGGGCAGGGTGTATTGGGCGAGGCCGGTTTGGTAGCCGGGACAGCCGGACCAGGCCGGGAACGTGTCGGTGTTGGTTCGGATCAACGCAGAGGCGCCGAGCACGGAAACGTTCAGGATGGCATTGTCGAAATAGGGATAGCGGATGTTGCGATTCGGGTCGGAGGTTTTTGCGAGAATTCCGGGCGCGACGGGAAAGGTGTTGTCGCCGGCAACCCCCTGGTCCACGAGTCTCCTGGCTTCCTGCAGCGAATCCGCCGTGAGCATGGTGGCGAGGAAGGACGGCCCCGTGGCGCTGGCGGGGGGCGCCGAGGCGAAGGCCGTTTCGCTTCCGGCGTAGCTGTTGGTGACGCCCGGGTCCGAACCGGGCGCGCCTTTCAATCCATAGAACAGCGCCGATGTGGTGCTGTTGAGGTTGGTCCCCCAGGCGGTCTGGTAAGGGATGTCCATCGACAGGACCACGCAATGGATTTGGGATCCGAGGCCGGTTGTGGCGAGGTAATTGGTGATGGGGGTGAGCAGGGAGGATTGGAAATCGTTGCCGGACCAGGAGGTGTTTCCGCCGGCCCAGGGGATGCGGAGAATATTATCGGGCGGGAGCTGGCGGCTTTCGGCGTAGTAATTTCCGAGTTCGCAGGAATTGGAGCTGAACTGGTTGACGACGAGCAGGACGTTCAGGCCGCTGTCGCCGGCATGGCAATGCAGGGCGATAGCCGAAGCGAGTGCCAGGGCGGCGGGCAGGGGGTGATGCGGCAAGACGGGCATGTTCAGATGCCGGAAATCGCGGAGGCGAGCCTGCCGCGCGCTGGGGTCAACAGTTGCATGCGCTGACCGTGTGCCGATCAAAACAAGGGCCGGTCACATGACCGGCCCCGGCTGGAAGTGAATCAGAAATTCGGCCGGTTGAACAGCCGAAAATAGGATCAGGCGCGCGCGGAGCGGCGCCGAATGGCCCAGGCAGCCAGGCCGACGCCTGCGATGGCGAGGCTGGAAGGTTCGGGGATCAACTGGACCGAGAGCGCCTTGTCCTTGAGGATCAGCGCTGTCTGGCCGTTCTCAAGGGTCAGATCCCACTCGTAAGCCCAGCTCACGTCGCCGCTGGCCGAGGTGAAATCGAGAAGTGCCACCGGGCTGACACCGTTGAGGCGGGCGAGCGTCGAGCCGGGTCCGCCGATTGTGTTGGCTTCGAAATGATCCGCCGCAGGGTCAATGATGCCTTCGACGATCGCCGTGGTGCCTTTCTGCTGGAAGGCGTCGTAGTTGTCCATCGTGACCGTGTCGCCGCCGGGGGTGCCGCCCAGGTTGAAATCGGAGTATTGGAAGAACGTGAACGTCAGGGTGCCGCCGGAGGTGTTTTGAATGGAGATATCCTCGTTGATATCCGCGAGGCCGGCGCTTTGTCCGATCAGGGTGTAGCCAATGCTGACGTTGTAGAGGCCGTTGTTATAGACGGTGTTCAGCGAGTTCGCGGTGGGCTGGCTCCAGTTCGCGGCACTGATCGCATTGACCGGGCTCGGGCCGCTGCCGTTGACCTGGTAATAGAACCACTGGCGGTTGAGCTGATTCTGCCCGCTCACATCCCAATGATACATGCCAAGGCTGCTGTCGACATCCACCATGGCCGTGCTCGTTCCGCTGGTCAGGGTGACGGGGGTCACCTGGGCCTGGACAGAGGGGGCGCAGCACGCCGCCAGCAGGGCGCAGCCTGCAATGGATTTCAATGAATAAACGGAAGGAAAGAGCTTCATAAACAAGCAGAGTTGGTTCGTTCTGATTAAACTTCTGGCGGACGCCGTTCTTTTAGCTGCAAAGCAGTGACGAAGTCAAGGTATTTTTGGACAAACTTTGCTCTGAAGGTGACAAGAAGGGTTGGCGACTGTTGGTTACTCTTGAATTGGACGGGTAGAAAAACCAACCCCCTGAGGCCAGGGGGTTGAATCGAGTTCTGCCCGGGATTAACGGCGCGAGCGGCGCAGGGCCAGCAGCAGGCCGAGGCCTGCGAGCGAAAGGGTGGTGGGCTCCGGGACGCGCAGGCTCATCGTTTCGCTGATGCCCAGCGTGTCCGATCCTGCCCCATAAGCCGAGAACATCGCGTTCCACTGGATCGCGGCGGTGACATCGCCCGGGATCGAAATGGAAGACGTGCCGTTCAAGGTGGTCGGATTGCCATCCGTAAGACTAGCCAAAGTGGAGTTGTAATAACCGGCTTCCACCAGTGAAGGCAGGAAAGACGGGGAGCTGAATGTGTCGGTGGCGGAAAGTGTGCCGAGATTTTGGGTCCAGCGGTTCCAACGGCCGCCGGATTGGCCGAATACCCCGGTTTGACCACCCGTGATCCCGGTGAGGTCAAAGTCGGTGTACTGGAAGAAATGCATGTCCATCGCGGTGTTACCCAGGTTTTTCACCGTGATGGTCGCGCCAACACCGGAGTTGCCCGACCCAGTCGCATTGCCCGTCAGAACGTAGAGCACATCCACCATGAGGCTGGAATTCTGGTAGGTGACTTGCAGGTGGCGCGAATCGGGATTGGAAATCGTTGGGCTGCCGCTGATCGTCGTGATGTTATACTCGGGACCGCTGGATCCAATCCGGTAATAAAACGACTGGTCGGCAAGCTGGTTCACCCCGTCCACCGTCCAGCCCACCGCCCCGCTGGCAGTGTTGTAGGTGAAAGTTGAATTCTGATCGTTCAACGTCTGGGCGTTTGCCGCAATGCCGATCATCAGGGTCGACACCCAAAGGATGCCTGTGGCATACGACGCCCCGTTGGTGCGGTACTTCTGAGCTTTCATAGGGTCTTCGGGTTCGACAGTCTGATCACCTCCGATTACGCTTTATGAGGCAAAAAAAGTCAAGCCAATTTCTTGCAGAAGTTTGGGTTTTGAAGCCTCGGATGGTGCAAGCCCGGATCAATGCGCCTGGGTTGAAGCAGCCCGTCCAGCCCAAGGGGTCGGTCCTATAATTGTGAATTCCTGTGCCACACCGGCTGGGATTCAAAATTATAGGACCGACCCCTTTGTGGGATGGCTTGACCGGTGGGGGGCGGGAACTTACTGTGATTTCATTCACAGGGGAGCCAACCGGGGCCGGCGTGGGCCGGTTCGAAGGCTGAGAGTGCCGCGCGGGAGCGTGGCGGACCCGTTGAACCTGATCCAGGTAATGCTGGCGAAGGGACGCATCGCGCGGGCACGAATTCGCCCCCATACGCCACCGCTTGCCTCGATCCCGGTTCCCGGTCCTGCCCTGAACGGAAACAGGTGATTATGATTGCATCGCAAGATTCCTTCGGGTCCGCCCAGGGCGGACACAGTTCTGAGCAGCTTCCGGCCAGCCGCCGAGTCTATGTGGCCGGGCGGCAGCATGCGTCCGTTCGAGTGCCCATGCGGGAAATCCAACTCAGCCCCAGCCCGGCTTCGTCGGGCGACCCGGTTCCGAACAAGCCGGTGCGGGTTTACGACTGTTCGGGCCCGTGGGGTGACCCGGAGTTTCGGGGCTCGGTGGAGCGGGGGCTTCCTGCTTTGCGCGCCGAATGGATCCGCGCCCGGGGCGACGTGGAGGAATACTCCGGACGGCCGGTGCAGCCGGTGGATGACGGGTATCTTTCCGAGAAACATCGCGGCATCGACCGCGCGCGGCGGCAGGACGAGACGTCGTTCCGGCTGGAGGGTCTGACGGCCCCGCGGCGGAAGCCGCTGCGGGCGAAGCCGGGCCACGTGGTGACGCAGCTTGCTTACGCCCGCGCCGGGATCATCACGCCGGAGATGGAATTCATCGCGTTGCGCGAAAACATGGGACGCGCCATCGTGTCGGATCTCGCGCGCGATCTTGCCCGAAATGAAATCAACAAACAACACGCCGGCTCCGGCACTCCGGCGCACGATTCAACGATTCAGCCATTCAACGATTTAACTCCCCAGGTGTTTCGACGGTTTCCGCAGCGGATTCCCGCCGAGATCACGCCGGAGTTTGTGCGATCCGAAATTGCCGCCGGCCGGGCGATCATTCCGTCGAACATCAACCATCCGGAACTCGAGCCGATGATCATCGGCCGCAATTTCCTGGTGAAGATCAACGCGAACATCGGCAACAGCGCCGTCGCGTCGAGCATCGAGGAGGAAGTGGAAAAGATGCGGTGGGCGACCAAGTGGGGGGCGGACACGGTGATGGATCTTTCGACCGGCAAGAACATCCACGCGACGCGCGAGTGGATCCTGCGCAATTCGCCGGTGCCGATCGGCACGGTCCCGATTTACCAGGCGCTGGAGAAGGTGGGCGGGCGGGCGGAGGAACTGACGTGGGAGATTTTCCGGGACACGCTGATCGAGCAAGCGGAGCAGGGGGTGGATTACTTTACGATCCACGCGGGGGTGCTGCTGCGATTCGTGCCGCTGACGGCGCGGCGCATGACGGGCATTGTGTCGCGGGGTGGCAGCATCCTGGCGAAATGGTGCCTGGCGCATCACCAGGAGAACTTCCTTTACACGCATTGGGACGACATCTGCGACATCCTTGCGGCTTACGACGTGAGTTTCAGCATCGGGGACGGGCTGCGTCCGGGATCGGTGGCCGACGCGAACGACGAGGCGCAATTTGCGGAATTGAAAGTGCAGGGCGAACTCACCGAGCGCGCGTGGGCGAAAGGCGTGCAGGTGATGAACGAGGGGCCGGGTCATGTGCCGATGCACATGATCGAGGAGAACATGCACAAGCAGCTCGAGTGGTGCCACGAGGCGCCGTTCTACACGCTTGGTCCGCTGACGACGGACATTGCGCCGGGCTACGATCATTTCACCAGCGGCATCGGGGCGGCGATGATCGGGTGGTATGGCTGTGCGATGTTGTGTTACGTGACGCCGAAGGAGCACCTGGGGTTGCCGAACAAGAAGGACGTGAAGGACGGGGTGATCGCGTACAAAATCGCCGCGCACGCCGCGGATTTGGCGAAGGGGCATCCCGGCGCGCAGCTTCGCGACAACGCCCTGAGCAAGGCGCGGTTCGAATTCCGCTGGGAGGACCAGTTCAATTTGAGTCTCGACCCGGTGACGGCGCGGGAATTTCACGACGCGACCCTGCCGCAGGACGGCGCGAAGACGGCCCATTTCTGTTCCATGTGCGGCCCGCATTTCTGTTCCATGAAGATCACGGAGGACGTGCGCAAATACGCGGAGGAGCAGGGGATGAGCGGCGAAGAGGCGTTGAAGCGCGGGATGGAGGAGAAGTCCAAGGAGTTTGTCCAGAAAGGCGCCGAGGTCTATTCCAAGGCTTAGGAGGCGTAAGCCAATCGAGCCGATGAGCCGGGAGAAGAAAAGAGTTTTGCCGTCGAAAGAGCAGGCGGCTTTGCTGGCGTTGTTGAAGTCCCGGTTTGAGAAGAATAAGGCCCGGCACAAGGGCCTGGATTGGGACCGGGTGCAGGCGCGGTTGGAGGCCCGGCCGGAGAAACTTTGGTCGTTGAACGAAATGGAGCGCACGGGCGGCGAGCCGGATGTGGTGGCGGAGGACCCGAAGACGGGGGAAATCACTTTCTGGGATTGCTCCCTGGAAACGCCGAAGGGCCGGGTCAGTGTTTGTTATGATCGCGAGGGATGGGAATCCCGGAAGGAGGCGCGGCCGAAAACGACGGCGATGGACATGGCGGCCGAGATGGGGGTGGAACTGTTGAGCGAGGGAGAATATTTCGAGCTGCAAAAGCTGGGGCAGTTCGATCTGAAAACCTCGAGCTGGATCCGGACGCCGGCGGAGATTCGCAAGCTGAGGGGCGCGCTTTATTGCGACCGCCGGTATGGCCGGGTGTTCGTCGGGCACAACGGGGCGCAGTCCTATTACGCCGCGCGCGGGTTCCGGGCGTCGCTGCGGATCTGAGCGGAGACTTTGACGCAAATTAAAGCGAATGGCTGCGGAATCCAGCTTTCCGACCCCCGCTCCCGCCAACCTATTCACGATTATAGGACTGACCCCTTCGCGCAAGGGGTCAGTCCTATAATCGTGAAAGGATCCTGCGCGACTGGTGCACTGGTGGTGCTTGAGCCTCCTTGCCCCTGCGTGTGAAGCCGTTTTCATCCGAGGCTAAAGGTTTTCTAAAATAAGCCTTGCACAATTCTAATCATGGTTTAATACTTAACCATATGGTTAAATGTTCGTCGGAGTCGTTGAATCGGACTTTTGGGGCGTTGTCGGATCCGACGCGGCGCCGGATCCTGGAGCACCTGGCGGAGGGCGACCGGTGTGTGACGGACCTGGCGCGGCCGCATCGGATGTCGCTGCCGGCGGTTTCGAAGCATTTGCGGGTGCTGGAGCAGGCGGGGCTGGTGCGGCGGCGGCGGGATGGGCGGGTGCACCGGTTGAAACTGGAGGCGGGGCCGATGCGGGCGGCGCAGGCGTGGATCGAGGAATACCGGCGTTTCTGGGAGGCGAACTTTGACCGTTTGGACGAGTATCTAAAACAAATTCAAAAAAAGGACTAGAAATGAGCAGCATAGCAACCATCCAGGGCAACAACATCACACTCCAACTCACCCGTGTCTTTGACGCGCCCCGGGAACTTGTGTTCCAGGCGTGGACGGATCCGAAACAGTTTGCGCAATGGTTTGGCGCCGCCGCGTGCGGCGGGTCGACGCTGGAATCGGTCCGGGTCGACGCCCGGGTTGGCGGCAAGTATCGGCTGCAGGTGCGGCGTCCCGATGGCGAATACTTCACGACGGTCGGGGTTTACCGCGAGGTGAATCCGCCGGAGCGGCTGGTGTTCACCTGGGAATTCGAGAAGGACGGCAGCGGCTCCGAGTTTGGCGAAGTCGAACCGCCCGAGATGCTCGTCACGGTGGAATTGAAGTCGCTCGGCAAACGGACGGAACTCAAGCTGACACACGAACGTTTCGGATCGGTCGAAAGCCGCGACGGTCACAACGAAGGCTGGAACCGGTGCCTGGATGCGCTTGGGAAATTTGTCGTTGAGACCCGGCCCCGAGGCTGATCGCCATCGATTGTGCGGGGGTTGAGTTGCGAACCGGGCCGGTTCGTGATTTATTCCCGCATGTCATCCGCTTATCCGACTCTCATTCCGGGGCTGCGCAGCCCGCACGATCTCGTCAACGGCGTCGTTTATTTCGGCCGAATGCTGGACAAGATGCGGCTGGCGGCGGCGGGAAAACTCCCGCCGGCCTGGGAGGCGGCGCGCGGCCTGAAGAGCAGGACCAGTTTCGATGCGCGCTGCTGCCGGTTTCTCCAGGTGGATTACGCGGCGCTGGAGGCGGAGACGCTGAAGGGCGGCAAGAGCGACGGCGAATTGCTCGAGTGGGCGTTCCAGCACGGCCGCCGGCCGGGCGAGGACGAGATTGAAGTCTGGAATGCGTTCATGACAAAACGCGGCTGGCGGGATTCCGGAACCGAGCGGCTCAACGAGCGCCTTGCTGAAATTGGGCTGCCGCCCGGAACCGTGCACACCATGTTCGAGTTCATCGACCTGGACGAAGGACGATTGAAGCCGGGCCAGGAGTGACGCTATGGGAGCCATTCACGGTTATCATCTGATCACGCCGGGCGACTTGCATTGGCGGCCTTCGAATCTGATGAAGATTCCGAATGCCGACTACCTGGAGCGCACCGGCAGCGAGAATCTCGGTGCGCGGTTGTGGCGGCTGCCGCCCGGGAGCGCCAACACGCTGCACAAGCACCTCCGGCAGGAGGAGTTTTATTTTGTGCTGGAAGGCACGGGCCGGATGCGCGTCGGCGGCGAGACGTTGACCGTTCCGAAGTACGGAGGCGTGCTGGTGGGGCCGGGCGAACTGCGGCAGGTGTTCAACGACACCGACAGCGAGGTGCTCTGGCTGATCGTGGGGGCGCCGGAGGAGTTGGAATTTTTGCAGGGGTCAAAATCCAAAATGGATCTGTCGCTGATTTACCCGGTGGACCCGACCCAGTTGCCGCCGGAACTGGCGGGCGTGGACTGGCCGCCGAAGAGCTGAACTCAAGGTGGCCCGGTGTCACGCCAGCGGCGGTCCGACCTGTCGCGCGATGGCGGGGACGGGGGGCGGTTGAAGTCCGCCTGAGGAAAGGCGGCCCGCAGAACTCGTCCTCACCGGAATTAACGATTCAGGGGTCCGGAGCGCAGGATCATTCCGGGCGTGCCGCGGATGGGTTGCGGGGGAACGGCCGGCGGGGGATGGACGTGCGGCGTGCGTGCTGCGCGGGACTCCGCCCAGGCGGCTCTTGTGCTTTCCCGGTTCAGCCACTCATTCTCGCGCCGCGTACCCATGGGCTGGCCGATTCCCACCGTGGGTCGGCCGATTCCTATCGTCGGCTGGCCGATGCCCACCGTGGGCTGTCCGATTCCGATCGTGGGTTGACCTATTCCAACTGTGGGTTGGCCGATGCCGATCGTGGGTTGGCCGATAAAAACAGTTGGCTGGCCGACGAACACGGTGGGTTGTCCGATGATGTAAGGTTGCTGGCAGGAAGCGGCGGGGCTTTGGGCAACGGGCAGGCAGGGAGTCCAGGCTCCGTCGGAGTAGGATTGCCACTGATTGTCGTGCCAATAGAGCTTGCGTTCGACCGCGTGGGTTCGGGAGGCGGCTGCCAGCACGGCCCCAATTCCAAAAATCCAAAGCGCCCGTTTCATAACGTCTCAACCTTCCAGACATTGGACGGTTTTCAAACGCGAATATTCGCGGAGGGATGTCCGTAGTTGAGGGGAAGGCGCAAATGGCCGAAGGGGATGGGAGCGGATTGTTGGATAATTGGATTCTTGGATCGGGTGGATTCGCGTGGCGCGCTTGGCGCGGTTATCCATTTATCCATCAATCCAGAAATCCAAGAATCCATTCATCCTCCTCGCGCCGCTCGAGTCCTCCGGCTAAATTTGAGTGATGCGACTGTTGATCCTGAATGGGGCTCTTCGTGTGTGGTTGGTGATGGGCGGATTGGTTTTGGCCGTGCTTCCGGCGCGGGCGGGGTATGATCCGCTGGCGGTTGCGGCGGTGTTGCCGGAAGGGGTGGACATGACGTTGCGGGACACGAACCGATTGCGGGACATACCGCTGCGGGTGTATTTGCCGACGAACCCGGCGCCTGGGCCGGTGGTGTTGTTCAGTCATGGGCTGGGTGGATCGCGGGAAGGCAGTTCGTTTTTGGGCAGGCACTGGGCGGCGCGGGGGTATGTGGCGGTGTTTCTGCAGCATCCGGGCAGCGACGAATCGGTTTGGAAAAACATTCCGCCTGCGGAGCGGATGGCGGCGATGGAGCGGGCGGCTTCCGCGTCGAATTTTCTCCTGCGCGTCCAGGATGTGCAGGCGGTGATCACCGGCCTGGCGGTGTGGAATCGGACCGCCGGCAACCCGTTGATAGGCCGATTGGACATGAACCGTCTTGGGATGTCGGGTCATTCGTTTGGGGCGGTGACGACGGAGGCGGTGTCGGGGGAGAGTTTTGGACTTGCGCGGCAGCGGTTCACGGATCACCGGATCCGGGCGGCGATGGTGTTCAGCCCGAGTGTGCCGAAGGCGGGCCGGCCTGAGGCGGCGTTTCACGCGGTTGAGATACCGTGGATGCTGATGACGGGGACGGAGGACGTGGCGCCGATCGGGCATGAGACGGCGGCGTCGCGGCTGGAGGTGTATCCGTATTTGAAAGGGGAGAAGTACGAGCTGGTGTTGTTTGGGGCGGAGCATTCGGTGTTCACGGACCGGCCGTTGCCGGGGGACCATGAGCGGCGGGATCCGAATCATCATCGTGTGATCCTGGCGTTGTCGACGGCGTTTTGGGATGCGTGCCTGCGGGACGATGCGGCGGCGCGGGAGTGGCTGCAGGGCAAGGGGCCGTCGAAGCTGCTGGATCCGAAGGATCGCTGGCAGTGGGATGCGGGCGGCCGGGCGGGCGCGGCGGCGGAGCCGGGGAAGCATTGACGGCCGGGGCTGGATCAGGCGGGTGGTTTGCGGGCGCAGCGCAGCTTGGCGGAGGTGGAGCGGGGGTTGTTGCGGCGCTCCTCGGGGCCGGGCCGGAGGAGATCGTCGTTGCATTCCAGGAGGCCGGCGCGGGCGGCGGCGGCGAAGGCTTTTTTCACGCGCCGATCCTCGCCTGAATGAAAGGTGAGAATGGCGGCGCGTCCGCCGGGCGCGAGGCAATCCGGCAGGCAGCGGAGGAGGGTGTCGAGCGCGGAGAATTCGTCGTTGATATGGATGCGGACGGCCTGGAAGACGCGCCGGGTGGTGAGGGAGAGGTCGTCGGGTTTGAGGGAGGGCAGGGCGTTGCGGACGGCGAGGGCGAGGTCGGTGGTGGTGGCGAATTGCCGGCCGGCGAGGGAGGGTCCCAGGAGGTCCGCGAACGGTTCGTCGGAGTTTTCGCGGAGCAGTGCGGACAGGGTGTCTGCGGAGGTTCGGGCCAGGAACTCCGAGGCGGTGATGCCGCGGCGGGGATTCATGCGCATGTCGAGCGGGCCGGTTTCCTTTGTTGAGAAGCCGCGGGCCGGGTTGTCGAGCTGCATGGAGGAGATGCCAAGATCAGCCAGTATTACGTTAGGCATCGGCCACCCGGTTTGGGCGAGCGCGCGGGGCAGCCCGGCGAAGTTGCTGCGGCAGACCTGGAGTGTTTCGGGGCCGAACCCCGCCTCGCGCAGGCGCGCCTCGGTCCGGGGCAGTTCGATCGGATCCGCGTCGAGCGCGAGCAGCCGGCCGCCCGGTTGGATTCTGGCGAGGATTTCGCGGGTATGGCCGCCGAAGCCCAGGGTGCAATCCACGGCGATGTCGCCTGGTTGGGGCGAAAGGAAATCGAGGATTTCGCGGACCATGATGGGGCGGTGGGTGCCGGCGGGGGTTTTGCCGGAGGCGATGACTTTGGCGAGTGTATCGGGGCGGCCTTCGATTTCCTTGTATTTGAGGTCGAACTGCCGGGGGTTGCGTCCGGGGTAGCGGGGGCGCCGACGGTGGGGCGCATCGGGTGCGGGAGCCGCGGGATTGGTCATCGCGGGGAGGATGGCGGAAGTGGGATAATGCTGCCAGAATGAATTCCCGGGGAGCGGCGGCCTGGGAGCGGAGCGCTGGGATACTGTATCGCAAAGCATTGGATATTAGGTAATTGTGTTGATATCCTAACGATCCACCGCCCGTCATTTTTTTAAAGATTAATGTTGCTATTGATAGAAAAATGGGGAAAATAGGCGGGTCCAATAGACAGCTTGTCTCTTTCAATGGCGAGGTAAATCAGTCATAGTGAACATGGTTCAGATGATGATTTTCGACCCGACGGTTCGGGAACAGTCTCTAGAAAGTAGCGGTCAGTCGGACAGTAAAACATCATATGAGCAATAAACTGTTTGTAGGAAATCTTTCCTTCAACACCACTGAAAACGACTTGCACGACGCGTTTGCCGCGTTTGGCACGGTCACCGAAGCCAACCTGATGGTCGATCGCACGACGAATCGTCCGCGGGGTTTTGGTTTTGTTACGATGAGCAGCCCCGAAGAAGCCCAGAAGGCCATTGAAGGCATGAATGGGAAGGAACTGGATGGCCGCGCCCTGACGGTGAACATCGCGCGTCCGCGCGAAGAGCGCCCCGGCGGCGGTGGCGGTCCTCGCCGCGAGTTCCGCGGCGGTGGCGGTGGCGGTGGCGGTCGGAATCGCTACTAATCCCCCCAGCGGTATTTCAGGCGGAATCCGGGTGACCGGGTTCCGCTTTTTTTTGCAGAGATGGTCCTTTGGTGCAGACTGCAAGGTTCTGTTGAATGGCGGGAGGACGAGGGTGAGAACGCAGGATTCGGGGCAGGGTGGGGACGCTGTTTCAACCTGGATGAAAGAAGTTGTCGAACCTGGAGTTAACGCCTAGACTTTTGTTCCAATGACGCCTGCTGACCCTATTCGTCAAGGCCCCGCGCGTCCCCCATCCGCATCGACCCCGCACTCGTCGTCCCGGACCGGCGGCGGCGTTGGCAAGCAACAGATGTCATTGCGATTTGTCACTGAATTTGTGCGGGAACCGTTCAAGGTGGGTGCTTTGTGTCCGAGTTCCCGGGCGCTGGCGAAGGTGATGGCGGACAGTTGCGACATGACGCCAGGGATGACGATTGTCGAGCTGGGACCGGGGACGGGGTCATTCACGGAATTTCTGCTGCAGCGGCTGCACAGCCAGGGGCGGCTGATCGGGGTGGAAATCAGCGAGGCGCATGTGGAAATTCTGCGCCAGCGGTTTCCGCGGCTGGAGATTATTCACGGCTCGGCGGAGGACCTGCCGAAACACTTGGGGGGCAGGAAAGTGGAGTGCGTGGTAAGCGGCCTGCCCTGGAGCACGATGACGCCGAAGGTGCAGGACCGGATGCTGGAGGCGGTGATGGAATCCCTGCTGCATGGCGGCCAGTTTGTGGCTTTTGCCTATTCGCACGCGTTTCTCCTTCCCACCGCCCTGCGTTTCCGGCGCGAACTCAGGCGCCGGTTCGTCTCCATCGAAACCACATCCACCGTCTGGCGCAATCTGCCGCCGGCCTATGTCCTGAAGTGCCGCCGTTGACCCGCCCGGTGGGGCGAGATTCCGTCGAGCCCTGATCAGGAATGGGGTGGTGGAGTCCTGGAGTTGTGGAGTGGTGGAAGACACGGTCCCTCGGCGACCTTTTCAATACTCCAGAACTCCAATGCTCCATTACTCCAGCCTTTTCGAGGGCTCGACGGAGTCTCGCCCCATCTGGAGGGCGGGTTCCGGGCAGCAGTTCGAATAATTTTTTGAATAAACCTCGCGCTTCTGTGGTCTGTTCAAGGAAGTCAGCGCATGTACCTGACCATGAGCTTGAACTTGGGATCCGGCGCGTCCTTGAGGCGGCGCGGGAGGTATCTTCTTTTCTTTTTTCCAATTTGCCTGATTTGGATGGCTTGTGGAGCGGTGGTTTGGGGGCAGGGTGTTCCGCGGGGCGCGGCCGGGGAGGGGCAGCCTGCTCGGACGATGGCGGAGCGGAGTCCGGCGGTTTCGGCGCCTGCGGGGGGAGGCAGTTTTTTTGCGGGGCTGACGGCGATTTCGCTGACCAACACGGCGCCTCCGAGTCCGTTGCCGCGGCCTGCGGCGTCTGCGGCGAAGGCGGCAGCGGCGCCGGCTGGAGGGCCCGATGAAATCGCCGGTTTGATGGGGTTGGATGCGCAATATCGTCGGGCGATCGGCGGGAGCCTGGCGGGGTTGGTGGAATTTTCTTTCACGCCGCAGGTGACGGTGGGGCCGTGCGGAGTGGTGGGGATGGTTCTTGGGTTTGGTCCGTGCCAGTTGCGGCCGGGGAGTTCGGCGGATTCGATGTTGACGCAGCCGGCGTTTGGGGAGATCGGGTTATTTGGGAAGCAATATTTTTGCGCCGCAGGGCGGCTGGTGCGGCCTTATTTTTTGGCGGGGCTGAGCTGGGCGCGGCTGGCGTGGGATTACAAGACGCCGATGCCGACGGAATGGGGGCCGGTGGAGATGGACCGTGTGGACGGGGTGGATTTGTATTCCGGGCTGGGGTTGAGTGCGACGTTCAGGCGGCGCTGGGAATTTTTCGGGGAGATTTCGGGGGGTGGACTTGGGTTGCCTTCGACGACGACGATGGGGTTGGTGAGTCCGTTTTCGAGCTTTGCTTATGTGGGGGCCAAGGCGGGATTCAGCCTGGAGTTCTGATAAATTAGCGCTTGCAAGTGTGCCGGCGGCTGGTAATTTCCCCGTTCCTTAATTACTGATTTTATGGCGCGATGTGAATTGACTGGCAAGGGCCCGATAAAGGGCAGCATCATCTGGCGGAGTGGCAAGCCGAAGAAGCAGGGCGGCATCGGCACGCACGTGACGGCCATCACGAAGCGCCGTTTTCTGCCCAATTTGCAGCGGGTCAAAGCGGTTATGCCGAGCGGCGAAGTCCGTTACATCAAGGTCACCGCCGCCGCGCTGAAAAAGGGCATGGTCGTGAAGGCGCCGAAGCGCACCTGGAAGAAGGACGCGGCGGCCGCAAAGGCCTGAGAAACATTTATCCGCAGATTAAGCCGATTGCCGCAGATTATCTGCGAAATCTGTGAAATCTGCGGATTTTTTTCGTTTTATCGGTCGGGATCGCGCCGCATGGTGGCGCGTTTGAGTTCGCGGTCCGATTCTTTTTTCTTCAGATCTTCCCGTTTATCGTATTGGGCTTTGCCTTTGCCGACGGCGAGGGAGACTTTCACTTTGCCGTTTTTCCAGTAGAAGGAGAGGGGGACTAGGGCGTTGCCTTTGACGGAGGCGAGTTCGAACAACTTCCGGATTTCGGATTTGTGCAGGAGCAGTTTCCGAACGGCTTTGGGAGCGTGGTTCTGGCGGTTGCCCTGGGCGTATTCGTCGATGTGGGCATTATGGAGCCAGACCTCCTGGTCATCGACGCGGGCGAAGGCGTCGCTGATCTGTCCTTTGCCGGCGCGGAGGGCTTTGACTTCGGTGCCGTGCAGGACGATTCCGGCTTCGAAGGTCTCGAGGATGTGGTAATCCCGGCGAGCTTTCGAATTGGACACAATATCCTTCGTGCCCATGGGACCGCGGGAAGCTAGTGCTTCTTGGCGCGTTTTTTGTTGGAGGGCCGGACGAGCTCGACGGTCTCCGGCATTTCGAAGCCCATTTTATCCTCGATGATTTCGAGCAGGGCGGTATCGGCGGCCCCGAGGTTGCCGACTTCGCTGATGAGCGGGCGGCTGCTGGCCCCGACGCCGGAGTTGAGCTGGCGAACGCGGCGCGAGACGAGGTTGATCAGAACGTTGGGATTTCCAACCTTCTCCAGGGCTTTTTTTGTCAGATCGGCGTTCAAGGTGTTGGCAAAAGTAATGAATTAAGAGGCTAAAAATAGCGGTCTGGGCCACGAAAGCAATAGAAAAAATGGCTAAATGAAACCACGGATGGACGCGGATGGACACGGATGGGGAAAGGCACTTTGACGCGAATTGACGCGAATTGTCGCTAATTCGTTTTGGAAAAACTCGAGGTAATTCGCCTCAATGTCATTTCTGGTTCCGATCCGTGTTCATCCGTGTTCATCCG